>NZ_CP088014.1:7395276-7998085 GCF_021044685.1 Bradyrhizobium daqingense
CCAGAGGTTGGCCTCGAACTGCGCCTTGCCTCGCGCGGCCGCGCCATCGACGAAATAGGCGACGGGGTCGAAGCCCTCGATGGCGACGCCGCTGAAACGGTTGACGACGATCCGCTCGGTGGTGGCAGCCTCCGCCGGCAACCCCACGCAATCGATCCAGATGCCTGCCAGCAGGCAGACGAGGCGGCCGATCAAGGCAATTCCGGGGCGCAAAGGGCTATCTTCCTGCCGTTGTGCCGTCATAGTTGCTGCGGATAACATCCGAGTCGAGGGGACATCCGGCGCAACCTAGAGCCGTGCCTGTTGGCGTCAGGTTAAGGAAGCGATCGGTTTCGATACCAGGGGTTCTTTTTATGACTTTCGCATCACGCCTTGCTGCACTCGCGCTCGTCGCGATGGTCGGCTGGATCGTGCCGGCCTCCGCTCAGCAGGCACCGCCGCCCAACCTGCCGCCGCCGCAGCGAACCCAGACCCCCAGCACCTATGGGCCGGACGAACTCGTCACCGCCGGCCACCGCTTCTTCGGCAATGTCTCGCGCGGGCTTGCCTCGATCATCGAGAAGGCGGTCAGCCAATGGGGCCTGCCGAACGGATATATCCTGGGTGAGGAAGGGTCCGGCGCCTTCGTCGCGGGCCTGCGCTACGGCGAAGGCACGCTCTACACGAAGAACGCCGGCGATCTGCGCGTCTATTGGCAGGGCCCCTCGCTCGGCTTCGACTGGGGTGGCGACGGCGCCCGCACCATGACGCTGGTCTACAACCTGCCTGCCACCAACGCGATCTACCAGCGCTTCGCCGGCCTCGACGGCTCGGCCTATATCATCGGCGGCTTCGGCATGACGGCGCTGACCGCCAACAACATCGTGCTGGTGCCGATCCGCTCCGGCCTCGGCCTGCGGCTGGGCGCCAATATCGGCTATCTCAAATACACGCCCAGTGCGACCTGGAACCCGTTCTAGGCACCGTTCCCCCTCCGCTTAAGGATCAAGGTTAACGACAGAGCGGGGCTGGCCTTTTGCCGGCCCGCCATGGCATTGTCGTTGGTAAATTTTTCCTTAGCTCTCGGAGTTCTGGCCCATGGTCGAGCCGATCATGTACCTGGCGATCGGTTTCCTGCTCTCGATGCTGTGCGGGCTCGCCATCGTGCCGCTGGTGCATAACCGCGCGGTGCGCCTGACCACGCGCCGGCTCGAGGCCGCCACCCCGCTGTCGATGGCCGAGATCCAGGCCGACAAGGACCAGCTCCGCGCCGAATTCGCCATGTCGGCGCGGCGGCTCGAGATGAGCGTCGAACAGCTCAAGAACAAGACCACGAGCCAGCTCGCCGAGCTCGGCAAGAAGAGCGACGCCATCAACCGCATGAAGATCGAGCTCGGCGAAAAGAACGCCACGATCTTCGCGCTGGAGGCGCGCGAGAAGGCGGTGAAGGAGCAGCTCCGCGCCACCGAAGAAGAGTTCGCCGCCAAGACCGCATCATTGCGCGAGGCCGAGATCGCGCTAGCCGACAAGCAGGCCGAGCTCGCAAGGATCAACACCGAGCTCTCCGACCGCTCGATGATGGCGGAAAGCCGCCAGGTCGAGCTGGTCGCGGTACGCGCGCAGATCGAGGAACTGAAGAATCGCGTCGGTGATGCCGAAAAGGAGTTCGCGGCGACGCAGACGCGCCTCGCGCAGGAGCGGACCGAATCCGAGACCGCCTCGCGCGAGCTCGCCGAAGCCCGCGGCCGCGTCGAGAATCTGAGCCAGCGCGTCACCGAGCTCGACCGCCAGCTCATCGTGCAGGTGAAGGAGGCCGAGATGCTGTCCGGGCGCGTCGCCGACCTCGAGGCGCGCCTCGCCACGCAGGGCAAGCTGCTCGCCGAGCGCGACTACGAGAACAACCAGCTGCGCCAGGCCAATGACAATGCCGAACGCACCGTGAAGGAGCTGCGCGTCGAGCTCGCAGGCTTGAGCGGCGGCAAATCGTCGGCCGCGTTCGAGGCGCTGCGTGCGGAGAAGTCCGCGCTCGAGGAGCAGCTCCGCAGCGCGCGCGACGAGCGCGCCAAGCTGCAGCGCGACATCAACGCGATCCAGCAGCAGGCGGAGAGTTCCTGGGCCACCGAGCGGATGGAGAACGCGCTTCTGCGCGAGCGCATCAACGACATCGCCGCGGAAGTGGCGAAGCTCGCGATGCAGCTCGAAGGCCCGAACTCGCCCATCGAGGCGCTGCTCGCCGCCGAGGCCGGCCAGCCGCCCAAGCCGGCACCGCGCCCGGCCAACGACGCTGCGACCAAGGGCCCGGGCGCCGCGAGCCTGCCCGAGGGCGGCGGAACGCTCGCCGAGCGCATCCGCGCGCTCCAGGCCCACGCCTCCCGCGCCCGCCAGCAGGGCGCCTAAGCGGGCCGAAACCCGGCCCCGCATGCGAATTGCGTGGCTTGCGGAAGGTTTTGCGGCCGCAACCCGCCTGAAAACTTGACACCTTCGGCCCGCACTTCTAAATCGCGGGCTCCATGTGCCGGCCGACTGACAAGTCCGGCCGCCTGCATGATGGTCCCGGGCGCATAGCTCAGCGGGAGAGCGTTCCCTTCACACGGGAGAGGTCCAAGGTTCGATCCCTTGTGCGCCCACCATTTCAAACCTGAATTCAATGATTTAGTCGCTGGCTTCCCCTGTAATGTGCCCCAAAAAAGCGGGGGCACAATAGGGGCACATCGGCTCCTACCTTGGTCAGTCGTTTCCGAGAAGCCAACCATCCAAGAGCAGACGGCAGGCGCGTTATTGCCGAGCATGTTTTCGTAAAGAGCATGCGATGCTGCTCTAGACTTGCGAGCAACAGCGACGACGCGCGTGAAGGCTTTGGTCTAGTCCGCAGCGCATGAAAGCGCCGCTCGCGATCATCGCGGATTCGATGGCAATTCCCGCCGAACATGGACTGCGGAGGTCTAGGTGGTTACAATTATGGGTTGACTCGTCTGGGGGCAGACGGGCGTACGAACAAGGGGGTAGGCCGTCTGTCGACCATCACCGCGACTGATCTCACGTCCGCGCTGACAGGGAATCCGGAAGCACTCGACGTTCACCTCATGTTGGTGGAGCGCGACGTCCTCATCGAGGGTCATTCGGTCAAGATCCACTGTCATTGCCTCACAGTGGATGGAAACGGCCGCGTCCAGCCGCACCGGCTGGCGGAGTTCATGCGGAACGCCGTAGTCGACTATGCGATACCGCGCTCGAAGCTCGCTGCAGCGAAAGCGCGCGACGCCAAGTACAATAGCACCGAGGCGGTCGCCGAACTCGTCGAGCGCGCCAAGCGGTCGTTCACCGATTTGGCGAAGACCGGAGAGGGCGGCGAGATGCTGCTGTTCTTATTGGCCGAGCGCTTCCTCAAGCTGCCTCAGATTCTGTGCAAGATGGATCTCAAGACAGACACGCGCCTACACTACCATGGAGCCGATGGGGTGTACGCTGGCGTGATGCCGGAAGGCATCCCGAAGCTCTACTGGGGTGAATCCAAAATCTACAAGGACGCGGGAGCCGCGATCCGCGACTGCCTCGCCTCACTCGCTCCCTTCCTCATTGAACCAGAACACGAGGAGACCGACAGGGAACGCGATCTGGTGCTCCTGAGCGACAAGGCCGACCTCAGTGATGCGACGCTCACCGACGCGCTGAAGAAGTATTTTGACAAGTCGTCGGTGATGTCCAAGCGGGTCCAATACTGCGGCGTGGCCCTGGTGGGCTTCGACGCGCCGTTCTATCCGAAAGATGACGTAAAGGCGATCGCGGAGGAGATCGTTGAGGCCTCACGCGCGGAACTGGCCGTTTGGAGCAAAAGGATCGGCGAGCGGCTCAAGTCGGAGAAGCTCGACCAGATGGAAATCGAGCTGTTTTGCATCCCGCTGCCGTCGGCCGACGGCTTCCGCGCCGCATTTCTCAGAGCGATGGGGATTAAGACGGAATGAGCCTAGTCGGTCTCCAGTCGTGGCTTCTTCAGGAAGGAATTCGCGACGATCTCGATGCGATCATTCGACTCACCGTGCGCACCGAACTTGACAACCTAGTGCCCGAACCCGCCGCCCCCTCTGCCGTGGCGATCGATTGGCCAAGGCTGCTGCTCGCCGGCAGCATATTGGCGCGGTCCGATCAACGGATCGACCAGGAGGCCGCGCTCCGGATCGCAACTGCGGCGATCTCTCTGACGGACGATCAAGCACTCAAGGACGCGGGCGCTGTCCTGTTGGGCAAGCTCTCCAATTACCGGGCCATCACGCTAGCCAACGATCGCCACCTACTGACGGCCGGTCTCGACCGGACGGCTAGGTGTGGCGCTGCGCCTTGAATCCCAGCGGCGCGAGATGGACCGTTCCATCCTGGTGGAATCGAGCGGCGCTTGGCTGCAGGTGAACGATTTTCAGCAACGCTTCTGGCCAATGCGGGCGGAGGAAGTTGGCTCTCGGCGTCCGCCCCCACTGCCTCCGGGAAGACGTTTCTCGTCCTTCAGTGGTTGATCGACCAACTAAGCGCGGGTGACACCCGGGTCGCAGTCTACCTCGCCCCTACCCGCGTGTTAGTTTCGGAGATCGAGACCACTCTCCAAGGTCTTCTCGGCAAGACCAAGCGCATCGAGGTGTCGTCCCTTCCCCTCCGTGACAAGTACGAAGCGGCGCGCGCTGGAGGCGCGCAAGTAATTCTAGTCTCCACGCAGGAGCGGCTGCACCTTCTCGCCAACGTGCTCGGCGACGCGTTCTCAATTGACCTGCTTATCGTGGACGAGGCGCACAAAATCGAGGACAGCCAACGCGGCGTGATCTTGCAGGACGCCGTAGAGCGGGCTAGCCGTGCGAACTCGAAGCTGAAGGTCGTATTCATCAGCCCCGCGACACAGAACCCGGAGGCATTGCTAACGGACGCGCCCGACGGTGTGCAGACTGTCGCCGTCGACAGCGACGCTCCCACCGTTCTCCAGAACCTGATCGTCGCGAACCAAACCCCACGCAAGCCGAAGCTCTGGAACCTGACCGTCCGACAGCAGGGTTCGACACTTCCAGTCGGAACGCTCCAGCTCGCAAGCACGCCAGCGGGACTTAGGAAGCGCCTCGCCTTCATCGCCGCAGCGGCGGGCCAGAGAGGCGGAACGCTCGTCTACACGAACGGCGCCGGAGAGTCGGAGGATGTCGCCGATCTGGTTAGCCAGCTCCTGCCTCAGCCTGGCTCAATCGATCCGGAGCTTGCACAGCTCGCCGACCTCGCCCGGAAGGGCGTACGCCCCAACTTCCGCCTTGCACCGCTCGTTGAACGCGGGGTCGCGTTCCACTTCGGCAATATGCCATCGACGCGGCATCGTGGCGCTTCGAGAGACTGGCCGCCGAAATGGACCCGAGCCGCATGAATGTGGTGAGCAGATAGGCGCCCGAGTCCTTGAGGTTGGCCGAGATGATCCGCGGGAACATCGAGTGGCACCGTACCACCGGTAGGACCTACAGCCTTCCGGTGCAGATCCGCAACACGATGGAGCTGGTCGAGCAAGTCGCGCGATTCAAGGCGCCGAAGTATCTGTCCGCCTACATGGATGTCCTGCACATGCATCTCCGCCAGATCAACCGTGAGGACCTGATTGATCACGGCTTGGACATCGGCACACAACTTGAGTTTGGTATTTCGTCGAGGACCCTCCTCTCACTCATGGAACTCGGTCTCTCCCGCATGAGCGCGGTTGCCTTGTACGAGAAGACCGATCTCAGTAAGGAGGAATGCGTGGCGTGGGTCACCGAACGCGAAGGTCAGCTCGAAGCCATGGATTTCCCGGTCATCATCGTCCGCGAGCTACGCGATCGGCTTCTGCCGCTCGACGACGTGGACAGCAATTCTACCGCTTGATTGGAATGGAGGTTTCACATGCCCGCGAAGCCGATCGACCTCGGCCCACTGCACTTCGCCAAAAGAGGTGACGCCGTTGCTTATTTGAATGACATGCTTCACCGGTACGACGTGGGCGATCGGGTTGGCGCCAATGACACAGTGATTCTACGAGCGGCACTGGAGCACCATCCCGATGCCGAGGCCAAGAAGGGATGCGGAATTACCCACTTTAACGTCCGAACTGCTGACTTCGGTACGAAATGCTTCTGGTTGAACCGTACTGACGGAACGACCGAAAAGTTTTCTCATAGGGCCTGTATCTACGGTACCTAGCTAAGCAATTCGCCGAGCTCGGTTGCATAGCGGTGCGCAGTTCTCGGCCTGGTCGGGCAAGATTTTCGCAGGTTCAAATTGCGGAGGCGCAACCACCGATACCGACATTCGGTTCAAGTTGCGATCTGATGGCTTAAGACCACGGCGTCCCGAACGCAGTGAGCATCTTCTAAGTTATTGATCTTTCTTGGTGTGGTGATCGTCCTCGTCCCGTTTTGTTCACGGTCGTTTCACCCAATTCGTTGCGATTTCATTGCTGCCTTTCGCAACGAGAACGGCGCTCGCTGAAACATCGAGCGTGCGTGTGGCAACGCAACGAGTAGGTTGCCGGCCGCTATTTCGCAGAGGGTCGACTTCCCGCGAGATCTCCAGGAGCGCCAGCAAGTACACTGATAGGGCGTTGCCGCTGCTCGACGGCATGAAGGCGCCCGAGAAAATTGTCGAAACGCGCCGCGGGAGATACTCAAGCCAATTTCGCCTAAACCGGAGACACCGGCGCCAGATCCAGACGAAGACGATATTGAGGATGATCTCGACGAAATCGATGAGGCGTCGCGGCAGGATCCGAAGTTGCCGCACTTTATTCACAATTCACACGGGGATGCAGATCCGCGGCCGCTCAAGGCATGGCTAATCAAACGGCTGATGCCAGCGGTGGGGCATGGCTTGCTGTCGGGTCAGTGGGGCGCCGGCAAAACATGGTGCACCATCTTGGTGCACGGTGAGCGAAGCAGATCGGGTTGGCGGGACGTTGGCCCATGCGCCGTTCTTCGTGGCGAGCTCCTTAATCCAGTCGGCGTCGTAGCCACGTCAGAAAGCTGCATCGATCCGCGCTTCAGACAAGATAGTCGCTTTCTGGCAAGCCGATTCTCGTGAGCCTCGTCGGGCGTCAGCGCCAGCCGGACCGGCAGGCCGTTGGCATCCACGAGTGCATGAATCTCACTGCGAGGAGGTGGAGGCGGCCGGCTTCGTACTGGACGCGGAAAGCACAATGCTCGCGAACAAGGACGATCCGCACTCGATGAAGGTGTTCGATCCCTCGATCAAGGGCGAGACCGATCGCTTCGCCTATCAGTTCGTGAAGCCATGACAGGTCCGGGATGTAGGATGGACGGAACTTCCTCTAATCGAGCGGCACATCAAGTTGGATTGTTGTGCCCTTTGGCTCGTTTGATGAGACCGCGATGCGTCCATTGAGTTGGGCAAGCAGGCTCTTGATCACCTTGAAGCCCAGGCTCGCTCGCGGCTGGTCCATATCGAAATCCGCCGGCAGTCCCACGCCCTGATCCGCTACCACGACATGCAAATCGGCTCCGCGCCCCGCGCCCGCCACCTGGATTTCGCCGGACTTGTCGGAGTAGGCGTGCTTCGCCGCGTTCGTGACAAGCTCATTGATCAGGAGGCCAAGCGGAATTGCCTTGTCCGCCGGAATCATCAGGTGGTCGAACTTACAGTCAATCTTGTAGGCGAGCGTTTCTTGCAGCTTCCTGCAAAGCTCGCCCGCGAAGTCCGCAATATCGACAAACCCGATCCTGGTGCTGCGCCACAGGTGGTCGTGAACCTGGGCGATCGTCGTGATGCGGGAAGCGGCGTCCTTGAGCGCGTTTTGAACTTCCTCGGACTGTGCGCTGCGGGACTGGACGCGGAGCAGGCCTACCACCGACGCCAGGCTGTTCTTGACACGGTGGCTCATCTCTCGAGTCAACATGGCTTGGTGCTCGAGGGCTTTTTGGAGCTCGGCGTCGGCATGCTGCCGCTCAATGGCGATGCCGAGCAGGCCCGCAAAGCCGGCAAGGAAATCAGCATCCGCGAGATCGAACTGACCCGAGTCAGCGCTGTCGACTTCCAGAACACCAAACGGTAGATGACCTTCGCCGCCCCGCGCGATGAGAACGTTGATGGCGCGCTTGATGCCGTGCTCCGACAGTAGTTTCGGCGTTCGAAAGCGGGTTTCTTCCTGCAGGTGGTTGGAAATGACGATTTGGCCGGTATGGAACGCGTAGCCGGCGGGAGACTCCAGATCGACGCCCAGGGATATCTGGCCGATCGTCTCCGGCGCCCATCCGACGCCTGCGCTCACCAGCAACCGTTTTTCCTCCGGCATGTACTCCAGGACCTTGGCAAAAGGTGTTTCGAGACCCTGGGCACAGAGCTGCGTCGCTCGTTGGAGTATCTGGCCGATGTCGCGGGTCTGCAGCGCGGTTCGGCCGAACTCGCCCAGCAAGGACTGTTGCCTCAACCGGTACGGAAGTTCCTGTCTGGTTGCCCCGGTCGATGCGACGGGAGACGTCACGGATTCTGTCCCCGTGAGGGTTGGCATGAACTCGTCCCTTCGAACCCTGGCTGGCCCGCCTTCGGCTTGTAGCATGATAAGTTACGCGCCTAACCTCTTTCCTAGCGTCTAGTGCTTGGCGCGGCCTTGCTGGAAAATACCCTAGTAGGATCTCAATTATGGAACTTACTGTTCCACCACGTCTTACCCTGCCGCGCGACTGCGACGAGGCAGCCAGGGGGAGATTGGCTTTGACCGATGCGGTTAAGATTCTGGTCGTCGAGGACGACCAGCTTATTCGGGCTATGGTCGAAGAAGCTCTTTCAGACGGCGGCTTTGCGTCCACCCTGACGGCGTCTGGCGAGGAAGCCATTACTCTTTTGCAGGCAGGACGACGAATCCAAATTCCGGGCGGTCGTGACCGACATCAACCTGCTGGGAAAGCTCGATGGATGGAAGGTCGGTCGCTCTGCCCGGGAGATCGATCCGACGATGCCCATCATCTACATGACCGGCACTCACGGGGAGGAATGGGCGTCCGAGGGCGTCCCAAACAGCCTACTGCTTGCAAAGCCCTTTGCCCCTGCTCAGATCGTAACCGCGATATCGCAGCTTCTTAACGCGGCCCCGCCGATCCCGCCCGCAGACTAGCGAGCCGGTCTCATGGGCGAGAAAGCTGAAGAACCAATCAAGCCTCGCTGGGCTAGTTCGACTAGGCTATCGAGGCCGAGCGGGCCGCATTGGAGGGCGCTCGTAAGCAACGCCCGTTGGGAGAAGCAGAAGCACAAGCTGAACTTCGCCGCGCGCCGGGCCCCAAAAAACATAGTTCACGCCGCCGCCGTTGCGCATCGCCATCAATGGCGCGGCGCAGGCCAACGTGCACCAGATCGAGTCCAAGGCGGCCTGAGCGAACGCGTATAACGGCCCGGCGTTTCAGGCACTACCCCCACTCGTCATCGAATGGGGGACGCCCGGCGGAAGGCCGCAGCGCCGCTTTTCTACGGCGCGCGCACAAACCACCTGAAGGGACGGCTCGAAATCCGTCTACCCGGCAGGTGCACGCTGCCGCTGAGCGGCATTAGAAGCCATCCCTTCCATTCGGCAGGAGGTGCGCGATCTCCGTCGCAAGTTGAGCTTGCGTGTAAGGTTTCGCGAGACGTGCGACGTCTACCACTTCGCTTCCTTCCAGTTCAGCGAACCCCGTCGCAAGCAAGATCGGAAGTCGAGGATATTGGCGGCGCACTTCTCGGGCCAATTCGATTCCTGTCATTCCTGGCATCGCGTGGTCGGTTATTAAAAGATCAGCAGCTAAGCCACTTTCAAGAAGCCGCAACGCCTCAATGGCGGAATGCGCTTCAATCACCTGATGTCCCAGGTCTTCCAGCAGATCGACAGTACTGCCGGCGATCAGAAGATCGTCGTCTACAAAAAGAATCTTCGCTGGCGCCGAGGCTTGGGTAACGATGTTCGGCGCGCGTCCGGAAGGCGGCGACGTTTCACTGGCAACGGGAAGCCAAAGTCTGGCGGTTGTCCCGCTTGAGGGGGTGCTTTCGAGCCGCAGGGCACCTCCGGATTGTTGCGCCAGGCCGAACACCATGGACAAACCCAAACCCGTGCCCTTGCCGACTCCCTTCGTTGAGAAGAAAGGTTCTACGGCCCGGGCCAGCGTTTGTGCGTCCATTCCTTCTCCAGTATCTCGCACCGAGAGCACCACGTATCGGCCTGGTTGGACACCAAGCTGATCGTCGATGTCGACAATTTGCTCGGACAGCCCGATCGTGAGGACGCCGCCAGTAATCATAGCGTCCCGGGCATTCACGGCGAGATTGAGCAGAGCCATTTCGAGCTGGTTCGGGTCGACGTCGACGACCGGCATATTGTCTTCGGCGTGAAGCTCGATCCGAACCATCGGACCCACCGAACGATCTATGAGGCCTATCATGTCTTCCACAAGACTTCGGACGTCTGTAGCTTGCGCCTTCAGTTCCTGCTTGCGCGCAAAAGCGAGTAGCCTTTGTGTTAGAGTGGCGCCACGGCGGGCGCCCTCCATGGCGCCATCCAGGAGCCTGTGAAGTCGAGCATCTTCACCTAGTTTTTTCGAAAGCAGGTCGAGGTTGCCGATGACAGCCATAAGCAGGTTATTGAAATCGTGCGCGACCCCGCCGACAAGTTGGCCCAACGCCTCGATTTTCTGTGCCTGCAGCAACGCTGCCTGGGCCCGCTCGCGACCCGCAATTTCTTCCCGGAGTTGACTGTTCGCCCGCTCAAGGTCAGCCGTTCTCTCCGCAACCAAACGCTCCAGTTCGGCAGAGGCGCCGCGCTGCGCCTCAAGGTACGCACGAGTTTGATACTGTCGTCTTCGAGCGCGCTCTGCGGAAAGTACCGTGGCCTGAAGCGTGATGGCCTGCAAGGGGCGCTCGAGAAAGCCCACGTTACGCAGGCGAATGACCAACTCCCGCCTGAACGCGGCAAACTTGCCACCTTCATTGCGGTTGGTCAGTACGACAAAGGGTTGATCGGACCACGGTGGCTGACGGCCCACCCAGTCCTCCAGAACGCGGGCATTATTGCCGTAGAGCGCCTCCTCCGCCACAACCACGACTTCGATGACCCACTCGAGATTCTCTATCACTTCCTGAAGCGTGTTGCAGACCACGGGACGTAAGCCTGCCCTTTCGATCAACTTGGCAACAGTTGCCGCGTCCCGTCCAATGGGCATCAGGACCAAAACCACGCCTTTTGGCGTTTCAGGCCGGACCATCGGTGTCCCGAGGCATCAAAGGTGCCTCCTCCCCCTTCTACACCGGCGTACCGCCGAAAATGCCACTGAAACCCTTTAGCGGGGGTCCGACGGTGATGCCTTGGTGGCTCAGTTTGAATTCTCGGATCGTATGTTCGTGATTGCCGCTTCGCTTTTTCACGACGGACAGTGCGCGCCGCACGCTGCCATCAAACTCGAAATAACGCAGCATCAGCACGCCATCGGCGAGATAACTAATGTCCAGCGGCGTATCCATCGGTCCGACGAGGCCATGCTGAGCCAGCACGAGGATGGTCAGGGCGCCGCGATGACTGAGATAGCTCAGCAGCTCGTGCATCTGAAGAATCAAAAAGCGCTCATCCGGCATCGCATTGAGATAGCCATTGAGGCTGTCGATTATCACTACCCGCGCGTCAGCACGTTCTACGCTGCTCCGCACCGCGTCGGCAAACTCGCCTGGCGCCATTTCAGCAGGGTCGATTTGCTGAAAATCGATCAAGCCTTTATCGAGCCCGTCTTGAAGTGGAAGTCCCAACGTCTTCGCTCGCGCACTCACAGTGCCGCGTCCTTCGTCGAAGGCAAAAATCACGGAGCGTTCGTTTCGGGCTGCGGCTGCGATCGCATAGGTAAGCGCCAGCGATGATTTTCCAACGCCCGCTGCACCGATGAGGAGCACATTCGTTCCGCGCTCAAGGCCACCGCCCAGAAGAGTGTCCAGTTCCGGATTGCCGCTCAAGACGACGTCGCTGTCGAATTCCTTATGATGTTCTGCTGCGACAAGTCGGGGGTAAACCATGAGACCACCATGCCGGATGGTGAAGTCGTGAAATCCCCCCTTGAATTCGATACCACGCATCTTCACGACACGAAGGCGTCGCCGCTGCGCGCCGTAATCGATTGCCAACTGTTCAAGAAGCACAACGCCATGGGCGATCGAATGCAATTGCAGATCGTTCTGCTGTGATGAAAGGTCATCAAGCAAAACCACAGTGGACTTGCGACCTGAAAAGAAGTGTTTCAACGCGAGGATCTGACGGCGGTATCTAAGGGGGCTTTGTGCCAGCAGGCGAAGCTCCGACAGGCTATCGAGTACAATTCGCGCCGGCGCCAGTGCCTCGACCCGGTCAAAGATCATCTGCGTGGTTTCGCTAAGCTCCATCTCGGCCGGATGCAGCACCGTGAGTTCCTGGCTCGGATCCAGCGTGGTCTCAGGCGGGATCAATTCAAAGATTGTAATGCCGTTGAGCGACCACCCATGACGCTTTGCGACCAGACGCAATTCTTGCTCAGTCTCCGATAGCGTGATGTAGAGGGTCGGTTCGCCGACGCGAACTCCTTCCAGCAAAAATTCCAGAGCGAGGGTTGTCTTGCCTGAACCGGGTTGGCCTTCAAACAGATACATTCTCTCGGGATCAAAGCCGCCTCCGAGAATGTCATCTAGACCAAAATTTCCGGTGGAAATCCTCGGGAGCTCACAGCCGTCGAGCAACCGCTTTTCCTCATCCATATCAACCCCCGTTTCGCCGCAGGCGGAGCCGCCTTTGATTTATGGAAACTTCTGCTCCCGGGCAGGGTTCCCCGGCCAAGCCGGAGCCTCGACGGCGATACTCACCACTTGCGATCCTGTGGTCTTAAGCATTGCTCGGCCGGCCACGGCGACAGGGGCACAATGCCACGGTGTACGGAACAATCCCGCATCCAAATACGTTGAACCTGTTTGGGAGCGCTCCACCCGTTGAAAACACTGCAAACAAAGCTCGACGGGGTCGCCGACGCGCGGCCGCTTCAACTGCTCATCGACTCCATCGTGGACTACGCCATCTACATGATCGATGTAGATGGCACCGTGCGCAGTTGGAACTCCGGTGCCGAGCGATTGAAGGGCTACTCAGCGGACGAGATCATCGGCAAGTCCTTCTCATTGTTTTATCCGCCCGAGGATCGCGCGAAAGAGCTTCCCCAAACAGCGTTGAAAATTGCGGCAGAGACCGGCCGGTTCAGTTCCGAAGGGTGGCGCGTCCGCAAAGACGGGACCCGCTTTTGGGCGTTAGTCGTCGTGGATGCGATCCGCGACGAGCAAGGTCAGGTGATCGGCTTTGCAAAGGTCACGCGCGACATCACAGAACGTCAGCAGGCCCACAACGATCTGCTGGAGAGCGAGCGACGATACCGTCGATTGATCGAGGCTGTTGTCGATTATGCGATTTTTCAGCTGGATCCTGCCGGCAATATAACCACCTGGAATCCGGGTGCACAGCGCATCAAAGGCTACGATCCGGATGAAATTATCGGTCAGCACTTCAGTCGCTTCTACACGCCTGAAGATATTCAAACTGGCGTACCGAAACGGGCGCTCGCCGAAGCGGCCAAATTGGGACGCTTCGAGGCTGAAGGTTGGCGAGTGCGAAAGGACAGCAGTCGCTTTTGGGCGTCAGTTGTCATCGATCGCATCACCGACGAGGCCGGCGAATTGGTTGGGTTTGCAAAAGTAACGCGTGACGTAACCGAGCGAAAGCAGGCCCAGGACGAACTCCAGCGCACTCAGCAGCAGTTAGCCGCCTCTCAGAAGCTCGAAGCGGTAGGCCAGCTCAGCGGCGGGATCGCGCACGACTTCAATAATCTCCTGATGATCGTGCTTGGCAACCTTGAGACCGCGGAGCGGAACAGCCGCGGCCTGACTAACAGCACGAATCTTCAGCGGGCACTCGCCAATGCCAAGCGGGGCGCGCAGCGTGCCGCAGCACTGACTAGCCGCCTGCTCGCATTCTCCCGTCGGCAAGCGCTGGATCCGCAGCCTATCAATCTGAATATTTTTCTGAATGGATTGCAGGAGTTTCTGCAACGTACCCTCGGTGAACGCATCGAAGTTCAAACCGTCGGAAGTGCGGGTCTCTGGTCGATCGAGGCTGATACCAACCACCTCGAGTCTGCCATTATCAATCTCGGTATCAACGCACGCGACGCGATGCCGGATGGCGGCAAACTCACGGTCGAGGCTATGAACGTATTAGCTGACGAGGACTATTGCCGAGTGAATCCTGAGCTCTCCCCGGGCCATTATGTCATCGTTTGCGTAACAGACACTGGGACCGGGATGACCGCGGACGTCCTCAATCATGCTTTCGAGCCTTTTTTTACCACGAAAGAGCTCGGGCAAGGGACAGGCCTCGGACTTAGCCAAGTCTATGGTTTCGTAAAGCAGTCGGGTGGGCACGTGAAGATCTACAGCGAAGTCGGCCAAGGTACCAGCATCAGAATGTATTTCCCCCGCTACCATGGAGATGCTCGACCCGCCGAGGGTAATGCAGACGAGTTTCGCCCGGAAGGTGAGAAACTGGAGACGATACTCGTCGTCGAAGATGATACGGACCTGCGTGCATATGTTTCTGAGCTTCTGCGAGATTTAAATTATCGCGTGGTTGTGGCATCCAGCGCCCAGGCTGCCTTGACCATCCTTCTGCAGGAAGAGCCGAAGGTTGATCTTGTGCTGACGGATGTCGTCATGCCGGGAATCAATGGACGGGAGATGGGCCGGCGCGCACAGCAGATCCGCCCAGGCATCAAGATCCTGTACATGACAGGTTACTCGCGAAATGCCGTGGTCCACCAAGGGCGCCTTGATGAGGGCGTCGAGCTATTAGAGAAGCCGATCTCTCAGGCAAAACTCGCTTTTCGTGTGCGCGAAATGTTAGACCGGCTTGACCAATACTGAATTGAATTCGCGCCAGCGCAGGCCGTGATCCGGTACACAGGTCAATTCTATTCGCTCTTCTTGTTGGCCAAAGTGCTCCGCGTCGAGAATCTGACGGCGAACTACATGCTTATCGGCGCCACTATCATCACCGTGCCTCTGTATGTCGTGTTCGTCAGTCTTTCGGACAAGATCGGCCGCCGCAAGGCGTATGTCGCTGTGGCCCGAGTATGCGTGG
This sequence comes from Bradyrhizobium daqingense, assembly GCF_021044685.1. NCBI lineage: Bacteria > Pseudomonadati > Pseudomonadota > Alphaproteobacteria > Hyphomicrobiales > Nitrobacteraceae > Bradyrhizobium > Bradyrhizobium daqingense. The sequence goes on from NZ_CP088014.1 coordinate 7,410,410, forward strand.
CCGCACCCCAACTTTTTCGGCGCCCGCGGTCGACCTCAGTCGAAATGCGGAGGCGTACAAAATCGCGCCAATGACGGAGAGAGTGTCAGTCAATCCCAAATGAAAGATAAAGCATTTTTAAGTTTCTTGGGCGCCAAAACCCGCCATTCGAGCTACGGCCGAACACAACTGTCTGCGGCATGCTCGAGCATTTCTCTAAGACAGAGGCCGTTAGAATGACCTATGAAAAGAACGAGGGCCGATGGCCCTCGCAGTCTGGGAGAACAGACAAAAGCAGTATCCGGCAGCCGTCATGACATGGTCGGCATGACGAATTCGGCACCGGCCCGTATTCCGGTTGGCCAGCGGCTTGTCACTGTCTTCATTCGCGTGTTGAAGCGGACGCCTTCCGGTCCATGCATGTGATGATCGCCGAAGATCGACGCTTTCCATCCACCGAAGGAGTGGAAGGCCATCGGCACCGGAATCGGAACGTTGATGCCGACCATGCCGACCTTGATCTGGTGAGCAAATTCACGAGCAGCATCGCCGTCACGTGTGAAGATCGATGTCCCGTTGCCGAACTCGTGCTCATTGATCAGCCGCGCGGCCGTCGCATAATCCGGTGCTCGCACGACCGAGAGCACTGGCCCGAAGATCTCCTCCTTGTAGATCTTCATGCTCGGCTTGACGTGATCGAACAAAGTCCCGCCCAGGAAGAAGCCGTCTTCGTAGCCCTGCATTTTGAATTTGCGTCCGTCGACGAGCAACTTCGCGCCGTCCGCAACGCCCGCATCGATGTAGCTTCGGACCTTGTCCAGATGCTGCTTCGTGACGATAGGACCCATCTCGGCCTCGGGATCGGTACCCGGCCCGACCTTCAGGCCTCGAACCTTCGGCTCCAAGGCTGAGATCAGCTTGTCCGCGGTCCCCTCGCCGACCGGTACGGCAACAGAAATCGCCATGCAGCGTTCGCCGGCGGAGCCGTAAGCGGCACCCATCAGTGCATCAACCGCCTGATCCATGTCGGCATCGGGCATCACGATCATGTGGTTCTTGGCGCCGCCGAGAGCCTGACAGCGTTTTCCGGTATTCGCGGCGGTCGAATAGATGTACTGCGCAATGGGCGTGGACCCTACGAAGCTGACCGCCGAGACGTTCGGATGATGCAGTAGCGCGTCGACGGCTTCCTTATCACCCTGCACCACGTTGAAGACGCCATCCGGCAGGCCGGCTTCCTTCAGCCATTCCGCCATGATTAGCGAAGCGGATGGATCACGTTCCGACGGCTTCAGGATGAAGGTGTTTCCGCAGGGGGCTCCGCTTGAACTGTTCGAGCAGCCTCGTACGGGCTTTGTGGCCGGCTTCCTCGGGTCTCCGTCGATCAACCTCGTCCCGGCGACCCTCAAGACAAGCGGCGGCTGCGCCGCAGTTGTGTTTCAGTCCGGCGGTGCGCTGACGCTTCCGAATGCAAGAGCCAAATTGCGGACAGGTGCGGATGGCCAAGAAGTTCTGGTGGGCATTCGACCCCAGCACTTCAGCCGGGCTGGCGGCGGACCTCCGCGCGACGGGGTGGTCTCCTATTCGGCCGTCGTCGACCTCATTCAGCCGACGGGGACCCGTACATTCACCACCATCAAGATCGGCGGCGTCGATGCGGTCGCGGAGTTGCAGGCTCATGACGTCAGCAGCCATGGCGAGCGGATCAACCTCGCCATCGACCTCAATCGCGTGGTGCTGATCGATCCGGCCAGCGGCCTGGTCATCTCGTAACGAGCGCCGGCAATCTGGAGAACGGGAGGAAAAAATGGCGTCGAGACTGTTTGCCACCGGAATTGGAGCTCCGGAGGGGCCGGTGTGCCTGCCCGATGGATCGATGTATGTGACCGAAATGTCCGCGTCGACCCTTTGCATCACACGGCTTGACTCTCGCGGCAATCGCAGGGTGATCCGGACGACTGGCGGGCGTCCGAACGGGTTGACGACTGATGGCCACGGCCGGATCTGGATCGCGGAAGCAGGCCTCCGGGCGCTGATCTGCATCGACGACGGCGGAAACGAGATCCGGCGCATGCAGGGCGAAGGTACGGACCGCTTTCTATTTCCGAACGATCTTTGCTTCGGCCCGAACGGACTGCTCTACCTGACCGACTCCGGCATGGCGGCCGAAGATTTCATCAACGGCCAGGCCTTCGTCGACGGCTATATGGACCTTGATTGGGACGGCCGTGTGTATGAGATCGATCCGGCGGCCATGAAGGTGCTACGCGTGCTCGATCGGAAGATCCGCTTCACCAACGGCATTGCTTTCGGCTCCGACAATCACCTCTATGCCAACGCGTCCTTCACCGGCGAGATCTACCGATATGACGTGCTCGGCGAAGCCTCGCCTAGACGCGAGGTCTTCGGCAACGTCCTGCAACCGAATGCCAATCCCGATTTCAAAGGTCCGGACGGGATGGCCTTCGGCACGGATGGCCGCCTCTATTGCACGGTCTACAACCAGAAGAACGTCAGGGTGCTGGACCGACGGGGTGAAGTCGTCGACCGGCTGATCCTGGATGGGCCGCAGCCGACGAATTGTGCCTTCACGCTCGAGGGCAAGAAGCTACGCGTGACTGAAGTCGGCAAGGGGCAAGTCGAAGAGATCGATATGCCCTGCGAGGGCCTGCCGCTGCATCTGCCGAAGTTCGCCTGACGAGGTGCCTCGCGGTTTTGTCCCGCAAGGCGTCCCGCAGATGCGTCAAAGGAAGCCGATCGATAGCCAGGGCACGGCCGCGACGATCAGCGTGCCGATCAAAAGCGCGATCATGTAGCCCACGATCGGCTTCATGCCCTCGTCCGGGTTGATGCGGCTGATGGCGCAAGCCGCGTAGTAGCCGACGCCGAACGGTGGCGCGAACAGGCCGATGCCCATCGCGAGAACGACCACCATCGCGTAGTGGACATCGTGCACCCCGACCTGCCGCGCGATCGGGAACAGGAGCGGGCCGAACAAGACGATGGCCGGGATCCCTTCCAGAACGCTGCCCAGGATCACGAAGGTCACGATCGTCACGGCAAGGAAGACAGGTACTCCGCCGGGAAGGCTGGTCATGAACTTTGCAAGAGAGGCAGAAAATCCCGACTGGGTCAGCGCCCAGGCCATGCCCGTCGCCGCGCCGATGATGAGCAGGATCGCCCCCGACAGCGAAGCCGTCTCGACCAGCATCGGATAGATGCGGCGCCAGTCGAACTGCCGATAGATGAAGAGTCCCGCACAGGCCGAGTACAGGATCCCGATGGTCGAGACCTCCGTTGCCGTCGCAACGCCTTCGACGACGGCGGTCCGGATCACGAATGGCAGCGCGATGGCCGGTATCGCGATCACAAAGGCGCGGCCAATCTGCCGCCCCGTCGCCCGTTTGACGTGAGACAGGTCCTCGCGGCGGTATCGCCACCACACCACGGCCGCGAGCATGATCGCGAGCACCACGCCCGGAAGCAACCCGCCGGTGAACAGCGCCGAGATCGACACACCGGTCACCGAGCCGATCGTGATCAGAACGAGTGACGGGGGAATCGTCTCGGTCTGCGCCCCCGTCGCGGCCAGGAGCGCAACGAGATCGCCGGGCTTGGCCCCACGCTGCCGCATCTCGGGAAACAGCACTGGAGCCACCGCAGCCATGTCCGCCGCCTTGGAGCCGGAGATGCCTGAGACCAGATACATCGCCCCGACCAGCACGTAGTGCAGTCCGCCACGCACGTGGCCCAAAAGGCTTGCCAGGAAGCTGACCATGGCGCGCGCCATGCCCGTCATCTCGATCAGAAGGCCGAGAAAGACGAAGAGAGGCACGGCAAGCAGGATCAAGTGGCTCATGCCCTCGTCCATTCGTCCGATCATCACGACGTCGGGCGTGCTGGTTGTCAGGGCGAGATAGCCGACCGTGGCGAGGCCAAATGCAAACGCGATCGGCACGGCCGCAAAGACCATCGCGCCGACCACGAAAACGAAGAAGATCAGAAGATTCAGATTGCCAAGTGCCTTCAAGACCGGCGCCAGCAGAATGAACGTTCCGATGATGCCTGCGACGATCGCCAGGGAGGCCAGCAAGCTGCGCAGGCTCGCGATGCGGATGAGCCGGAGGACGGCTGCGATCAGCATCAGCCCGATGCCGATCGGCAGCGCTGCCGCACGCCAGGTGTTGACGATCTCGAGCGCCGGAGTGGTGACGAAGGCCTCGTCGGCGGCGAATTCATAGGCCGGCCAAACGACGAGCACGAGAAATGCCAGCGACGCCGCGGCCGCTATGACATCCAGGAACGCGCGGAGCTCCGCACTGAGCACGCCGACGATGGCGGTCATCCGCATGTGCTCGCCGCGCTGGAACGCAATCACAGACCCGAGCATGGCGAGCCAGAGGAAGAGAATGCCGGCAAGCTCGTCGGACCAGACGATCGGCGAGCGGAATACGTATCTGCCCACGATGCCCGCGGACAGCACCACGATCTCCGCCAGCACGAGCAAGGCCGCCGGGACTGCGACAGCGTGGCCAAGCACCATGTTCGCTGTCACCACCCATCGGCGCGAATTCGCTTGAGATCTGCCGGCCGCGAGCCCGGTATCCACATGCGGCGTATGGCTCACGCTGGTCATGATAGCTGGCCCGCGGCTTTTTCAAGGTGAGACCATGCCTCCTCGCCAAACTTGCCCTTCCAGTCGGCGTAAAAGCTGGTCTTAGACAGCGCCTGGCGGAAAGCGGCACGATCGACGTCGATGAACTTGAGACCTTTGGTCGACAGATCGGCGCGCAGGGACTGGCTGAGCTTTGCGATGTCTGCCCGCTGATCGACCGCGGAGCGATCGAGCTCGCGCGTCACGATCTCCTGCACATCCTTGGGCAGGCGCTCGAAGGCGCGCTTGTTGCCCAGAATCCAGTAGCCATCCCAGACGTGCCCGGTGAGGCTACACGTGCTCTGCACTTCGTAAAGACGCGCGGTCGCGATGATCGGCAACGGATTCTCCTGGCCGTCGACGACCTTGGTCTGCAACGCGGAATAGACCTCGTTGAAGTTGATCGGCGTCGGCCCGGCGCCGAGCGCCTTGAAGAGCGAGGTGAGCAGCGGCGCGGGCGGAACGCGGATCTGGAAATTCTTCAGATCATCCGGCGTCCGGACCTCGCGGCCCGACGAGGTCACCTGACGAAAGCCGTTGTCCCAGGCCTTCGAAACCGCCATGATTGGCGTCTTGGCGATTTGCGCCCGGATGTAAGTGCCGAGGTCGCCGTCCATCGCCTTCCATACGCTGTCGTAGTCGGCGAATGCGAAGCCGGTGTTCACAATGCCTGCGCTAGGTACGAGGGTGGCAAGAATCGAGGACGATTGGTTGAAGAACTCGACGCCGCCGCTGCGAACTTGGGTCAAAAGCTCGGTGTCGGAGCCGAGCTGGTTGGCCGGAAATAGCCTGATCTCCAGCCGACCGCTCGTCGCTTCGCGGATACGGTCGATCGCCTCTTGCGCCCGGATATTCACCGGATGCGTTGGGTCCTGTCCGGTCGCGAACTTGTAGACGAACTCGGCGGCAGACGCCGGGCGGGTGAGAATCCCGCAGAGAGGAACGGTGGTGGCGGCCATCAACAGCGAACGGCGACTGATGCTTCCGGGCTTCGATGCAGTCATGTTTTCCTCCTGGTCCTTCATTGACGTTGCTGCCCGTTGCATCAGCGCAGGCTGACGTGCAGCTTTCCGGGTTCTTCGCTTGCCGGCTCTCGACCACCGGCATTTGGGCAGGAGCAATCACTCGCCGCCGCAACATGCGACGGGCGTAGCTCCTCACCTGGGCTTGGCTAAGTTGGCGCTTAGCGCCGGTACACTAAAGCCACCGCTTGATCTGCCGTGCGACCTCTGCGGTGGAAATCCCGTAGCGGTCGTGCAGGGTCGGAAGTGCGCCGGCGTCAAGAAACTCGTCCGGCAATGCGATCTGGCGGAAGGGCGGATGGACGCCGGAACGCATCAGAAGCGCGGCAGCCGCCTCGCCGAGACCGCCAATCGTTGTGTGGTTTTCGGCAACGACGACCAGGCGGCCCGACTTGCCGGCTTCACGCAAGATCGTCTCGGTATCGAGCGGCTTGATGGTTGGAACATGCAGCACCGCAATATCGATGCTGTCGTCTTTCAAGGTCTGTACGGCTTCGAGCGCGCGCATGGTCATGATGCCGGATGAGATGACCAGGGCGTCCTTCCCGTCGCGGATCAGCTTGGCCTTGCCGAGCTCGAATTTGTAGTCGTACTCGTCCAGAACGACCGGCACCTGGCCGCGCAGCAGGCGGGTGTAGACTGGCCCCTGATGCGCCGCGATGGCAGGCACCAACTGCTCGATCTCGTGGGCATCGCAGGGATCGATGACCGTCATATTTGGCATGGCACGAAATAGCGCGAGATCCTCTGCGGCCTGGTGACTCGGGCCGTAGCCCGAGGTCAGGCCGGGCAAAGCACAAACGATCTTCACGTTGCGGTCTTCCTCCGCAATCGTCTGGTGAATGAAATCGTAAGCCCGCCGAGACGCGAACACCGCGTAAGTGGTCGCGAAAGGCATGAAGCCTTCGGCAGCGAGGCCGGAGGCGGCGCCGAACAGAAGCTGCTCGGCCATGCCCATCTGGTAATAGCGGTCCGGGAACTCCTTTGCGAAGATGTACATGTCGGTGTATTTGCCGAGATCGGCCGTCATGCCGACCACCTCAGGGCGGTGGCGCGCGAGTTCGACGAGCGCGTGTCCGAACGGCCCCGGTCTGGTCTTCTGCCCCTCGGCTGCGATCGATGCGATCATCGCTGAGGTGGTCAGGCGCGGCTTGCCCGGCTGCGGTGCTGATCTGACGGTCTTCATGCCTGCCTCCCGGCTTCCAGCGCGGCAAGCGCGAGCTGCCATTCGTGCGGCTCGACGCGGATGAAATGGCTCTTCTCGCGCTGCTCGAGGAAGGGAACACCCTTCCCCATCAGCGTGTCGGCGACGATGATCCGCGGCTTGAGTTCGGGATGGGACTTGGCCGCGTCGAAGGCGGCGACCACGGCATTGAGATCGTTGCCGTTGACGCGCTGCACGAACCAGCCGAAGGCCTGAAGCTTCTCGACCAGCGGCTCGAACGCCATGACCTGCGTGGAAGGACCGTCCGCCTGCTGATTGTTGACGTCGACGATGCCGATCAGATTGTCGAGCTTGTAGTGGCCTGCCGACTGGATCGCCTCCCAGACCGAGCCTTCGTCAAGCTCGCCATCGGAAAATAAGGTGTATACCCGCGCTCCGGATTTCTTGCGTTTGAGTCCCAGGCCCATGCCGACGGCGATGCTGAGTCCGAGCCCGAGCGAGCCGCCCGACATTTCCATTCCCGGTGTGTAGGAGGCCATGCCCGACATCGGCAGGCGGCTCTCGTCGCTGCCATAGGTTTCGAGTTCTTCCTCGGGGACGATCCCCGCCTCGATCAAGGCCGCGTAGAGCGCGATGGCATAATGCCCGTTGGAGAGCAGAAAGCGGTCTCGCTCCTCCCAGGACGGATCTTCGGGTCTGTAGCGCATCGCATGGAAATAGGCGACGGCGAGAACGTCAGAGATGTCGAGCGCCTGTGCGATATAGCCTTGGCCCTGAACTTCGCCCATGCGCAGGGCATTGCGGCGAATATTGTGGGCGCGGTCCGTCAGCTTGGGCGTGTTCGTAAGCGCGTTGGTCGAGGTTTCCATCGATCTGACCCTTGTCTCGCTGGCTCAGTGGATGAGCATGCCGCCGTTCACGTCGATCACGGCGCCGGTTACGTAGGCGGAGAGATCCGAGGCCAGGAAGGTGTAGATACCGGCGACGTCTTCGGCCGTACCGAGACGATTGAGCGGAATGCCTTCCAGGATCTTCGCCCTCATCTCGTCGGTCAGCTTGCCCGCGGTGATATCGGTGCCGATCAGGCCGGGCGTGACGCAATTGACGCGAATGCCGTCCGGGCCGAACTCTCGGGCCATCGCCTTGGCGAGACCAAGTACGCCGGCCTTCGCGGCCGAATAGTGCGGGCCGCCAAAAATTCCACCACCGCGCTGGGCCGAGACCGACGACATGCATGCAATCGATCCGGCTTTCCGTCCGCGCATATGCGGGATCACCGCCTGGGAGAGAAACAGGATGCCCTTGAGATTGACGTCCTGAATGCGATCCCAATCGGCTGCCGAGATCTCCAGGAACTTCACCGGCTGGGTGATGCCGGCATTGTTGATCAAAACATCGGTGCCGCCAAAGGATTCGATCACGCGGGCGACCGCCTGTTCGCAGGACGATTTGTCGGCGACGTCGCACCCTAGTCCGATATGGGAATTTCCGAGCGATGCCGCAGCATCCGTCGCAGCGCCGGCGTCAATATCCAGAATGGCGACCCGAGCGCCCTCGGCGGCGAACCGCCGGGCGGTGGCAAGCCCGATCCCGCGCGGCGAGGCCGCGCCCGAAATGATGGCCGTCTTACCGCTGAGCAGCATCAGTTCCTCCCGCAAATTGTTCTTCCTTGGCGCTTAGGAATGACCCGCCGACCGCCAACGGACAAACGCGCAGTTGTCACGGATCGATGAATCTGGTTCACTTATGGGATGCTGTCGAATATCCCCATATCGGCAATTCGTGCCTTTGAAGCGGCTGCCCGCACCGGATCGTTTCGCGATGCGGCGAATGAGCTTCACCTGACACCGAGTGCCGTTAGTCATGCCATCCGCAAGCTGGAGGGCACCCTTCGGACCGCTTTGTTCGAGCGCAGCGCACGATCCGTGCGACTTACGCCGGCCGGCGAGAACCTGATGCGTCACACGGGAGCGGCATTCGATCAGCTCCGCCGTGGCCTAGAGGAAGTTGCCGCGCGCGGACCACAATTGGTGCGCGTCCATTCCGCGCCCAGCTTTGCTGCGCAATGGCTGGCACCACGGCTTGCACAGTTTCTCGCTGCTTACCCGAAGCTCGAGGTTCGGCTGGCTGCAAGCACGGACTATGCGCGCTTCAGCAACGATGATTTCGATATCGACATCGTCTACGGTCCGCCACGCGCGGAGGGCGTCGAAATTGTCCCTCTGCCGGAGGAGACGGTCACGCCGCTCTGCTCGCCCTCGCTCGCAAAATCGATCAGGAAGCCTGCCGATCTCCTCGATCAGACGCTCATCCGCTCCGACGTGAAGCGGGTGCAGTGGCATCAATGGTTCACCGCGAATGGGTTAGAAGCACCTGCGCTTCACGGCATGAGATTCGACCGAAGCTTTCTTGCGATCGCGACGGCTGCAGAGGGATTGGGCGTGGCCTTGGAATCAACGCTTCTGGCCGAACGCGAACTGGCGTGCGGGCGCTTGGTCGCTCCATTGGCCGGACGCGCCAACGATATCCGCTACGTCGGTCACCGCTTGATCTACCCGCGCGCAAGCCGACAAAGATCGTCGGTACGAGCTTTTGCGGATTGGGTGGTGGCCCAACTCGGCGGCGGAGATGTTCGCTCCTCGCAGTGAGACCTCATCGAGATATTCCTGAAGCTGATGCGGAAATCCACCGCGTTTTGAGGATCTGCCCTTCATAGGAACTGACCTGCCACTGCGTATTTCCTCCAGAAGGAGTTAGAGTCCGGCCCGAAGAAGGACGGACAGATGAAGCGAGCAAGGTTCACGGAAGAGCAGATTATCGCGGTATTGAAGGAGCATGAGGCTGGGGCGAAGACAGCCGACCTGGCTCGCAAGCACGGTGTTTCCGAGGCGACGATCTACAATTGGAAGGCCAAATTCGGCGGCATGGACGTTTCCGAGGCGAAGCGGCTGAGGGCCCTGGAGGAGGAGAACGGGAAGCTGAAGAAGCTTCTGGCCGAGCAGATGCTCGATGCGGCCGCACTTCGCGAGCTCCTTTCAAAAAAATGGTAGGGCCCGCCGCCAAGCGCGCTGCGATCGCGCATCTGCAGGCCGTCATGAGCCTGTCGGAACGGCGGGCCTGCTCGATTGTGGGGGCGGATCGGAAGATGATCCGCTATCGCTCCAGCCGCCCGCCGGAGGCAGTTCTGCGTGGCCGATTGCGCGATCTCGCCAACGAGCGGCGGCGTTTCGGCTATCGCCGGTTGTTCGTCTTGCTGCGGCGGGAGGGCGAGCCATCGGGGATCAACCGGATCTACCGGCTTTACCGCGAGGAAGGGCTCACCGTCCGCAAGCGGCGGGCTCGCCGCAAGGCGGTGGGGACCCGGGCCCCGATCCTGGTCGAGGCGAGGCCGAACGCGCGCTGGTCGCTGGATTTCGTCCACGACCAGTTCGCCAATGGCCGACGCTTCCGCATCCTCAACATCGTCGACGACGTCACCAAGGAATGCCTGGGCGCCATTCCGGAGACGTCGATCTCGGGGCGGCGCGTGGCCCGCGAACTGACGGCAATCGTCCAGCGACGCGGCAAGCCAGGAATGATCGTGTCCGACCATGGCACCGAATTCACCTGCAACGCCATGCTCGCTTGGTGCAAGGACGCAGCCATCGATTGGCACTTCATTGCGCCGGGAAAGCCGATGCAGAACGGCTTCGTCGAGAGCTTCAATGGCCGGATGCGCGATGAGCTACTCAACGAGACCCTGTTCTTCGATCTCGATGACGCCCGCACCAAGATCGCCAACTGGGTCGCCGACTACAATCTCCAGCGTCCCCACTCGTCGCTGAAATACCTGCCCCCCGCGGCCTACGCCGCCCACCTCACCGCAACGGACGATCGGCTGCGCAACCCCGACCAGCTCCGCCGATCGTCCGTTGCTCCATCCGCGCCACTTGGCGTACAAAACCTCAAGACTCTAACTGCCGCTGGATGAAAATGCAGTGGCAGGTCAGAACCCCTCCGACCGCGTGCACGTTGCCGTATCGCTTCAGGACCCCCTGCCTTGGAGCGCCCCAACAGCGGCCTCCGCGTTGCCCCCGCGGGGGTCGTTTTATCGCGAGGCACAATGGACGAGGGTTGGAGAGTAGTGTTCGCGATTAGCGCCACTGCCGTGGTCGCCGGGGGCGCCTTCTTTGCCATCCGGTTTATCATCGGTCTGCACCTTTAAGGTCGCCCCTTACCCGTATTTTTCCCTAGGTCCAAAGTCTCACATCCACACACCAGTGGAGAAAGTGTCATCGGTGCACTACGGCTTGCGCTCCCGCATCGGTTGCAGTTGGATAGAGGAGCGAATTTACAAGAGACGTTTTTGAGGGGGAACAATATGAGGGCAGCAACGCTCGTTGCCGGGCTTTTTTTGGCAATCGGAATAATTGGACCGGCCGATGCTCGCGGAGGAGGTCACGGGGGCCGTGTCAGCTATGGCGGCGGACACCACACCTCAAGCCACGGCGGCAGCTTTTCAGGCGGCTCGGGATCGTTGCACCGCGGCGGGACCTATGTGAATTCAAACACCGGGAACCGTTACGGCACCCACCAATAAGAGGAAGCGCGCAATGGCGAAGTCGACCCGGAATAGCGGCAAGCAGTCGACGTCAGGCGAAGTGAGCCAACTCAAACAACTTGTGAAGGGCAACACACCGACGCGAGTGATCGGCCTGAAGTTGGGCCGAACCGAAAACGCGATCTACAACAAAGCATCTGAGGAAGGAATCTCACTGGCTCCGACGAACCAAAGCCCCTACGGCACGAAGAAGTAGGTACGGAGATCATGCTGAGACATTGGCCTGCGGCGCTTTGCATGGCCCTCGTGGGTTCGGCTTATGGTCAGGCGCCTGCTCCGGCCGCGCCCAAAGCCGCTCCTGAGCCGTCGGCCTATTGTCGATCTTCTGCGCAAATACTCTTTCAGGGTGGAGCTTCGGACGGCGACATCGCCGCCGTCGCGAAGATCTGCCGCCGTGGCGATGTCATCGCCATCAGCACCAGCGCACAAGGTTCAGTATTCTAGGTCGGTCGCCTATGTGACTTTACGAAGTCAGTAGTCGTGATGGGTCCACAGACGCTTTGCGTCCTAGGAGCCGAACGAAGCGTGAGGTGACCAATCCGTGATCGTGATCATGCCCTGCGCGGCGAAATCCAGCTACTGGTTGCTCGCTCGACTGTCACGTCACCGCGACATGTGACATCTACCGCAAAAGCTTCTTTAGCGCAGCGTCGCTCGCTAATCTTGAACTTAAGCGTCGAGCCGCTCCCTGTTGGTTCTCGCCAAGCGTATCTTTGATGATTTCCGTCGCTCGGGTCATCACCTCTTTTCGGACGGATGGGACGGCGCGGATCATCGCCGCAATTTCAGCCTCTGACATACTCTTATTGGGATCCAACTGACGGAGTTCGGCGAACCTTAATTCAACCGCTTTGATTTTTGAGTCATCGAACCACAGAGCAACGCTCTTCTGAGAGTCCGCAATTTTTTGTCGCTTTGTCAGCATCCATATCCTGCGTTCCGACGGGCGAATACATTTGGCCAACTAGGGTCCAGACTCAATTGAGCCAATATGCGACGAGAGCGGCGAGATGAACAGCGGCCAAAAAATTACGGGCGAGCTTGTCATATCGCGTGGCGATGCGCCGGAAGTCCTTGAGCCTGCAAAAGCAGCGTTCGATGACATTTCGTCCTTTGTAGGCGCGTTTGTTGAAGCGATGGATGACGACACGGTTAGATTTATTGGGGATTACGGGCTTGGCGCCACGACGAATGATTGCGCCGCGAAGCTTGTCGCCATCATACCCTTTGTCGGCGAGGAGCACGCTCATGGGTGGCGCGAGCGCCAGGACATCGGGAGCCGCAGCGATATCGGCATCCTGGCCTGGAGTCAGATGCAGGACGACCGGCCGGCAGAGCGGATCGCTCAGCGCATGGATTTTTGTCGTGCGGCCTCCGCGCGAGCGGCCGATTGCTTGATTGTGCTCCCCCCTTTTCCGCCGGAGCCACACCGGTGAGCTTTAATCGAGGTCGAGTCGAGCGACAGTACGACGCCGTCTTCGCCAGGCTTGGCCAGCGCTTCGAAGATTGCGCACCATCGTCCTCGCTTGGCCCAGCGATTGAAGCGATTGTAGATCGTCGTGTAAGGGCCGTATTCACGTGGACAATCACGCCATCGTGCACCCGATTGCAGCATGTGAATGATGCCGCTGACGATGCGTCGGTCGTCGTCCCGATCCGGCCCCGTCAGTCCCCTCGGCAGATGCGGTTCGATACGCGCCCATTGCCTGTCGTTCAGCCAAAACAAACCAGCGCGCATTCTCTCGCCCCCGAATCAACACGTAGGCAAGAGAATCACGTGGCGCTATTTAGGTACAGGCCCTAGCCAACCAAGTTTTGCCTGAAACGTGTCTGTCAATTGCAAGATCTTCGCCGCAACGCAGGTTGCTAGGTGGAGATCGGCCTTCACAGCGATGGAAAGTTTGAGAAACGCTATGCAGTCTACCTGAGATCTGTGCCCTCGGAATCCAGAAAGAAATAGCCAGGCTCGTTGTAATTCAAAAGCCGGCCCATAAACTCCGAGATCTTATTTCTCGCCCGAAGTCCAACGATAGGGAGATCGGATTTCACAGCAGGAGCCTGGAATTGACCGACCTGTCGTTCTACGACCAATTCGAGACTGCGCACCGGTGCAATGGCAATGTACGGTGCCTTGCATCCGCCCGCTGGCCCGCGAGGTACTAGGTCGCAACTTTGCGTTAGCACGATGAAGAACAAGTTCTTCGGATGGTGGAAAAAATGAGGATGAACTGCCTCCAGTAGAGCATCCAGCTCTAGCGTCCTTCGCAGAACGTCCCCTTGCATCAACTCCGTGCTCGAGAACGCCGTTGTCTCATATGCAAAGTGCATGGGCCAAGCATGAGCGCGGATCAGGATGCAGTTTTGGATGCGAACGTATCCGAAGGTGAGACTCGCCCCTCCAGTTCATCATTCAGCCGGCGGATCGCTTGTCGCGTCGACACATTGGCCGGCTCGATTGAGACGGTAATTTTTGTGAAGGCCCCAGACTTGCTAATCTGCGTTCGGTAACTACTGCGGCACTCGGTTCGGCATGAAACGATGTTGCATCTCTGCCCTTGGTGTTAACGACTGCGTCGACAGCACGCCATTCCTGTCTGGTCACCGATGTCGATGAAATTCTGATGTTTTTCGAACTCATTGCATTGCCCCGTAAATGTTTGTCAAAAGATTGCACGCCATCTCAAAACTGCTTTGCATTCGGTAACGTACAGAGTCTTTCGCACTTTCAGGATTGACGGCTTCCTCTAGAATGAAGGAGCTTTGAATGAACGATGGGAATGCCATGGGTCAGGTGATCCAAATTGATGAGGCCCGGATTCGAGATCACCTGGGCGAGATGGTCCGCGGGACGGTGGAAGAGACACTGAACGCCATGCTGGAGGCCGAAGCGGACCAGCTGTGCGGTGCTGGGCGTTATGAGCGCAGCCCGGCCCGGCAGGACACGCGGGCAGGCAGCTACGAGCGAACGCTGCAGACCAAGGCGGGCGACGTCAATCTGAAGGTTCCGAAGCTACGTCGGCAAACCTTCGAGACGGCGATTATCGAGCGCTACTGGAGGCGGGAGAGCTCGGTCGAGGAGGCGCTGATCGAGATGTATCTGGCCGGGATTTCGGTTCGGCGGGTCGAAGACATCACGGAGGCGCTGTGGGGCACCCGGGTCAGCCCGAGCACAGTGTCGAACCTGAACAAGAAGATCTATACCAAGATCGAGGCGCGGCGGAATCGCAGGATCGAAGGCGAGCATCCGTATCTCTACCTCGACGGCATCGTGATGAAGCGCAGCTGGGCTGGTGAGGTTCGCAACGTGTCGCTGCTAGTGGCCTCGGCGGTCAATGCTGAGGGGTTCCGGGAGATCCTCGGCATCTGTGAGGGCGCCAAGGAGGACAAATCCGGCTGGTCCTCGTTTCTGCGGCATCTCGTCGATCGCGGTCTCAGGGGCGTGCAGTTGGTGGTTTCCGATGCGTGCCGAGGTCTTGTCGAAAGCGTTGCGGATTATCTGCCGGAGGCCCGCTATCAACGCTGCATGGTGCATTTTTATCGCAATGTCTTCAGCCACGTGCCGTCGACCCGGGTCCACGAGGTGAGCCACATGCTCAAGGCCATTCATGCCCAGGAGAGCCGCGCCGCGGCCGACGAGAAAGCCAGGACCGTCATCGCGGATCTGCGGGCAAGCCGTATGGCCAAAGCTGCTGATCTCGTCGAGCAGGCGGTTCACGAGACGCTCGCCTACTATGCCTTTCCTGACATCCATTGGCGGAAGATTCGAACGAACAATCCGCTCGAGCGCATCATGAAGGAGATCCGGCGACGAACCCGTGTCGTCGGCGCCTTCCCCGACGGTCAATCCTGTCTCAATTTGGCGGCGGCCCGGCTGCGGCACATTGCCGGAACGGCGTGGTCGACCAAATGCTACATGAACATGCGACCGCTCTATCAGCCACAACTCTCTGAAACCGGAGCCGTCGCCTGATCAAAAGTGCGAAAGATTCTGGACAGTACCGCCAAATCCCGAGACGAAGAAGAAAGATGTGGTTTGGTTCGCGCTCGAGGAGAGCCGGCCGCTGTTCTGCTTCGGCGGCATCTGGACCGAGTTCAGAGGCGACCGCGGCACCAAGTCGAAGCCGATCCCCGGCCCCACCTTGTCTACGGCTTCCTGACGACGTCACCCAATGCGGTCGTCGAGCCGATCCATCCGAAAGCAATGCCCGTGATCCTGACCACCGAGGAGGAGCGCGACATCTGGATGCACACTCCCCGGGATGAGGCAAAGGCGCTGCAGCGCCCGCTGCCCAACGACGCCCTGAGGATCGTCATGCGCGGCGCAGACAAGGAAGACAAGATCGCTGCGTAGGCTGCATTTGCACGGGCACCAGTTGAATGTACTTTTTGCCGGAGCGCTCGCGGGAATGCGACTGAGACGCTGACGTCCCGTCTAGGTCGCATGTGTGTCTGCTCGGGTACGCGGCCCAGAGCGTCCGCGATCTGAATGCGGCTCTTCTCTCCCCGAATCCTGAAACGCCTTCAAGATGGAGTTCATGTCGTATTGGCGGACGACCTGGATGCAATTCATCAGGTCGAGTTCAAGCTCGCCGTAATTCAGCAGGGTGCGGCCGATTATCGCCATCTCTTTCGGGAAGATATTGTGAATGGGAAACATGTGGTCTGCCTGAGTTAGCTCTTTCAATTACCCACATCTCATACCTAGCTAATTACCCTGAAGCTGGAAGGCCAGAGGGGGCGAAAGCGCTTCTGAGAGCAGAACAGGATAAGCACATCCGTGCATACCTGCGGCAGTGCCTGCATTAGCCTTTGAGGTGCTCAAATGATCTGCGACGCAAAGTGGCACGGATCGGTTCGTCGATATATCGCTTAACAAGAAAGCTAAAAGCGATTGCAACTAGAGTCATGCTTGGTACCGCTAGCGCTGCATGGATCTGCGCAACCCAACCTGCCGAAGTTCCGCCGAACAATAGCATGAGTGGAACGTAGTGGGTCATATAAAGCGGATATGAAAGATCTCCGATAAACTCGCTAAAACGGTTGATCGACGGACTCCCGATTGCATTAGCGCCCAGCCAAACAAGGAGCGGATATACGATTGTGACGATCAGGAAATCGTAGGGCTTCCAAAGGAAGGGCCAAAAAAAGGTCGCAAGCATGATAAGC
The DNA here is from genome assembly GCF_021044685.1 of Bradyrhizobium daqingense. NCBI lineage: Bacteria > Pseudomonadati > Pseudomonadota > Alphaproteobacteria > Hyphomicrobiales > Nitrobacteraceae > Bradyrhizobium > Bradyrhizobium daqingense. Next base: position 7,426,996 of record NZ_CP088014.1, read on the forward strand.
GGAAGGTAATATGCTGCCCCTGGCAACAGCGGTTGCCTGCCAATACGGCAAGCAACAACGCCCGCGATAAATGAAAAACCTACCCGTACAAAGCCAATCCAGAAGGTTCTGCGGTCGAAACCGCCGTTTAGGCTTCCGAAATCGTAGCACGTGTATGCCGTTGCAACCGCGGCGAAGGCGAGCATCGCTAGCAACCATCGAAGCGATAGTTGGCGCAGACAAAGAGCAAACGTTAGGCTCGCCACATACTCGCAAAGCAATGACCAGGCGGGAGCGACAAAAGGAAAAATAGGAAAGCTGGGATCGTGGACAAATAAGTGCGGCAACAGAAGTACGCTGCAGGTGAGGAGAATAAAAAACTCCGTGACACTAAAATTGAATAACGCGGCAGCCATAGGCGCATAGAATCGTCCGATTACAACCACAACGAAGCCCAACAAGGAGCCAATTACGACGAGCGGATGCAGTCGTATCAGACGCCTTTTAATAAGTTCTGTGGGTGACAATTCTACGCGAGAAGGGTCGTAGGCAAATGCCATTACATACCCTGACAAGCAAAAGAAAAAATCTACAGCGAGATAACCGTGAGGAATCCGGTTCTGAGGACCGAACTGAAAGGGTTCATAAAAATGTAAAACGGCGACACAGATGGCAGCAATTCCCCGCATGCCGTCAAGAATGCTCAGTCGCGCGACCTCTTTGGCAGCCAGCGACCCGGGGTCTTCGGGAAAGGCGTTGGGGGGCGGTAAATTCGGGGAGGCGCAGCTGGATTTGAGCATCGCGTTCGACATGTAGGATTCTGCAATTCTATTAACGCATCTGTCGCATTTCTTTACATATACATGCATATACATGCATATACATGCATATACCGTGTGCCGCTACACGGTCTGAGCACCGTCAACTGCTAGCCCGGCCTATTCGTCAGAGGGCGGCTTTTGGGCCCGATTGATGCGGCCGCACATCTTGTCTGGCGAGGCGCACAGGATTGCCTTCGGCTTTTCACCGCCTGACGACCCGTACTTTGCAACGCGCTTGAGGGATGGGGTGGGTGAACGGGGGGCGGACGCCCCGCCGGTCAAGGACCGAGCGGCAGCAGCGCGCCTGGCAAACGGCGGATCAGGTCGGCTCGGGACATGCCGCGGCAAACGCAAGGCGAATGCGGCTCGTGGTCTCGACCACACGGGCAGCGATTTTCAAGAGACGAAGACGCAGCGTCGCGAACTCGGCAGCGGCCAATTCCCGGACTTTGGGAATCGCCTCGCGCACGGTCAGCATCAGCCAATAAGCGGCCGTATGGAGCGCGAGACGGACCTGGTTGGCGAGCGCCGAACGGCAGCTGGTGCGGTCGGAGGCGAGCTGCGTCATATGCAGCTTGATCAGATTCTCGGCTCGGCCGCGCGCGCATTGTAAGCGGCAAAGAGATCTTTCAATTACCCACACTTGACGTCGGATTTGAGCGGGGCGCCGCGGCCGAAATCTTGAATCAGTAGAATCTGTTGTGATTCGTTGTTGAGCACCTGATTCGGAAGTGCGGGGTGCTCGATGGGCTTGGTGAAGGAACGCGCGGTGGCGCGTGCTCAGCGATTGACGACCGGTATCGAGACGTGGGTTGATCGGGAAGTTGCGGGATGCGAGTTTAAGGATGAGCGGCTTGGTCGCCGGTTCTGCAAATTGCTCGCACAAATCGGGAGCGACATGGGTCAAAGCATCCCGTTGGTTTGTCAGGATTGGGCCAACACGAAGGCCGCCTATCGATTCTTCTCCAACGAGCGGGTCGACGAGGCGGATATTCTTGGCGGTCATTTCGAGGCGACGCGCGAGCGCGTAGCGGCGAGGGAGGGACCGATCCTCGTCCTCCATGACACGACGGAATTCAGCCTCAAGCGCGAGAAGCCGGATCTGATCGGCTTTACGGGCAAGACGGCAGGACGCACGCAGTGCGGCATCCTGATGCATTCGAGTCTCGCCGTGACGACCGAGGGGCTTCCGCTAGGACTGTCGGCAATCAAGTTCTGGACCCGCAAGAAGTTCAAGGGGACGACGGCGCTGAAGCGAAGGATCAATCCGACACACGGGTGCCGATCGAGCAGAAGGAGAGCATCCGCTGGCTCGAGAATTTACGGCAATCGACCGACCTTCTTGCTGCCCCTGGACGATGCGTTCATATTGGTGATCGCGAGAGCGACATCTATGAGCTGTTTTGCCTGGCCGAGGAGGTTGGAACGCATTTCCTGGTGCGAACCTGTGTTGATCGGCTTGCCGGGGACGGCAATCATACAATTGCCGACGAAATGGACGAGGTTACGATCAAGGGTCTGCATCGGATCAAGGTCAAGGACGACAAAGGCGATCCCGACGACGCCGTTCTTGAGATCAGGTATCGCAAGATACGCGTCCTGCCGCCGATCGGCAAACAGACGAAATATCCCGCACTCACTCTGACCGTGATCCATGCTCAAGAGCGGGGAAGGCCGAAGCGGCGAAAGAAAATCGAGTGGAAGCTCCTCACCGATCTCCCGGTCCAATCGCGCACGGACGCCATCGAGAAGATCGAATGGTACGCGTTGAGGTGGAAGATCGAAGTCTTCCATAAGATCCTCAAATCGGGCTGCAAAGCAGAGGACTCAAAATTGCGAACTGCTGAGCGTCTGGTCAATCTGATCGCGGTCTTCTGCATTGTGAGTTGGCGCGTGTTCTGGATGACGATGCTCAATCGCTCCTCGCCGAATGCCATACCGCAAACGGCGCTGACGGATCCCGAAATCAAGCTTCTTGATCATTTGGTGAAAGACCGGGGTGGTAATTGCTCTCGACGAAGCACGCTCTCGTACTATGTCGTCAAGATCGCGCGGCTCGGAGGATACTTGGCCCGAGCCAACGATCCGCCTCCAGGAAGTACCGTGATCTGGCGCGGACTCTCGCGGCTGAACGACATCGAACTTGGAGCCGCAATCGAGGCAACAACTATGGGTAATTGAAAGGAGTTAGCTTGCTAATGGTCTACGGCTTGAAATGGATAATCGAGCGAAGGAACTCGGGCATCTCAGGGCGCGTGGGACACGCATACTCAGTCGGTGGGGCGCCATCCTTGAAACCCAAGCCATAGCGGAAGGCGATGACGAGGTGTGCGGCATAATTCGTTAGTTCTTCAGTGCTGAATACCTGGGCTTTGGTCAGAGATCGCTTTTTCGAGCGAAGGTGAAAGACGAAGTCGTCGCCTTCATACTCCCCAGCGATAGAGTGAACGACGTTATTTCTGACGTAGTGGATGCCTTTTAGTATTGGCCTTAGTTCATCGAAAGCCTTCTGCGCTGGGGCCGGTAATTCGGAAAGCTTCGACAGCTGGTGAATCTTTTCCGCCCGCTGGTCTGCACTCAGGGTGAAAACGACTATTACTGCTTCATCATCGGTGAGGCGAAGAATGACTTTCAGGCAATTTCCCAGGATGTGCTCGATGTGGGACCAGCGCAAAGCCAGGACGCCGAGCTTGGCGTACTCAGCATCCGTGAGGGCTGGCTCAAAATTATAGGGTGTGGGGATCATGACGTCGCCCTGTTAAGACGCGGCCTTAGCCGCAAATTCGCTTTCTGGTCCATGCATGATCAGCGTTGCGCCTCTGCAAACCATCGCCCAGTTCTCGGTGCTGGAAAAGCCTGGTGCAGAAATCTTTATGGTCGCGTCGAATCTGGCGGGCGCTGGCGCGTTCTGAACGTGAACGATTCCGGCCGCAGGTTGACGGTCACCAAAGCCTCATCTGCTGGCGCGCCCCGTTATGGCGGTACAGCCCAAGCGCCAAGCGGCTTGGTTGCTGCGCGTATGAAATCGATCTACGACGGTCATTCCTCGAAAGGCCTCGATGTGAATTAGGCAACAGCAGCTATGATCAAGGAAGGGCGCAAAGCCTACCGCGACTACCATCTCGATAGGCACCGCTTTCTGCAATACGGTCAGGACGTCATTGTATTTCCTTGGTCAGGTGCACGCCTCGCTCAGACAATGGTGCTGGCTTTACGTCGAGAGGGCGCAAAGGCTTCGATCGAAAACTTTGCCGTCTTTGTCGAAAAAACATCTGCGGCCGACCTTAAGGACCTCCTGGTCGCAATCAAGGAACAAGGCCTACCTGAAACGGACGAGCTGGCGCGCGAGGCACGCCAACTTCAATCTGACCGCTTCGATCGATATCTAATTCCCTACCATCAGCGCCTGGCATTTAGCCGGCGCTTTCTTGTACGAGAGGGCTTTGCCGAGCTGATCGATGACCTGCTTGCTGCGGATGCCGTAACGGTGGGCTAGCCTCAGAGTTTGTGAACGAGTGCTGCACCGGAGCTTGACCCAACTATCCGATCCACCCCCGCGAAAACTGAGGCGCACGTCTGCTGGGCGGATGATCTTCGCCCGAGTCGGGGCGACGCAACGGCGATCAGTTGTTAATCCACGGCATCACGAGGCAGATTTGATTAGAATCATATTGGTAGCGGCTCCGCTTGTGATCACCGCGCCTGCGAATGCCGTTTACTTCACTTACTTCCGATGGGAGTCGTTACCTGCGCAGATCCGCGCTGCCTACATGGCCGGTTTCTACGACGCGCTGATTAGCGTTGCCTCTGACGAGCAAGATGCCAAGGCAGGCACGCATTATCAATTGCATTTCGAAGAGCAAAATGACAAACGTCCAGCTCGCAGACAATGTTCGCGCATTTGCTTCGACCCGTCCTAACCTTCAGACCGCAGGAGTTGGGGGAGCTCTAATCAATTATCTGATTGAGTTCTGTGGAAAGCCCCAATAGATATGAAGGTGGACCGATTGATCGCGGCGTCGATTAGAAAGATTGACCTGGATCGCCTTATCGAGGGCTATCTTGAGCACGACGATGAAGCATAAAGGCGTCTCTGAAGTCGCGCTCGGGGCACTAGTGGCTACTGCCTTCTGGTTGATAGTAGGCCTACTGGTGGGCGATCCTGCACGCTTCAAAGACTTCGCCGGCCCGGCCGCAACGGTCTTCGCTGCAATTACTGCTGGCTGGATTGCCTACCGGCTTGGTCAGAGCCAAATCGCGGTCGCCAAGGTTCAAGCGGATATCGCAGAACGAAATTGGAAAACATCGAACGAAAAGATAGTGCTTGATCTCTTTGATAAGCGGCTCGCCATTTTCGAGGAGATTAGAGGGATAGTCGGTGAGGCATGCCGTAGCGGCACCGCTCCTGACGAGCTATTCTTTCGGTACGGACGAGCGATCGATCGCGTGCCCTATTTCTTCGGCGAGGACGTTCAGAAATACCTGGAAAAGATCCGTCTGCATCTAATCAACCTAAACCTCGCCAACTCGATGATGCAAAATCTCATCGATCCGGAGCGTCCGACATGGGTCAAAAAGCGCGGAGACGAGTTCATGGCGATAACCAAGTTCTACGAAGAAGCTCCACGCCTTTTCGGACCGTACATGAAAGCCCATCAGACAGCTTAATCGCGCAGAACGCGGGCAGCCGACGGCCTCGGTGCGCTACCTGGGACGATCCTCCAGAAGATCGAGGTACATGCAGGGTCACATAGCCCTTGGCACCGTCTAGGAGCACCTTGACTTGGGTGGCAGTCGCTCCCGGTCCAAGGATGACCCCTTTCCGGCCACTGAGGCGAGGCCCTGCTGACAGGGCAACGACTATCCGGCGACCAGCAAATAGCTCGTCTTTGGCAACCAACAGAGATCTGCCGAATTCGGCAGGGTACGGTTTGTGTTCCGCGGCATCGCCCGTCATATCGCAAGTCCGTTGCTGCGGAAAGCGAGATCTAGTGCGCTACGGCTTGCGCTCGCGCTTTGGTTGCGATTGAATGATCGCCGCCAAGGGGGGCACCGGTGGCTACATTTTTGAAGGTTGTTTCGGGGGTCTATTTGTTTGTCGTGTGGCTCGTCTTTGTTGGCGCGCTTCGCACTCCAGCACCACCGACCATAGGTTCAGACCTACTATTCCACTTGGGAGTATTCCTGGCTGCGGTGTGCTTCTCGATCCCAGCTGTCATCCTGTTCGCATTCGGTCAGATGGTCGGTGAGCTTCGTTCGATCCGGCACTACTCCCGCCAGCAGGCAGAGCATCTGAAGGCGATGCGGGCGTACTACGAGCCGCATAGGGGTTAGTTAGTGCAATGCATCGCCCCCGCCGCATAGAATTCGTAGTCATCGCGCGCGGCTGCAGCTACTTCAGGGACAGATAAGGGATCATGTACGAATGACGGTTCGCCTTTTTCGTCACGCTCGTTCGCCTTTTTGGGGACTGCACCGGCAGAAAGCGCACCGACGTTCGCCTTCTGGTCATCCAAAGGCTCACCATTGTTCGCCTTCTGGTCAGAAGAAGGCGAACCCACATTCGCCTCTTCGAGAAGAAGGCGATAGGCATTGACGTAGGTCCCGCCTTCCTTGACCTCGAACTTGAGGTAGCCGAACTCGGCTAACCGTCCGAGGCTCAACTGCACGCCGCGGACGCCCTTCTTCCCAAGATCTTTAGCGATGGTGGCCTGCTTGCGGCGGGCTAGATCGGTCTCGTGATCGATCGCATCGGCGATATACCAAAGCACCCGGAAGTCTTGATCGGTAATGCGTAGATCGCCATTTGCGCGCGTTAACAGATGGAGCTTTCGCCGGGTCCGGTCCTTGTCGAGAATTGCACTCACGGCCGCACCATCTTCCGCGCCAGGGCAGCGGCGAAGGCAGCTTGCATGGCGGTTCCGGATTGCGGCTCGGGAGACTGGGTGCTAAATTCGAGGCTACTGGACTTTTGATTGCGATCTGGGGCTGCCTTAGCCGAGGCGGCCCTTCGCATTTTTGGCCCACCATCCGGCGGCTTTTGATTGCCAGTGCGCGAAAAAGCGCTTGCGGATCAATCTTGCCCGAACGGGCGGTTTGCCAATCTAAGCCATTGATACCGGCTGATGTGCTTGTTCTGCTGGGATCACCAATTATTTCAATAACTTAGTCCGCATTTGTTCGTCGACATCGTGTTGCGCCTGTTGCGCAAAATTACCCGATAATTCCAGCGATTGCCAACAACTCCCGGCTGCTCGGCGCGACATGGCCCGCGACAGAAAGGGCTGTGAACAGGTCGTAGCACGCTCCCCCATTTCTCGCCGATTGTGTGCACAATTGGCGCGCGCCGAATCGGGCCGACGGGGAGGTCGAGCGCTACCGTCTTGCCGAATGGCTTCAAAAAAAGAGAGTTGACAATAATCCGCAATTAAAGGGCCGATTTACAGAAGAGTTTTAAGCGCAACAAGCGCGACCCGTTGATGAGGCCTCGATCCGCGATCTCCATCAGGGCGAGCGGCCATGCTATCGGTCGCAATGATAGGCCGTATACATGAACGCACCCGACCGATATCCAAATTGCTGCTGAAATCCCTTGCATCCGCGCGGCCGTCTATACATGAATCTCTCGATGAAGCCGTTCTGCATCGGCTTTCCCGGCGCGATGAAGTGCCAGTCGATGACCGTGTCCTTGCTCCAGGCCAGCATGGCGTTGCAGGTGAACTCGGTGCCATGGTCGGACGCGATCATTCCTGGCTTGCCGCGTCGCTCAACGATTTCCTTCAGTTCGCGGGCCACCCGCCGCCCCGGATTGACGTCTCCGGAATGGCGCCCAGGTATTCCTTAGTGACGTCGTCGACGATGTTGAGAATGCGGAAGCGCCGGCCGTTGGCGAACTGGTCGTGGACGTGCAGTCTCAGGGCGGTGTCGCTCATGCTCGCTCCATCGGGCGGCGGCGTTGCGTCGGATCGGGCCGACGGCAGCGCGCGCACGCCGCCGCCTCCTGCGCGTTCAGGCCGGCGCGCGCTGGCCTCCCCTCACAGCGTCGCTGCGGTAGCGGCTGGTCGAGGTCCGGTAGTACTGCACGCGGATGGCCGCCATGGCCTCGATCAATGGTCCCCACGGCGCGGGAAAGCGTTCTTCCGCCATCACCCGGTGCAGCATGCGCGTATGGCCGGCCAGCTCGTCGTTGAGGAACTCCACCACAGGCATAGCTGGATAGCGCTGCAGCAGCAAGATCACCGCGTTGTCGGCCTCGCCGGCCGACCTGTCCTTGTCGCATCCATGCAGATCGTTCTGCAGACGCCCTATCGCGGAGATGAGCCGCAGGACCTGGCGAAACGCCGGACGCGCGCGCAAGGTCGCCATATCCAGCCCCCACAGCAAGGACAGGCAACAGAACACGTTCGCGTAGGCGATCGAATCGATGCCGTTGTGCAGGTACTCAGCGTAGGACCAGCGTTCCGCCGCTACCGCCTGCGCGTGTCCGGCGCGCAGCGCCGCGGAGTAGCACCGGGTATCGTCGAGAAGCTGAGCATAATCGCGACGATCGTAGGCGAGCGTGGCCAGCGAAGCGCGCAGCACAGCGCAACCCTCGAATCCGGGGAGCGCGCACGGCACGCCCTGCCCCAGCGCTTGCTCCACCGCGGCGAGCTGTTCCGGCGAGATCAGGCCAAGGTCGTTGCAATCGTCGAGCCAGAACAGCAGCGCCAGTTCGCGATAGAACGTCACTATCAGCGTTTCGTCCTGCGGATCGCGACCGGTGCGGGCGCTGGTGCCGCGCAGGCTCGGGTGGATGCGCTGCAGGATGTACTGGCCGCCCCTGACCGCTTCCACGGCATGCTCGTCGGCGAATCCGGTCAGGGAACGTCCCCACTCCAGCACCTGCTGCACCGCGCGTTCAGTCTGGATCATGGCGCCGCTCCTGCCCCCTCGGCCAGGACGCGCCGCCCCCAACGAAGCGCCAGCCACAACCCGGCGAGTTCGGCCACGCGCACGACCCGAGTGGGGCAATACAGTTCCTTGCCGATCCACAGCGGCGTCTGCGGCAATCCATGCGCCGCATGGCGGGCGAGCATCCACTCCAGCGCACGCGCCACCACCTGCGCGATGCGCCGGCGCCCTGTCGCCTCTTCGCTCCCATCCATCACGTGCAACGCAAACAGCGCATAGGCGGTTTCCTCGAACGTGGACCCGCGACCCGCGCCCCAGCCACCGTCGTCGCGCTGCGCCTGCAGCAGCGCCGCCAGCGCGCGCTCATCTCGCCACTGGGGCTTGCCTTGCGCCAGCGCAGCGACCGCATGCGCGGTGGGATACAGCCACGAAACGTGCCATTTTTCGTTGTCCCATAGACCGTGCGGGTTGCGATTGGCCTCGACGTACGCGCTGGCGCCCGCGGCGGGCTTTCCCAACAGTCGCAACGCATGCAGGGCATGAATGTTGGTCGACACCGAGGCATTGCGTTCGCCGGGGAAGGTGACGAACAGCTCGCCGATTTCGAAATGGCGCAACGCATCGACCGCCGGGTCACGGCCTGCAAGGTGCAGGACGCACAACGCAACGGCGGTGTCGTCCGCATCAGCCGCGAAGTGCAAGGCCGGGCCCAGACCGTGCACGCCCAGACGGGCGTCGAGCTGCGCGACGATCACGCGAACCGCCTCCGCGAGCGCGGGATGCGCGAAAAGCCCGGCCAGATGCAGGGTGTACAGCGACCAGCATGGCTCGAACACATTGATCGGCCAGACGTTGGGAAAGACACCTTCGATGCCGCTGCGCGTCGCCCGCGATGCCATCTGCAGATACGCATCGGCGCGCCCGACCTGCGGCGTGCTCCCCCGTGTCACGGCCTGGGCACGCCACGCGGCGGTGGCCGCCGGACTGATGCCGATGCTGCCGTCGTCATCCGGGCATGCGGTGGTCGGCGACGTCCCCCAGGCTTCCCAGGAGTGTAGCAACGGATGGCCGCTCGGCAACATCGCCACCGCCCCCAGCTTGACCAGGCACGCTTGCCGCAATGGCAACAGCGCAGGATGGCGCGGAAACGCTACGCCACCCAGCAAGGATGCGGCCTCACCGCAAAACTGCGGCAGGATCAGCTCCGCGCCGATCGGCGCGTCTTCTGGCACCGCATGTGCGTAGGGATCGGGCTGGCGCTGGAGGAACCTCGTTGCAGTCTGGACTGCGTCCGCAGCTCCGGGAAGAGGATCGGCACGCTGCAATGCCAGTAACGCCGCCCACGTGGGCGCATGGCGGAACAGCGGGAAGTCCGCGCTTCCCCATCCGCCGTCGGCCTGTTGCTGCGCGATGAGCCACGCGTATGCGTCCTGCCGACCGGTGACGTTGCCGTGGAAGCGCAGCGCCTGCGCCGTGTCGTAGACGGACGGACCGACGCTGCCGCCATCGCTCATTTCGCTCAGCAGGCGGCGCAATTCGGAAAGGATATGTTCGGACAGCGCGTTCACGCGGGATGTTCCGTTTGCAGAAACGTGCGCCGCGGCGGGCAACCGCTGCGATCGGCGCCGCGGACTCGGACACAGTGCAGGATGCACTCTGCCGCCGGCCGATCGCAGCGGCACAGGGGCGACTCGATGCGGACGGGCGCGCTCATGCGCGTGGCGCGTGTTTGAACAGATACGCGTTGGCCCACTGTATGAGTTGCGCCAACCGTTCCGCACGCGGCCCCAGCGGCGCGATGGCCTCGCCGGCATCGCGCAACAGATCCAGCGCGAACTGGCGTGCTTCCTGCAGTCCCATGATCGACGCGCAGGTCGGCTTCTGCGCCGCCGCGTCCTTGCCGGGGGTCTTGCCCAGCGCCGCGGTATCCGCTGTCACGTCGAGAATGTCGTCGATCACCTGTAACGCCAGGCCGAAACAGGCGCTGTAGTGATCCAGCGCACAGTAAAGTGCAGCGTGCGCGGCATTCACGCCGACAGCGCATAGCGCGCCCATGCGAACGGACGCGCGCACTAGCGCTCCGCTCTTCATCCGGTGCATCGCCACGATCCTGTCCAGCTCGACGTGCTTTCCAACCAGCGACAGATCTATGGCCTGCCCGCCTGCGGCCCCCTCGGCGGACACCGCCTGCGCCAGTTCGCGCACGAGCGCGATAGGGGTGTCGCCCGGCGCATTCAGGCTCGCCAGGGTCAGGAAGGCGTGCGCCTGCAGCGCATCGCCGACCAGGATCGCGGTGGCTTCGCCGAACTTGACGTGCACGGTCGGAAGGCCGCGGCGAAGCACGTCGTCGTCCATCGCGGGCAGATCGTCGTGGACCAACGTACAGGCGTGCATCATCTCGATGGCGGCACCGACGTCATCGAGCATGTGCGCCGGCGTGTCGGCCAGTGCGCCGGCAGCCAAACAGAGCAAGGCGCGGGTGCGCTTGCCGCCATGCAAGGTGGCGTAGCGCATCGCCGCCATCAGCTCGGTCTCACCGTCGTCTTCGGCGCAGAGAAGACGCGCCAGCGCCTCTTCGACCCGCTTTGCGCCGTCCTGCATCCAGATCTCGGGCAGCAGCCTGCCGGATGCGCCGCGCGCCTGCGCGCCCAATATGCCGTTCGCGGAAACGCCAGCTCGGTCGTCGTGTGGCGTGGAACCAGTCTGCATGTTGTTCATGTCCTTGTACCTGCCAGGAGACGGCCACGGCGAGCGGCGAGCCGCCGCGGTGTTGCCGGCCTCGCACCGAGCGCGCGCGCCGAGTGCAGCAATGCCGCGCGTCGCCGGCGCCGCTGCCTCACCACACGGGGCATGCGATGCCAGCTCATGAGAATCCGATGCGGATAGTCATGGACGGATGTGCGGTCGGGTAATAGCGCCGGCCTTTTTCGACGCCGCTCAGCAACCGCGGCCGCACCCCGGCCTCGTGCATGGTCAGCGCCAAGGCGATACAGAACTGCACCAGTTCCAGCCATACCAGGTGGTAGCCCATGCAGAAGTGTGGGCCGGTACCGAACTGCAGCATGTCCACCGGCCGGATCGGCTCGGTGCGTTGAAGCCACCGCGCCAGCCGAAACTGATCAGGCGCCTCGTGCAGCAGCGCCGAGGTCGAGAAATGCAGCAGCGGGATGCACAGATCGGTGCCCGTAGGAATGCGCTGTTGGCCGAGTCGCAATTCACGCAGTGCGCGACGCACTAGGAGCGGCGTCGCCGGATGCACGCGCAGCGTCTCGCGGAACAGCGCCTCGGCGACCGGACACTGCGCCAGGTCCGCGTGCCGAGTCGGCACCGCGCCTACGCGTTGCGCCTCCTCGACCAGGGCGTCCCACAGCCCAGGCTGCCGCGCTAGCTCGATCACCATCCAGGCCATCGTCGAGGCGGTGGTGTCGTGACCACCAAGCAGCAGCAAGCGAATATTGGCGACCAGGACGTCATCGGAAAGCGCATCGTCGCTGCGATCGAAGGCGCTCACCATGTCGTTGATCAACCCGGTGCGCGAGGCATGTTCGCGCGCGGCGCGGACGAACTCGCGCAACCGCGCATCGATCCAGTCGCGGGCGGCGCGGCCCCGCCGCAAGGGCAGTCCGGGCAGGTCGACCGGGGGCGCGACGATCAACTGCAGCAGTTGCCGGTACTTGCGATGCCATCCCGGCAGGTCCTGCGCGGGGATTCCCATGAGACTGAAGATGAGCTTGAGCATTAGATCGCCGGTTTCGCGCAGGATGGTGACGTCGCCCCGTTCCCGCCACCTCTGCACGCGCGCCCGGATGACGGGCGCGAACAGCTCGCCGATGCCGGCCAGGGTCAGCCCCTTGGGCAGAAGCGCCGCCTGGATCGCATCGCGCGCCTGCCGGTGCGCGATGCCGTCCTGGGCGACCAACGTTCCGCCAAACAATTCGGGCGCGATGTCTTCGATCAGCGCCGAGGACACGTCCTTGTGCCGGAGCAGTGAGAGAGCATCCGGATCCAGACTGGTCATCAGGTGTCCGGCAGGGCCGAAATCTAGCCAGAAGTGGCTGCCCAGCGTCCGTTCCGCACGCCGCAGCAGGCGCGGCAGGTCGCAGACGACGGCGGGAAGATGCCCGACCAAGGGAAAAGCGCCGGGCACGACCGGGATGTCGTGCCGCAGCCGATGCCGACGGTTCAGCGGGTTGAGCAGCATGTCCATCAGCAGCGCGGCGCCGCGTCCGCTTCTGCGGTCTCGCCGGCAGGCCGCGCGGCGCGGCTGTTGCCACCGTCGGCGTATGTCGGCACATGCGCCAGCATGCCGCCGTCGATGCACACGACCTGGCCAGTGATGAACGCAGCATCGTCGGAGAGCAGGAACGCCACCAGCGCGGCCACGTCCTCGGGGCGGCCGATGCGCGGCAGGAGCTGGTGACGGCGCAGATGGGTTTGCATGCACGCGTCCAGCTTGGCGAGGAGTCGCTCGGTCATGATGAGACCCGGCGCAACCGCATTGCAGCGGATCTGCGCATGACCGTACTGGGTGGCAAGTGAGGACGACAGCATGTTCATCGCCGCCTTCGACGCGGCGTAGGATGTCAGTGCGGTATCACCACTGAGCCCCTGGCACGACGACATGTTGACGATCGCGCCACCGCCGCGGGCGATCATCCGGGGGATGGCCTGCCGGCAGCAGAGCAACGTGCCACGCAGATTGGTCGCCATGGTCTGATCCCAGACCGCTAGCTCCAGCTCGAGGATCGCGCGGTCGCGCGGGGTCAGATGCATCGCGCTCGCGTTGTTCACCAGCAGGTCGACCCCGCCGAAGTGCCGCTCCGCCGTCTCGAACAGCGCTGCCACCGCCTGCGCATCGGCGATGTCGATCGCCAGGGCGAGCGCGTGGCCCGCTTCGGCCGCGATCTGCGCGGTGCAGGCGATAGCCGCCGAGCCATCAATGTCGGCCACCACCACTCTGCCGCCCTCGCGCGCGATGGCGAGGGCGCATGCCTTGCCGATGCCGGCGCCGGCGCCGGTCACCACGGCCACTTTGCCTTCAAACCGTCCCATCGTGTCATCCTAGATTGTGCTGGTCTTTCGCGGCATGCCGCTCGGCCTCCGCTGGAGAAGGCGCAGGGTCGGCGCTGGCGGGCTCGCCATCGCCAGCGTCGCTTTCGATGACCCGAATGGCGGCGACCGGGCACTGGCTGGCCGCGAGCCGCACGGCGGCGTGCAGCGCATGCGGGACCGTCGCCACGCACACTTCGGCCACGCCGTCCGGTTCGCGCTGGCGAAAGGTGCCCGGCAGCGTCAGCACGCACTGCCCGCTGGTTCCGCACAGATCCTGGTCGACCATGACGCGCATCTCAGCTCCCCTGCGCATGCAGCCGCACCGGCAGCGCGCGGAACGTCCGAAGGAACGCCGAGGGCTCCCGGGTCGGCTGCCCGGCAAATGCCAGCGTGGGGAAGCGGGCCTGGATCCGCGGCAGGCTCTCGGCCAACTGCACCCGGGCCAGTTGCGCACCGAGGCAGAAGTGAATGCCGTGGCCGAAGCTCAGCATGATCTTCCCGTCGGTCGACATGCCTGGACTGGTGCCGTAGAACCGCGCGGGATCGAAGCGATCGGGATCGGCGAAGGCGTCCGGGTCGCGATTGCCGGACGCGATCAGCACGCGCACGTCCGCGTTCTTCGGAATCACCACGCCGCCCAGTTCGATGTCGCGCTGGGCGATACGCGGGATGGAGCTGAACATAACGGGCGCGTCGCAGCGCAGGACTTCTTCGACGAATGCCTTCACCCCCACGGCGTCTCCCTGCAGCCAGTGCCGCTGTTCGGGATACGCCAGCATCGCCAGGACCGCATGGTCGATGCTCGCAGCAGTGGTGACGAAACCGCCCAGCAGCATGCCCCACAGCATGCTGATCAACTCCGCATCCGACAGTGTGTCGGCATCGTCGTCATGTGCGCCGACCAGCATCGACACGATGTCGCGGCGGGGATCGGTGCGCTTGCGCTGTATGAGGTCGCCGAAGTAGGCCCGCACCCTGGCGCTGGCCACGTCCGCCGCGGCGAGCTGGGGATCGCTGGCGTGTGGGCCCAGGCCTTCCAGAATGGCGCCGATGCCGGCAGCGAGCTCGAACATGTCGTCTTGGGGCATGCCGAACAGTTCGGCGAAAACCAGCATGGGCAAGGCCAGCGCGAATTCCCGATGCAGGTCCACCGGCTCCCCGCGCTCCAGCGCGGGCGTTATGCCGTCCAGGCGCGCTGCGACGATGCGCGCGATGCTCGGCCGCAGGTTGTCGATCTGGCCCATGGTGAAATCGCGCGAGATCAGCCGGCGCAGACGCGTATGCGTCGGTGGGTCCTTCATCGCTAGCGTGGACGCCAACAGATTGAGCGACGGGCTGGTCGCCGCACGCGAGAAATAGCGCGCCAGTTCGCCGGGCGCCGGACCCCGAAACGCATCGCCCGTGGCCTTGAGCGCCCAGTAGATGTCGGCGTGGCGGCTCAACAAAAAGAGGCCCGACGCCGCGCGATGCACCGGATCGTGCTCGCGCAACCATCGCATGAACGGATACGGGTCGTGGATGCACGCTGGCGACGCCAGTTCGGCGAAGGCGTCCCGGCATGCTGCCGTGGTTTCTTGCACGTCCATCCTGGTTACCTGTTGGCGGGCTGATCTGACCGGCGCGCGGCAGATTCCGGAGAAGATCGAGATCGCCCGTGGCGTCCGCGACATCACCAGAGCACCGGGAACTGCTCGAACCCGCCCGTGATGATCTCCTTGCGCAACTTCAGTTGTTCCGGCGCCACGGCCAGGCGCAGCGCGGGAAGGCGCTGGAAGATCGAACCGAACACCACCTTGAGCTCCAGCCTGGCCAGCGCCACGCCGATGCACGCGTGCGGCCCGTAGGAAAAAGCCAGGTGCGGCTTTTCCTGGCGTTCGATATCGAAGATTTCCGGGTCGTCGAAATGGTGCGGATCGAACGACGTTGCCGGCAGGCCGACCAGCACCTTGCTCTCCGCGGGAATATGCTCGCCCGCGATGGTCACGTCGGTCCTCGGATAGCGCATGATGCCATCCCAGCCCGCGCCCGGCGGGTACATGCGCAGGATTTCCTCTACCGCCTTGTCGACCAGGGACGGATCGCCGACCAGGCGTTCGCGCTGTTGCGGATGGCGGAACATGGCTAGCAGGCCGAATTCGATCTGTGCGACGGTGCTCTCGTGCCCCGCCACCAGCATGCCCGCCGCCAGGCCAACCGCCTCTTCCTCGCTCGCCTTGCCCTGGTCGACCGCAGCGAGCAGATCCGTCAGCAGGTTGTCGTCCGGATCCTGGCGCTTGTCGCGCATCTTGCCGCGAATGTAGGCGCGCAGTTCTTCCCAGGCCAGGCGGGACGCGCTGCGCGGGCCGCTTTCATGCTGGTGCGTCATCACCTCATCGGACAGCCCGGCGAAAAAGGCGTGATCCTCGTAGAGCACGCCCATCAGCGCGCTGATGACCATGGCCGGAAGCGGAAAGGAGAGGTGGCGCCGCAGGTCGGCGGGCTGGGGCTGGGCCGCCAGCGTCTCGAACAAGTGCGCGGCGATCGCTTCGACCTGCGGCACGAGCAGCTTCACCCTGCGGTTACTGAAGGCCGGCGCCACGATCGCGCGTAGCCGGGCATGCTCGCGCCCCTCGTGCGAGACCAGCCACCCCGGCGAACCGAGAATCACCGAATCCGGGGTGAATGCCGCCGGCGGCATTCCCGCGGGCCGGAACGCCGCGTCGGACAGCACCGCCTTGGCCTCGTCATAGCCTGTCACCCACCAGCCTTCGTGCCCGGAGGGGAAGCGCACGCGGTGGATCGGACCGCTGGCGCGTAGCGCCAACATCTCGGGCGAGGGCTCGATGTGATCGACGCGCCACATCGGCAGCGTCGGCAAGGGTTGTTGTTCGGACATGGTGGCACTTCACTCTCTAAGCGATGGAAGGGCGGAAGGTGACCGGCAGGCGCTGCGGGCAGCGAATGACGTAAGACGGCATGTAGACGACGTCCTCCGCGGCGATGGTCAGCGCCAGATGCTCCAGCCGCACGAACAGCGCGGGGAAGGCGCAGCCCAATTCTAGACGCGCCAGCGCTGCGCCCAGGCAGAAATGCGGCCCCTGGCCGAACGACAGGTGCGGGTTGCGCCGCCGGGTGACATCGAACCTGTCGGCATCGCCATAGATCGACTGACCGTACGGATTGGTGAAGGAGGTTCGACCGTGCCCCCGATGTGTCCGCCAATATAGCCTCCGGACCAGTCCCACACCGTGAACAGAGCAAATCGCGTGCCGAAGTGAATTCGCAGGCTCAGCAGGCACTACATAGCTGCGCGTAGTGTCAGGTTTCTGGCATTCAGTCTCAATGCCGACAACGGGCGCAGCAAGTGCCCGACAAAGGCCTGCTCTCGCGCTGAATGTGCGGGGCAGCCCTTGCGCGAAATTTCAAGCATCTGGATTGGCTGCAGCAGGTGTGGTTCGCCGGAAACCACTCCGATGCCGCCGGGGTCATCGAACGCGATCGCGTCAGCCTGTCCGGAGGGCAAGACCTCGCCGCCTTCGTGGCTCTGGTTACCTAGATGCGGAAGCTCGGGGACGGGGCGCGGTCGCAGCGTCACGATGCCGGGAGTGGACTGAGCGCGAGCTAGATAAGGCGATTCAAGCTATCCTTGAGGGGGTGCCGGCAGCGAAGTTGAAGGACAAGATCGGCACTCTGGAAGCACGCAAGCATGAGCGTCTGCTCAAGGCCGTGCAGCAGCGCCTTGATGCAAACACAGAGGCGATGCGCCAGCATCGCGAGACAGTCGAGCATCCGTTCGGCACGATAAGGCTCGCATGGGAGCGACGCAATTCTTGAACCAAACGCTTCCAAAAGTAGCTACGGAGATGCCTCTCGGTTCTGGCCTTTAGCGTAGGGCGCATTAGGGTCTGTACCTAAATAGCGCCACGTGATTCTCTTGCCTACGTGTTGATTCGGGGGCGAGAGAATGCGCGCTGGTTTGTTTTGGCTGAACGACAGGCAATGGGCGCGTATCGAACCGCATCTGCCGAGGGGACTGACGGGGCCGGATCGGGACGACGACCGACGCATCGTCAGCGGCATCATTCACATGCTGCAATCGGGTGCACGATGGCGTGATTGTCCACGTGAATACGGCCCTTACACGACGATCTACAATCGCTTCAATCGCTGGGCCAAGCGAGGACGATGGTGCGCAATCTTCGAAGCGCTGGCCAAGCCTGGCGAAGACGGCGTCGTACTGTCGCTCGACTCGACCTCGATTAAAGCTCACCGGTGTGCCTCCGGCGGAAAAGGGGGGAGCACAATCAAGCAATCGGCCGCTCGCGCGGAGGCCGCACGACAAAAATCCATGCGCTGAGCGATCCGCTCTGCCGGCCGGTCGTCCTGCATCTGACTCCAGGCCAGGATGCCGATGTCGCTGCGGCTCCCGATGTCCTGGCGCTCGCGCCACCCATGAGCGTGCTCCTCGCCGACAAAGGGTATGATGGCGACAAGCTTCGCGGCGAAATCATTCGTCGTGGCGCCAAGCCCGTAATCCCCAATAAATCTAACCGTGTCGTCATCCATCGCTTCAACAAACGCGCCTACAAAGGACGAAATGTCATCGAACGCTGCTTTTGCAGGCTCAAGGACTTCCGGCGCATCGCCACGCGATATGACAAGCTCGCCCGTAATTTTTTGGCCGCTGTTCATCTCGCCGCTCTCGTCGCATATTGGCTCAATTGAGTCTGGACCCTAGATTAGCGACCAGCGCCGGGGTGCATTCTGTGGCGCCGCCCGCAGCGGCGCAATCGCTGGAGTCGCGCCCCTCAGGTCCTGCAGGGAGCACCCTGGCAATTTGGAAAACTCCGACGCTTTCACCGTTCGAAGATAAGGTGCCTTGTCAATCAAGACTTTGGCTTTTCAGGATGAAGCTGCTTGTAAGAGTCACAGCTGGACCAATATCGATGCGCCGGCTTTGCGTGCTTCAAAGTTGATGTCGTGGAAAGTCATATTCTGCGCACAGTCGGTCTGGATCAAGCGCGTGGTTCGATAGCGGACGGCATGGATTGTCGCCGCAGCAATTGTTTCTTGGCGACGTCAGTTGAGCAAACCGCAGGCGGCCATTGCGAAACAGAATTGCAATTTGTGCCGACCGTCATGGATAGCGGGGTGCCGCCCCCCCGCTTTCGATGCCGGCACAATCGCAAGCCGGCACGCAGCCGCCTATCCGCTGCAGATTTGCCCCCGCCGCGACCGAACGCAAGCGCCGGCCGACGCATCCGCGCCTTCACAGAAGGCGTCAATCACCGCGGCCTGAAGGCCCAACTCACTGCATCCTTTGCGTCGTGATTGTCGACAAATGCTGCCCGTTGGGATTCCTGTAACGATTGGCGAGGCTTTGTAACAATGAAGCCATCTGGTCAGGATCTGATCGAACAGTAAATTCTCCATAGTTAGGGTCGAAAAGCGTGGTCGTTCCATTCGAGGCCGACGTCGCCACTGTGTGGGCGCCGCCTTCAGCGAAATACAAGCTGAGTAAATGGTTCGATCCGTCTTCATTGATTTCGTTCACCATGGACTTGACGTTCGAAGACTTGCCGAATGCGAATCTCTTCTCTTCTCCAGCCGGTTCCAAGCCTGCTTCCTCCAAAATGGTATTTTGTGCCTGAAGGTCGGCCTGAGAAGATCCTGCTCCCCTGCTTCGTAACTGATCCTTAAGACTTTGATATTGCTGCTGCCGTTCAGCCGCTGAGGCGTGCGTTTGCGATCCGGGTGTAAGCGCACTCATTCGGGTTGATGGGCTGTTGCTAAGATTGCGGAACCACTCCGCAGTCAGCCCGACGCAGATGCCGTCCACATTCGCATCACGCAGGTCGGCCGTTCTGTATTCGAACAAGGAGGTGGCCGGACTCTCTGGAGAGGATGTACTGGGTTCGGAGGCGCTAGAGGTTTGAACGTTTGCATCCAAGGTATGTGGCTTGCTGCAGCAGGCCCCCATCTTGTCAGGCAACTCCCCCGATCGTGAGCTCCACTGGGGCGCGAGATCTGCAAGTGTTTCTGTAAAGCTGCCGCTATCCACCGACTGGCTCGGTTCGTCAGTTTGGCTAGTGCGTGTAGATGAGCCACCGATTCGATCATACATGACGATTCACCTCTCTGTGCTACAGAGCTGGCCCCGCAAATTCGGACAGTAGCTTGAGTGGATTTTCTGCCTGACAGCGGCGAGGATTCTTGCTGCGAATCAGGAGCGAAGATGACGAAGAAGAGCCGCCGGACGCATTCTCCGGCATTCAAGGCGAAGGTTGCTTTGGCTGCGGTCAAAGGAGACAAGACACTGGCGGAGCTGGCGCAACTGTTTGATGTTCATCCGAACCAGATCACGATCTGGAAAAACCAGCTCCTGGAAGGCGCCGCCGGCGTGTTTGGGCATGACAAGACATCGGCCGAGACGCCGGTCGATTTGAAGGCGTTACATGCCAAGATCGGCGAGCTGGCGTTGGAAAACGATTTTTTGTCCGGCGCGCTCACCAAGGCGGGCCTGCTGAGCGCAAAGCGATGATCGACCGCGGTCATGATCTTTCTATCGTGCGCCAGGCGAAGGTCCTGAAGCTGGCTCGCAGCACGGTCTACTATGAACCTCGGCCAGTTTCGGCCGAGGACCTTGCCTTGATGCGTCGGCTCGATGAGCTGCATCTCGATTATCCCTTCGCGGGAGCGCGTATGCTGCGATCGTTGCTGCGGCGGGAGGGGGTATACGCCGGTCGCCGCCACATCGCGACGCTGATGAAGCGCATGGGGATCGAGGCGGTCTATCGTCGCCCGAACACGAGCAAGCCGGCTCCGGGTCACAAGATCTACCCGTACCTGTTGCGCGGATTGAAGATCGAGCGGCCCGACCATGCGTGGGCAATGGACATCACCTACATTCCGATGCGGCGTGGCTTCGTCTATCTCGCGGCGGTCGTCGATGTGTTCAGCCGACGGGTCCTGGCCCATCGCGTCTCGATCACAATGGAGGCGGCCTTCTGCGTCCAAGCGGTCCAGGAGGCGTTGGCGAAGCACGGCAGGCCCGAGATTTTCAACACCGATCAGGGCAGCCAGTTCACCAGCCTCGAGTTCACCGATGTGCTGCTGGACGCGAAGATCGCCATCAGCATGGACGGCAAGGGCGCCTGGCGCGACAACGTGTTTGTCGAGCGGCTCTGGCGCACGGTCAAATACGAAGAAGTTTATCTCCGCGTCTACGACAGCGTGTCCGAGGCGCGAGCGTCAATTGCCAAGTATCTGGCCTTCTACAATCAGGGACGCCCTCACTCGAGCCTTGACGGGCGCACGCCCGACGAGGCTTACTTCGGCACGCAAGCTATGGTGATGGCCGCATGACCGTCGCCGACGATTTTGTCGTCGCTCTGGTCGGGCTACGCCCTCCCGACGCAACGACAAAATCGTAAAGCCCCGCGTTCAGCATAACCCGGCAGGAATCCACTTAAATCCAGCGGGGCGCTGTCCAAACAACCGGGGCCAGCTCTGACGCTATAGATCTTGCAATTGCTTCAAAGGCAAGATCACCATCTAAATACTCCCGACGTTCAGCTGAGAAGTTCGAAGTATCCCACCCTCGAGAATGCCGATTATTGATCGCCTCGTTCATGCAACGTGAGCCCCATCTGGAAAGCGAAGAAACAGATCAAGCTTATCTATGTCGTGCACACTGACGACATGATGAAGGAACGTGACATTGGCTGCATGCGAAGCTGAGATGAGGTCCGACAAGAGTTTTGCGTTCTCCAGGCTCGTCCCGGCCAGAGCCTCTCGATCCGCAGCGACGTCCTCATGACCCGTGTTCGTAAAGTAGGTGTGCATCTTTCCTAAGACGCCCACAATAACGTCTGAGATCTGAAGCCCTAGCTCGGCTTTGGAATCCGCAAATCGGAAGTTCGCAACCGGTTTCCCCTGGCTGGTCAGAGGTGTTTCCAGCAGGCGGTCGTGGATGACCTTCTCCATGTCGAAGATGTGGGTCGAATTCTTGAAGATCGCGATACGTCCCTGGTAAAAGGTACTGAACTCATCGATGAGCAGGTTCGGGTAATAACCTTCAATGAACTCCAGACTCTCCAGCGCCCGTCCGGCCTGCAGTACACCTTTCAACATCATTGCATTGAAATGCCGGAGGACATCACTGTTACGTTCGAGAATCTCAATGAGCCTGTCGAGGAAGGGTCTCCGCCCCTCGGGTGATAACCCCGGATAGCCGAAATCGTGAAATAGCTGGATGGTTGCGGCCAGTTCGCAGCGCAGCACTGCGACGAGGTCGCTTTTCAGCAAGACGTGGTATTGCAAGAGCATCGGATTGCCAAGTTCAGGCACGATCGAATCGATGATATCTGCAACTGACCAGTAGAATGGATCCAGCTCGTGATAGTGGATCATCAACCCGTTATCGATAAGCCATCGAAGGAACGTGGTCAGCTTTCGGGAGCGAAGAACGTCAAGAAAGTTACCCTTGGCGACATGCTCCAGTTTGATTTCCGGAGCCGTCTTCTGGATACGCATCGCTTCTCGAAGCGATTGAATCTCAATCGGTCGCGGTGCTCCTTCATGCACAATGCCGCCGAGGACGAATACCTTCAGCTCAGCAACGTTCAAACGTCCATCGTCAATATACAACTTGCGGATATTGTTGGTCTCATCGTGATAAAACGTATAGACGCCGTCGGCCTTGGTCAAACCATGTAGCTGGATTTCAGCATCCCGAAGTTCGTCAATATCCATCCATTCCCACTCTTAGGCCGCAGCTCGCGAGGATGCGCGACGAACGGGCTTATGACGGATAACGACGTCCACACGATAATTAAGCCGATCTAGGCATCGAACAATCCTGTCGATCGAGAACTTCCCTACGCGGCCGGTCACTAGGGCAGATACATCAGGCTGTTTAAGGCCTAGCAGTTCGGCAGCCTTTGTCTGAGTCAACTTGCGACGTTTGATGATCGCACGAAGCTCACGAATAAGTTTGGCTTTGAGGAGTTCTTCCTCAGGATTGGCAAAGCCAAGGTCAGCGAAAATATTATCGCTGCCTGCGGTTGCTTTAATTGCCTTACTCATTTCTTGCCTCCTTTTCCGTAGTTCTCTTGGTAATGAGCCTCGGCTGCCTTCAACCGGGCCTGAATTACCAAGATGTCGTGCTCCGGAGTCTCAATCCCCTTCTTCGACTTCTTTTGGAAGGCATGAAGGACATAGATAACGCCAGCGAAGCGTACGGTGTAGACGGCACGGAACGTATCGCCATCTTCATCGTCGATGACCTCCAGTACACTCCGGCCACCAAAGCCCTTTAAGGCCTTGGCACGAGGATGCTCGTCGCCGTTTTGTGCATCATTGATCGCAAACCCCATGACGCGGCGAACCTCGTCCGGGAAAGCTCGTAGATCGTCCTTTGACGATCCGATCCAAACTACGGGCTTCTGTGTGGTCATTCGCCCTTCTCTTATAGCACTACTGCTATAATTTTGCAAGGGTTTCCTGACGGGCCTATAAATGGCGAATTTCCGCCACTGCCCGTCGACGACCTCTCCGATCCTGTCCATCAACGTCGCTAGGCGTACTTTTGATGGCCTCGATCTTGGGTTGAAGCTATGGTGATCGCCACTGGGGAGGGGGCAATATCCTCATAAATCGAACCGGAACGAATGGTCTAGCTGTGGCGACTGATTGATCGGGGCGCTTTGGGCGCGTCAAAGTGATCAGCGAGGACCGGTCCTCTTTGCTGAAGCCAGCCAGCCAGCAAGCAATATTTTGAGGCTGGAGCTCCTGAGATCAGATGCCACCCAAGCTGCCTGCATTGGCAACACGCTCCCGGAAGGCGCCGCGCGTCAGTCAGGATCTACTCAGGCGCTTTACATGGTAGATCAGATCAATCGACGTATGTCTTGCGATCTTCGGTCCTACCACGCGAATGCGCTTGGCATTACTGGTCCGCAAATGATGATCTTGATGGCTCTGACGGAGCTGGAAGAAGATGGTGTTCCCGTCAATGCTGTCGCGAAGCTGATGAGAGTCGAGTCGGGTTTCATCACCAAGCAATCGAGGGAGCTTGAGGTAAGCAGTTCGTGCGCCGGAAATCCGACATGAATGATGCCAGGTACGTCCTTTTGTCGCTCACGGGCATCGCTCGCAAGATCCTTACGAGCAGCAGAAAGAGGTTGAGCAGTTCGTCTTTGATTATGTCAGCATTCAGGAGTTCGCCAAACTGGCCGCCTGTTTGAATGGACTCAGGTCTCGGTTGGAGAAGGCTCGGCTGCACGCCGCGCTGAACTCTGAGACAGATTGAGACAGTACTGGGAAGAGCGCGGGCCTTCTGCTATCTTCCGAGAGATCTGAGCCAGAAGATCCGTTTCGAATAGTGTCGCCCCGCCCCAGGAGCGGATATCGCCGTCCAGATGCAAGGATGGCACCGGGCGCAGTCGAACGAACGGACCAATCAGCCGATTCAGCGGCTGGGGTCGAGCGAACCGCGACACGAGTCTGAACGGTCCGTCCGTCATCCAACGCTGCTTGGCTGACCTGACGACGTTCGCCTCAGCGCAATTGCCTTCCCTGTCGCTCGAAGGCGTACATCGGATTGATACCGCAATAAGCGTAGGTGCCGGATGCGGTAGCCATGCACTGACTGTAGGTCGAGAACTGGCAGTTGCCCGGATATCCCCAGGCTCGGCCCTGCAGGCAATAAACGTCTTGGCGAGCCGGTGGGGTGTACGAATGAACCCGTGAAGCAGCGGTCAAATCTGATCCAAAGCTGACGAGGATAGGAAGTGCTAGGATTCCGGTAGCGAGAAGGTAAGGCATGAGATCTCTTGCCTCCTTAATTCGCTGAAGGATAGAGCATCCGTATTAGAGGTTTGATCTTAGTCAATTGCCGGTGTCGGGTCCAGTTGGACCATCGTCAGCGAGACAATCACCCGTGGCAGAGCCTCGACGGGGGCTCTTGAGCAGACGTTGGATATCAGGGTGGGCTTAAGAGGGCCGGAGCCGATTATCCGCACCCGTCCTTGGTCTTGGACACACTCGCTCGCGATCCGAAGCCGCCTTTCAAAGATACTCCGCAGTGAAACGCATCTTTTAAGCGCGACTTGTCGCCTTCGCGCAGCAGAACACTCGTATGGCACTCAATCCATGATCGCTTCGTTCGCTCCGACGCGCGTTGCGGGGCCCCCCTCGACCGGATGACAACACATTGCGTCACCTCAACTGCTGCGCGCGCACTGCGTCACAATGACACGACTTCTCCTCTTCATGGCCGCTTGTTACAATGACATCCATAGATTGCGCCGGATCAATTCGCGAGGCTCCCCTTCGTATATTCTGGTTCAGGAGTGTCGGACCATGTTCGTGAGCATCACCACAGACCATAGATCCCTAATCAATTCGCTCAGTGAGCTCGGCATATCGAGCGGCTCGAATCCGATCGTCAGCTTGAGTGAATTCACTTACAAGAAAGGTAAAACCATCTACATCGAGAGTGAGCCAGCCGAGTACGTCTACCAGGTCAGGAAAGGCGCGGTACGGACCTGCAAATTACTCTCCGATGGGCGGCGCCAGATTGGCGCATTTCATTTGCCGGGTGATATTTTTGGACTCGAGAACGGCGGAGTCCACCGATTTAGGGCGGAAGCGATCATCCAAACCGCTGTTCGCCTGATCAGGCGGCAACACCTTGAGACGGTCGCCGAGAATGACGCGGTTGTCTGGCGCACCTTGCTCAGCTTGACGACGAATAACTTGCAACACGCCGAAGACCATATGCTGCTGCTCGGACGTAAAACTGCTCTGGAGCGCGTTGCCGCGTTCTTGCACGAGATGGATGAACGACTCACGGCTGCTGACGTGATCTCGCTCCCAATGTCTCGGCGCGACATCGCCGATTACCTTGGTTTGACCGTCGAAACCGTTTCGCGTGCAGTGTCGCAATTGCACACTGATGGTGTCCTCGATTTCATCGGCAATACCCAACGCGAGATCGTGATTCTGGACCGGCAGCGGCTCGCGAGCCTTGACCTGCAAAGCTAACATGCGGACGGCGTGAAAAGCTTCGGTCGCGGTTAGGATCGCCCGCAGCAACTACCGCACTTTCAGGAAAATTGATCTCACCTCCGAGGCGCAACCAATCAGCTATCGAGTGCTATTTCCCGAACGCTGCGATGTACCTTCGGGCGGTGCCGGTAAACACCGCCGGATCATACAGGCCCTTGAGCCAACGCCGGTGACGACGGCAAACCATTGCAATAGACTCGACCGCCGTTTCGATCTCGAATGGAATGCATTCGGGTTTCACGCGCGCCGCAACGTCTCAAAGGCGAAATCACCCAGAAGGTCGGCACGCCTGTTCATTTGTACAGCATAAACGCCGGTACGTTTTCGTGTCCGAAGCTCATTCGAAACAACACGACGAACGTCTAAGCATGCGCTTTTGGCCGGACGGGCCGTGCCCAATTAATCCTCCATCAAGGCCACTTCCGGGAAAATACGGGGGCTTGCCTTCGATTTACAATTTGCAACTTGCCCGATCGCTCCGGCTTCGCTTGAATGTCCTCATGCGGGGCTGGACTGTGATCGTGCTTCTGGGCCTTACAGCCATAGGAGCTTATTCCGTCGGCCGTCAGGACGGGCGACCCTCTACTTCTGCGCCTGCAATGGTAGCGCAGCTAACCAGCCCCCCAGCAAGTCCGCTCGCGCTAACGGCGGTGCCGGGCAGCCCTTCGCAGCCGCAAGCTTCCAAGACTGCTCCGCCCGGCCCGCGTGGCGCCACCGCAATACCCAAGACACCGCAAGATCCCGCCCCACAGCAAACCGACACAAAACGCAAGATCGAAGTTGCGCTGACCGCCGCGGCCATCGCCGCGATCCTGATTAAGGCCAGCCGGGATCAATATCACGCAACCGGCAGACCCTGCGCCTGCCCGGATGACACGATGCGCAATGGCCGGGCATGCGGCAGCAGAAGCGCCTATTCGCGGCCGGGCGGCGCGGCACCGCTGTGCTACCTGGGTGATGTTACGACAGCAATGATAGACGAGTATCGAAAAAAGATAACTCGATAGTTGTTGTGGGGCGGGGCTGGTTCAGTTCAGCGATTTCTTCACTGGGGGGTTGCGCTCCTCGCCTTAGCCGTTGCGGCGACGACACTAGCAGGATGCATCACAACATCCATACAAAAGGTATGCAGGCCGGGACCTTCCCTCCGAACCGGTCAATCGGATAGCCGCTTACGTCGCGGGCCCCCGCTCAGGCGACTATCTCAGAGGAAGGAAGAAAGCCGGCGTCGTTGCTGAAGATGGGTTGGTGTTGTTTCCACCAATGCGGACGTACACCATGCAGAAATTCGTCAGGGGCTTGCGACCAACAACATTGATGGCGTGCTAGTCCTGAACGTCGGTGACACTGCGGTCCAGCAGCAGTATGCTGGACCGATCTTGAGTGGCCCGTATTCAGGTCCCTCCACCACGAACGGGACTATCAACACATTCGGGCACGTGTCGTCGTCAGCGTCGCTGAATGGAACATCGTCGGGTACGATTACCCGCAACATCTACTCCCGGTCTGTCTTGTGGGATGGATATTTGGGGCTAGTCTAGAAACGAAACTTCGAACCTGAGCCTTCGGAGAAATTCTTTGAGCCTATTCAAGAGTGCCGATTAGGGCCGTTGAAATAGCATGAGCGAGAACTTGGCGGTTTTCTGGGTTGCTCACCATTGTCGCGTGGTTGCCTGGAACAGGTACCGCATGAATGGCCCCCGCATCGACGACCAGGTCCCAGCCAAGCTTTGGCAGGTTTGCATCGCGACCAGATTGCTTGTCAGGCGGTACCCAACGACTAAGAGGCTCACTGGCATAAAACTGGTATATTTCAATTGGGAGCGACGGAATGCGATACGATTGTAGCGCCCGTTGAAATGCCGCGGCCCTTTGATACATCGAGACGTCACTGTGAAGATCGTGATCTGGAGCTAACGCTCCTGTTTGCTGCGCCTTTTCGAGCAACTCAGAGATGGAACATTGTTCCGTGTCGCGTTCTAAAACCTCGCGATATTCATCGCGCAAGGTTCCACAACGATCCAAAACAAACTCTCGCGCCAAATTCTTCAGTGATGCGTTCGAAGAAGCCCCAGGTAGACACACCAAGGAGCTCGGCCCAGATCTGCGCCAGCGCCGTCTCGACCTCACCTTGCGGTAACTGGTAGGCCGCCAGCGCATAGGCCTGATCGGACGGCGCCGGCAGTGCGTTCCGATCGAGCTTGCCGTTCACCGTCAGCGGAAGCGCGGCCAGCCGCACGAACGCACTCGGCACCATGTAGTCCGGCAGTCGCGCACTTAAGTGCGCGCGCAAGGCGCCCGCAAGCGCGCCTCCACCGCCCTCATCCGAGCCGGCCTCGGGCGCGCAGACCACATAGGCGATCAGATGCTTGTGGCCGCCGCCGTTCTGGCGCGCCAGCACCACCGCCTCGCGCACCCAGGCGTGCTCGCAAAGCCGCGCGACGATCTCACCCGGCTCGATGCGGTAGCCGCGAATCTTCACCTGATCGTCGTTGCGGCCCAGGAACTCAAGATTGCCGTCCGGCAGATAACGGGCAAGGTCGCCGGTCCGGTACAGCCGATCGCCCTCGACAAAGGGACTGGCGATGAACCGCTCGGCGGTCAGCTCAGGGCGGTTCAGGTAGCCCCGTGCCACCCCCGCCCCGCCAATGTAAAGCTCGCCCACCGCACCGAACGGCACGGGCGCGCCATGGCCATCCAGCAGGTACACCCGCGTGTTGGCAATTGGGCGCCCGATCGGGACCACCGACCCATTGAAATCAGCCGGGCAAGTCCAGATCGTCGCGCAGACTGTTGCCTCGGTCGGGCCATAAGCATTGACCATTGATGCTGGGGCCAGACTTCGGATGAGTTCAGGCTTAGGCAGCTCTCCGGCAAGAATGAGAACTTGCGCAGCCAAACGTTCCGGATCCTTGCTCGTCTGAAGCAACGCTGGGGGTAGTGTCGCGTGGGTGATGGCTTCGCTTCGGAGATAATCCGATAGCTTGTTCCTCGCTTGACGGATCTCTTCCGCAGGCAAGTGCAAAGCCGCTCCGGAGCCAAACGCCATAAGAAGCTCCCAAGCGCTTGCATCAAAAGCGATGGAGGCGAACTGCACGACTCGGCTGTTGGAAGAAGCGCCAAAGAGGCCGACCTGAGCCGACAGCAGATTGACCAACCCCCGATGCTGGACCATGACCCCCTTTGGGGTTCCGGTTGAGCCTGAGGTGTAGATCACATAAGCGAGATGGCCGGATGTGAGGCCAAGCGTGTGCCGGTCTGGGTTCGAAGCCGGCCGTTCGGCCCAGGCGGGCGTGGCCGTCTCCAGATCAATGACCGTCACCTCGGTCAGCACTTCGGGGCCGAGTGCTGCGCGACCGACGACGTCGCATAGCAGCAGCCGCGGCGCGGCATCGTTGACAACCTGACGCAGCCGCTCGCTGGGATAGGCTGGGTCCAGCGGCAGATAGGCACCGCCCGCCTTCAGGATCGCCAAGATGCCAACCATCATCATCAGGCTGCGTTCGAGGCAGATTGCCACCGGCTGGTCCGGCTTGACCCCAAGCTCGATCAGAAGATGCGCCAGCCGGTTGGCCCGCGCGTTGAGCTCGCCATAGCTCAGCCGCTCGTTTTCGCAGACCAGCGCCACCGCCTCCGGCGCCTTTTGCACCTGCGCCTCGAACAGCTCATGGACGCACTGCTCTGTTGGATAGGCCTCTTCCGTCCGGTTCAGATCCTCCAGCAGATAGGTGCGCTCCTCAGCCGGCAAGATGTCGAGCTCGCGTACCGGCGTATCCGGGGCATGCTCCAGCGCCTCTGCCAGCTGCTCGAGCGACCGCTGCATGTAGCCGCAGATCCGATCCGCCGAGATTGGCTCCGCCACCTGCACAGTGAGGCCCAGCGCCTCGCCAAAATCCTCAACCGACAGGGTCAGCGGATAGTTAGTGCGTTCCTCCCCGCCCAGCCATTCCATACCCGACAAGACATCATCCGTCCCGGAGCCGGGCACAGCCGGCGCCTTGTTGTGACGATAGTTCAACAGCGTGCTGAACAGCGGCGCCGACGCCGCAATAGCGCTGCAGCGCTGCGCCAGCGCCAGCGAGGCATGCTCATGTGTCAGCAGCTCGGCCAGCCGGGCGTGCGTGGTCCGCACGCTCGCCTCGACGGCGGTCCCATCAAGATCAAGCCGCAGCGGCAGGGTGTTGATGAACAGTCCCATGGCGCGGTCGGCGCCGGCGCTGCCCTGCAGGCGGCCCAGCAGCACCGTGCCGAACACCACCTGCTCGCGGCCGCTGCTGCGCGCCACCACCTGCCCCCACGCCAGATGGCACAGGCTCGCCAGACTCACGCCCAGCCGCCGCGCCTGTTCCGCCAGCCGCGCATGGAGCGCTGGCGGCAGCATCCGATACGCCTCACGAACCCCGCCGCCGTCGCCGCGCACCTCGCTCAAGTTGAAGGGCGTGGTCGGCTCGTCGATGCCGGCCAGCAGCTCCCGGAAGAACGCTTCATCCGCCTTGGCATCACCGCGTAGATGCGCCTGCGCCACCAGATTGCGGAATGGCTGCGGCGCCGTCAGCTCATGCTCGCGCCCCTCCAGCTTGGCCCGGACTTCAGCATGCATCACGTCCCGGGTTGCGTGATCCCCGATCAGATGATGCTGCAGCTCCAGCAACAGCCAGCGCGCGCTGCCGGGCTCGCGCGCAATCACAAACCGCAGCAGTGGCGCCCGGCCGAGCTCGATGCGGTGCCGGCGCGGATCAAACCGGTTCCTGAGCTGCTCAGCGCCAGCGCCATCAGCGCCATCCAGCTGGACCTCGATCACCTCCAGTCGCGCCTTCCGCCACACCACCTGGACCGGCCGCGACAACCCCTCCCAGACAAACGAGGTACGCAGGATGTCATGCCGATCTACCACCCGCTGGATCGCGGCAAGATAGCGCGCGAGCAGCCCACGCTCGGCAAACGCCATCTGCGACACCAGGAGGTATGGATCGCCCTTTGCCGCTAGCAAATGATGGAACAGGATGCCGTCCTGCAGCGGCGACAGACCGTAAATGTCCTGGATGTTGCAAACCCCGCCGGGTACCGTGGCGATGATCCGGTCGATCTCGTCCTGCGCGAGCTCGATCAGCGGCAACATCTCCGGCGTTATCGCCACGCTCCGCTCGGTGATCAGGTTGGCCGGGACTGCCACCTCGTGATGGCGGCCCAGGCGTGCGGCCAGATCCGCGAGCACTGGCTTGACGAACAAGGTGCGCACCTCGATGCGCAGTGACCGCCGCCGCAGATGCTCCATCATCTGCACCGCCAAGAGCGAGTGCCCTCCCAGTTCGAAGAAGTTGTCGTGCCGTCCGACCCGCTCCAGCCCCAGCAGCTCGGCCCAGATCTGCGCCAGCACCGTCTCCATCTCGCCCTGAGGCGGCGCGTAGGTCCGCCGCGCATATGCCTCGTCGCCCGGGGCCGGTAGCGCTTTTCGATCGAGCTTGCCGTTCAGCGTCAGCGGAAGCGCCGCCAGCCGCACGAACGCACTCGGGACCATGTAGTCCGGCAGCCCCGCACTCACATGCGCCCGCAAACCGCCGGCAAGATCAGATTCCTCAGCTCCGGCGGCAACGACATACGCAACGAGCCGCTGCTCGCCGCCACCATCCTCGCGCGCCACCACCACCGCCTCGCGCACGGAGGCATGCTCGCAAAGCCGCGCCGCAATCTCGCCCGGTTCGATGCGGAAGCCGCGAATCTTTACCTGGTCGTCGTTGCGCCCTAAAAACTCCAGATTGCCGTCCGGCAGGTAGCGCGCCAGGTCGCCGGTCCGGTACAGCCGGTCGCCCTCGACAAAGGGACTGGGGATGAACCGCTCCGCGGTCAGCTCAGGGCGGTTCAGGTAGCCCCGCGCCACCCCCGCCCCGCCAATGCAGAGCTCGGCCACCGCACCGAACGGCACAGGCGCGCCATGACCATCCAGCAAGTAGACCCGCGTGTTGGCAATAGGGCGGCCAATCGGGACGATGGCCTCATCAAACTCAGCCGGGCAGCTCCAGGATGTCACGTCGATCGCGGCTTCAGTCGGACCGTAAAGATTGTGCAGGGCGTCCAGGGCAATACGCGCCGAACCCTATACACACTGGCGGCAGGGAGCGCCTCGCCGCTGCATAAAACCTGCCGCAGCGATGTGCAGCGGTCAACACTCTTCGCATCCAAAAAGCTGACCAGCATGGATGGCACGAAGTGAACCGTCGTGATGCGCTGGCTGACGATCAAGTCGACCAACGTATCGGGATCTCTGTGCGCACCGGGCGGCGCCAGTACCAGCGTTGCCCCTTCAAGCAAAGTCCAAAAGAACTCCCAGGCCGAGACATCGAAGCTAAATGGCGTCTTCTGCAACACGACGTCTGTTGGTTTCAGACCATAGGCGTCCTGCATCCAGATCAGGCGATTAACGATAGCCCGATGCTCATTCTGTGCCCCTTTTGGCCTGCCGGTGGATCCCGAGGTGTAGATCACATAGGCGAGATTGCGGGAGGTCAGGCTGAGCGCGCGCCGATCAGGATCCGCTTCCGGCAGGCTGGCCCAGGCCGGCGCCGCAGCATCGAGCTCCACCACGCTCACCTTGGCCGGCACATCCGCGCCGAAGGCGGCACGGCCGGCCACATCGGCCAGCAGCAGCGGCGGCGCCGCATCGTCGAGCACCTGATGCAGCCGCGCCGACGGATAGGCCGGATCCAGCGGCATATACGACCCGCCGGCCTCGAGGATCGCCAAAAGCCCCACCACCATCATCGGACTGCGCTCGACGCAGATCGCAACCGGCTGGTCCGGCCTGACCCCGAGGGCGATCAAGTGATGCGCCAGGCGGTTGGCCCGCACATTGAGCTCGGGATAGCTCAGTTGCTCATCTTCGCAGACCACCGCCACCGCATCCGGCGCCTTGTGCACCTGCACTTCAAACAGCTCGTGGATGCACCGCTCCGCAGGATACGGCGCCGCCGTCCGGTTCAGCTCCTCCAGCAGATACGTGCGCTCGGCAGTCGAGAGCAGCTCAATCCGGTGGACCTCTTGCTGCGCATCGGCTGCCATCGCCCGCAGCAGCGCCAGCAGATAACCACGCTGCCGCTCGATCGTCGCCTGATCAAACAGCGCCGTGGCATAACCCAGCGTTCCGGCGATCTCCTCGCCATGCTCGCCAAGGCTCAGCTCCAGATCGTACTTGGCCTGATCAATCTCCTCCCCGGCAGCTTCGACACTCAGCCCCGGCAGGTCCAATGGCCCAACCGCATTGTTCTCCCAGGCCAGCATCACCTGGAACAACGGTGTGTGATCAAGAGCCCGGGGCGGCTGCACGATCTCCACCACCTGCTCGAACGGCAGGTCCTGATGCTCCTGCGCAGCCAGCACCGTGCGCCGCGTCCGCTCCAGAAGCTCCGACACGCGCGGCTTGCCCGACAGGTCCAGCCGAAGCGCCAGAGTGTTGACGAAGAAGCCGATCAGCTCTTCGATCTCGCGGTGCCCCCGATTGGCGCTCGGCACGCCAATCACAAGATCGTCCTGCCCGGACAGACGCGACAGCACCGCCGCCCAGGCCGCCAGCACCGTCATGAACAACGTCGAGCCATGCTGCAGGCTCAGCCGCTTCAGCTCCCGCGTCAAATCCGCATCGACGGTGATCGGGACCGCGGCCGCGGCAAACGACTGCTGGGCAGGCCGCGCATGGTCCGTCGGCAAGACAAGACGGGCTGTGCCCGCCAGCGCGCTGCGCCAATACTGCGCCTGCTGCTGCAACCGTTCCCCCGACAGCCATTGGCGTTGCCAGGCGGCGTAATCCGGATATTGGATCGCAAGCGGCGGCAGAGGATCGTCCTGCCCGGCCTGGAATGCCCGGTAGAGCTGGCTAAGTTCACGCAGCAGCACGCCCATCGACCAACCGTCCGAGACGATGTGATGCTGGGTCAGCAGGAAGACGTGTTCCTCGTCGGCGGTGCGGATCAGCCGACCGCGGATCAGCGGACCGCGCGCAAGATCGAACGGCGTGCGCCCCTCTTCATGGCACAGATCCAAAAATGCCGCTTCCGCATCCGATCTCTCCCGCAGATCATGCTCAACTATTGGCAGACCCGCGTCCGGCGGCAAAACCTCAACCCGGGGCTTGCCCTGGGTCGCGACAAACACACTGCGCAGCGCCTCATGACGTGCAAACAGACGGTTAAGGCTGCGCTGCCAGGCGCTGCGGTCGAGCATCCCGCGCAATCGCAAGGCCAGCGGAATGTGATAGTTGGTGCTGCCTTCGTTCAGCTGAGCCAAAAACCATAGCCGCTGCTGCGCAAACGACAGCACAAGCGGCTCATGCCGCGACACGGCTGCAATCGACGGCAGCTCTTGCGGACCCGAGCAGCTCAACAGCTCGACGATGCTTGCCGCCAGGTCACTCAACACTGGCCTTGCGAACAGCGTCGACAGTGGCAGTTCGACCCCGACAGCCTGTGACAGCCGGCTCGACATCTGCACGGCCAAGAGCGAGTGGCCGCCCAGTTCGAAGAAGTGGTCGTTGCGCCCGATGCGCTCGACACCAAGGAGCTCGGCCCAGATCTGCGCCAGCGCCGTCTCGACCGCACCTTGCGGCGACTGGTAGGCCGCCAGCGCATAGGCCTGATCGGCCGGCGCCGGCAGCGCGTTCCGATCGAGCTTGCCGTTCACCGTCAGCGGAAGCGCGGCCAGCCGCACGAACGCACTCGGGACCATGTAGTCCGGCAGTCGCGCACTTAAGTGCGCGCGCAAGGCGCCCGCAAGCCCGCCTCCACCGCCCTCATCCGAGCCGGCTTCGGGCGCGCAGACCACATAGGCGATCAGATGCTTGTCACCGGCGTCGTTCTCGCGCGCCAGCACCACCGCCTCGCGCACCCAGGCGTGCTCGCAGAGCCGCGCGACGATCTCACCCGGCTCGATGCGGTAGCCGCGAATCTTCACCTGATCGTCGTTGCGGCCCAGGAACTCAAGATTGCCGTCCGGCAGATAACGGGCAAGGTCGCCGGTCCGGTACAGCCGATCGCCCTCGACAAAGGGACTGGCGATGAACCGCTCGGCGGTCAGCTCAGGGCGGTTCAGGTAGCCCCGTGCCACCCCCGCCCCGCCAATGTAAAGCTCGCCGACCGCACCGAACGGCACGGGCGCGCCATGGCCATCCAGCAGGTACACCCGCGTGTTGACGATTGGACGCCCGACGTGAGGCATCTGGGGCCAACATGACGGATCAGCTGCAAGGTGGTGCTCGGAAATGACGCTGATTTCCGTGGACCCATATTGATTGATCAATCTCGCGTTCGGATGTGCTTCGAAGAACGTCCTAAGCAGTGGAGTGGCCTGCAATCGCTCGCCGGCTGTATAAAGCTCTCTTAAAGAGGGCAGCTGCACGCGCTGCGCGCTCCAGACTTCCGCAAAATGATTCAATGCCACGAACGGGAGGAAAAGCCGCTCTATCGCCTCCCGCTCTATAAATTCCAGCAGGTCGGAGAAGTGCCTCCGGGTCTCTTCCCGCACGAGCACAAGCACTCCGCCGTCCTTCCAACAGATGAACAATTCCTGACAGGACACATCGAAGTTCAGGGTCGCGAATTGAAGTGTGCGCAGTTTTGACGTGCCAATCCCCGCAAGCGAATTCACAAGCGCGCCATGGGACATTTCCACGCCCTTGGGGATTCCGGTTGAGCCGGAGGTATAGATGACATAGGCGAGATGGCGCGATGAAAGGCCAAGCGCGCCCGGGTCCGGGTTCGAAGGCGGCCGCTCGCCCCAAGTCGGGGTCGCCGTCTCCAGATCGACCACCGTCACATCGGCCACGGCTTCGGCGCCCAATGCGGTTCGACCGGCGACATCGCAAAGCAGCAGTTTCGGTTCTGCATCGCCAACAATCTGCCGCAGCCGCGCCGACGGATAAGCCGGATCTAGCGGCAGATACGCGCCGCCCGCTTTCAGGATCGCCAAGAGACCAACTACCATCGCCAGGCTGCGTTCGAGGCAGATCGCCACCGGCTGGTCCGGCTTGACCCCGAGCTCGATCAAATGATGCGCCAGCCGGTTGGCCCGCGCATTGAGCTCGCCATAGCTCAGTCTCTCCTTCTCATAGACCACCGCCACCGCTTCCGGTGCCTTTTGCACCTGCGCCTCGAACAGCTCATGGATACATAGCTCAAACGGATAAGGCGCCGCCGTCCGATTCAAATCCTCAAGTAGATACGTGCGTTCGTCGGCGGCCAGAATGTCTATTCGGCCGACAGGCTGCCCAGCATCGGCCATCACGCCGCGTAACAAAGTTTGCAAATGCTGCGTCATGCGGTCGATCTGCTTCGGTGCTAATCGAGCGGCATCAAAATGCCAGCGGAAGCTCCCATCCAGAGCGCAAACCTCAAAGGTCAGCAAATCGCCGCACAAGGCATGCCCAGCTTTGTGGTTCGTCGTCAGAGCATCAGCGGCGTGACAGCTCTCTGTCGTGATTGCAATGCCAATCGGCCAAGGCTGGCGCGCCCGTAGCGCCACCACTCCTCGCAATGTCGGGCAGCGCGCTATAAGATCTCGGGCAAAGCTAGCGTGCGCCCTCAGCTGAGCGACTTCGGCCGCTACGGTTTTGCGTACTTCTTCAAAATCATGAGCAAGCTCAATGCGAACATCCATCGGCACGACGGAGGCCATCACGAGTTTGGAGCCGGTTTGCAATCGGTCCCATGCAGGCTTCCATCCCAGTTGAAACTCTTGTTGCCCCGTGATCCGAGCGAGATAGATCAGCCAAGCTGCTACCAAATATTCCGAGCGATCTTGTGGGGAAATAGCCAAACCGCTTGGGCTAAACCATGAACTCGACTGCCATCGGGACGGCGCCGCAGCCACGGACGATGACACGAAAGGCGGATGCAATCTGCTAAACTGCTCGAGCCGCCGTCGCCAAAACTCCTCCCCACGCGCCCGCAGTTCATCCGCGGCAGATATGCTCTGCACCTGATCATCGCTCAAGATCGGACGGCGTCTTCCTTGATTCACGCAAATCGCTCACATCGGTTCGGATCTGTTTTCGGGCTTTGGCTGGCCTGCATTGATGTGACGAAACCCTTCGCCAAAGCGGATCACTCAATCTTCCGCCAACGTTCCGCACCACCAAATATGGTGGCGGCGGTATCGCAGCTGCTACTCAAGCGCGTCAGCGTTTCTGGTAAGCGTTCTCATCGAACGACTTCTCCTCTATGGCGCCCTTTAGACGATTACGCATGTATCGTGCCAAAGGTGAAATCGAGTGCAATCAATGCGATAGCCACAGCGGTGCTGTGTCAGCTGTCCAACAGCGTCGCCAGACATCGTACAACTAAGCGCGCTATCAATCGCACAAGACCCCGCCCGCCGGGTATTCCGGACAAGAAAAAAAGGGACCTGGAATGCCAAAGTAAATTTGTCAGCTCAACCTAACCGCATCGCGTGGGCATTTCGTAAAAAGTCCGCGCGTGCGGTACGAGCCAGTGCTGGATCGCTCGAGTAAATGTTTCTCGCAATTAGCGGCAGTTCATATTGGATTGGCGTTTCTTCGCATCGCTCAATATGTGGAGCCTGCCGGGTCGTCCAGCTTGTGGCGCTCGGTTCCGGTGAGGGGCGGGTTGAAGATGCTAACGAGGATCATGTCCTTGTCCGGTCCCCCGCGCAGGAGATGCTTGTCATGCTTGTCAAGCACATACATGTCGCCTCGGCGAATAGGAAAGACATTGCCGTCCATGTCCTCGACCTCGCCCTCTCCACCGATGCAGAAGCAGGCTTCGAGATGATTCCGGTATTGCAGAAGAGAAACGGTGTTAGCGCGCACGATGGTGTGGCAGATGCTAAAACCCATGCCGTCCTTATCCGTCAGAAGGCGGTGGCTCGTACCATTGCCCCAATCGACGAAGTGATCGGTTGCTTCAATGTCGTGCAGACTACGCACAATCATGGTGTTGCCCGATTCTGATTGATCCAAAAGCTGGAGGCCGTTGTTCTGCTCCGGAACGGCGCCTTCCCTGTCGCGCGGCCGACTGCGGTCTCCGTCGAAACAACCGACCGTCGGCCGCGGAGAACCTGGGCAGTAGTCCTACGGGATCGGCTACACGCAAAAGGCCTGCCATTTGCCCGACGGCGACTAGTAAAAATATCGGTACGAGGGTATTTCGCAGCCGATCGGCGCGTACCAACTTGATGTACCACGTCTCGGGCGGTACCGCCGCTTGCCTGTGTATTCACCAGAATGCTGCTGGAGATACTGCCGCCGACATAAACTGTCTCCACTCGCAGATTTGGCAAGTCGTTTCCTTCCTTGCTGTGCCTCTCGCCGCGAATACGGTTCCGCAGCGTTTCAGCCAGCAGAGCAAATCTCATGCCGTGGTCGCAGACCGATGAACGATGAAGTTGTGGCTGTCTCAGCTGGCTAGTGAGAACGATTTGGCTAGGCGTGTAGCCAATCTAACAAACTGCCGAGATATGGCCGAGTACAAACAAGTCCTGAGCGAGAACCGGTCGAACAGTGGTGCTTTTTAATCCGCTGGTGAAGAGGTCCCGGATTGAAGTCAGTGATGCTGCTCGAAAGTGTTTGGCGATCGGACTCGACAAAGCCCGCCGCGATCAGAACCCGCAAATTAGGTACAGCCCGCGGTACAGAGCGGTTTTTGAGGATGCGCAGCTGGGAGGGTCAGCCGTGGGGTCCCACCGCGCCTCGGATCAGGCCGCCCGGAACGCGCGCGTCGTTCGCGGCTCCGCGACTAGTTTGCCGGCATGTCCGCCCCTTCCGGAGGCTAAACGCGAGCGGGAAGGTCTCGGCTGAAAGGAACTCCAGCGCGGTCTGCTCTTCGGTGAGGCGTTTTTCGATGAACTGACGTTCGACATCCGACAGGTTCGACTTCAGCAGGCGACGATAGCGGTGGATGTTTGTGCGGTGAGCACGAATGCGGGCCAAATATTCATCGAGCATCCTGGACGCTCCTGAGGTCGTCGCAATCTCTACGAAGAGATATTCAG
The DNA here is from genome assembly GCF_021044685.1 of Bradyrhizobium daqingense. Lineage (NCBI taxonomy): Bacteria > Pseudomonadati > Pseudomonadota > Alphaproteobacteria > Hyphomicrobiales > Nitrobacteraceae > Bradyrhizobium > Bradyrhizobium daqingense. Next base: position 7,465,782 of record NZ_CP088014.1, read on the forward strand.
GCGAGCATGTCGTCGATCAACGCGCCACCCGCCATCGCATCTCGGAAGCCGTTCGGCGGGCAGATAAGGACAATGGCAGTTCGTGACAACACTCCTTCCGCTAGCGTAGCATTTCCATCGCCACGACCCGCAGCGTTCTTGGCTCACCATACGCCGTCTTTCTGCTCGGCTAGTCGCTCAAACAGAGCTGGGCGCTTGGAAGGCGCAAGGAATAGTCGGTCACGCTCCCGGCGCCGGACGCTTGTCGCTAACAAGCTCGCCCGTCAGTATTCTCTTCCGAGGAGCTGAACATCGTTTGCCGATGTGCTATACGCATCTTCGTTGAGAACAGCTTTGTTTGAGAGTTTCGATGTCTCTTTCGATTGGACTGATTGTCGACGGCTATGTGAAACTAAACAACCGCAGCGCGCTGGAGAACCTTCTGGCGCATCGGCGGGAGTTGCTGCAGCAGTTGAACTGCGTTACCGGCATTGATCCGAAGCCAGCGATCGCTCAGGTCAGTCAAGACATCACAGTGATCGAAAGGGCACTTGCGGCGCTCACACAGGAGTAAACAGCAACGGCGCACCGGCTCGCGTGAGTTGACGGCGCTCCGGCGCCGAACACTGACTTCGCCCCCGTTTCCGGACGAAGGTTATTGGAGCGTCGCCTCACCGGCATCGTGGCGCGCAAGGGTGCGCGCCAAGGCTTGGATGCGGCGTCTGCTGTGCGAGCTGCTCTCTCGTTTCAAGGATCGGCCGGGCACCGAGCAGCGCGCCAACCGATTCACATCAGATAACGCCGCGTCTTGGGTGACGTTAGGCCACCATCGATTTGCGACCACGATACACTCTGCGAGCTGGATCTTCAGCACTGTGACTTGGAAATTCACCTCAATGACAAGCCATGTCCTAGATCTATCGCCACATCGTTGGTGCTCTGGAAAGAGCTTCCTGACCGATCTGTTTAAGCAGATCGGGGCGCGTCTCACCTCTGGTGGCGGCCTCCAGGATTCTGGAGGCAACGTAGGCGCGGACGCCGGCGTCATACGGTGGGACGCTCACGCAAACCTCATCCAGGATCGTGCGCAGAAGCGTGATCGTGCCAACGTCCAGCATTGAGAGATCTCCCTCATACCATCGGGGAAGATAATGGGCATTTGCTGGACCGCAACTCAAGTACATCGGAGCGCATGAGCCTCCGCGACTGCCGGTCGGCCGATTTCCAGCGCGGTGCAATGTCCAGCACCTCTGCGATCGCTGATCCATTGCGGCAGCTCGCTTGATCGGCCTGCGTTTGTCTTCTCGTCGGCCGTCTGGGCCTAGCAGACAAGCTTGCTAGAGCTCAGAGGCCAATGTGAGCTCCCTGCGATCATGCTCTGCGATGATGTACAGCATGCTCGGCCATCTATTGCGCGCCGGACTGACTGGGCGGCTGCCGCAGGCCAATGCTCGCACGGTGCTAGCTCGTTGCCGAGCCTCATCAGGTTCAATTGCGGCCAGAGGATTTGCCGTTTATCGCGCCTGCTGCGCTTCGGCATACCTGCCCCGATGGAGTTGGTAGAAATAGCTTGCCACTGCTCCGATGTCGTTTCACAAGACGGCACCTATCGGCTCCAAACCCGAGCGCCTGGCATCCTACACTGTAGAGGGACATCGCGACCAATTCTTGCGGTGAAGCATATCTTTGCGTCAAAAACCAGCGCCCGCCCGACGTCTGGCGACGAAATCGGGCCAGGATCCGGCGCCCGCGCTTCACTGCCCCCTTGACTCGCCCCTGGCCGCTCTTAGGGAGCTTCGGCTTTTTGCAGCTTGACGAGGTCGTCTGCGCCATCGTGAAGTAATTTCATGGTCATGGGCGCGTGGTTGTTGATCCATAATCGCACGTATTGGCAGCACACGATTTTGAGCGAATCTCCTTTGGCGATGCCCGCTTGCAGGCGGATGATCTCGGCAGCGTGGAGCGGCCCCGCCTCGCTCCACCCCGTCAGCGGCAGAGCCAATCTCCAACCGACATCATGAGCTCGAGCGTGGGGGAGTTGTTCAGCACGCAAAGGGCAGTTCCGGATCGTCTTCGAGAGTTCTTCCAGGATGTTGAGGATTTCAGGGCCAGCCCATCCGGTTCGACTGCTCCTGAGCGCAATCACTTGCGGATCTCGCTACGATGGCGACCAGGACAGGACTACATTGTCGATCAACCGCGTGGAGCCGACGTACGCTGCGACACAGAGCACCGCCGGATAGCGCAGAGGGCTGTCAGCAATCCTTAGAGTCCCAGGGTCGACAAGCTCAAGGTACTGTAGTCGATCGACCCTTTCCAAATGCCTTCTTGCAAGCGCAATCAGCGTTGCGGCGTCGCGTTCCCCTGAGGCAAACTCATGCGCTGCGGCGAACAAGCCACGGCTGATCGCCAAGCTCCGATCACGTTCTTCCGGGCAGAGATAACGGTTGCGACTGCTCATTGCCAGCCCATCTGGCTCCCGCACGGTTGGCACAGTGACAATCTCGATCGGAAGATTCAGATCAACCGTCATGCGGCGTATTACCGCGCATTGCTGAAAATCCTTCTGTCCAAAGTACGCGACGTCCGGCTGCACCATGTTGAATAGCTTGCAGACGACGGTCGCTACACCACGAAAATGTCCAGGCCTGAAAGCTCCGCAGAGCGGCTTTGCGAGTTCGCCCGGCTCGACAAAGCTCTCAAATTGAGCCGGATAGATCTCCTCTGCACTTGGCGCGAAGATGATGGAGACCCCGGCACTGCCGCATAACGCTTCATCGCGCGCGAAGTCGCGGGGGTACCTGCTGAGATCCTCATTTGGGCCGAACTGAGTGGGGTTGACGAAGATGCTAACGACAGTGACGTCGCAGTGTTCCCGGCTGGCCGAGATCAAGGCCAGGTGGCCGTCGTGCAAGTATCCCATCGTCGGAACGAATCCGATGCGCTTTTCGGCATTGCGAACGTCTGCAAGGGCGCGACGCAGCTCAGCCACCTTCGTAATTACTTTCATTTCTTACCTTGAGGTTGAACTGGAGGGCACCCAGTTGGCGACGGCATGCCGAAGCTGATCAGGAAGCCGATAGCACTCCTCTGAGCCCGGGAACGCCCCTTTGCGGATATCGGCAGCCCAGCGCGACAGCGCCTCCTGGAACAACTGGAATCCATTTGTATAGGCACGAACGAATTTGGGGCGATGGCCTTCGGTTAGCCCCAAGACATCATGAAACACGAGCACTTGGCCCGAGCAATCGGCTCCTGCTCCGATCCCGATGGTGGGTATCGTGAGAGATTCGGTCGCTCGCGCCGCGAGCTCGGCAGGAATGCCCTCCAGGACAAGCGCGAAGCAACCGGCTTCCTGCAGACGGTGCGCGTCATCGAGCAACCGCAAGGCGGTATCTGTTGTCCTTCCCTGCACTTTGAATCCACCCATGACGTTGACGCTCTGCGGGGTCAGACCGAGATGTCCCATCACAGGAATGTCGCAATCGACCAAGGCGCGTACCATCTCGATGCGTTTGGCACCACCCTCGAGTTTCACAGCATCGGCGCCACGCTGTAAAAAACCTCCTGCATTGCGAATCGTATCCTCAGAACCGACATGAAAGCTGAGAAAGGGCATGTCGGCCACAAGCAAGGCATGAGGCCTCGTGCGCGCAACAGCCTCCAGGTGATGATTCATCATGGCCACGCTGACGGGCAGCGTGTTGTCGAATCCCAGGCAGACGTTTCCAACGCTATCGCCGACCAGGATGATATCGACAATGGGATCCGCGATGCGCGCCGCAACCGCATCGTAGGCGGTGGTCATCACGACACGCCGTCCTTTATCCTTCCACTGCTGCAGTGCCGGAATCGTGACACGCTCTAGAGGCTGCTCTGAACTGTGGCTCATATTGAATCCGCTCCGCACACACCGTCGGCGCTTCCTAGAGAACGCGGGAGAAACCTGTCAATGGCATGGAGGATGGAGATCCCAGTTGTCTAGAACTGGGGAACAGCGCAAAAACAGTCCAATGGTCGCGCAACCATGAGACAAGACCTTCCTCATCCATTTCACCACCCGATGGCTCGTCTTCACGTGCAGTTTCAGCGGCTATGCCAGCCGCGCCCTCAATCGAGGAGCGGCGCTCGCGACGAGCCACCATCTGCACGCGTTTCTGGGCTGATTGCAGTCTCTCCAAACGGTGACGGCGACCGGACCGAGCGCAGATGCGCGCAGTGGGGACTTCGTCTTTAGGGCACATCTCCGTGTCTGCCCGCTAGGGGGACTCGTGAGACTCCTGCTTCGGCGCCTGCGCACCGAGCAAAGCAAACGGATGGCAGGCCAGGAACGTCCAAAGGTGACAGGCCGCCGTAAGCGCAGCGAGAGTCGCGGTCGAGTAGATGTCGTCGCGAACGCGCTCAGACCGCGCCAGCCTGCTGGCCCTGTAGGCCGTGAAGTCGATTATTTTTGCCGATGTTTCTGTCACTTGATTTCCACGTGCTCTAGAGGGCCACTCGAATTCTCTGACCAGGGCCGTACCGGCACAACTCAGTCCATTCCTAAGCCGCTCGAAGCCAACGAAGCCATTTCTGATCGGCCTCCCGCCGCGCCTTGAAGCGGTTGACGCATCTCTTCGAGCAAAGAGCCGTTCGCCAGCAGTAATGGCGGATCAGCCCAAACTTTCCGCCGCATATCGCGCAGCAAGTGGCTGAATGGTCGAGGGAATTACGGAAGCCAATGTGCATTCTCGCCTCCTGTCAGACATTTACCTAGGAAGCCCCGCTGCCCTCTGACCACAGCACCACGCGCGCACCGAAGGTGCGGCCCGCCCGGCGGTCCGTCTTCCTGGTTGTTGCAGCCATCAAGAGCCTTGACTCTGATGTGCGGCTGCCTCGCGAAGCAGTACTTTCCGCAGATAGCCTCGCCGAGAATTTGGTCAAGATAATTGATTTCTCTATCGTGATTTACGCAATTCGCTCGACATTTCGGTCAAATGCTGCGCCTTGCATGACTAGCCCGCAGAATTACTGCGGCAGTTGGATCGGGAGCGCTTAAGTTGGGGGCTGCATCCTCGTTGCACTATCAAAAGCAGCAATACGGGCACTTTCCCTTCCAAGATCCTGTCACTGCAGACGATCGCACAGTCTCGTGCATCTCACATCAGCAAGTCAGCAGCGTCGCGGATGGCAGTATAGATTTCATCAAGATCGGCCGCCGTAACGCAGTAAGGCGGCATCACGTAGATCGTGTTACCGAGTGGGCGTAACAGCAGATCCCGCGCTTGGAAGAAAGCCAAAAGCCTCGGACCGATGTCCGCCAGATAGCCAGCATCGCGCGTGTTGAGTTCAACCGCTGTGACTGTTCCTGTGCGCCGCACGTTTGCGAACCGTGAATCGAGGCGGAACGGCGCGAGTGCCTGTTCTTGCATCCTCGCCAAGGATGCCAGCCGCCAGCGATACTCCTGATCCTGCCATAGGTCCAGATTAGCCTTGGCGGCGGCACAGGCCACTGGATTGGCCGTATATGAGCTCGAATGAAAAAACGTACGCGTGCGATCTTCAGAATAATGCGCATCGAAAATATCGGCACGACACAGTGTGACGGCGAGCGGCAGCGCCCCAGCCGTGAGGCCTTTCGAATAGCAAGCAATATCGGGCGTGACATCGGCCTGCTCACACGCAAACAAGGTACCCGTCCGGCCCCAGCCTGTCATGACCTCGTCCGCAATGAACAGGACGTCAAAGGCTTCGCAAATCCGCTTCATCTCTCTTAGCACCGAGGGCGAATACATCAGCATTCCACCGGCACCCAATATCAGGGGCTCCACGATAAAGGCTGCGGGATGTTCGTTTCGACACGCGTTTTCAAGCGCATCGAGAGCTCTTTGCTCACAATCTCTTGCCGGGAACGGAATCGAGGTCACCTCGAACATCAGCGCCCCGTAGGCCGCATTGAAGATGCCTCGGCTACCTACCGACATCGCCCCGATCGTGTCGCCATGGTACGAGTGCTGCATCACCACAATTTTGGTTCGCTCTCTTCCGGTATTGCGCCAGTAGCCGAGCGCCATTTTCAGCGCGACTTCGACGCTGGTGGACCCGCTATCGGAGAAGAACACATGTTCGAGCGCTGGGGAGGTGACCTTCAATAGTTCCGTCGCAACCTGCTCAGCCGGGTCGTGAGTGTATCCGGCGAAGATGACCTGGTTGAGCTTGCCTGCCTGTTCTCGGATCGCGTTCACGATGCATGGATGGCAATGGCCGTGGGTCACGACCCACCAGGAGGAGATTGCATCGATAAGGCGTCGGCCATCTTCGGTGTAGAGATAGGCCCCTTCTCCCCGGACCACCTTCGTCATATCCCGCTGTAGAGCATGCTGCGTGAACGGATGCCAGATCGGCGACCTCTTAGCTGTCTTCATAGGTTCAGGAAATCGCTGCTAACAAAGGAGTCTTTGAAAGCGGCCTGCAGCCTATCGTTTGTGAGGGGAACAAGCCACGGGAGCCGTCCCAACCAACGCACTCTCCCGATCTCGCAAACCGCGCTTTCAGTTTCGGCGTTTCTTTCGCCAATGAACGCAATCCCAAGGATTCGAATCTGACGCTTCCGCAGAGCCTCTATGGAGAGCAGGGAGTGATTGATTGTGCCCAGTCCCGTCCTTGCGCAAAGCACGACGGGAAGCTGCCAGCGCTCGAAGATGTCGATGTAAAGCGTGCGCGCTGTCAGCGGCACCATGAGTCCGCCGGCGCCTTCGATCACGAGTCGCCGCTCGCCGCTGTCCGGCAGTCCAAGCGTCTCTGTATCTATGCGAACGCCGTCGATCTCCGCTGAGTGATGGGGCGACGCGGGCGTCCGAAGTCGATAGAGCTCCGGGACAATCCGATCGGACGAGAGGCCACCGAGGCGGCGGATGCACTCGGAGTCGATCTCTTGTTCGAGTCCAGCCTGGACCGGCTTCCAGTAATTCGCGCCGAGAAGCCCGGCGAGCCCTGCGGAGAATACCGTTTTGCCGACCCCGGTGTCCGTACCAGTCACGACGATCCGTTTATTCATCGAAACGAGCCCCTCGTCACCTCAACCAGCGCATCGAGCATCGCGCGCACGTCCGCTTCGCCAACATTGAGTGTCAACGAAATTCGCAAGCGGGCGGTGCCTGCAGGGACGGTTGGCGGCCGAATTCCGCGGATATCGAAGCCGCGCGCCTGCAGAGCAGAGGCAAGTCGCATTGCATGAGCATTGTCACCTACGATGTAGGGCACGATCTGAGAGGTCGATGGTGTGCGCAAACCAAGCGAGGTGATCTGCCGATGCGCGAACGCAACGAGTTTGGCCAGCCGTTGCTGCCGCTCCGGCTCTTTCTGCAGGGTGAGGAGTGCCTCTCGAACGGCAACGGCCATCAATGGTGATGGGGCGGTGGCAAAAATAAACGGACGGCAGCGGTTGACCATGAAATCGCGCAAGATGCCGGAGGCCGTAACAAGTGCACCCGCCGCACCGAGCGCTTTGCCGCAGGTATGAACGACGATGAGATTTTCGCGCTTGTCATAAGGGGCCGTGAGCCCTCGTCCTTGATGCCCGTAAGCGCCTGTGGCATGTGCCTCGTCCACGATCAGAAACGCGTCTTGGCGATCGGCGATTGCCACTAGCTCTTCGAGTGGAGCGAAGTCGCCATCCATACTGTAGAGACTTTCGGCCACAACCCACACGCGGCCCGCTCCACCTTTGTTTCGCCAGGCGCGAATTGCGTCTTCGACTGACTGGGGATCATTGTGCGCGTGAATTCGACACTCTGCGCGACCGGCCCGCGCCCCCTCGTGAATACTGGCGTGCACGAGCGAATCGAGAACGAGCAGATCGCCGCGCTGCGGGAGCGTTGTCAGGAGGGCAAAATTTGCGATGTAGCCGCCTCCAAAGAAAAGCGCTGCCTCCGCGCCAAAGAACTGAGCCGCTTCTGTTTCGAGCCGTTCATGCTCCTCGCAATTGCCGCGCAGAAGCCGCGACCCGCCGGCTCCAACCGGAGTGCCCGCCTCGAGCGCGGCGACCATCGCCTTTTTGATGCGCGAGGCGTTCCCGAGCGCCAGATAGTCGTTCGATGCGAAATCGATCCCCACGCGCGGCTTGAGGCAGCGCAGCCGTTTATCTTCGTTCAAGGCATTCAACGCTGCGACGTAGGGACTAAGTCTTGCTGTCTGGATCGACCGCATTCATCACTCCGAGGATCGCATCAAATCACGCAAAAGATGCGTTGGCCGTTTAAGAAGGAAGGATGGCCCGTTAGGTTCAACTTGCCAGGATGCGATTATCTCGGTCCACACGCACAACGCGTGGCTTGAACTTCTTTGCTTCGGCCTCATCGAATGAGGCATATGCAACGATAATGATCTTGTCTCCGGGCATCACCAGTCGGGCAGCCGCACCGTTCAGGCTCATCGTACCAGACATCGGCGGCGCCTCGATCACGTAGGTGGCAAAGCGCGTCCCTGTTTCTACATTGTAGATTTCGACGCGCTCGTTGATCACCATTCCTGCTGCCTCCAGGAGCGTACGATCTATCGAGATCGAGCCTTCATAGTGCAGATCAGCTTCGGTCACTGAGGCGCGATGGATTTTGCCCTTCATCAAAGTTATCTGCATTTCTCACCTAGGCTGGTGTAGGGGCAACATATTGGGCGCGCTGCTTCCGTCAGGCGAGCCCGGACGTGATGCCGAGCCGGGCCAGCAGATCCGCGTCGCGATCAACTTTCGGGTTATTGGTGGTCAAGAGCACGTCGCCGACGAAGATTGAATTTGCGCCGGCCAAGAAGCAAAGCGCCTGCAATTCATCGGTCATGTATTGCCGCCCGGCGGACAAGCGAACCACACTCCTCGGCATCATGACCCGCGCGGTCGCCAGCAGCCGGACCAGCGCGATCGGATCGGGAGGCTCCGCGGTGTCTTCCACCGGTACGCCCTCAATCTTGTTCCACAGGTTGATCGGCACGCTTTCGGGATAGTTGGGAAGATTGGCGAGCAACACGAGCATACCTAGGCGGTCCTCGACGCGCTCGCCCATGCCGATAATCCCGCCGCAGCAGATCTTGATGCCGGCATCGCGCACATGCGCCAGCGTATCGATGCGGTCCTGGAGGCTGCGGGTGGTGATGATCTTGCTGTAAAACTCGGGCGATGTGTCGACGTTGTGATTGTAGAAGTCAAGGCCGGCCTCGGCGAGGCGCGCGGCATGCTTCGGTGTCAGCGTGCCGAGCGTGACACACGTTTCCATGCCGAGACCTTTGACCGCGTTGACCATGTCGCAGACGGAATCAAGATCGCGATCTTTTGGCGTGCGCCAGGCCGCGGCCATGCAGAAGCGCGTAGCGCCGGCATCCTTCGCGCGCTGTGCGGTCGCAACCACATCGGCGCAACGCATCAGACGGGTCGCTTTCAGGCCGGTCGCGTAATGCGCGCTTTGCGAGCAGTAGCCGCAGTCCTCCGGACAGCCGCCGGTCTTGATGCTGAGCAGGCTCGCAGTTTCGACGTGGTTTGGATCGAAGTTCTTGCGATGAGCGCGCTGCGCCTGAAGCATCAGGTCGGCAAAAGGAAGGTCGTAGAGCGCCTTAGCCTCTTCGACGTTCCAATGATTACGAACCTGCGCCCCGTTGCTAGCTTTCTTTCGTTGGACTTGCACAGCAGCATCCATAACCCAATCTCGCTCAGTTGTAGATAATCGCGTGAATTATCTATAGTCATCGCCCTCGAAGAGATGCTAATCGAGCTGCCTCGCAAATGCACCGATTATTGCGGTAGATAATCTATGATCACTGCTGACAACATGACGATGGTCGCGCGCATCGCGGACTCAATCGCTGAGCGCATTATCAGCGGCGCCTTAGCGCCAGGCGCACCACTCCGTCAGGATCACGTTGCACGAGAATTCAATTCCAGCCACGTCCCCGTGCGCGAGGCCTTTCGGCACCTGCAGGCACAACATCTTGTTGTCGCTGTGCCGCGTCGCGGTGTTCGGGTTGCCCCGCTCGATACCCGTTCAGTGAAGGAGATCGCCGAAATGCGCGCCGCGCTCGAGGTGGTGGCATTGCGCCATTCGGGGCCAAGACTGACAACAGCTCATTTGGCTCAAATCGAGCTCGCCCTAATCGAAGGAGACAATGCAAAGACGATCGAGGAGTTTGAGATGGCCAACCGCGCCTTTCACCAAGCCTTGGTCGCGCCGTGCGGAATGCCGCGTCTGCTCGCGAGCCTCGATGGATTGCAGCTTGCCAATTCTCGATTGGTGTTCGCGATGGCGCGATCGGTGGGCTGGCGACCGCGCTCCAATCAAGATCACCGCCTGATTCTGCAAGCCCTGCGAACGCGCAACGTCGATCACGCCTGTAACCTGCTCACGCGGCACATTCAAACCATTGAGCGACTTGCCCTTCCGGCGTCCTGAGCAAATCTGGCAAGCTCCATTGCAGATCGCCGACGGTTGCAAGCGACGATCATGCGGCAAGCGACTAGCCTCATTGCAACCGAATCTATTCCCAGATAGTTATGGCACCCGCTAGCGACATCTCCACGGACGGCCATGATTCGTCACATCGTTTTCTTCAGCGCCAAGGACGAGGCGCATATCCACCAGATCATCGAAGGTCTTTCGCTTCTCAGCACGATACCGCATGCGCGCCGGCTTGAGGTTGCCCGTAACCGCAAGACCGATCAGCTCGGCAACGATATCGACATCGTGGTCTATGGTGAGTTCGACAGCGAGACAGAGCTCGCAGCGTACAAAGCGCACGATCTCTACCAGGAATCGATTAAACGGGTCCGACCGCTCCGCGAGCTGCGGTTCGCGGCCGACTACGATGTATCAACAGATACCCCTTTCGCCTCCACGGCAGGATGATCCTGGTGCTGTCGCAGCAAAAAGTCCGCCGCCGGCGTAACTTGGCAATGGGCCTCATGTTTCGGCCCAGCACAGATAAGAGTCATTCTCATCGGTGGGGCAACAGATGGAACGGCACTTTCACGACGTCAGCCGCCTGTGACCGATAACCCGATGTACGTTCGCGAGTTGCAGTGGGTTGAACCTGTCACAGCGATGCGACGTCTTGGGCATCGATCGCATCTCACGTTTCTCGATAGCGCAGCAAGGCACGAGCTGCTTGGGCGCTACTCATATCTAACGTGCGACCCCTTCAGCACCTACAGGGTCGCGAACGGCCAAGCCAGTTGGAACGGACTGACTCTCGAGGCCGATCCATGGAAGGTCCTTCGCACGCTACTCGCGAAGTACCCGCAAGAGCATCGTCCCGATCTCCCGCCATTCCAGGGAGGAGCGGCAGGCTACCTTGCCTACGACATGAACAGGACATTGGAGCGATTGTCTGCCCCGCCAATTGCCGGTCTGGGTTTGCCCCAATCCATCCTGCATTTCTATGACGTGGTCATCAGCTTCGACCACCGGGATAACAAATGCTGGATCGTCTCGACCGGATGGCCGGAGCAGGATCGCGTGCGACGGAGCGAACGAGCGCTTCGTCGAGCCGACGAGTTTGCAGCATTGCTTGCCGGTCCAAACGCGCCACAGAAGGGTTGTCCCAGCAAAGCGGGCGCGTGGCGCTCGAACTTCAGCCGCGACGGCTACATTGCGGCGGTACAACGCGTGATCGACTTGATTCTCGCGGGTGACGTGTTCCAGACAAATATTGCGCAGCGTTTCAGCACCCGCCTGTCGACCTCGTTTGATCCGCTCGCCTTCTATTGCCAGCTACGATCATTGAATCCGGCGCCTTTTGCGGCCCTGCTGCGATGGGGAAAGCTGACCATCGCATCAAGTTCGCCGGAACGATTCCTGAAACTTGAGGGGCGACAAGTCGAGACACGCCCCATCAAGGGCACGATAGCGCGTTCGCCTGATCCCAAGGAAGACCACCGCCGTGCGGCTGCTCTCCTCGCTTCCGAAAAGGATCAGGCCGAGAACACGATGATTGTCGACCTTTTGCGTAACGATCTGTCACGCGTTTGCACTGCGCATTCGGTCGGGGTTCCGGCCCTATGCAATCTCGAGTCCTATGCCTCGGTGCACCATCTCGTGTCGATCGTTACGGGGAAACTTGCCGGAGACGAAGACGCCGTTAGCCTGCTCCGCGCTTGCTTTCCCGGCGGCTCCATTACGGGAGCGCCAAAGCCGCGGTCGATGGAAATTATTACAGAAATCGAGCGCATAGCGCGAGAGGTCTATTGTGGGGCGATCGGCTTCATCGGCTTCAACGGGCACATGGACACCAGTATTGCGATCCGCACTGTCACGATCGACGGCGACCTGGCTGTGTTTCATGCGGGCAGCGGTATAACGGCCCTGTCGAAGCCCGAGGCCGAATACGAGGAAACGCTCACCAAGGCAGAGCGAATCTTTGATGCATTTGGTACTGAACCAGCTGGTGCATTTTGATTGTCATCGTCGATAATTACGATTCCTTCGTGTTCAATATTGCCCGCTATTTCCACAAGCTCAGTGAAGCAACGGAAGTGATCCGAAACGACGCTATCAGCATCAGCGAGCTCGTTGGTCTCAACCCGCGCGCGGTGGTCATATCGCCCGGCCCCTGCACCCCAACTGAGGCAGGAATATCGACAGCAGTGGTTCGCGAACTTTCAGGACGCGTACCAATTCTCGGCATCTGCCTTGGACATCAGTGTATTGCAAGCGTTTTCGGAGGACGGGTGGCGCGTGCGCGTCGGCCCATGCACGGTCGGCGCTCATACGTTGCGCATGACGGCCGAGGGTTATTCAAGGGACTGCCAACCCCGCTTGACGTCGGACGCTACCATTCTCTTATCGTCGCGCTTGATCAGTCATGTGCGCAGAACCTCGTAGTGACAGCGCGTTCGGAGGAAGGCGAGATCATGGCCCTCACGCACGGCTATTATCCCACCTATGGGGTCCAGTTCCATCCCGAGTCGATACTTACCTCACAGGGGCACGTCCTGCTTAAGAACTTCTTGCGACTCGCACAGGATTTCCGAAACCGCGCGGAGCAATGAGAGGCTCGGCCTGCCAATCAAGATGGTGGACCGTCGGTTTTCGACGTGGTTGGAAGGCGAAGCCTCATATGGCAGGCATTTTGTGGTAATCCGCGCTGTTCCGTGCTTGGCTCTGCAGTCAGCGGCCCGCCTCCGACGGAAACCAGCCCCTGCGGTTTCGAGGGCCGGACGTCTCTCTTGGCCGGCTTGGATGTGGTGCGCGCGGGGGGCAAAGAAGCAGCAGGAGCAGGAGAAGCAACAGGCGCCGGATTCTGCAGCCCCTCGATTCTTTGGGTCAGGGTTGCGATCTGATCCGAGATCCGCCTTAGCTCGGCTTGCTGCGCATCGACGTTGCGATTGAGCTCGGCAATTTCATCGGCTGTCTTCTGCTGCCCTGATTGGATCCATAAAAGGACGTCCCTATGCTCAGGTGACAAGCAAAGCGCGCGAGGCACGACTTCGTGCGCCGGCGGCGCCTCGCAAACGTTTCGATATTCGTCAAAAAATAGGCTCCTCCGGCGCCCGGTTCGCCGCGCTTGTTAGAATCTCTTGTATTTTCTCGGCAACATTTGTTCTTTCTGGAAAGGGAATCAAGTCCTTCACTCATTCACTAAACACATTACTTTGGTCCGCTATTTGACTACGCGTTCTTGTCATTTCGCGATAAACCTTCCTTCTCTTTTTGTATCTTTCAACAATATTGCTCTGCTCCGCCGTCTTTAGCCCTCACTGAAGTACGCGCGGTAGTCTCGATGCGCGGCGAATTCGCATGGTCCTGAGCGCAGAAGGGACAGATCTCAGTCTCTTCGCCCTCGATGCGATGCATACCATCGCCCACCCAGCGTTCGTCTGCCTCGCCGATCGCAGCGAAATGTCGTTGCACTTGTGCAACGGCGAGAGCTTCCAGGTCCGGAAGATTTCGGCCCAAGAGAGTGTTGATTTCGACGACATCGAAATGTCGGCAGGCCCATCTCGTGAAAGTCGTGGTGACGTCGCAAAGCATCAGACGATTGCGCGGCAGAGAGCGCGCGCTGCCTCCGCAACCGCATCGGCAATATTTGGTGATTTCCTTGAGGGCACAGAAGTCGTCGACGCTCAGCCTGCCTCGCGCTGGTGCCGGAATGGCGCCCTCGCGAGCGCGGAGCTCACGATTAATGTTCCTCATGTCCCAAGCTGGCCTACATCCAGTCCTTCCGACGCACTACAAATCACAAAATTTACTTGCTGACCCAACCAGTCGCCTTGACCGGCAAAATGTAACAACGACTGGTGTTGCGCTGCTCTCCGTTCAGGAGCCGTGATGGCGGCCATCGGCTCGACACTCTTGCGATCGCAAGGCATCATCAGACCGGCGGAGTAATCGCGAAGCGGTTTGGCTCGGCCTCCGTCCCCGATCACGCTCGTAAAACCCTCAACATACGCCGAAAACCTCGACGCGACGTCCCCCATTTTACCCGACCCATCTCAGCCTCTCCGCACGCCGAATAGATGAGTCTTCTCAAAAATAGGAATCTTCTCGGTAAAAGCCGCGACACTCTGATTAAGTAAGACTACGCAGTAGTGAGCAGGCAGTGGAAGCCGCGCAATGTCGAGGGGCGGCGCTCGGCCGAATGCCTCAGGCGCGCCGTGAACTTTGTCATCGACCGGGTCTTTGCCATTGGCAACTAGGCCCAAGAGCAGCTTGGCCTCCTTGCGAGCAAGCTCTGGTGTCCAAGGGCACCGTGAGGACCGATGGTGACGAAGCGGTGGCAACCGAACGCTGGGTACTTGAGAACGTATGTCGCTTTGTCGCGTTGACGTTTACGGCGGGAAACGGCACGCCTTGATCATCCGTATGGAGCGATACCGGATACGGTTGATGACGAAGTCTAAAGCCATGTCTAAAGCCTGGACGTATACGCGTCGTACGATGCTGTTGGGCAGTAGCTTCTTGGGTAGCGCGTTTTTCGGGGGCGTTACGCTGCCTACACCCAATCGGCCGCAGCGCAAGGTTGCCATGGTGTTGAAGGCGGTCGACTCTCCCTTCGTCGTTGGGTGCACACAAGACGGCATTACCTCCTTGCGTTATCGTAACGATGCGTATGACACGGATTATGTTCTGCCTGGAGCCGTGCTGGGGACGGCTCACGCTAGAGTTCGGCGTGCCGGATCCGAGTGGCATACGCTTCGAACCGGCGTTGATGCAACGAAGCCGATGCATAGCGCGGCCCTTGAACTAGCAGCCCGCGATGCCGGCGTCCTTCTCACGACCCGCCTCGCAGTCGACGAGGCTGGATTGACGTGGGAGATCATGCTGCGGAACGACGGCATGGCGAGCGTGGAGGTTGGCGACCTCTATTTTCCCATGCCGATGAACACCGAATTTCCGGCAGGGCAACCGGCATCGGTGGCTGTTTTGAAGCACAGCTTCGTCTCGGGGCATGGATCGCACATCTTCTGGATTCGCGGCAACAGCACCGGCCCCTTCCTCATGCTCTTACCGGAAGCGGACACGTCACTGGAATATTGGGATGTCCACAAGGATTCGGCCGAAGCCAGTGGGACGTGGTGCGCCTACATCTTGGGCGGAGCGGCCGCCGGCGAGGCAGTGGCGGCGGGGACTCGCTGGCGACAGCCGACGCATTCCCTGTCCCTGTCGCCGGCCGAGCAACGGCGTTACCGTCTCCGCTTCCAATGGGTTGCCAATTACGAGGCGGCGCGCAGGGCTATCGCGGACGCCGGTCTGGTGGACGTGGAAGTGATGCCGGGCATGACGGTTCCCAATGACCTGCATGTCGACATCGCGCTCGCGTCCTCCATTCCGGTGGAGCGAATCGAAGCGGAATTTACCGGCGACACGGTGGTGCAACGGTTGCCGGATCGGGCTGGCAGGCGCCTGTGGCGGGTTCGCTTTTCGCGATTGGGCGAGAACCGGCTGACCCTGCACCAGCCGGGTGCGCGCCAGACATTTCTTGAATTCTCCGCTACCGAGCCCGTCGAGACGATGATGAAGAAGCGCGCAACCTTCATCGTGAAGCGGCAGCATCGTGACCCGTCCAAATGGTACGACGGTTTGTTTGGCGAGTGGAATATGGAGACGCAGGTCCTGCTTGGCCCGGACAATTACGACCGGATCAAGGGTTGGCGCATCTACGAGGTGACGTGTGACGATCCCGGGCTGAGCAAGCCCGCTTACCTCGCGACCAAGAATGCCGAGCATCCTGATGTGGCGGAAGTGGCGGCGCTGGATCGGTATATAGACACGTTCGTCTGGGGCGGGCTGCAACGTACCACACAGGAGGCATACGCCTACGGCCTCTACGGCATACCCGATTGGAAGCAGAACAGGGAAAGCAGCGATCCCGGCCCGAAGGGTCGCCTGCATATCTGGCGGCCTTATGACTATCCGCACATCTTCGCGATGTATTTGGCCATGCACCGCATCGCGCGTGACCATCCCGCGATACCCACCCGCCAGAGCGCACGAGATTATTTGGTACGCGCCTACGGTACGGCGCTGGCCATGTTCACGGTGCCGATGCGCGTGGTGATGTGGTCTGCCTACCGCACCGGCTTCTACAACGAATGTGTGATCCCCGAACTGGTTTCGGCGCTCACGACGGCGGGCTTGACGCGCGAGGCGGCGACGTTGGAGGCGCACTGGGCGCGTAAGGTGCGCGCCTTCGTCGATCCGAAGGCGGACCTGTTCAAGTCTGAATATCCGTTCGATTCCACAGCCTTCGAATCAACGCAGGCACTGGCGCGCTCGGCCCTTGACGACCCTGTCGCCATGGGGGTTTCGAAGGCGGCGGCGCGTGCCTTCTCGGAGCGTCAGATCGCTGCAAATCTGTTCTGCCGTGGCTGGCTGGAACCTGCTTATTACTATCTGGGCAGCGATTATCGCCACACTGCGGGCGACGCCTATACGCTGACTTACATGGCGCAGATGGGTGGCTGGGCGCTGCTTGATCATGCGCTGAACGATGCAGACGACCCGCATCCGCTCCTTCGTCTCGGCTATGCCTCACAACTCAGCGCGTGGGCTTTGCTGAACAGCGGCCCTGCGTCGGCGGGTCATGGCTATTGGTATCCGGGCGAGGAGAATGACGGCGCGGCCGGTGGCGGCTTCGAGCCGGCGCCGAGCGGCACCACATGGCTCGGTCAGCCGCATCACCGTGGAACGTGGTATTACTCGTGCGAGATCGACCTGGGATTTTGTGGGGCGGTCCGCGCTGCTGCGACGATCGTTGCCGACGATCCCATCTTTGGGCAGGTTTGTCACGGTGGCATCATGGAGACGTTCGCTCACACCCTGCGTATCTGGCCACGTGATGGCGTGCGGCGACGGCTCAACGTGCGGCTCCAGTCTCTTCGATTGGACTTGGTGCTGCTCGACGCGCGATTCCGGGCGGATCGACCGATCATTCTGAATTTGGGGGCGGGGTGGATCAGCCTTACGCCTGAGCCCTTTGCCCCATCTGGATCGGGAGTGTCGTTCGAATTGCGGTACGATGACGGGAGAAAGCGCAAGGAAGTCATCGACATCACGGACAGCCAGCTCGTCGTCCGCTTGCCTGCGGCGCGCTTACCGCGGGTTCAGGTTCGCTAGACTCTAGTGTTGCCGATTATGGGGTGCGATCGGCACTTATGGCCTGCTGTTCCACGCGGCTTCCGAGCCGATGACGATCATCCCGGCAAATCCCGAGCATCTCGGCGCACGTATCCGCATCACCGCCGTGCTGCATACCTCGGGTTCAGCGCCCGTGGACGCTTTTCTCGCCGGAGGAGGCGCCGGATCTCCACGACCTGACCGGCGCTGCGTTAGCCCAACTATACGCGCTCTACGAGACGACGGCCGCGCAAGGCGATCTCCGCGTCAGCAAACAGGTCCGCGCGGTTCACCTGGAATCACAGAACTTAAACTGAAAGTCGCTGACGAAGGATACCTCGCCAATATCGGTCCCGGTCGGCTTACGCGTTCGCGTGCCGCTTCTGGCGTTCTTAAACGATCGAAATTTACTGCTGCGCCCGCTTGGGGAATACGATCTACGTCGTGCCCCCGTCTTGCGTCACAGCGGCAGACCTCGACGAAATCTACACCGCAATAAATGATACAGCCGATGAGCTGGTATAGAGGGGCCGCAATCTATCCCCGAAAACACGCCAGTGCCGATACTCTGTGGAGTGACGCAGAACGTGTAATCGCCGGAGAGACCTGTGAGAGCCTCGATCCCAACCCGCAGGAGCAAGGATATCGTCTGAAGACTAGAGCGGCGTCAAATGAAGAGTGCTCTCGATGAGAGCGCTCGGGAGCACAGATCGATCTCAAATATCTTCGAAGCGACGAGCCCGTTCCGCACTGTCTTTCCACCTGTTGAGGCAGCAAGGCTTCCGGTAGCCAAAGTGAGACCGGCGCATCGTGCGCTTCGGCCCATGACACCGCGCTAGCCAAGTATTGGTGGGGCAGTGGCCGCGCGGCTGTCGGTATTGAGACAAATGTCAGCAGCTTGACGATACACGCCGCGACGAAGTGCCCGCAAAGCCTGCGAATTCACTTCGGCACGCGACTTGCTCTCTTTGCGGCATCATCACCAATCGCAGCGCGATGGTCTTCGGGACGGACTCGGCGCGTGTCGCTGTTAGCGTCTGCTCCGCCCCGACGGTTTGCTGCGGCGATAGCTTATGGACGCTCGGTTATGGACCGAGAAACTGCAGGGGACGTGTTGAATGCGACCTGGAGTTCTTCTTTTGGGAGCCACGACAATTGCGCTCGTCGCAAATGGTGCGGCGAATGCGGCAGACCTTGAGCCGGAAGTGAAACTGCCCGCGGCGGTGTGGAACTGGTCCGGAGGCTATATTGGTGGACACGTCGGCGGCGGGTACGGCCGAACCTCCTTCAGCAATCCCTACGGTCCGTCAATCTATGGCGGCATAGTCGATACGCCGACGTTCCTCGCAGGTGGCCAGATCGGCTACAATTGGCAGAAGAACGGCTGGGTGTTTGGCGTCGAACTCGATGTCAGCGGTGCTGTCTCAGACGGCACAAATACCTGCCTCGCGTCGTCCGGCTTTGTCGTGAGTGCAAACTGCAAGGCAGGTCCGAACATCTTTGCCACCGCGACCGGTCGTGTCGGTTACACGTTTGGCGCGTCGGGTGGCACGCTGGCCTATCTCAAGGGAGGTGCAGCTTGGCAAAACAATCAGGGCGACGTCATCAATAACCATGAAGGCGGACTCGTGCCACAGGAGAAAACCCATTTCGACTACGGTCGCATCGGTGGCATCATCGGGCTGGGCGTCGAGCAGGCGCTTACGCCCGCATGGTCGGTCGCAGCTGAGTATGACTATCTGAATTTCGGTGGCCCGAGTGTCGCGACACCTCCGACGGTGCAGGGTCCGCCGTTCGCAATTGTTCCGGCGAACACAACGAGCCCGTCCAGCAACTATCACATCGGAAAGATTGGATTGAATTACCATTTTGGCGCCGACCCGTGGACGGCGCAATGGTCCTATGTGCCGCAGTACGCGAAGGCTCCAGTCGGCGCGCCGCCGATTGCTTATTCAGATGGTTGGTCGTTCGAAGGCGGATCGCGGCTCTGGCTCAGCCGCGGACGATTCCAATGGGACCACAGTGTAGCGCCCTACTTGCCTCTAGACCCCAGCGTCCTTGTATCGAGGCTCACCTATCATGGCCTTGACGGACTTTCGGGAGAGCTATTTGGCCGTGTCGACAGCCCATCGGGAGTGTTCCTGAAGGGCAACATTGGCCTCGGGCGCTTCGATAAAGGAAACATAAACAATGAAGATTGGCTCGCCGATCGGGAACTCTCCTATATCAACAACGCATCACGGCAACGAAACGGACGGTTCACCTATTTTACCGCAGACTTAGGTTACGATTTCCTGCGCGGCGCCAACTACAAGGTCGGCGGATTTATCGGCTGGACCTACTACGAACAGAGTTCCGACTCCATCGGTTGAACGCAGATTGCCCACCCCCGCTACACTTGTCCGGCGAACCCAGACACTATCATCGGCAGCCAGAATACTCAGTGGAATGCACCTCGTGTCGGCCTAAGCGCCGAAACCATGCTCTCTGAGCGCTGGCGCTTAAACACCGATGTCGCCTACCTGTCCTGGACCGATTTCAAAGGGCGTGACCACCATCTCTTGCGCGACGAGACCACCTTCGATGAACAGCGGGGCAACGGTGGCGGCGGCGTCCAGGTTGAAGGCGTGCTGTCCTACTTCTTCACCAAGAACTTCAGCGTCGGCGTCGGCGGGCGCTACTGGTCCATGTGGACCAAAAAGCGGGGCGACTCTTTGTGCAGCAGCAGCGGCTGCGTCGGTGATCCGGCCATATTCGCGAAGTACAGCATGGAGCGCTGGGGTACGTTCTTTCAGGCCTCCTATAAGTTTGATTGAAAAGATCACACCTCAAACCAAGCGCCGGGCGTCTTCAACGCTACGAGTAACGCACATTTTCTCTGCATGAACTCCAACATTAGCGGCACAGACCCCCGCAGTAGCCCTGCCGGCACCGGCCAGAAGAATGATCTCCAGAACTGTCGAAGAGCCCAAGCTAAATGATCTCAAAGTATCTCCGACGTTCAAAGTCGGTGACCCGATGTTGAACGGCTTGCCACTCCCAATGGCGCGAGCAAGAAAACGCTCCAACAAACCTTTCTCCAAAGACATCACTGGCCGCTGCAGACTCTGCAAACCGAGATGTTGCCTCTGATAGGCTTTGAGGCAGTCTCGCGGACGGACGACACATTTCCACGCTTGCATCACCGACGATCGAAGCCGGTAGTGCCGGACCTGTCTCGACGCCCAATATTCCCGAACCAATCGCACATGCTAGCGCGAGATATGGGTTCGCGTCTGCGCCAGGCAGCCTATACTCCAGGCGATGGGCAGATGGCTCTCCCGGAATGGCGCGAACCGCGCAGGAGCGGTTGTCGACTCCCCAGCTTGGACAGATTGGTGCCCAGGAGCCAGGTACCAATCTCTTGTAGCTGTTGAAGTTTGGCGCAGCGAGCACACAGAACTCATTCATGTATTCTAGTTGTCCGGCGATAAATTGCCTCATAAGATCGGAGACGTTGCCGAACGCATCACCGTCGTAAAACGCATTTTGACTATCCGAGGACATGGAGATGTGAATATGGCCGGACTGGCCAGGCCATTTCTCGGAAACCTTGGCCATGAATGTAGCCATCATGCCTCGCGTTTGCGCCCAGGCTCTTATCATCGACTTGAATATGGTTGCTCGATCGGCGGCTTCCAGCGCATCACAATGACGAAGTGACGCTTCGACCACGCCAGGTCCCGTTTCAAAGTGTAGTCCGCTGAGAGGTATTCTAGCCTTCTCACAAAGCGCCAAGATCTCACCGAACAGCTCATGTTGCGCGATAGAGCGCGCAATCGAGTAGCCGAACGGGCCGCGAGTTAAAGGAGCCCATTCACCGAACGGCTTTTCTTCAATCGTGTCTGCGTTCTCCTTAAATAGTATAAACTCAAACTCAAACCCGGCAGTGCAGTCGTATCCGTGGTCAGCAGCCCTTCGTAGGACCTTACGCAGAACGCCGCGCGGGCAGATGTTCTCATGCGCGCCCGTGAACTCCGCGAGGTAGAGATATTGAGAGCCGAGATGAGACACCGAACGGCCGGTGCCTGATAGAATACGCAGGTCAGCATCTCCGAACGCTGATAGCGGCTTTTGCGTGAAACTCGCCGGAATGACCCGGTCCGTACAATCCCACGCCAGCACCGCTTCAGAGAACTTGATAACTTTATCTCCATCCGAGAGATCTTCACCTAAGACGTGTTTGCCTCGCAGAACGCCATCGAAGTCGCTGACGCCGACCATCGCCGCGCGGGCTGGATTCGCTCCGGTGAACCTGGGATCAGTTGGCATTAGTCGCGATCCTGCATCACTAAATCGAACACCTGGTCCATCCGCATTGCTCGCAACTTGCGATAAATTCTCAAGCGTAGTCAAGTCGCTATTCACGAGATAAACGATGCCCGGTGTCGACGCCAAGTCGATCGTGGGAACAAGCTCTTGACCAATCGGAACGAATGCAATGGCGTCTGCGAAGCTCGGCAGCTTGCGGATTGCTTCGAGTCCCGGGTAACCGGCGACGACACCGCCCATATCTGAGATCAACGAGACGCAAAGTGCGTGAGCCTGCCGCTTGTAGGGCCCGCGCAGCCTCATATATTCACCAAAGCCCTTGGGATCTGCGTAGCACCAGGCCGTCAGGGTCATATGGTTGTGCCCCAACGCCATCGTTCGTGCTTTTGCCGACATGGTCCCTTGAAGCCTCGCTCCGAAGTCAACCAGAACTGGTCCCCGATGATCGACGATGATCTCAGCATGAGCCGGTCCCTCGGCGATCTGAAGCGCCTGCAACGCTCGTTCCAGGTAGTCGGACAGCTCCTGAACGATTGGTTCGCTGCCGTCCAACAATCTCTCGAGTGAACAGACCGATGATGCTCGCTCGATAGGAACGGTGTCATACGTCCAGGCCTCCGTAACGAAGGCATTCCCGTGGATCGAGATGGCGTTTACGGTGTATTGTTGACCGTTTATTTTTTCCTGCCCGAGGGCAAAACGATTCAACGCTCCGACACGGTTGGTCTTCCCGACAATCGCGCTTAGTGCCCGCTGAATGTCAGCATCTGTCGTGCAAAAGAATACATCCTCGGTTCCCGTACTGTTCAGAGGTTTGATCACGATCTCGTCGAAGTTCGCTTCGCGCTTCCAGCTTGCGATTTCTACAGCATTGTCAGACACGACTTGTCTGATCGATCGCACACCGGCATAGGTCAGCGCGCAAGACAATCGCGCTTTGTCACGCCGAGCAGCCGATAGAGCGGTGCCGTTTGAAGGTAAGCCCAGCCGCTCCGACAACGAATCGGCGAGTTCGACTCCAGACTCGCAGCCGGCG
Source organism: Bradyrhizobium daqingense (assembly GCF_021044685.1). Taxonomy (NCBI): domain Bacteria; kingdom Pseudomonadati; phylum Pseudomonadota; class Alphaproteobacteria; order Hyphomicrobiales; family Nitrobacteraceae; genus Bradyrhizobium; species Bradyrhizobium daqingense. Next base: position 7,488,681 of record NZ_CP088014.1, read on the forward strand.
ATAACGAACTCAAATTCTCTGCCATGGAGGGCCTGAAGATGATATTCAACGATGTCGTCATACCCCATGCGCTCGCTGGGGCGAATGACTTCATCATACAGGTTAGCATCAAAGTGCGCTTGGAATATGGGTGGAATCTGTGCGGCCGACATCACATGCACGGTTCCAATGCCATAGCGCTTGAACTGTTCCGGTAGATATCGGCCGGTAGAGTATGCGTCTACGATTACACAATTCCGTTCTTTCATGCGGATCTCCGATACTGCAAGTAGATGTTGCTGACGGCGACAGCCGTAATGAGAATGTTTCCAAGGAACGTATGTGACGAAGGCACGATGCGAGAATCGAAGTACTGGAACAGGAAGGTGATGATAGGGGCGGTGGACAGGACCATGTTGACGGTGAAGGGCTCGACGTAACGAATGCCCTGCTGGATCAAGAGCAAAGGAACGATCATCGTCGAAACGCCAACTGCTGCGATCGCAAACCAATGCTGCGAGATCTCAAGCACGATGGATGAATAGTCCACCAGTCCCAGCAGCAAGATAATCGTTCCATAGAACCGATGCGCCAGCACTTGCCGGCCGGAAAACCCACGGTCGAAAAGCAGTTTGACAAGTACATTTGTGAGGGCGAGCGATAGGCCGGCCACGATGGCCAAGACTATTCCAAAGGACGATCGAGCCCCCCACTCCACGCCTGCGTTGCCGCTGGCCGAGATCCAAATCATGTAACTCGCGATCATCGCGATCGAAGCGCTGACGACGATGTCGGATGCTGGCGGAACTCCCTGGCGCCTGATCACGGCGTTTAGCCACACAGTTGCGGTGGGCCCCAACGCCACCATGAACGCGACGACGATCGCAGGTTCAACGTATTTCAAGCCGATAAATAGGCCGATCCAGCTGATTGCTGTCACGACGTTGAGTACGGCGAAGACCAAAAGGGACCGATTCCCCACTCCTGCCTTGCTTGTGTCGTGGCGCGCCAAGAGATTGAACGTCAGACAAACCACGGTAAATGACAGCAGGAGCGCGACGAACGCATCTGCTCGCTGAAAATACGCTGCGGCATAAACCTCGCCTGCCGCACTCACGAGGACATAGAGGGCCACAAAGAGCACTCCCAGCGCGAACCTATTCGTCAATCGTCTACCCTTCCCGTGCCCGCGCGACGGGGCGCGGCCCGCGCAGGGACCGGGCCGCGCGCATCGATTTTGAGGCATTCAACTTTCGGCCTGTACTGACCACGTTTGGTTTGAAATCTCACGATCTGCCCTAGTGATTCTTCGTTCCGCGGTACACAACACAGGCCTCTCCGAATGCTTTGAAGAGTTGCTTGCCGAGGAGATCGGTTGAGACGTGCCATTCGGGGTGCCATTGCACCCCGATTTGCAGCGTCGGCGCGCCAATCACCGAAGCCGCCTCAACAAGACCGTCAGGCGCCCACGCCTCCCGCCTCAGCGCCGGGGCAAGCGCCTCGATGCCTTGATTGTGCAGCGAGTTGACTTGGGCTTCGATCGTCCGGGCGATTGGGAAGAGCGCGCCGTCGGAAGATATCCTGACGCTGTGCGCGGCATCGTACTGACGGTCCCTGGGACGGTCTGGCTTCTCGGCATGCATAGCACCGCTTTCGAGGCTCCACTCCGCAAGCGATGGGCGGAGTGTGCCGCCGAAATAGACGTTGAGCTCCTGAAGCCCACGGCAGATGCCCAAAATAGGCATTCCGAGCGCGATGGCGCTCTGTATGGCTACGGCAGAAAGCCGGTCCCTAGGACGGTCAAGGATCCCAGCCTCAACGTCCCGATCAGGATCAACTAAGGATGCAGGCGCTGACAGGACGGCGGGGTCGACGTTCGATTCATCACCTGTCAAGACCACACCGTCCAGCCGGCGCATGATGGCCGTGGCGAACGCCTCCCCAGCATCTTCCGCGTCGACGGTCGGCAATACGACGCAAGCAACTCCCCCATGACGATGGAGTGCCTGCACGTACTTACGGCGTAACCAGTCGCGATGCACACCGTCGACCAGAAGACGGTTCGAAGTGACGCCGACAACGGCTCGCGCGCGCTCGGGCTGTTGCAGACTCACGCCACCTGGCCCCGCGTCCGGACGGCGGCAACGGACTGCTCATACAGCCGTCGATTTCGCTCTTTCAGCTGAGTTATGACGCTAGGCTGACCTTGAGGCCCCTTGACAAAGAGCCCGCCCCAAGTCGCGGCGACCTTCGCGTAGTTCGGATCCTGCATTCGGATTTTCTGAGCCTTGCGCAACAGCCAAAACGGGATACCGGGCGAAAGGTGGTGCTCAAGGTGGTACTCATCTAGATTCTGCCCAAGAATGGCTCGCTCGAGGAAGCTTCCCTTCCGATTTCTGGTGAGATAGACGTTCTGCGTCTCGTTTTCGCACATTGGCGAGTGCTCGGCGAGTTCGATGAACCAGCCGAGGACCTGAAACGTGGTGAGATAGGGCACGATCCAGAACAGGACCACAATATGGAGCAGCCCAAGAACATATGATCCGGCCAGGATGCCGATCCAGAAGAGATAGAAGCCATACCTGTCAATCAGTATGCCTGAGCGGCTCTGATCCTCGACATCTTCGACCGAAAACCGGTTGGTCCAGAGATACTTCAGATAGGCCACTGTCGCGCCGCCGAAGATCGGCTTCCAGATGATGTTGAAGGCGTATCTCTCTGGAGGCTGCACGTCATAAACGCCCCTGGCCAGGAAAAACTTCAGGTCGGGATCCTTGTCGGGGTCGCCGAGATAGGGATGATGCAAGTAGACATGTGAGATCCGATAGGCCCAGTGTCGCTGGAACAAGGGATAGGAGGCGAACAGAATGCCAAGAACATAATTCCAGGTGGTGTTCTTCGCGAGCGTGCGGTGAGCTGCATCGTGAGCGATGGTTGTCAATCCGCGCTGATATGCACCAATCAGGAGGACGGCCAGCGGGTAGAGCCACCACGAGACAGACACGGTCGCAAGCGTGCACGCTGCGATAACAGCGTAATCTTTCGCAATGTAGGCGGCCCCTGTGATGTTGTCGGGCCTTAGCTCCGAAAGTTGCTTATTGATCTCCCGGCTGAATTGGACGGCCTCATAGCGTGATGACCTCAGTTTCCAAGCGTCTGCCTGATTCATGAGAACCTCTTCCTGATTGCCTTGCAGGTTGTCAGATTGCGGAAAGCGCCTTGTCCAGATCGCGCAAGATGTCGTTGACATCTTCGATGCCGACACAAAGCCGGATTGAGCCGCCAAATATGCCGGCGGCTTCGCGCTTTTCCCGGGGGACGGTGGTGTGGGTCGTCGAGACAGGATGAGTCACGAGCGTGCGGGCATCTCCCACATTGGAAACGTGATACATCAAGTCAATGTTCTGGATGAACTTTCGCCCGGCCAGTTCGTCTTCCACCTCGAACATGACCATCGCCCCGTGTCCATATGCGGTGTTGAGTGTCTGTTCGACGATTTCCCGATCGGCGCCTTCGAAGAGCCCCGGGTAAAAAACCCGACGCACTTTAGGATGCTCCTTTAGAACGCCAGCCACGATCCTGGCATTGGCGCAGTGCTGCTTCATGCGAAGCGGCAGCGTTTCAAGCCCTTGGATCAGTTGAAAGCTCGCAAACGGGGAGATGGCTGCACCGGTATCGCGTAACCAGGTCATGCGAGCCTTGAGGAGAAACTCGCTCTTTCCTAGGGTCCAGACTCAATTGAGCCAATATGCGACGAGAGCGGCGAGATGAACAGCGGCCAAAAAATTACGGGCGAGCTTGTCATATCGCGTGGCGATGCGCCGGAAGTCCTTGAGCCTGCAAAAGCAGCGTTCGATGACATTTCGTCCTTTGTAGGCGCGTTTGTTGAAGCGATGGATGACGACACGGTTAGATTTATTGGGGATTACGGGCTTGGCGCCACGACGAATGATTGCGCCGCGAAGCTTGTCGCCATCATACCCTTTGTCGGCGAGGAGCACGCTCATGGGTGGCGCGAGCGCCAGGACATCGGGAGCCGCAGCGATATCGGCATCCTGGCCTGGAGTCAGATGCAGGACGACCGGCCGGCAGAGCGGATCGCTCAGCGCATGGATTTTTGTCGTGCGGCCTCCGCGCGAGCGGCCGATTGCTTGATTGTGCTCCCCCCTTTTCCGCCGGAGGCACACCGGTGAGCTTTAATCGAGGTCGAGTCGAGCGACAGTACGACGCCGTCTTCGCCAGGCTTGGCCAGCGCTTCGAAGATTGCGCACCATCGTCCTCGCTTGGCCCAGCGATTGAAGCGATTGTAGATCGTCGTGTAAGGGCCGTATTCACGTGGACAATCACGCCATCGTGCACCCGATTGCAGCATGTGAATGATGCCGCTGACGATGCGTCGGTCGTCGTCCCGATCCGGCCCCGTCAGTCCCCTCGGCAGATGCGGTTCGATACGCGCCCATTGCCTGTCGTTCAGCCAAAACAAACCAGCGCGCATTCTCTCGCCCCCGAATCAACACGTAGGCAAGAGAATCACGTGGCGCTATTTAGGTACAGACCCTAGGACATCGACATCGCGCACGGCGTTGTGCCAGACAATTCCGCCATGCGCTTCGTCGGGACCATTGAACAAGGGAAAGCGAGAAGCTCCCCGATAGCTAACTTTACCGCTGTCAACGATTAGTCCGCCGAGGGTCGTGCCGTGGCCCGAGATATATTTTGTTGCAGCGTACGTTGTAACTGCAGCGCCCAGGTCTGACGGCCGGCATATCAGCGGCGTAGTCGTGTTGTCTACGACCAGAGGCACGCCGTACCTCCGGCCGATCTCCGCGAGCTGTTTAACGGGAAGCGGAATCAGACAGGGATTCGATATTACCTCTCCGAACAGGCAGATGGTGCGATCATCGATCGCTCGTTCGAACGTCTCGGGCCTTCGAGGATCTGCTGTCCTCACGCTGATTCCCCAAACGCTTTAAGGTGTTGTGGAGCAGGTTCCAGGTATTGCCATATAGATATGGAGAGGCAACGACATTGTCCCCTACTTCGCCACTTGAAAGGTTGACGATAGCAAGGAACGTCGCCGCTTGACCTGACGCAACGGCGAGCGAGTCGCTGCCCATATCGACAGCGGCGTAGCGCTTCTCCAGCGCGCGGGTCGTCGGATTGATAATCCTCGTGTAGGTGAACCCATCCGCCTTGACGTTGTAGACGTCAGCGATGTGGTTGAGATCGCCATCGAGTTCATAAGCTGTATTCTGGTAAATCGGCACTGCGACGGCTTTCGTCACCGGGTCGCGCCGATAACCCGCATGCAGAACAGCAGTCTCGGCGGAAAACGGCAGCTGCCGATCTCCAACTGCTTGAGCCGGCATCTTTACGCGCGCCCCATATGCCTCCTGGTCCGGCGCCGGCCTTGCTGACCGGGCCTGGCCGGGCCGAAAATAGGTACGAAAGGCGCATCCCAACCGCTCAATCCAGCTGGATTGGATTTCCCCAATGCAACCGACGCGAAAGCTTCGCGTCGCAAGGTGCAGCTTCGAGTAGACGTAAAGATTGTGGGCCGCCAAGTGGCGATACAGCCCATCGAATCCTTGCTGGTCTACTATGCCGGGCGGCGCACTGAACGCAACGCAGACCGGCGACTGCAACTCGGGGGACAGCAGCGGAGACACTGTCCCTTCGAGTTCCTTGATGAGGTCGTCTCTGACCTTCTCGTACCGGAAGCGCCTGGCATCAATGCTCTCCTCATGCAGAATCTTCAAAGCCATTGTCGTTGCCTGAACGATGTGGGTGGGAGGGGTCGACCGCCACTCACCCGTGCGCTCGAGCGAGAGCCATTGATCTCTCACATCGAGCACAAACGATCTCGGTTCTTGAGCCGCATTCTCCAGCAGCTCGCGGGACGCAATTACAAACGCTACTCCCGGCGGCCCTTCTATGCATTTGTTGCTGGATGTGACCAGTACGTCAGGTCCACGCTGGCTCAGATCGATATTGAGGGCGCCGAAGGAACTCATTCCATCAATGATGGTTTTTACGCCACGTCGCCTCGCCTCCTCCACGATCTCTTGCAGAGGATTGACGATTCCGGTTGTCGTCTCACAATGCACGAAACACAGGTGCGTAACGCCAGGATTTCGGCTCAGATACTCGCCGATTTCTTGCGGATCCAAAGGATCGGTCGCGCGCTTGACGAGCTTCAGCGCCTCGACACCCCACAGCCGAAAAATTTGCAGAATACGCTCACCATAGATGCCGTTTACGCAGACGAGCGGCCTGTCGGCTCGGGACACAAATGAAGAGAGGGCAGCCTCCATTGCAAAGGAGCCCCCTCCTTGAATAGGCACCACCGAATAGTCCTCAGCGTTTCCCAGCAAGTCGAGCATCAGCCGCCTCATGCAGGCGGTCACCTCCTTGAACTCGTCATCGCGAGATGCGAGATCAAGCTGCATCTGGCTCCTCACCGCCAACGATAGCGACAATGGACCAGGCGTCAGCAAAGAGCGCTGTCTTGTCAAACCATTCCTCCTACATTGTTTCGTCGATGAGCTGCCGTACGTCCGCCATCGACCCGGAGGCGCGCGTATGCCGTCCTCATCGATAGCTTCGAATGAAGCGCCTTGAATCGCGGTCGCGTTTCGCGTCGACCGCTCCAAAAGGCCGCCGGATAACAACCTCCAATTTCTCATTGCGGACGGAGAGCGATCCTTCACAAACCTCCCCGTTGATGCGTTTCAGACCTCCCAAATAGCCTTTTGGCACTGAACGCTCGGGCGCAAGTGGGCGCCGACGCTCGCTCTCATCCAACTGTCACGCATGTGCAGGCTTGGGCGTGGTCGCCTCTGGCGCTATGAGGCGCCAGTCGGCCGACGGTCCTGTAAGACTGCCCAGTCAGGTAAGCTTTGCCGCCAGAAAGGCGATGCAGCCTAAATCGTCGCGCCCGGACGATAGGCAGCACTCGATAGTCTTCGTTCGCAGCGGGTGTGCAATGCGATTGCTTGGGACTTGATGCATTTTCACTCCGTTGCTCGTGGATGGATTGGGACGCACATGGCTGTCTTGGCGAGCTCGAAGATCGTACAACTTGACGTTACGGGCGTTTCAACCCTCTCGGGTATTTTTCTCGCGGGAATTTTTCCTCACGTACTCCCGTTTGGCAGCGACGAGTCGACGCAAGGAGCGGAGTACGAAGGATTCACAGCGAGGTTCAATAGTTTGAAAGTTCAATTTGGATCGAGCGTGAGTATTCCGCGTGCGAGCGCGATTCTGCGGCGAAATGACGGGATCGTTCCGTTTACGTGCGATCCGGGCCAAAGAGCCATATGGAGGTACGGAGCTTCTACGCAGTCCCCGCGAGATCCTACTGGACGCTGTGCATGACGGTTTACACCTTCTGCCATAGCTGTTGTGTCACGTCCTTGCGCTCGCATGGAGCGGCCTTGGCAGCCTGCGCCGAGCCACACTTGATGGCGATCCAGCGATCTTGGATGCTGGGCGAGCAAGAATCAGTTCGACACCTTTCGGCGAGCGGCCGTGTGACTCCGCATGTCGCCTCGATTTGCTGGGAGTACGTCGAGCCAGGTCCAATTAAGTTGCGCGCATTTATCTTGGAAGCGATTCCTGGGCTTTCAGCATCTCAGTTACTTAACGCCGCTTCGCCGCGGGACGTCTCACCGAGCGATCGTGGCGGCGGTGAGCGTGCGGCTTTACGGCGGTTCCAACGCGTGGGCGGCGAGCAGGATTTGCCGGCATCCCAGCGCTCGGTGCGCACAACTACCTCGCCGATGAGGCACTCTGGTTGGACGACAGTCGCACTTCGTACTTGTTCTGCTCTCTCCTCTGCAGGCCGGCTCGTTGATGCGAGCTCGCGTCCGACATGGTCTACGGGCGCGGTCGAGCACGCCAGCGGTTGACCAGAGCGGATCATCAAGTGATCACTCTTTGTCGCTTGCTAAGTATGAGCTCCGCTTCCTTTTCGGCTACGCCCATGGCTGCCTTCATGGCGATCAACCAGGAAAGGCGGAACGAAGCATGACCCGAACACGCGGCGGGGCTTCGTAGCTCAGGATGGCGCATGCTCGTGACAGAGTTGCCTCGCGATGCGAAGGTGCGGGCGTACGCCGAAGGTGTTCGCCGACGAGCGGGGGCCAAAAGGAAGCAAGTTTGCCAGACGGCACCATCGCCACAAGCATTCAGCATCTTAGGAGATGCTGAGGATCTGCTCAAGCCGCGCGACCTCCCCTCGCAACATCTCGATAGACACGTCTCGGTTCTCCGAAATGTTCAAAGCAGTGTGGACCGGCTCTCCAGCGTGAGATGAGCCGGGCAATCCTCCCGCATTGGTACTTCGCATATCCCACCAGGTGCGGAATATACGGCGATAGAGTTCAGTTACCTCCCGTCCCCTGTCTAGAACTCCGGCTTTCTGGGCATGCAGCAGTTCCTGCTCATATCCGAGTTCCAGCAAAAGCTCGGCACCGACCAGATCGGTCACGGTTTGCATCTCCTCGAACGTTCATGTGGAAGATCCTTGGTAGGGCTACGAGCAAAACAATGTGTTCAATGCCGATTATGAATCACGACCGGACATAACCTTTGAGACCAACACTTTCTAACAAAGCCCATCAATGAGGATGCTGGAGGCCCACCGCCACATTGAAACGCCATCCAAAAAACCCCCTCAGCGCGGATCGGCAAAGCCAATTTGCTACAGAACCTTCTATGGCACTGAGGGCGGCCTGCGAGCCGCCCTACCGTGCAAGTACCAGCGCGGCCCAAGCTATCGCTGATGTCCGAGTCCGATTCCAAGATTCAAGGCCTTCTGGCGAAGCGCACCGACACTGCGTTTGGTCATCTTTGCTATTTTTATCACGGGGGTCCTGGCCTTCGAGTGGACTTTGAGCTCCTTGATATCTGCCTTCGTCCATTCGCGCCGCTTAACGCGTTTCTTGGTTGCTTTCTTCACGATGAATGCTCCTTCTTAGGGGAGCGGCTTGTAACATAGTTTTTTCGGCGCGACGACCGTAAAAAATTAGACAAATATTATACGGAATCGCGCCAGGTATAATCTTGGGCATGTCTTCCGAAGCGAGGTGTCTGCACTGTTGCAGCTGCGCAATTGTAAACTTCATACGCACGTCGCGTTCTGATAGCGTTCCAATCGACGCCTTTATATGCGGAGCTAAACAACCAACACGCTCTCGAATAAGCGAGCCAAATCGCAATAGAGATGAACGGATCCCACTAAGGAGGTGCGGACAGAGCACGGAAGGATGTTGTGTTTCAGCCTCCGCGATATTGCTAAGAGAGAGGTGGCTGACGAGAATGATCACAAGGCCCGCTCAGCTTTGATCACGCGCTCTTTGTCAAGTTCGCTTCTTGACGTATTCAACTCGCGCAAAGAGCGCCGCCGCTTGATGGCCTCGACTGAAGTGGTAGGTTATTGGTGAAGTTCACGCGCGCCGACCTCACATCCAAAATGCTGATATGTCGAGCTCGTTCTCCGCGTGCAGCCCACTGCCAGTGATGCCCTCAATTCCAGTGCAAGATCATCATGCCAACTTTTCGGGATAAGAAATTTGCTGAAGATCCAGCACGACTGGCGTCCACCGCCGATCAGGACACCACAGGCGGTAGAACGCTTAAAGACGGGCAGAGACCCTCGTCGGCTACCTTCGCCAACCAACACATGGGTTCTTGGCCCTGTTCCCGCATCTGACCCGGATGCCTTCCGGGAAATCAGTTTAGCCGACCGTCTCGACGACACTGATGTGCACGAAGAGGCCAAATCCTTCGTCCCTCAGGTCAATATCTTCGGTCGCGTTTAACGACTCCACAACACTGATTACAACATTACAACGACACTGTTTCTAGATTGAACTTCGCGATCCAGTCGAACTACATCACCACCAGCAAGGGTTTAAGCGGCTGTCCTCCACGTCGAAATCGGTTTACGTGGGCTCAACCGCATGCCGTGGGACGCTTTCTGCCCGCGTTCGCTTCCAGCCGAGAAAACAAAGGGAGCGGCACCTCAGCTTTCGGCTCTTGCGCGAACTCTCGCTCAACCTGCGCCTGCATAGTACCCCGATCTAAGTTTTCGAGCGCCTCAAGCTATTCTCTTCCCTCCTCGGTGATAATCCAGCACCCGGCCTTCCGCTCGATCAGCTTTTGGCCGAAAACATCGAGTTGGGGCGCGCGGCTCGCAGTCCGCTTCATACGACCCGTCCACTCCGGGCCGCTGCTACAATAGATAGCCAAATGCTGCTTAACGACTTCGATACTCGCCAGACCGTGCGGCTGGCCGGCAAGTCTCTTCAGTATCGACAACTGAAAACTCGCGCACGCCATCGACTTAAGGAACCCATATTACATATTTTGAGGTAAGCTCCAGAGCTGCGAGCCGCTTTTCAAAAGAGAGCTTCCTCCTAAATCCGATTGCACGACACCCGCCTGCCGTCGCCGCGGTAAGCAACGCTTTCGACTGCATCCCGCCAAGAATCTTCCGAAGAACGGTTCAGCATTAGATAGCTGCGTTGACTAGGAGCGTGAGGTGGTCTTGACTGCCGACTTCGACCGACTTGAGATCAAACGACGTCGGTAGTAGCCACGCCGTTGTACATCCTGATGAATGACATCGCTCACCGAACGAACCGCCCGCTTCTTTCGTTTCCAATTCCCGCCCAATTCCGCGGGGATCGCAAAGCCTCTCGGCACGACCAAAAGATCGTTTCTTTGGTTCAAATAGATATCGAACATGTGGTGGCTCTTTTTTGCACAAGCGTAGATCGGCTGTCATCGAAGCAACAGTTGCCTTTAAGTCACTGGACGATCAAATGACATTCAAAAGCTCCCGTCCTGATACGGGAAGACGGTCACGTGCACAATGGTGCCGCCAGATGTGAGCGTGTGCACGTCCCGACTTACGGCGCACGGAGAGGGCACCCGACAATGTCCACTTCAAACGAGGCGGAGAGTCTATCTAGGTGGCCACTCCGAGCGGATCTTAAGATTGCCATAAAAGAATAGATCGAAAGAGAGTTCGCGATCGTGAGCCGCATAATTGGTGGCCGTACCCGCTACGACTTCCTTCAATCTCGACCACTCATCGTACGAATTCAAGGTCACGCTTACCTCCTAGCAGCGAGATCGTCTGTTCTCTACCCACTGGGATGATCCCGCTTTGGCCGGCTGGTCAGATGCGCTCTACACCATTGCCGGATAGGTGCTCTACACCACGAATTCAACCTATCTGCCCTGAGGTTCGCCACGGCGGATAACGTATTTGCCGTCCCTTCGGGATTCCATATACGGCTGCCGGCGGCGTAGCGCAAATTGTACAATTGGAACGCTTGCCACAGTAAGGCTACCGCACGGAGTGGCAGCGGGCGGAAGTAAGGCTGATCCGGAGCACCGCTGCCAAGGTTCGAAGTGGACGCCGGTCACTGTAAAAGGGCAAAGTCTCGTCCGATCGAAACGCGGACGCCGGACACAATGTCGTAGGCATGCTCGACGAACACGTCGTCGCGCCCGACGCCATAGCCGCCCATGCAGATGAATGCCATGACTGGCGAGGACGCCGGTGAATGTCACGGGCGTGAACTGAGAGCATTGGCCGGTGTTGAAGACCTTAAACTTCCGTGGGGGAAAGTGCGACGCCCTTGCTAACTCAGGAGAGCTCGTCCTCACGGAATGCTCGAAAGGCGATGTGGACGGATTGGCTCATGCAGGCGGTGTTCGAAGCTCCAAAACATCGGCGAAGATTGTCCAATCGCGGACTCGCCTTTGCCGGCAGAAATCGGTCTCCGCCTGCTGAGCTGCAGCACTCAGCGAGGCGGCATCGACCTTAAATGCTGCCTGGCACGCACGATGCTCGCCGCCGGCATCGTCGCAAACGATCTTCATAAACCGGACGCTAAATGAAGGCATGCCCCTCTCTTCGTGTGGTTTGCTTATCCACTATTCTGCCATTCGCGCGGGGAGTATTTGATTTGCCTCAAGGAGCATCCCAAGAGGTCTGTCCGATCCTCCGAAGATAGGCCGAAAGTCCGCCGTGAACTTTACGAGCTGTCCGCGATAGTCTTGTGAACGACTGCCGCAAGTGCAGGCTTATCGCGGGCTGATTTCTGCCATGCGCCGGCGGGCTACGCGCGCAAGCGATCGCTGGGCAATGACGCCGAGAACCCCGAACTTGCATCGGCGGTCCACCTGAAGACGCGATTGCAGAAGCCGATCATTACACTTGTCCTAGCCCACGTTTCGATAAGCCCGGTCCAGGACTTCAGCGCCAGAGCTTAAGGTCAGGATCAGCGCCGGCAAGGCTACCGAATGAAAGGCGAAGCATCAATGACCATCGGCGTGCACGGAGCAATGGCGAAAATGTTGTCTTAGCCATGGGCGTGAGTTGCGCCTCAAATCAAGGCGCTGGTCTGTTGCAGAGAACGCGAGGCGCTCGCTGAAGCGCGAGTTCGGAGCATGTCGACAGGCGTCTGCGGCTGGTAGCGGTCACGAGCCACCGATCCCGGACGCGCACAACTTTTTGACAAGCATCAATGCTGCAGCGGCTGCCTCTGATAGAAGTGGTCTTCTAGTAAGGTCAGACGCACGGCAGACAGAAATGCTTGACGCCCATGATGCTTTCATCCCCGGGTACCCGCGGCCGTTCCTAGGACTGCTGCCAGACGCAGCCGCAGCCGCGCGGCGAGCCAATGACCGGCCACATGATAAATTGCGCCGACTTGCGATGGCATCTACTTTATCGGCCTGCGGGACGGCCCTGCTATGCGCTCAGAGCGAAGCTACGCCCATCTAAATGCGCGCGTGAGGAAGGCCACCCACACACAACCAACACGATGACGCCGGAGGACAAGGAGATGTGTCTCACCAACAAAGGACGTGACATGACAGACGGCCGGACCATTTACCCTGCCCGGGCCGGATTACTGGAGCTGCAGTCCAGTAAAACTGGTGCAGCACATCTACAAATATCAATGGCCGAGGCCTTGAGCTGATCCAAATCAATTCGACAAAAGCTCAGATGTCGTTTCCTGGCGCAGATCCAAATATTTCAGTTCGCGAGCGGATCATGTTCCGTCACAACAGCGCAAAGCCGATATCCCTCCGCCGCGGCTGACGCGATCGAGACGCGGGTCGTCCGAACGATATCGGCGTCGGCCTGTCCGCGCAGAACCCAAGCGATGTGCGCAGTGTTAACAAGGTATCTGAATTTGTCACCCCGCAGCTATGAACACCGGCCAGGATCTAATGATCTGACATGGGAGCAGCTTGGAAAGGCGCCGCCCTTCGATCAGGATCTGGAGATTGCCGTGATCGAGGGTAATTCAATTCACCGGGTGGTCTTTCCTTGCCGCCGGATCTTCGGCGGATGGATCAACGCGAATACCGGAGAGCAAATCGCGGTGCGGCCGACGCATTGGCGTATGTGGCCCGGATAGCGCCGTTATCCCAAATGGATTGGTGTGAGTTGGGGTACGGACTGCCTTCGCCGTCCTCTCTTCTGAAACTATCTCGTGGATCGAATGAGGGAGCCTGACGGCATCTCCGAGCGGACCGAATCCGCGCCGAGTGCCTTGCGGTGTCCGTCAAGCATTAGTTTTCTCATTGCTGTCGCGGCCGTTGCCAACGTGCCCATGAGCGACAAATCTCGGCGTAAATTTCCAAATCTCAACCTATACGGCCGCGTACCACGGCATGATTAGCTGCAATACACTTCTGCTTACATGGGTTGCAGATTTTCGGCGAATGTTGTCGCCGTGATCGAGCAGCCGGCAATTCTACCCCGGCCAACGAAACTAGCGCAACGCGTCACCGTCTTTTCTCCGAGACCGTACCTTCCCCGGTCCACGAAGTGGACCGGGCATCATGTCGGCGGCAATGGTAGCCTCGATATTGTGGAAAGCGCAAATCACCACAACCGAATTAGCTTTGTTGAGAACAGACCGGAGCTCGGGATCAACCGATTTGCGGATCGGATGCAGCGCGCAGTTCGCGCGCGGCAGCGACCATGTTGGTGAGCGCCGGCCGAACCTCCTCCCATTTGCGCGTTTTTAGGCCGCAGTCCGGATTGACCCAAAGCTGCGAATCCTGCAAACGCGTCCGAGCTAGCACCATCAGCTCCTTCATTTCGCCCGTCTCGGGGACGCGTGGAGAGTGAATGTCGTACACGCCCGGTCCGATTTGATTTGGATATTCGTACTTCCTGAACGCATCCAGTAGCTCCATTTTCGATCGCGACGTCTCGATTGAAATGACATCCGCATCCATTGCAGCGATCGCACCGATGATGTCGTTAAACTCTGAGTAGCACATATGTGTATGGATTTGCGTTTGATCGGTAACGCCCGATGAGCAGAGGCGGAAGCAATCTCCGGCCCAATCGAGATATGCCTTCCAGTCCGACCGGCGCAATGGCAATCCTTCGCGGAGTGCAGCTTCGTCGATCTGTATTATGGCTGCACCGGCATTCTCGAGATCGCGGACTTCATCGCGCATCGCGAGCGCAAGCTGACGGCAGACCTCGCTTCTAGGAATATCATCGCGAACAAACGACCAGTTCAGGATCGTCACCGGTCCGGTCAACATCGCCTTCATCGGCTTACCAGTTAGTGATTGCGCGTAGCGCCACCATTCCACGGTGATCGGCTTCGGCCGCACTACATCGCCAAACAGGATCGGGGGCCTAACGCAGCGCGAACCATAGGACTGAACCCATCCGTTCCTTGTAAATGCGAAGCCGGCGAGTTGCTCGCTGAAGTACTGCACCATGTCATTACGCTCGAATTCGCCATGCACGAGGACGTCAAGACCGATGTCCTCCTGCCAACGTACGGCGCGGGCTATCTCCTCTTTGAGGAACCTGTCGTATTGCTCCTCGCTCATCGCACCTCGCGCATGCGCCGCGCGAGCATTTCGCACCGCTGCGGTCTGCGGAAACGATCCTATCGTCGTGGTAGGAAAAGCCGGCAGTCCAAAGCGTTCCCTTTGGATCTCGGAACGACGGGCAAACGGGGTGGCGCGCTGGCGCATCGTCTGATCGATCGCCCTCATTCGGACAGCGACGTTGGCATTATGGATCTTCGGCGAGGTCCGGCGGGCAGTCGCGGCGCATTCCGACTCGGCAAGAGCTAGCCCAACATTCTGGTCGCCTGCGAGTACCCGCGCCAGGATCGCAAGCTCACGCATCTTCTGAACCGAGAAAGCAAGCCAGCTCTTGACGTCGGACGCGAGCCCGGTCTCGAGTTCAACATCGACCGGCACGTGAAGCAGCGAGCAGGACGGAGCGAGCTGTACACGGTGCCTGCCAAGCTTCGCAATCGAGGGCTTCAGCCGCTGACGGAGCGACGGCAAGTTCGACCGCCACACATTGCGGCCGTCGATGACACCGAGCGACATGACGAGATCACTTCGGCCGTCAGCAATGATCTGATCCAATAGTTCTGGCGCTCGAACCAAATCGACGTGCAGACCGGAAATTGGCAGGCTCAAGGCAGTATCCAGATTGTCGCCTAGGGCGCCGAAATAGCTCGCAAGCATGATCTTGATAGCGGGTCCCTCCTTTGCGAACCGGTTATAGGCGTGCAGCAACGATTGTCGCGCCGCCTCATCCAGATCAAGGACCAGGCAGGGCTCATCAAACTGAACCCAACTTGCCCCTCGTTTGGCTAATTCATGCAGAAGGTCGATATAGACAGGTATCAGATCATCGAGGAGAGAGAGGGGCTGGAACGCGCTATCGGTACTCTTGCCGAGCTTTAAAAATGTGACCGGCCCGATCAGGACAGGGCGGGTCTGAAAGCCAAGAGCCCTGGCTTCCTCATACTCTTCGACGGGTTTGCGAGAGCACAGTCTGAACGCCTGTCCCCGGTAAAACTCGGGAACCATGTAGTGGTAGTTGGTATCGAACCACTTGGTCATTTCCTGCGCGGGCACGCCAGATCCCCGCGTACTCTGGTCGCAACTCGCATCCTGATCGCCGCATTGCGATCCGCGGGCCATGGCGAAGTACGTCTGGAGCGAAACGGATTCTCCGCTCGAGGCGTAGATCTCCGGGATGGCGCCAACCATGACACTTGTATCAAGCACCTGATCATACAGCGAGAAGTCGTTTGACGGAATGATCGTGACGCCGAGCGATTTTTGACGAGCCCAGTTCGCTGCGCGTAGGCCGGATGCGTCTTCGTACAACTGCTGTTCACTAATCTTTCCAGACCAGTAGCTTTCTAGAGCGAGCTTGAGCTCACGCCTTGGGCCGATGCGTGGCGTTCCGAGCGTAGCAACTGGAAGAGAGAGAGGAGACATCGCGTTAACCCCTGTTGGGGACAAAGGCCATGGCGGACGCAGGCAGGAGAAGTCGCGCGTGCGACGGCTGCTTGGCGTACCACCGAGACACCCCGCCCGTGGACCAATATATTGTCGGGGCCGGTCTCCTGGCTTGCTGGTCATCGCTGCTGTCCGGCCTTCCCGAAGCCGTGCAGGCTTCAGTGACATCGTTGGACAGCGGCTCGCCACTTACAGTTGCGGGGGCAGCGCCGGCATTTGCACCGGCTTCCCTCTTAGCTCCGGATCAATGGGAACCGGAGAACCTCGACGACTTGGATTATCGGCACGAGAACTCTTCCGTCAACCTCTCAGATTATGTGCAAGCTAATCTGCGACATCTGCTAGCCGAATGACCGTGCATCTCTGTGACTTACCACCATCCAGAAACATTCTCTAATCAGAGATGTCATAATCAGACATATCCTTCTCAGATACCGGAATAGCATCCGGAGCTGCCTTGAGGCGGAGCCGCACGCTAGATCGATGAAAGGGACAGAAGCAGCCTTCCGGCGGGAGTACCGACGTTTCTATCAGAATGCTTTCGATGCGGCCTTGCGATTTCCAGAGTTTCGCCCAGCACCTCGGCTAGCCAGCTATTCTCTCAACTAAAGGATCTGCAGCGAATAGGCCAAGGCACGTGGCGGAATTTAGCAACATACGAGGCGAGGGGTTGATTTGCGTGCCACCCAGACTTCAAAGCCGGGATCAAGCCGGCTTGGTGCCGCTGGCAATCATGCAGCTCGAACGCCGGCGGCACGATAGCGAACCACACAGCTCAATAGCGGCAAACGCACTTCCGTCCATCAGGCATCCGGCATCGAGGCGTTCAACTCTTCTGCTAAATATCCGGTGCGGGACAAGGATGCACAAGCTGCGGCGGATACACTGAATAGGAACACCGAAAACGTGCAAAGGTCAGAAAGTCGACAAGAGCGACACAAACTCTGTGAAAATTTCCGCCTATTGCCTGGCACGAAGAATGCAGACCCTCGGCATGCCCAGTCTCCTCCTGCTGGGCAGGTCCAGCTCAGCCAACTGACGCAGTCGCTGTCGGGGAAGTTAGCTGCGCATGACATACAGGGAGCGCCTGATCGCGCGGGACAGCCAGCGGGTGCCACGTCGCATCCCGTAAACTTCTTGCGATGGCTCATAGCAGGTTCGAGGTTGCCTGCTTTACAAGATGTTTGGATGAAACGCGATAGGCCGAGGGTTATGAAGAGAATGTCTGGAAGACCCGCGCTATGGCTTTGCTTGGTCGGATTTTTAATCTGCCTCGCCTGGCCGGCTGCCATGAGCAATAATATTCGGGCCAGCGACAGCCCCCTTGTCGAACGATTGAAGTCAACTTGGCGAGCGCAAGATGGTGAGACGATAGAACAAATTATCTCCAATGTCTCGAAGGTGGCACAGTTCGTGCCTCAAATGTGGGGCGTTATTGAACTTGGCCAAAACGACTTTATTTTCGTTTCGTGGACCAGACACCGGGACAACAAATCGGACGAACAGTACGTTATCACCTGGAAGATCGCCCTCGACGGCACGTTTGAACTTGCGTCGACTTATGCGAAGCCGATGGAATTGGGCTGGCGCGCCCTGGCGCTCTCCCTGATCGCCAGTGAAGTCGCAGATGGCGAAAGGGACGCAAATCTTCGCTTTCTGCATGATCCGGCCAACTTCAACTTCGTGGCCACCCCGCAAGGCCGGCTCGGCGATCTTCTGCGGCAGGGCCGCTGTACTATCATTGAACCAGTTGGAGTGGACTACTTACCGAAGCGGAATGGCAAACCGGCCGAGACGGGTGACGTGTGGCGCGTTCTGCTCTTGGTGAATTGTAGTATCCAAGGACCACGTTATTTTGCACACAACGGGGTCATCACTTTCGAAAAGAGAGAAGGACAGGATTGGGAGCCACAATCCTCCTTTGCCAAGCGCATCGCGAAATTTGCCCCTGGCTCCTGGTTCCAACGCACCGAGCCAAATGAAGAGGAAGACTTAGGAGAGCGAAGGCCCGAGTAAACTGCCGCAGAGCAACATCGCGCCGCAGTTCCTCCATGGCCCAGTGCCTCGGACCGACTGCAAGACATACGCGCTCGGCACTTGCTTTGTTTTAGCTTCCGCAACGGTCCGGGTGCCTTTCTCGCAGCAGTCCGGCCCGTCGCAAGAAGGTCGGCCGCGCGATTGCGTTTGTTCCGCCTAGTGTCAGCGGCGCGCACGAGCTTGCGAGATGTGGTTTTCCCGCCTTCACTCCAGCCGGTGTGAGGACACCACTGTGCGTGAGTATAGCAACGTCGAAGGCACCAGGAACTGGGTGTGAGACGAAACCGGCGAGGAAGTTACCGGGAGACGTTCACCGGTAGCGACCCGGCATACCGCTGAGCGCTTGCGCATTTCCGAGCGCGCAGGCCGGGAAGCTCAGGGGCCGTACGCAAGAAAACGTCGAGGACCAGACTGGCTCGACCCTAGCTTAGCTGGCACCCATTCGTCTGCATGTCATCGATCCAGATTTCGAAGCATGGAAAACGCCTGTTTAACTCTGCTCCACCTGCCCAGGTCGACATCAACGATCAATCTTGCCGGGCGTAAGAAGGTTAAGTTATGCGCGGGCGTCTACCCTGAACTCCATTGCGTCTTCTTCTAAATCGGCCAGAGAAAGCCAGACCGATCTTTTTCACATCTTTTCGTGTGAAGTGCGAAATTTCATTGCAGAACCGTTGGCAGCGGCCATTTTGCCGATGGAAACCGTCGCCAACCAGACCAAGGTTGATGCTCCACGCCTGACTCCAGCGCGAGCCAGCGCTTCATCGTCGGCCACTTTTTTTTGCAAAGACAACGTTCCGGGGTTCGGGTTTGTTCAGCATCGCCAGTTCGGCGCCGCCCGCGAGGATCTCCCCTCAGGTGGAGAGAGTAAAGCGCGGTCCTAGTGAGAGAGCCGCTGATGCTCGAAGAATAGCGCCGCACGCCCCAAAGAAATCACTTGATCCTTACGCAGCGTCAGGCCGTAGGTTCGCGTTCCGGCGAAGCCCTCATAAAGCGCGTCGGAAATGCCGGCGGAATAACGGACGTAACGCTGTCAAGCAGTCGAATGTATCGGCACCGTGTCGTGCGTGAAACGTGGATCAGGAGCGAAAGG
Source organism: Bradyrhizobium daqingense (assembly GCF_021044685.1). Lineage (NCBI taxonomy): Bacteria > Pseudomonadati > Pseudomonadota > Alphaproteobacteria > Hyphomicrobiales > Nitrobacteraceae > Bradyrhizobium > Bradyrhizobium daqingense. The sequence goes on from NZ_CP088014.1 coordinate 7,508,122, forward strand.
TTGTTGTCGGGATGAAGAACCGCGGAATTATGTTCGCATTGCTCGCTCTCGTCACATCTCCGGTCTGCGCCGCGACGTTCAGCGGTGCTCCGCGCATCCTCGACGGCAATACGATCGAGATCGACAAAACCAACGTTCGGCTCTCAGGCATCGAAGCTCCTGAGACGGACCAGATTTGTCTCGACGTCGAGGGCCGGAAATGGGCCTGCGGCGTAGCTGCTCGCGACGAGCTTATCAAGCATTCAAATGGGCGAACCTGGGATTGTCATACCCAGAGAGTCGATGAGTACAGACGAGCCCTCGGTAACTGCTTCATCGAAGGCGAGAATGTGAACGTCTGGATGGTACGCTCGGGCTGGGCACTATCGACTGCTCCATCTCACGCTGTCTATGAGTTGGCGGCAAGCACAGCCCATACGGGACTGTGGTCGGGAGCGTTCATCGCTCCCTGGGACTGGCCTCGCCGCAATAAGGGCACGATTATCGTCGGCGCGTGGTCGGTTCCGATCGACGCGCAGGAAGTACTGCTCGGATCCGTCCTGCTGTCGGAACCGCCGTCCCCCGAGTGCCTGATAAAAGGCACTGTCGAGCGCAGCGGCGAGCGGATCTATCACCTGCCAGGGCAAGCCAGCTACGAACTAATCGACATGACGAAGAAGCGTAGCGAACGCTGGTTTTGTAGCGAAGCGGAAGCCGAAGCCACCGGGTGGCGTAAGGCCGTGCGTTGAGGCGACACATGCATGCAGCCAATTCTCCAAATATGTACCATTTAACCAGGACCGCGCGTTCGCGCCGTTCGCTGTTGTTGTTTGCTGCGTCGACAGTTTTCCTGCGATTCGGCAATAAGATCGCCGATGCGAAGGAAGCAAAAAGCACGCCCAAGCCAGATAACCTGCTGTCGCCAGATGCTGCCCTGAAGCGGCTGCTGATGGGAAACGAACGTTATGTCCAGGGTGCATCACGAGCCGACGATCTTAGGCGCGAGCGTTCGGCTTTGGTCGAAGGCCAAAATCCATATGCGGCGGTTCTGAGCTGCGCCGACTCTCGCGTGGCGCCCGAATTTGTGTTCGACAGCGGGCTAGGTGATTTGTTTGTCTGCCGCGTCGCCGGCAACTTCGCTAATGATGATACACTCGCCAGTATGGAATATGCGGTCGCAGTACTGAACACGCCGCTAATCCTCGTACTAGGCCACGATCATTGCGGCGCGATAGACGCTACGATCAAGTCGCTCCATCAAGATAAGCCGCCGCCAGGGCACATTTCAGCCCTGGTGACCGCACTTGCTCCCGCCGTGAACGCATCTCTAGGGCAGGCCGGCGATACATCCGCCCGCGCAACCCGAAACAATGTGATCGACAATGTCAACAAACTCAGATCGACGGGCCCTATTCTGAAGGCTGCAGTCGAGCAGAACCGGCTGAAAGTCGTCGGGGCCCTGTATCGGATCGACAACGGTAAGGTCGATATTGTCAGCTGACACTAGCACATTCACACCCGAGGCAAATCATCTGCCGTGCGATACGGCCCTTCCGCTCCGCTGTTTGGTCCATCGTCTGCGACAAATGCCCCGGATACCATCCGCTCCACAATAAATGATCAACTCGGGAAGTGCTTCGGTATGCGTGGCGTCTTGATTCTGCTCATGTTCTACGTACTCATGCTAGCAACACGCGGCGAGCATCAAAAAACGCACCTAACGCGTCCGACAGCGTTCATGCCTCCATATTGAGTTGCAAACCCAATAGCGTGGTTCCGGCAGCAGATCGCGATAAAGCGCATTGCCTGGCTGTGAACTCCAGAGCCGGCGACGATCCTGAGATCTTCTGGCTCCGATCGAGCACGCCATGAATGGTGTTGCTTTATCACCAAGCTCAGCCAGGGCTGCAGATCACATAGAACAACCAGCAGGACTGGCCGCCCGGTCTGTAAACGAACATGCCACCCGCGCCAGTAGGCCAGCCGCATCCATCATTCGTTAGATAGTCTCGTTCGCCGCCAAGGGACCCGGCCCGCAATGATGATGCCGTTGAAAGCATGGTTGTTTTCACCACGATCTCGCATGCACTGCCTGATATTGCGCACAATCGCACGACCCGCCCACTTGCACAATTTACTATCCGTCCTCCATAACGAGGTCGATACGAGACGAAACTGGCAGCTTGCAGATTGCATAGTGTGTACGCGAAGCCCATCAGGTTGTTAGTTGCTGCGGACACAGTAAATTGTGCCAGATTTGTCAGCCCAGGCGAATACCAGAACAATGATTCAAGTGTTGCGCACCGTCTGCCAGCCAGAAATCATCTGGCAACCGATCGACTTGGCAAGCAAGCTCTTCAACCACGGCGTCGCTCAGTAGGAAACAGAAGACTAGCTTCAGAACGTGGATCCCTCATCAGTTGCAACGCTCGTAGTGCGGGCATGCTGCGCGAATTTGGCAAGCTCGGCCAAAATCGGAAGCATTGGAAAACCGCCGAAGATGGAGGCGCCGGCGGCTGCAAAAGGGGTCGACAGGTCAGAATTCTGCCCGAATTTCTTGAGTCCTGTAGGACAGAAGGTAGACAGCTCGTGTGCTGCAACGAGCCTCCTAAGCTCCCCGGGGCCTCTTCGAAGCGCCTTGTCTTTGCTTGCATGAGCCGGGTACTCTTGCAGTCACCTCGAACAGATTTGATCGCGTAATTCAGCGTCTTGAGCTCCGTGCGTTTGCTGAACACCAGCTGTCTGGAGGTCCGCTTCTAACCAGGCGCTCACCCGCAGTCGCACGAACGGCTATTGGGCTGTTGGTGGCATCGGGAGATCGGAGCGGGTGCTAATTTTGGCATTAACGTTGAATCTGGCCGGTCGGCGAACGAGGTCCGCTTCTGTCGTTTTGCTTGCGGTTTGTTGAGTCAATGACATTGGCGGAAAGTATACACGAAATTCACGAGCATGTGCTGGCACCGCGCGGCGGAATGATCTCGCGAGATTCGGACAAGGCCGGCAGACATGCTTAATGGCACGCCGATTGCTGGAACGATGAAAACTAAGTCGCAGGCTTGAGCGCTCTCCCGAGCATAACTCAGGAACTCCACACTTGGTTCGACCCGGCTTGTCCGACGTGTGAGCACACGTCCATGGAGAGGACATGACATCGCATGCCCCGATCAACCGCCGGAGACCCAGTCCGGCAACGACGGCCGATATCGCGCCGCCGCCTACCGGCTGTTTTGCCGGCCAGCCTCCATGCAACGGCAACAGCTCCATCTCAGTCTAGCTTCCCGGCCCGTAAATTGGGAAGCTACCGTGCGCAATCACATGCAAGCGATATCAACTGCGACAACTCTGAGAATGTCCTCCCGCCGGTATGGTATCACCCAGTTTCGCCCCGTGCGCAGTCCATGAATGACGCGCGACCATGATCGGCACAAGACGCGGAGGACGATTTATGAACGCTTCACCCGAAAAGCAATGTCCCGAATCCCACACCGCGGCTGCGACCTGGGATAATCTGTCGCCGCTACTTGTCGAGATCCGTGCGCGTCGCAACGAGTTTGGCCCCGCGCAGGAAATTCCAAAAGAGATCATCGACGGCTTCAGGCGCATCGGCATCTATCGGGCTATGGTCGCGAAGCGATTCGGCGGCGAGGAGCGAACACCAGCCGAATTTTGCCGCCAGATCGAGCGCATCTCCCAGGCCGACGGATCCGCCGGTTGGGTCGCCAGCTTCGGGGATGGAGCTCGCTACCTCGCTGCTCTTCCGGACGACACGCTTCGAAAAGTGTACGCCAATGGACCTGACGTCGTATTGGCGGGTGCGCTCTTCCCGCTCCAGCCCGCCAGGCGATGCGCCGACGGATTTGTCGTGAACGGCGTGTGGCCATTCGCTAGCGGCTCGCCCGGGGCGGATTTGATAGGAGTTGGTATAACACTGGAAGACGATCCGGCCGGAGACCTCCCGCGTGTAGCGGTGATTCCGGCAGAGAAGGTTACAATCCGGCCCAATTGGGACGTCATCGGACTGCGAGGCACCGGAAGCCACGACGTTGTCGTCAGCGACGTCATTGTGCCAGAGCAATGGACCTTGATCCGCGGCGGTCCGGTGACACTTGATGGGCCGATCTATCGTTATCCGTCCGTCGCTTTCGCTGCGCAAGCGCATGCGATCGTCGGCATCGGGATTGCGCGAGCCGCAATAGACGAGGTGATCGCCATGGCCGGAAGCCGCGCCTCGATCACTGGAGCGCCCGTGATGGCTCAGCGCGGCTATGTCCAACTTGAAATCGCCAAAGCCGAATCCATGCTACGTTCCGCTCGTTCCTTCTTTTACGAGGCCACGGAAGAGCTGTGGAAGCAAGCGCTCACGGGCGAGGTAAATCTGAGCACCACGATGCAAGTGCGGCTCGCCGCGACGAACGCCGCGCGGCAGGGCGCTGAGGTCTGCAGGATCTCGAGCGGTCTTGCTGGAACTGAGGCGCTCTATACCAGCAGCAATCTAGCACGCGCCATGTGCGACAGCTTCGTGGTTGCCCAGCACGCAGCTTTAAACGAGGGAACGCTTCAGAGTGCTGGCCTCGCCCTGCTCGGAACTGCAATACAGCCCGGCTTTCCATGAAGTAAGGGGATCAGGCGCGGGCAACAGGCCACGCGAATGGATTACCGGACCGGCGTCATGATGTGGTCTGCTGCTGAGGACGTGGCGACCTTGTTTCAATGTGAACAAAGACACTACTGGGCTCTCCCTCCTTCAAAACGAAACCTCGTATCCTGGACCATTCGTTCGTCATCCAAACACGGCGATGTTTTTTGAGCCTCTACGCCCCTGCCCGATCATTGACGTGCCGAGCGGGATCTACCTGAATTTCTGCGCAACGGCTCGCGGTTCAACCGACGAACTTTCCAAATCACCGAGCGACGGGGCTCGACTCTCGCGGGCTGTGCCGCCTGGGCGCACGGTGCAGCACTGCACGGCGCAATATCCTGGCACTCGACCTTGCCGCTTATCGATGCGGCACGCCGACACTGGCAAGGGCAGTACGACATTGATGTGAAGCGTACCGTGCACCTCCATCGGAATGATGGATCAATCTGGCTCTTGGCCGCTGCTGGCGGATCGGCATCGACGGCGCGGAAGAGACGCTGCGGCCGCATGAGATCGCGCATCGCCTAACCGGCCATCTTCCGGCTGAAGAGACCCATGTCAGCCCTCCAATACAGCCAGCCCTCTGCCGTTGGGATGGAGTGACATTAGCAAGCTAGACCCGGTTTGGGGCGCGCCGACGAGGCCGCGCGATGGATTGGCGTGATCGGCAGTAGATCCTGGCGACTGCCGGTAGAGCGGAACCGACGAAGCGGCGTCATGAATGTGCGAACGCCTTGCTGCTACATCGGCTGTCCGATCGCCACGGCAGCGCCACGGCGCCACGGCCTTAGCTCCTCAGGATCGGATGGACCCGCTGACTGCCATGGCGCTGGCCGCACCCTACGGACCGGCTGGCGCTCACGCCGGCCCGAAACCGCACACCAATCGGGCTAACGATAGCCGCCCGCCTTGACGATCACCGTTGTGCGGGTGCGGCCATCACAGAGTCCGTTGATCAGGCGCGGCATGAATGAGACGCTAGATATGAGTAGCTGCTAGACAGTCGTCCGTGAAGAAGGACTAAGCCACTGATCGGGAATCTCGATTTGGGCTAAGGGGCATTTCCAGATTGCAAGGTTTTGATGCTTTGGGCGTCAGAACCTTGCGATTTGGTTTTCGTGGATTCCCTCGAAGCGGGAAGCATGATTCCTTGTCTGCATCGGAGGGAACGATGCGGCCGAAGAAGCACAAGACGACGGGATCGAACGATCTGTTCCGGGCTCGGCTCGACCAGATCATCAATATGAAGCACGAGCTGGTTCTGCTCGCCGGCAAGGTCGATTGGGACTGGATCGACGGCGAGATCGCGCCGCTCTACAGCGAGAACGGCAGGCCCGGGATCGAGACGCGCTTCATGATCGGTCTGCTGTTGCTCAAGCACATTTACGGGCTGTCCGATGAGGAGGTGTGCGAGCGCTGGGTCCATGACCCATACTTCCAGTTCTTCACCGGGGAAGAGTTCTTTCAGCACACGTTCCCGCACGAGCGCTCGGACCTGAGCCATTGGCGCAAGCGGCTTGGCGACAAGCTGGAGTTGCTGCTGGCCGAGAGCTTGCGGGTAGCGCACGAGGCCGGTGCATTACGCAGCCAGGACCTCAAGCGGGTTACGGTCGACACCACGGTGCAGCCGAAGGCCATCACCTTTCCGACCGATGCCAAGCTGCTGCATGCGGCCATCAAGGGGCTCAACCGCCTGGCGATCAGGCACGGCGTCAGGCTGCGGCAATCCTATGCTCGCATCGCCAAGGCCGCCGCGATGATGGCCGGCCGCTACGCCCATGCCAAACAGTTCAGGCGGCATCAGCGGCAGTTGCGTATCCTGCGTAGCCGGCTGGGCCGGATCATCCGCGACATCCGCCGCAAGATCGAAGGCCAGCCAGCACTGGAGCAGGCGTTCGCCCTCCCGCTCGGCCGGGCCACGCAGATCCGCTCGCAGCAGCAGCGCCAGCGCGGCTGGAAGCTCTATTCCTTCCATGCCCCGGAAGTGGAGTGCATCGGCAAGGGCAAGGCCAGCGCGCCTTACGAGTTCGGCGTGAAGGCCTCCATCGTCACCAACAACCGCCGGGCTCCCGGTGGCCTGTTCGTGCTGCACGCCAGCGCACTGCCCGACAACCCCTACGACGGTCACACCTTGCGGGACGTCATTGACCGCACCGAGACACTCACCGGCTGTCCGATCGAGCGGGCCTATGTCGACAAGGGATACCGCGGCCACGACGCACAAAATCCCCGTCGCGTCTTCATCTCCGGCCAGAAGCGCGGCGTTTTCGGTGTCATCAAGCGCGAGCTGCGCCGCCGCTCCGCCATCGAGCCCATCATCGGACACCTGAAGGCGGAAGGCCACCTCGGGCGCTGCTACCTCAAAGGCCGCGCCGGCGATGCCGCCAACGTCGTCCTCTCAGCCGTCGGACACAACTTCCGCCGCATCCTCGCCTGGCTGAGATATCTCTTGTGCCTGTTCCTGGCCCAGCTATGGCGCACGCTCGCCCGGCCAGCCTCGATCAATCCGGCTTCTTAACGGACGACTAGACACGCGTATTCCTGAGCAATACATCACCTTCCACTGCGCGCGGATAGTGAGCCGCCACTTCAAATGATGGCAATAAGCTAAGAATGGCTTGCAGGCTCAACTGCCCTTCGTAGAGCTCGCGATCACTATATTCGGTGTAGATAAAGCGCGTGTTGCTCAAGGTCCGCATACCGCCGGCGATAACGTCGGCTTCGGCTCCCTGAACGTCCATCCAGATGAAATCGACTCCGTCCAATTTGGCTTCGCTGCACCAGTCGTCAAGCCGCCGTGTTTCAACCGAGACAGGCCGATCAAACCGGACCCAATCATACTCGGTAAGATGATTCTTTGGGCGGCGTATTGAACCGGACAGGTCCCAATCTTTCGCATCCCCATCTGCATTACTCGGATGGAAGTCGATCGTCCCGTTTCGGTCACTGATGGCAATTTCTAGCAGCTTCACCTTATTGAGGGATGGACCGAGCTTCTTCTTGAAGCGCGCGATCGCTCGGGGGTCCGGCTCAAAGCAGTAAAGCTCGGGTTGCGGGCACAGCTCGAGGAACTTTTGCGTATCAGTCCCATCATTGCAGCCAATATCCAGGATGACCGGATTCGGCTTCTGCAGAAGTGAGACGATGTGCTGATGTACTTCTACGGACGACACAGATGCTCTTCCATGGTGCGCGGAGATCGGATGAATTTTGACTTGGAAGTCGATCACACGCCGGAAGCAGCTGCACAACGTATATCAAGGTATATTGCTCTTAAATCCGCCAATCCCTTCGATCCTCGACAGCTGTTTGGATGCCATCGACATCAAAAGGAGGGAGTCTATCGAGCACCTCGCGATGCAATTCTCGACCCTATCGCCGGAAAATGCGGCCTCAGTGAGTCAGATCGCCGTCTTGGCTTTTTGCCAGCCGAAAGAACGCCTTGGTTCAAGCGCCACCTGCCGGATATGATTTATGGCACGTGCCGAGCAGAGTGGCCCCTCGTGCATAGCAACAGCCCCTCATCTCGATGACAATTGCGCAAAAATGCGCGCTCTCGGCTCATGGCCGCCATCTCAGATAGTAGCTCCCGGCACTCTCTTCCTCGGAAACGCAGGCGAGGAACGCAACCGTGAAAGCACAGCGGTACGCGATGTCCGGCGCAATCAAGCTTTCGCGGCGCGTGCAAATTTCTTCAAGTGCTGCCGGCACGATGACCAGGGTGAATTCAATAGGGTTTGAGCGCCGCCGCTGGACACCGCTTGTGGACCGCACGCTTTGTCCGCCACAGCTGCTAGATGGTGCCGTCAGGCGATCACGTGCAATGCCGGCACCGCCGCCAACACGCGCAGTCTTTCGAACTGTCCAACGGCCCCCGGAGCAGCGTTGAAGTGTTCCCGGGATCAAAGCAGTATTCGAAGAAACGCAATGTCATTTTCACGACAGCGGGCGGGCTGGTGCACCTCTACGCGTTTGCTTCTGGACAACACACGCGCAGCCGCTGAATGCTTCAGCGGAACTGGAAGGGCAGATCGCTTAGCGCATTTCTGGCCTGACTCTTGCTACGGGCTGCTTGTCACATTGTGCTTAACTCCAACTTGTTCAGACGCTCAGGAGACCTCTATGAAATTCCGTCCGCTTCACGACCGCGTCGTGGTCAAGCGTATCGACGCAGAAGAGAAGACCGCCGGCGGCATCATCATCCCCGACACAGCCAAAGAAAAGCCATCGCAGGGCGAAGTCATTGCAGTTGGCCCGGGCGGCCACGATGATAGCGGCAAGCTAATTCCGATCGACATCGAAGTCGGTGATCGCGTGCTGTTTGGCAAGTGGTCCGGCACCGAGGTCAAGATCGATGGGCAAGACCTGTTGATTATGAAGGAGAGCGACGTGATGGGTGTTCTCACCGATGTCTTCTCCAAGAAGAAAGCCGCCTAATTCACAGCAAAGCTCACCCCTCCTGAGGAGAGCCCATCGGGCGCGCCAAAGGATGACTTAATAGGGACTGAAGGAATTTTCTATGTCAGCCAAAGAAGTGAAGTTCGGAGTAAACGCGCGGGACCGTATGCTGCGCGGTGTCGACATTCTCGCCAACGCCGTGCAGGTCACGCTCGGTCCGAAAGGCCGCAACGTCGTGCTCGACAAGTCGTTCGGCGCACCTCGAATTACCAAGGACGGCGTTGCCGTCGCCAAGGAGATCGAGCTCGACGACAAGTTCGAGAACATGGGTGCCCAGATGGTGCGTGAGGTCGCTTCGAAGGCTGCGGATGCTGCTGGCGACGGTACCACCACCGCGACCGTCCTGGCCGCTGCGATTGTGCGAGAAGGCGCCAAGTCGGTTGCCGCCGGCATGAACCCGATGGACCTCAAGCGCGGTATCGACCTTGCGGTCGAGGCTGTGGTTGCGGACCTTCAGAAGAACTCCAAGAAGGTCACCTCGAACGACGAGATCGCCCAGGTCGGCGCAATTTCGGCAAACGGCGACCAGGAGATCGGCAAGTTCCTCGCCGACGCGGTGAAGAAGGTCGGCAACGAGGGTGTCATCACCGTCGAGGAAGCCAAGTCGCTCGAGACCGAGCTTGACGTCGTCGAGGGCATGCAGTTCGACCGCGGCTACATCTCGCCCTACTTCGTCACCAACGCCGACAAGATGCGCGTTGAGATGGACGACGCCTACATCCTCATCAACGAGAAGAAGCTCTCCTCGCTGAACGAGCTGCTGCCGCTGCTCGAGGCCGTGGTGCAGACCGGCAAGCCGCTGGTCATCGTCGCCGAGGACGTCGAAGGCGAAGCGCTTGCGACCCTGGTCGTGAACCGTCTGCGCGGTGGTCTGAAGGTCGCGGCCGTCAAGGCTCCGGGCTTCGGCGATCGCCGCAAGGCCATGCTGCAGGACATCGCGATCCTGACCGGCGGCCAGGCGATCTCGGAAGATCTCGGCATCAAGCTCGAGAACGTCACGCTCAACATGCTCGGCCGCGCCAAGAAGGTGATGATCGACAAGGAGAACACCACGATCGTCAACGGCGCCGGCAAGAAGGCCGACATCGAGGCGCGCGTGGCCCAGATCAAGGCGCAGATCGAGGAGACCACCTCGGACTACGACCGTGAGAAGCTCCAGGAGCGTCTCGCCAAGCTCGCAGGCGGCGTCGCGGTGATCCGCGTCGGCGGCGCGACCGAGGTCGAGGTGAAGGAGCGCAAGGATCGCGTTGATGACGCGATGCATGCGACCCGCGCGGCGGTCGAGGAAGGCATCGTCCCGGGCGGCGGCGTCGCCCTGCTCCGTGCTTCCGAGCAGCTCAAGGGTCTGCGCACCGAGAACGACGACCAGAAGACCGGCGTCGAGATTGTGCGTAAGGCGCTGTCCTGGCCGGCCCGCCAGATCGCGATCAACGCCGGCGAGGACGGTTCGATCGTGGTCGGCAAGGTCCTCGACAACGAGCAGTACTCTTTTGGTTTCGACGCCCAGACAGGCGAGTACAGCAACCTCGTTTCCAAGGGTATCATTGACCCGGCCAAGGTCGTGCGCATCGCGGTCCAGAACGCCTCTTCGGTGGCCGGGCTGCTGATCACGACGGAAGCGATGGTTGCCGAGCTGCCGAAGAAGGCTACGGCTGGTCCAGCAATGCCTGCGGCCCCCGGCATGGGCGGTATGGACTTCTGATCGGCCTCCTTAAATTCTCGATGGCATGCAAAACCCTGGCGATAATGTCAGGGTTTTTTGCAGCGAGCGGTCTGTAGCCTGCCAGTCGACGAAGAATACAGCCCATGGGCCTATCGGCCTATCCATGTGCGCGGCGGCAGGCCCCGGCTCAACTTGCTTGTGACCGTTCCTTGGCGGCGACAGGACCGCGTCCGGCACGACGCGCTGAGGGGATGGAATGTGTCTATGCTAACGATATTTTACGTTGGTCGTCCACTAGGCAGATGGCTGGGTGCTAGGCAGCAGGGCATGAACCCGCGCAGGCGCTCTCGCCGGATGCATGCCGTCGGGTTCGTCAGCTTTTGGACAGCTATTCGGTGTACAATGACTCTTGAAGTTAGCGGCGCGTGGTAGGGACAGCGCTCGCCCCGAGTATGCGTGGGGATTTCGGCGCCGAGTCACGCTCCTGCTAACTTCAACCAGTCGCGCATGCGCGGCAGAGACAGCGTCTGATCCATCCACCCGACCAGCGCCCCCGCTGCTTCCCGCGTAATCGGATCCACGCTACCGGGCGCCGGTCATCCGAATTAGCTAAATACCCCCCATGCGAGCGCTCCGCGCAGGAACTCCTCGTCCAAACTTCGCGATGTCACTCGCACTATTCGGCACTTTAATCCGTGAAAGAGTGCTCCAGCTCGGCGCACAATTCCATTGAGAAGCTTGGAACAACACAGCGCTGCAATATCACTGAGTCAGATCGCGGATGAGGTCCTCACCGAAGCCGTCAATCAAGTCCAGCGACGAGAGAAGGCGGATTGTCGCGGAGCTCGTGGCGAGCGATGACTGGCTTTGAGGCGCCGGTGCGACGGCAAGCCGATGCCCCCGGCAGCAGCTATTTGGTTGGTGAGCTCACTATAAAAGCGGCTGGCGGTGATTCCGAAGCAGATCGGCTCCAGCTAGTGCCGACTCTGTGGATGCTTGGTTGCCGACCGGCCCCCTGAGCGCGATTGGGCGTCGGGTAACGCAACCCTACGAGGAGGTTAGCCTAACGGGCCGCCGGTCCGGCCTGAGAGGAAGCGCAGGCGATTGCTCTGACACGCGATGGCGCGGGGCTCACAAACCTCAGTGACCGGCGAACCTATGTCGCTAAACATTCCCCTCTCTGCACTACTTCCAGAGAACTTCCATCGAGAGCATCGATTGAACATCCACAGAAACCGCGGCGGGTGAAACAAGGCGGGCGATGCGGCTGCCTCGTGTCTACCGATGAGGTTCCGCGCGCGGGAATAGGGCAAGGTCCGTTGCATTGGGATGCCCATACCTGATCCTTTGTGTGACGACCGCCGAAATATCACGTTTGTTCAGGGTGCTATAGCGCTCGGCAAGACTCTTAAACAACCCTCCGACCCGATCTGACGGAACAGTAAATTCGCCATAGTTAGGATCAGAGAGGATCGTCGTTCCATTCGACGTTGCCGTTGCAATCGTGTGGGTGCTGGCGCCAGGTTGGACGAATTTCAAGCTGACCAAATGGACGGATGGATCCTGCGCAAGCTCGTTTACGATCTTGTCGATGCACGAAGATGTACCAAACCTATATCGCGTCTCTTCAGCAGATGGTTCTAGGCCGGCGTCACGCAAGATTGTGCTTTTTGCCTGGAAATTGTGAGACCCTTCCGCCTTATCCTCTTTCAATTGAGTCTTAAGCTTTTCAGACTGTTCCTGCCGTCTTGCCGCCGAGCGGTGATTTTCCGTGCCCGGGAGCAGAACCCCCATTCGGGAGGAAGCGCTGCTTGGGAGATCAAGGAGCCACTCCGCGGCCAATCCAACACAGATTCCACTGACATTGGCTTGGGGCAATTCCGCCGTCCTGTAATCGAACAGAGGACGGACAGGGCTAGTGGCAACGGATAACTCGGAGCTGGAGGACAGAGAGGATGTGCTGAGGCCCGAGGTGTTTGAACTATCATCGATTGCATCTGAGGTATGCGGCTTGCTGAAGCAGAGCCCCATTCTATCGAACAATTCGCCGGGCGCCAGGCTCTCCAGCCGCGCGATTTCGGTGAGTGTTTGGGCACATTCGCTACCGTCTATAGCGCGACGATCTGGGTCGGAAGAGCGCGGCGATCAGGATGGCGAGTCAGTGTCGCGGCGCGATGATGATCGCCGCGATGATTGTCGCGCGCAAGAGTTTTGTTTGCTTTGATTGTCGCGGAGCGTCAATCAAGCGAGCGTTTTTTGTGTCGCGTGCTCCGGTGGCCGCCCTGGACCACGCTTTCGCTCGAGGGCAGTCCGCCTGCGATAGCTCTCGACGTTCATCTCGACGATGGTGGCGTGGTGAACAAGGCGATCAGAGCTGGCCCCGCAAATTCGGACAGTAGCTTGAGTGGATTTTCTGCCTGACAGCGGCGAGGATTCTTGCTGCGAATCAGGAGCGAAGATGACGAAGAAGAGCCGCCGGACGCATTCTCCGGCATTCAAGGCGAAGGTTGCTTTGGCTGCGGTCAAAGGAGACAAGACACTGGCGGAGCTGGCGCAACTGTTTGATGTTCATCCGAACCAGATCACGATCTGGAAAAACCAGCTCCTGGAAGGCGCCGCCGGCGTGTTTGGGCATGACAAGACATCGGCCGAGACGCCGGTCGATTTGAAGGCGTTGCATGCCAAGATCGGCGAGCTGGCGTTGGAAAACGATTTTTTGTCCGGCGCGCTCACCAAGGCGGGCCTGCTGAGCGCAAAGCGATGATCCCGCGGTCATGATCTTTCTATCGTGCGCCAGGCGAAGGTCCTGAAGCTGGCTCGCAGCACGGTCTACTATGAACCTCGGCCAGTTTCGGCCGAGGACCTTGCCTTGATGCGTCGGCTCGATGAGCTGCATCTCGATTATCCCTTCGCGGGAGCGCGTATGCTGCGATCGTTGCTGCGGCGGGAGGGGGTATACGCCGGTCGCCGCCACATCGCGACGCTGATGAAGCGCATGGGGATCGAGGCGGTCTATCGTCGCCCGAACACGAGCAAGCCGGCTCCGGGTCACAAGATCTACCCGTACCTGTTGCGCGGATTGAAGATCGAGCGGCCCGACCATGCGTGGGCAATGGACATCACCTACATTCCGATGCGGCGTGGCTTCGTCTATCTCGCGGCGGTCGTCGATGTGTTCAGCCGACGGGTCCTGGCCCATCGCGTCTCGATCACAATGGAGGCGGCCTTCTGCGTCGAAGCGGTCCAGGAGGCGTTGGCGAAGCACGGCAGGCCCGCGATTTTCAACACGGACCAGGGCAGCCAGTTCACCAGCCTCGAGTTCACCGATGTGCTGCTGGACGCGAAGATCGCCATCAGCATGGATGGCAAGGGCGCCTGGCGCGACAACGTGTTTGTCGAGCGGCTCTGGCGCACGGTCAAATACGAAGAAGTTTATCTCCGCGCCTACGACAGCGTGTCCGAGGCGCGAGCGTCAATTGCCAAGTATCTGGCCTTCTACAATCAGGGACGCCCTCACTCGAGCCTTGACGGGCGCACGCCCGACGAGGCTTACTTCGGCACGCAAGCTATGGTGATGGCCGCATGACCGTCGCCGACGATTTTGTCGTCGCTCTGGTCGGGCTACGCCCTCCCGACGCAACGACAAAATCGTAAAGCCCCGCGTTCAGCATAACCCGGCAGGAATCCACTTAAATCCAGCGGGGCGCTGTCCAAACAACCGGGGCCAGCTCTATCGATCGCCGCGAGGGTCATAGCTGGGTCCGGAAAGACCTTGTTCCATTCTCCAAAGGGCTGATTGGCGGTGATCAGCAAAGAGCGTCGCTCGTAGCGTGCGCTGATGAGCTCGAACAGCACACTGGTCTCGGCCTGGTCCTTGGTGACATAGGCAAGATCGTCCAAGATGACGAGATCGAAGCGATCGAGGCGGTTGATGGCGCCCTCGAGGTTGAGCTCGCGGCGAGCCACCTGGAGCTTCTGCACGAGATCGGTGGTGCGGGTGAACAGGACGCGCCATCCGTTCTCGATGAGGGCCAAGCCGATTGCTGCCGCCAAGTGGCTCTTGCCTCCACCGGGCGGACCAAACAGCAGCAGATTGGCGCCCTTGCCGAGCCAGCCGTCGCCGGCGGCGAGTGCGGTCATTTGCGCCTTGGAGATCATCGGCACGGCCTCGAAGTCGAAGCTGTCAAAGGTCTTTCCGGTAGGCAGCCGCGCCTCGACGAGATGGCGCTCGATGCGGCGGCGGCCGCGCTCAGCGATCTCGTGCTCGGCAATGGTGGCGAGGAAGCGCGCCGCCGGCCAGCCTTCTTTATCGGATTGCTCGGCAAATTGCGGCCACAGCGCCTTGATGGCGGGCAGCCGCAGCTCGTTGAGCAACAGATTGAGGCGCGCGGTGTCGACTACGTTGGTTGTGCTCATGCGGCGCCTCCGATCTCGGCGGTACCGATGAGGCATTCATAGGTGGCGAGCGGTGCGAGGCGTACCACGACGTTCGGCACCTGGGCGGGATCCGGGGCGAAGTGAGTACGTAGCCGGTTGAGGTCGGGCAGCCGGCCGTCGTTCAGGTCAGCCGTGAGCTGATTGGCGAGTTCGGCCTCGCAACCGCGCTCATGGGCGAGTGCGAGGAGATCGACCATGATCCGGCAGGCCTTCTTGTCCGGTAAGCGTTTGCGCAAGACGTCGAAGGCTCGGCGGTAAGCTTCCCGGGGGAACAGCTGGTCGCGGTAGACCAGGTTGAGGAGCGCCATCGGCTTGCGCCGCAAGGAATGGATCACGTGCCGATAATCGACGACCTGATCGTGCTTGCCATTGGGATGCGGCCGCCCGCGCGGCAAGGTGAGGAGATGCGTGCCGCCGACAAACACGTCGAGGTGATCGTCATACAGGCGCACCCGCAGCCGATGGCCGATCAAGCGCGACGGCACCGTGTAGAACACCTTGCGCAAGGTGAAGCCGCCGGACGACGTCACGTGGACGATCACCTCTTCATAGTCCGACGTGCGGCGGTCCGGCAGATCCTGAAGTGCGCTACGTTCACTGTCGATCCGCTTGGCGTTGCGGGCATTGCGGCGGCTGGCGATCTCATCGATGAAGCCACGATAGGCAGCTAGATCGTCGAAGTCGGCGGTGCCACGCAGCAACAGCGCGTCGCCGATCGCTCGCTTGAGATGACCATGCGAACTCTCGATCGCCCCGTTCTCGTGGGCGATGCCACGATTGTTGCGGGAAGGCCGCATGCCGTAATGGGCACAGAGGTCTTCGTATCGCCGCGTCAGATCGTCTTTGGCGTCGCGGTCGAGATTGCAAAAGGCGGCCGACAGGCTGTCGGTGCGATGCTCCCGTGGCGCCCCACCGAGTGACCACAAGGCATTCTGCAGGCCTTCGGCCAGAGCGACGAAGCTCTCACCGCCGAGCACGACATGGGCGTGCTCAAACCCGGAATAGGCCAGCCGGAAGTGATAGAGACGATGGTCGAGCGGTACGCCCGCGATCGTGACACCCAATTCGCCCATGTCGGTGAAGTCGGACAGGCCGCGCTGACCGGGTTCGTGGGTCTGGCGGAAGATGACCTCCTGCTCCTCGCCGTGGATCGCCCGCCAGGCCCGGATCCGGCGCTCCAGCGTGCGACGGATGCCGGCGCCGAGCTCGGGATGGCGTCGGAGCAACTCCTCGAAGATCGTGACCGGCCGCACACCGGGGGCGGCCTTCAGCATCGGCGCGATATCTGTCTCAAATACGCGGGCCAAGGGATCTGGCCGGCGACGGCCGCGGGGAGCCTTCTTCTGCGACGGAAGGCGTCGATCCTTCTCGATCCGGTAAGCGGTCGAGGTGCTGAACGAAGCCTTGGCGGCGGCCACGGGTGGGCTATCGGTCTGACGGTACTTCATGTAGAGCCTCATTTGGTGATCGGTAATGTGTCGGCCTGGCACGCGAGTGATTCCTCTTGGCGGAAGAACCACTTGCATAACCAGCCGGCCGCGATCACCAGTCGGCGCGGTCCGCTGTGGATCGCGCCGACGCCGGGCTCGTAACTCCGGTCGGGCTACGCCCTCCCTGCGTCACGAGCCCGGCGTAGCCCTCTCATCATGGTCGACGCTCCACTTCCATCCTGTTCGCCGCGCGGCAACCGTCTGCGGGCCAACTCGATTCCTCAGCTTGCTCAGTATGTGCGTATTCGCCATCGACTCGATTATACATGCTGGTTCACCGGCTTCTTCCGCGTGCGTCTCCTCAGAGGGCGCGCTGCTCACATCTTGCCTGCGACCGATATCGCGGCAAACTGACGAGGAGCTGGCCACCACACAAGCTTAGGGAAGCTATCGCCGTCATGGCAAATTGGCTGTGCGACAGTCCCAGCTTCCGGGCGCTGCTGCAGGTGTGAGGCGGTGGCCGACCAGCTAGTGACTCTTGCACAGTGAAAGAGGTCGCGCTCGTGTAATTTCAGCTTCAGTCAGGATGATGGCTGCGTTAGACGATGCCTTCACCAAACCAGGCTCGGTCGTGGGCTTGAGATCGATCTCACCCTCATCGTGCCGCGCCGCCCGGCGCCCAAAACTTCGCCTCCAAAGAGCGCGCAATTCGCGCCCCCAGTTCGCCCCGTGATCGGCTATCAGCGAGCGAGATGCTGTTGTTCGCTCTGAGGCTGCTCCTGTTTGACAGCGGCATTTCATCTCAGCCCGCCTTGCACGCCGCAACGGCCGAGCGAGCCTGACATACACCCGCTTGTGACATCTCATCGGGACGCCGAACCGGTGCTTGTGCACCCGCTCGGCCTCACCTTGTGCTCGGATATTGTAAACTCAGTCCGTCATGCTGTCGCGCTCATCCGCGCGAACAACGTTGCCGCATCTGAGGGACTCAATCCAACGACGCCTACGAAGCTCGGAGACGGCATCGGAATGTCTCGATAAATGGGTCTCCACAAATGAAGGCAATATCGGCTGTTATTCACATAACGCGAATGTGGCGGATGCAGTTGCATGACGCACTCTTCTTCATCCCAGAACATGTCTTTGACAAAGCACATCTCCTCCCAGTTTGGACAACGCCGCGGTGTCGAAACAGCGACATGCTCCCACCCAGGACGGACAAATGCACTTATCTTTAGTTCACACCCGCAAGGCCCCTGCACAAAGAAGAGACCGCAAGGGCCTGATCCCGGAGCAGTCGCGAACCGGCCATGCTGCACCCGGCCCGCCTCCAGCTTGTCTACCACCTGCGCTCGCACGCCCGCTCCTTTGCCTCTCGGATAGCCCTGAACTCTACGTAGAGGACGTTGTCGCGCAACAAGTCAACCTCCGCGATTCTCGGCCCAGCTTTCCTGAACCACTCTACAACGCACCATCCGCAAAAGCGGTAGATGTCTATCATCACTCACGCTCCTCTAGTTATGCCTCTGGTGCTCGAATTGCGCTCGGTGCCGCCGGTTGCCTGAGGACGGGCGGCGGCACGATCTGTACGTTGAGTTAGGCGACCCGCCGATCGAATCTTCCCGCTACTTATGTAAGTCCGCCATTGAGCCTCTCCGCGGCGAAGCAGTCTTGATCGGTGCCAGGCATTCACTGCTCATCGCCGGCAGAGCGCACATCACGCTTGAGCATGCGAAGTCGGCGGCTCTTGAGGCCTCATCTCGTCTTCAATGAATTGTCCCTCATCATGCCATGCTCTCCTATTGGCGGCGGAATCCAGACTTCATGATGCTCGCAGTTGCCGCACCAGATAGCTCCGGGCGACATTGCTGCTTCTGCGGGAGTGTACTTGATCCCTTGCGGCCTTCTCGCAAAGGCTGAACAGTCCTAATGCGTCAATTATGTGAAAACCATTCAGTTTTATGGCGTCCAAATCGGCTCGTACATAGCCGCAGACGTCTGGAATGCACTTCTTAGCTGGCACATCCAGCGGACCGCTGCGACCTCGATCGTCAGCTAACGGTCAGGAACAATGATTAACCGATCTCATTGGCTGCCACTGCAAATATCGCTCGATTTATAGGCCTCACTAAGATGCGGCCCTTAACGCGTTGGCTACGTGACCTTGCCCCCATATGTGGAACGGCCCGCGAGGCAAGAGCTTTTTCAGTCGATTTCACACATTGGAACGGTGCGGTCATATGTCCGGCCTTTGCGCGCGGCACAATATGGCCGCTGGCCTCGATGAGATCCGCGGAACGAGGAGCTAAATCAAGTTTACGCGCTTGAGCGCATTGGGGGCAGTAGCTTCACTCGTTTCGGGATTTCGTCCCATGGGTTCATCGCCTGTTGTTGCACCTCGCCCTCTGCCGGCCTGCGCCGGTCAGATCGTTTTGGCGGTCACTGCGTCACCGCGGCAATCGCCAATGGGTCGGGACGCCGATAAATTTCACCCTTGTCCAGGAGCGCCCAGATGATCCGCGCCGTCTTATTGGCCTGCGCGACGGCGGCAACCTTGAAGGGGCGTCTGGCGAGAAGCGCCTTCAGCCACGGCCGCGCCCGAACGTCGTTTCGGACAAGCCGCAAGACGGCCGTTGCCCCGACAACGAGGAGAGAGCGGAGTTCTGGATTTCCCATCTTCGATATTCGTCCCAACCGCTCTTTGCCTCCGCTTGAATGAGGCCGCGGCGTCAATCCCAGCCAGGCGGCAAAGTGGCGAGCCGACTTGAACCCGCCGGGATCCGGCACAAGCGCTTTGATGGTCGCCGCCGTAATGGCGCCGACGCCAGGGATCGTGGTCAACCGACGCATGTCCTCGTCGTGCTTGGCCTCCGCGACGATTGCGCGCTCGAGCCTCTCGATCTGGTCGGCTGAAGCTTCAATCTCGTCGGCAATAGCCATCAGCGCGAAGCGCGCTGCTGCGGGCAGGCGTGCATCTGTCTCATCCCGTATGATTGCGACCAGCGCCTCAACCTTTGCCAGGCCGGCGGTGGCGATGATCCCCAATTCTGCCAGATGCGCGCGCAACGCGTTGACCGATTGCGTTCGCTGCCGCACTAGAAGAGCGCGGGGTCTTCAGCACCATCGCGGCAGCCTGTTGCTCAGCCGTCTTAATCGGCACGAAGCGCATGGTCTTTCGGGTCACCGCTTCGCTGATGGCCTCAGCGTCCGCCGCATCCGTCTTGCCACGCTTGACGAAGGGTTTGACATAAGCCGGCGGAATGAGCCGGACCTCATGACCGAGAGCTGCGATCTCGCGCGCCCAATAGTGGGCGCTACCGCATGCTTCCATCCCCACCAGGCATGCTGGCAGCTTCTCAAAGAAACGCAGAACTTCGCTGCGCCGTAGCTTCCGGTTGAACACGGGTGAGCCCTCGGCATCCGCCCCGTGAACCTGGAAAACGTGCTTGGCCAGATCCAGCCCGATGGTGATAACCTGTTTCACGGAACGGTCCCTCCTTTGTGGCGTTCGAACAACGACCACGTTCTAGCACTTTGATGCTGTTGGAGCGGGCCGTTCCACCACATCAAGTTTTATCCGGTCCTGAGTTCGCCCCGGCTGTTGGATTTGCTCGGTTGGGCGGTGGCAGCGGCGGGAGCTGGCGCGGAGCCATCGGCATAGCGCAGCGCCAGATCCCGTCGCGGGTTGCAGGTGAAGGCAAACTCCG
Source organism: Bradyrhizobium daqingense (assembly GCF_021044685.1). NCBI lineage: Bacteria > Pseudomonadati > Pseudomonadota > Alphaproteobacteria > Hyphomicrobiales > Nitrobacteraceae > Bradyrhizobium > Bradyrhizobium daqingense. The sequence continues at coordinate 7,528,435 of NZ_CP088014.1, forward strand.
ATGGTGTTTTCCATCCGAGTTGCGAGTGAGGTCGCGTATCGTTGTAGTCGGCCCGCCAATGTCCGAGTTCGACGCGGGCCTGGGCCAGCGACGTGAACAGCGTCTCGTTCAACAATTCGTCTCGGAGACAGCCATTGAAGCTTTCGATGAAGGCATTCTGCGTCGGCTTGCGGGGCGCGATGTAATGCCAGTCGACACGGCTCTGGTCGGCCCATGTCAGGATGGCGTTGCTGGTCAATTCGATGCCGTTGTCGCTGACCACCATTTTGGGCTTGCCGCGCTCAATCATCAGCCGGTCCAGCTCCCGCGCCACCCGGGAGCCCGACAGTGAGGTGTCGGCCACCAACGCCAGGCATTCGCGCGTGCACTCGTCGACCACGGTCAGGATGCGGAAGCGGCGGCCATCGGTGAGCTGGTCCGAGACGAAGTCGAGCGACCAGCGGTCATTCGGCGCTATCGGCACCACCATCGGCGCCCTGGTCCCGAGCGCCCGCTTGCGGCCACCACGGCGACGGACCGCGAGCCTCTCTTCCCGGTAGAGCCGGAACAGTTTCTTGTGGTTGACCAGATAGCCCTCCCGCCTGAGCAGAACATGCAGGCGCCGATAGCCGAAGCGACGGCGCACCTCGGCAATCGCTCTCATGCGTTGGCGTAGGGCCGCGTCGTCCGCCCGGGTCGTCCGATATCTGATGGTCATGCGGCAACAGCCGATGGCTTTACACGCCCGCCGTTCGCTCATCCCGTGGGCGTCCACGATCGGCCAAAAGCCGCTTCAGCCGCGTGTTCTCATCCTCCAGCGTCCTCAGCCGCTTGGCCTCCGAGACCTCCATCCCGCCAAACTTGGCTTTCCATTTGTAGATGCTGGCATCGCTGACGCCGTGCTTCCGGCACAGATCGGCAACCGACACGCCAGCTTCGTGCTCCTTCAAAATCCCGATGATCTGCTCTTCCGTAAAGCGGCTGCGCTTCATGCTCTGGTCCTCATATCGGCCAGAGCGAACTTCAATCTGGATTAAGTCCACGGGGCAAGGTCATACGGCATGACGCTCGCGAGGCGCTCACCTTTTGCTGTCGAGTAGGCCGAGGGAGTTTCACCCTCGGCCGCTCACAGATCCGGACGTGATACTCTCGCATCATCCGGCTCCTGTTATCCAACCGTAGCCCGTCCAAGCTTTTGCCAATGGACAAAGAGCTTTGGATTTTGCTTCGCCATCTCGTTGAGTTTCCGCAACGACTATAGCGCGACGATCTGGGTCGGAAGAGCGCGGCGATCAGGATGGCGAGTCAGTGTCGCGGCGCGATGATGATCGCCGCGATGATTGTCGCGCGCAAGAGTTTTGTTTGCTTTGATTGTCGCGGAGCGTCAATCAAGCGAGCGTTTTTTGTGTCGCGTGCTCCGGTGGCCGCCCTGGACCACGCTTTCGCTCGAGGGCAGTCCGCCTGCGATAGCTCTCGACGTTCATCTCGACGATGGTGGCGTGGTGAACAAGGCGATCGATCGCCGCGAGGGTCATAGCTGGGTCCGGAAAGACCTTGTTCCATTCTCCAAAGGGCTGATTGGCGGTGATCAGCAAAGAGCGTCGCTCGTAGCGTGCGCTGATGAGCTCGAACAGCACACTGGTCTCGGCCTGGTCCTTGGTGACATAGGCAAGATCGTCCAAGATGACGAGATCGAAGCGATCGAGGCGGTTGATGGCGCCCTCGAGGTTGAGCTCGCGGCGAGCCACCTGGAGCTTCTGCACGAGATCGGTGGTGCGGGTGAACAGGACGCGCCATCCGTTCTCGATGAGGGCCAAGCCGATTGCTGCCGCCAAGTGGCTCTTGCCTCCACCGGGCGGACCAAACAGCAGCAGATTGGCGCCCTTGCCGAGCCAGCCGTCGCCGGCGGCGAGTGCGGTCATTTGCGCCTTGGAGATCATCGGCACGGCCTCGAAGTCGAAGCTGTCAAAGGTCTTTCCGGTAGGCAGCCGCGCCTCGACGAGATGGCGCTCGATGCGGCGGCGGCCGCGCTCAGCGATCTCGTGCTCGGCAATGGTGGCGAGGAAGCGCGCCGCCGGCCAGCCTTCTTTATCGGATTGCTCGGCAAATTGCGGCCACAGCGCCTTGATGGCGGGCAGCCGCAGCTCGTTGAGCAACAGATTGAGGCGCGCGGTGTCGACTACGTTGGTTGTGCTCATGCGGCGCCTCCGATCTCGGCGGTACCGATGAGGCATTCATAGGTGGCGAGCGGTGCGAGGCGTACCACGACGTTCGGCACCTGGGCGGGATCCGGGGCGAAGTGAGTACGTAGCCGGTTGAGGTCGGGCAGCCGGCCGTCGTTCAGGTCAGCCGTGAGCTGATTGGCGAGTTCGGCCTCGCAACCGCGCTCATGGGCGAGTGCGAGGAGATCGACCATGATCCGGCAGGCCTTCTTGTCCGGTAAGCGTTTGCGCAAGACGTCGAAGGCTCGGCGGTAAGCTTCCCGGGGGAACAGCTGGTCGCGGTAGACCAGGTTGAGGAGCGCCATCGGCTTGCGCCGCAAGGAATGGATCACGTGCCGATAATCGACGACCTGATCGTGCTTGCCATTGGGATGCGGCCGCCCGCGCGGCAAGGTGAGGAGATGCGTGCCGCCGACAAACACGTCGAGGTGATCGTCATACAGGCGCACCCGCAGCCGATGGCCGATCAAGCGCGACGGCACCGTGTAGAACACCTTGCGCAAGGTGAAGCCGCCGGACGACGTCACGTGGACGATCACCTCTTCATAGTCCGACGTGCGGCGGTCCGGCAGATCCTGAAGTGCGCTACGTTCACTGTCGATCCGCTTGGCGTTGCGGGCATTGCGGCGGCTGGCGATCTCATCGATGAAGCCACGATAGGCAGCTAGATCGTCGAAGTCGGCGGTGCCACGCAGCAACAGCGCGTCGCCGATCGCTCGCTTGAGATGACCATGCGAACTCTCGATCGCCCCGTTCTCGTGGGCGATGCCACGATTGTTGCGGGAAGGCCGCATGCCGTAATGGGCACAGAGGTCTTCGTATCGCCGCGTCAGATCGTCTTTGGCGTCGCGGTCGAGATTGCAAAAGGCGGCCGACAGGCTGTCGGTGCGATGCTCCCGTGGCGCCCCACCGAGTGACCACAAGGCATTCTGCAGGCCTTCGGCCAGAGCGACGAAGCTCTCACCGCCGAGCACGACATGGGCGTGCTCAAACCCGGAATAGGCCAGCCGGAAGTGATAGAGACGATGGTCGAGCGGTACGCCCGCGATCGTGACACCCAATTCGCCCATGTCGGTGAAGTCGGACAGGCCGCGCTGACCGGGTTCGTGGGTCTGGCGGAAGATGACCTCCTGCTCCTCGCCGTGGATCGCCCGCCAGGCCCGGATCCGGCGCTCCAGCGTGCGACGGATGCCGGCGCCGAGCTCGGGATGGCGTCGGAGCAACTCCTCGAAGATCGTGACCGGCCGCACACCGGGGGCGGCCTTCAGCATCGGCGCGATATCTGTCTCAAATACGCGGGCCAAGGGATCTGGCCGGCGACGGCCGCGGGGAGCCTTCTTCTGCGACGGAAGGCGTCGATCCTTCTCGATCCGGTAAGCGGTCGAGGTGCTGAACGAAGCCTTGGCGGCGGCCACGGGTGGGCTATCGGTCTGACGGTACTTCATGTAGAGCCTCATTTGGTGATCGGTAATGTGTCGGCCTGGCACGCGAGTGATTCCTCTTGGCGGAAGAACCACTTGCATAACCAGCCGGCCGCGATCACCAGTCGGCGCGGTCCGCTGTGGATCGCGCCGACGCCGGGCTCGTAACTCCGGTCGGGCTACGCCCTCCCTGCGTCACGAGCCCGGCGTAGCCCTCTCATCATGGTCGACGCTCCACTTCCATCCTGTTCGCCGCGCGGCAGCAACGACCGTCCCCGATGGCCCTTCAGTTGCTTGTACTTGCACCGAAGCCACGCGCCGAGGCGCTCATCGAAGTACTCATAGAGCCTACGCAGTTCCGTCGGGTAGAATCGCCCGTAGTATTGATCCCAGCCCCGAAGGACGGGGCTGAGACTACGCGCGATGTCTTCAAGCGGAAGCGGCGAGTGCTGAGGCAAGCGCCATCCTCGAATGCGAGCCCTCATCTCCTTGAGAGAGTTCGGACTCACGCCCGGAAGGAAGCAGGTGAAGATCCTGCCCCACCGGTTCTTCGCCATACGGGGGCGGAAGCTAAAGCCCAGGAAGTCAAAATGGATCTGCGGGTAGGACCGCCGTCGATTGCTGTCAGCGCAGTAGACCACTTTAGTCTTCTCCGGATGCAGCAATAAATGGCAGTCAGCAAACCGTCGTTCCAGCGCCGATTTGAGTTCCTCCGCTTCCGCGTGCGGCAATGGCAGATGATGTCGTCGGCGTAGCGTTCGAACGGAATGTGGGGATAAGACCCCTTCATCCAAACATCGAACACGTAGTGCAGGAACAAGTTTGCCAGGATTGGACTGACCACACCCCCTTGAGACCTGCCTGTCGTCCTCGCCCGAACCGATCCATCGGGCATCTCGACCGGAGCCTTAAGCCACCGCTCAATGTAGAGCCGGATCCAGTCAGCTTTCGTGTGTCGATAGACCGCGCGCATCAAGAGTTCATGATCGATCGTGTCGAAAAAGCTCTTGATGTCGAGATCTACGACCCAGTCGTGCTGCCAGCACCGCTTACGCGCCTGCTCTATGGCCTGATGGGCCGATTTTCCGGGCCTGTAGCCGTAGGAGTCCGGATCAAATTCTCCATCCAACACCGGCTCCAGACACCGTTTGACCACCATCTGGGCGATACGGTCCGCGACCGTCGGTATGCCAAGAGGACGAATCCCACCGCCGGCCTTAGGAATCTCGACCCGCCGCACTGGTGGCGGGAAGTAACTTCCTGACACCAACCGATTCCACAGCCGGTAGCGGTGGTTCTCAAGATCGCCGGCAAAGTCTTCGAGACTCTGGCCATCGACGCCCGCCGCCTTTCCCTTCTTCACAAGCTTATAGGCTTCCCACACCATCCGCTTGGTGATGGGCAACGGTTTGCCGGAGTTCACCGTGCTCCTCCCGGTCTTCCCGGTTGGCGCAGTGACGCCGGCAGGATAACGCAACCCCTTTGCTCCACGGCCATTACAGCCGCTTCCTCACTATTACGGGTTGCTCCGCCCCTGACGCATTGCGTCAGGTTCCGACGTTCCGTGTTGAAGCCTGTGACGAGATCATGCCGCCTATGCACCGGCTGCCGCGTGGGCCGTAAACAGGCTCCGCCCACACTCCTCCGAGCGCTACTACCCCACGCCCGTCTTGACAGCATCTTGAACCCATTTCGATACGTCATCGGCGGTTCGCTTGCACTCATCTTCTTGTCACTTACCTGACGGTTTCATTCACCGCCTTTTTCCTCATCGCTCACCACCGCGCCTTTTGAACGCGGCAGCATGAGGTGGTTTAAGCCTGCCCCTGAAGGCCGGCTCCGGGAGGCCAAACTCCCATCTTCAACACAGCATCACCGGCGTCGCCGCCGGTGTTCGTTGCACACGGTAATGCGGGTTTTGTTTCCGACAGGAATGTCGCGACTCCGACGTCGCGCAGCGGCTCCGTTTGACCAACCCATCAAATGAAAGGCGCTGCCGACAGTTCTACCTTCTGGCATGTAGCTTGCTGCGTGGGCCGAACGCGACCTTGCCGTTCCGAAGATACACGAGCAATCAATCGGCCGAGTGGTCGCGACGCAACGAACATCGTTTCTCCTACCGCCCTATGAAGAGAGGACTGCTAGCTTATGAGTGATAGGAGGCATGCAAAGCTTGGCATATTTCTGTTGGCCGGCGCTCAGCGCAATGAGACGTACATTCGCGCGCAACAAAGCCCCCAATGATCAAGCATTTCGGCGCCGAGAGCTGGCCCCGCAAATTCGGACAGTAGCTTGAGTGGATTTTCTGCCTGACAGCGGCGAGGATTCTTGCTGCGAATCAGGAGCGAAGATGACGAAGAAGAGCCGCCGGACGCATTCTCCGGCATTCAAGGCGAAGGTTGCTTTGGCTGCGGTCAAAGGAGACAAGACACTGGCGGAGCTGGCGCAACTGTTTGATGTTCATCCGAACCAGATCACGATCTGGAAAAACCAGCTCCTGGAAGGCGCCGCCGGCGTGTTTGGGCATGACAAGACATCGGCCGAGACGCCGGTCGATTTGAAGGCGTTGCATGCCAAGATCGGCGAGCTGGCGTTGGAAAACGATTTTTTGTCCGGCGCGCTCACCAAGGCGGGCCTGCTGAGCGCAAAGCGATGATCGACCGCGGTCATGATCTTTCTATCGTGCGCCAGGCGAAGGTCCTGAAGCTGGCTCGCAGCACGGTCTACTATGAACCTCGGCCAGTTTCGGCCGAGGACCTTGCCTTGATGCGTCGGCTCGATGAGCTGCATCTCGATTATCCCTTCGCGGGAGCGCGTATGCTGCGATCGTTGCTGCGGCGGGAGGGGGTATACGCCGGTCGCCGCCACATCGCGACGCTGATGAAGCGCATGGGGATCGAGGCGGTCTATCGTCGCCCGAACACGAGCAAGCCGGCTCCGGGTCACAAGATCTACCCGTACCTGTTGCGCGGATTGAAGATCGAGCGGCCCGACCATGCGTGGGCAATGGACATCACCTACATTCCGATGCGGCGTGGCTTCGTCTATCTCGCGGCGGTCGTCGATGTGTTCAGCCGACGGGTCCTGGCCCATCGCGTCTCGATCACAATGGAGGCGGCCTTCTGCGTCGAAGCGGTCCAGGAGGCGTTGGCGAAGCACGGCAGGCCCGCGATTTTCAACACGGACCAGGGCAGCCAGTTCACCAGCCTCGAGTTCACCGATGTGCTGCTGGACGCGAAGATCGCCATCAGCATGGATGGCAAGGGCGCCTGGCGCGACAACGTGTTTGTCGAGCGGCTCTGGCGCACGGTCAAATACGAAGAAGTTTATCTCCGCGCCTACGACAGCGTGTCCGAGGCGCGAGCGTCAATTGCCAAGTATCTGGCCTTCTACAATCAGGGACGCCCTCACTCGAGCCTTGACGGGCGCACGCCCGACGAGGCTTACTTCGGCACGCAAGCTATGGTGATGGCCGCATGACCGTCGCCGACGATTTTGTCGTCGCTCTGGTCGGGCTACGCCCTCCCGACGCAACGACAAAATCGTAAAGCCCCGCGTTCAGCATAACCCGGCAGGAATCCACTTAAATCCAGCGGGGCGCTGTCCAAACAACCGGGGCCAGCTCTCCGATCGTCCCTCCTTGCAACCGCAGAGAAGGTGGAACTGGGAGCTCCTCGTCGCACTTCTCATAAATGCGGTGCTTTGGGCTGGAATCTACTTGGTCATCACAGCCTTCTTCTGACAGCCTCCCGTGCATGGCGACCGCGCGAGGCTTCTAGGGCCTATCGCATGCTGCAGCCGCCACGGCTGCGAATAACCTGATGCCGGCGCGCAATTCGCGCTGCGACCTGGATTTAGAGTGCGCTGTTCCGGCGACCGCAATAGGAATTCCGACGCATAACCCAGATGTCTGAAATGAAAGACACTGATATGCCGTTGCGGCCGCGGCTAAGTGCCAAAAATGACCAGTAGCAGCTCGACGTACCGCGCAGGTGGCATCCGGGCTTCCTCGTTAGGCGCAACGGATTGACTGCAAGTGAGAACTGGTACTCCGCATTACCGTTATGTGAAAGCTAGCTTTCGAGAAGCTGACGAAGCAAAGAGACCTGAAGGAACGTTGGGCAAGCGGCCGGCTCCGCCCTCACGTCCTATGGCATAGGACGGCCCGGCCGCCTCGCTCCTCGCTCCCGCAACGCTCGGAGCAGGCGGGATTGACTTGCTTGTTGAGCGATATCAGCCTCGCCCTTGGGTTGGGTATAGTTCAAAAGGCTGAAGCCTTGATTGGCCGTAGCAGCGCTTACAGCTCTTGCTCAGGCCACGTATCGTCCTCATTTTTGCGCATCCGCCACACGAGGGCGCGCTGCGCTAACTTGTCGTATTCGAAGGCAATCTTAAGCAACCTGTCTTTTGCTTTCCCGTCAACGAGCGCTGCCGCCTTCTTTCGCGTTGCTTGCGCGCGGCCTCGCCAGTGATCGGGTTGGTAGAGTTTGCTTTTCGATTCATGCCGAGAGCATGCAATTCGTAGATCAAACAATTGCGACACCTACGCTCCGTATCATCACGTAGGAGCGACGCTCGTGGCTCGGCTGCCGAAGCGGTCGATCCCTAGTCCACAGCCCCCGACAGCTTTAGACCATCGGTCTTATGAAGAGACTTTGAATCGCATGCATCGTTAGATTGTACGAGTTGGGACAAGTGGGGATCACCACTGAGAGCCAGGGGATTCCTGACATCACGACATTTGCGAATGCTTCAAATATGTACGCTAGCCCAGGACGACGAAATAGAGAGCCTAACACCATCCGGTGCAGGCCTACCCCCGATTCATCGAATGTCATTCCCGGCGGATGACGGGCTCCGTACAATGAGAACCGCAAAGTAGAATAACGAGCTTGCCGACAGCCAGCTAAGCAGATCCGCAGCTTTCCGGTTGGCAGATGATGCGCTCCGCACACAGCAAGAACAAAACGTCACCCCACCCGAATTGAAGGAATGTTATGATTCAGAAACAACGAACTAAGTTGGCTTCGGACCTCGGACTTCGCTACGGCGCCATCGCTCTTGGCCTGGCAATGACAACGGTCATGCTCGCGCCAGCCAACGCGCTTGATCAAGCGCCGACCGCAGAGGAGAAAGAGGCCTGTATGGAAGACGTGTTACGCCTTTGTAGTAGTCACATACCAGATCGCTTTGCTATCACTGTCTGCCTCAGATCCAAGCAAGATCGCCTCAGTCAGCAATGCCGATACGTGATCTCCGGGCGGGACATCGGCAATCAGAGCAGCAGATCGAAGTGAAGGTGCTACGACTTGTCCGCCCGGCTCCTTACCAGAAGTCGTCCCAGCTCACGTGCAGCACATCGCACGAAGGTTAACCGGCGGCCCCCGCCACGGCGGCGCCGGAAGCCAAAAGCCTTGTGACCCTCCTAATATCGCCGGCAAGCAGGCTCGAGACGACGCTATTGTTCTGGTATCAAGCGACTGCAGTCCTCTGACCAGCCGCCGGCGTCCTATCTAGGGCACCATCGAATGGAGAGGGCTTGACCCTCACGTAGCGTCAGGTTGTAGCGTCGCCACAGATGCTCACGTTTCATCTGTCGGCCGCCTGTTGGACAAGTGCGGCATAGCGAGTGCGAATAGACAGGCAGCTGCAACAAGGCACTCGGCTGCAAAGACGTCTGGCTGAACGGTCGCAGCTCAGATTGGACAAGGGACGTGCACAGTTCGATGGAACCGCTCAAGTCGATCATCGCGAAAGTTGCCACGGGCGCCATACTGACGCGCGAGGAGGCTGCGTCAGCGTTCGACAGCATGATGTCGGGTGACGCAACTCCCTCGCAGATCGGTGGCTTGTTGATTGGGATGAGAGTCCGCGGCGAAACAGTCGAAGAAGTCACCGGCGCCGCGTCCGCAATGCGGAATTTAATGCCCAAGGTGGAAATGCAATGCGACCCCATCGATATCACTGGTGCGAGCGACGGGGCGATGCGTCCGCTCAACGTATCGACGTGCGCTTCCTTCATCGTCGCCGGGGCCGGCGTTCCTGTCGCCAAGTATGTTAACCGCGCTGCGACTTTGCGTTCAAGCACCGCAGACGTGTTGGCGAGTCTAGGCGTAAAGGTCGATCTCAAGCCTGATGCGATCGCACGTTGTGTGCACGAAGCCGGCATTGGCTTCATGTTTGCGTCAGCCGGCTATCCTGCGATGCAGCGCATCAGCCAGATCCGAAGCGTGCTTGGAACCCACACAATGTTCAATCTAATCGAGGCTTTGTCTAATCCGGCCGGCGTCAAGCGGCAGATCCTTGGAGTTTTCGCTCGCAAATGGGTGCAGCCATTGGCGTACGTCTTGAAGAACCTGGGTGCCGATTCGGTATGGGTTGTTCATGGCTCGGACGGGCTCGATGAAATATCCCTCGCCGGGACAAGCTTTGTTGCTGCGGTCGAGGCCGGTACAGTCCGCACGTTCGAAGTGACGCCGGAAGAAGCCGGGCTCCCCCGCTACCGCGCCGATGCGCTGGAGAGCTGTGATTGCGAGTCTCATGCCATTGCGTTAGAGAAAGTGCTCGACGGCCTCCCAGGCCCTTTTCGTGATGCCGCACTTTTGAACGCGGCGGCGGCACTGGTGGTGGCCGGTCGTGCCTCGAACCTACAGCAAGGCGTGGCACTTGGCCAAGAATCACTTGATCACGGCGCTGCAGCCGCCCGGCTGACTCGCTTGATTGCGGTTTCAAACGCCTAAAGCTGAGCTGGCTGAGGCTCGACTAATGCGATCAAGAGTGCAGCTTACGTGCGCAAGAATATTGCAGCTGCAAATGCGCGCCACTTCTGCGGAATTTGAGTGAGCGCCGCTGACGAAACAACTCGCGCTGAGCAGGTGTCCGACAGCCACCCCTTTGCCGACTAGAGGCTGTTCTCGGCCCGGTTGCTGAGGTGAGGACCCGCGGCGCAACGTGCGTTACGCGCCAAAGGAGACAATGGATGATGCCCTGGCAGAGGATGGAAACACTGGGAACGATCGCAACAATAGAACACATCATCCGGAAGTTTCGGGAATTGATCGATACAGATAGCTCCATCCCGCCAGAGCTGCGGCGTGCGCTGCACGATACCCTGGATGAGCATCTTTTCGAGGCAAAACGACGTGTTCTGCTGAGAGCGCATTAGGTGCGCCGTTGCCGCCTACATGCCGAGAGACTGGCAGGCCAGCGTGGCGCTTTACGCAAACGCCAAAAACACTTGCCAAGCTTGGCTTCGATATCTCGCCTTCTCAGACTGACCGCCGATGGTGATTCCCGCATACGCCCCCTGAGCAACTCCAAATTTCGCCGGAAGCGAGCGGCGACGTGCGTTGGGTACGCCGCCGACGCGTTCGCTGGATCTCTCCTCAATGGCCCTCATTAACTGGGGCTCGCCCCCCTCACGGCGGCGCTACATGTTCGCGATAGCCCCTTGGGGGACTGCTTGGGCCAGCATTACCTTGGTCACGTTTTCATAGGCCGCAAAAAAGGGGCTTGAATCTGACGTAACGTTAAATCGTACGCTCTCGGGCGTGGCACCTATCGTGTGAGGGACTGCGAATGCCTCAGCTGGTCATATCCGCTGACCGATGGCCGGTCATGCTCCTCATTGTCTATAGTCCCTCGCTCGGGAGGGCTGTGCAGCGAGTTCCGATCGCGGCGCCAGAGCTCGCACGTAGCTCTAAATGGTTCGGCATTTCTGATCCTGACAATATGGCCGCCGGCGGCCACTTCGCCACGGGAGCCGATAAGGTCAGAATTGATCGACGTGGAAGTCTATCGGAAGCGCTTAGGTGGCGCCCGCTTCCTGAAGCTGCTCGTCTCGCGCAGCAACGCACAAAACTCAGTTCGCCGAACCCGCCACCTTCAAGCTCCTTTCCGCACCTGGCAAGGCGTTTCGACCGTGCAAGGTTTGGCAGATGGTGAGCCCGCGCGGGTTTCGACGAGTGGCCCGCGCGGGCGACTCCGCGTGACCAGCGCGGCATCGGAAGAAATTGTTTGGCAGGCTGGAGCAGCAAGTTGAAAGACCGCGATGGCCTTAAGAAGGTCCTGTTAGTTCATCATGTTGAAGGCCAGTGCCGTTGCATCATCGGTTTCAAAGATGGAGATATGAGAGCGGCCTATATGTGCGGCGAGCCTGTATATCAAAAACGCGGCAAGAAGACCTCTTCGTGGTGTGCCGATCATTACCGGAAGATGCACACCGCAGCTGAGCAGAGCGGAGTGATCGATCGATCGGCAGATTTCCCTCGAGCGATATCCATCGTTCGCACCCCATGACAGCCATTAAAAGAAGGCTTCCGCCAAGACCGTGTGAGCACAGCCTGTACAAGCGCCAGCCGAAGCATATGACCGGGGCCTCGTCAGGATTTGGGGGGCCGTTGCGGGTGGCGCAAACAGAATGCGCGGACCTGACACGCATGAATAGCAAGCTGAATTTTTCCACCCCGGCCGAGGGAAGCGCTACCTATACCTTTGACCGCGATTCATTTCGAACGGAAGCCGTCCAGCTATGTCATCCTCAATCGATACATTGAGCGGATCGCTCGCGCCTTGGAGAGCCAGTTTGGTGCCCTGAGAGGAGCCCGACTCGAGATCCCCAGCCTCGCCGGCGACAATGGACACTGCGAGGCCGATGGATCTATTCCGCTTCACCGCGGCAAAACAACTCTCGATTATTTCAAGCGAGAATATCTTTCCAGCAAGAATAGAGCGAGTGCTTACGGAACATCCAAATGTAGCCGAATGCTGGTCGGTCGAGCCGTTGCTCGATGGGAAGACGCACCCGCCGCTTATGTGACCAAGCGGCGGCGACTGCCGGATCGAGGCGCAAGCGCTGATCGCCCATGTTTGGTCAGAGCCCGTTTATCGGGCTCTGCGAGATCATTTCATACGCGGCCGAGCCATAAATTGAGATCGGCAGATTCGAGGCGGGCCGTTCTCTCCCGCTGCATCGCAGGTGACATCGAGATGGCGCAAATTCTCCCCTCTCCCAGAGCCTTGCCACGGCATGGCAACGACTTCGTGGTTGCCATGACGATCCCATCCTGATCACGACCAGATGTCCGGAGGTCGAGAATGCCGCGAATCCTGATTATGAATGCCGGTACGCCTCAGATGTCGGGCGCCCACCTAACAAAAGCTCAACTTTCGCTGGCCGCCAACTCGGCATTTCGTTCAGCGTGGTTTGCTCAGGAGGGCGACCTGATAGTCTCTCCGGTAGTGATCCCGGCCGATCTGTTATCCTTCATTGGCGGAACGCTCAATTTCCATTCATCGGCTCTTCGCCTGCTTGTACCTGCGAGCCGCCAATCGACAATCCTCGATGATTGTACGTTACTGTCCAAAACTGTTGTCGAGCGGCTCAAAAGACATATTCGCCAGAAATCAGACTGGCAATTGTATCCCTGCTACTCTACTGAAGGCGTCGCACGCTTGGCGGCCATTCTAGGCATACCGAAGACCGGTGACGACTTCGCTTTGCAGCGCGGGCCTGATCTGTTGAATCGCAAGAGCCACTTCCGTCAATTGGCAACAAGCGTTGCACTTCCGCTCCCCCATGGATCAGTCGCGACAGACCCAAATGGACTGTTCAAAGCCGTCACCTCCCTCAAATCCGAGACCGGCACGGTCATTGTAAAGTTGGATAATGGAGCTGGTGGAGTTGGAAACGTCATCCTGACCAGCAATAAGAGCGATCCGCTACCTGGAGCCAGAGATACTCGGTGGGTTTCGTGGCCGTCGTTTGATCCCGAAGCATTGTGGTCTGAGATGACAACAGCCTCGTGTAAGACGCTGGTCGTGGAATCGTACCACTTGGCCCGATCTTTATTCTATCTCGAGTATACAATCCAGGATGATGCATCAATCGCTTTTGTCAATAGTGGAAGCATACGTCTGCGTAAAAGCGCAGACCGATCCGAAAGAGCTCTGATCCGGACGGGACTTGAGCTTCCAAGCGACTTGGAGGAAGAGCAATTGTTAGCTGCCCAGGCCCATGCCTACCGTTTTGTGGCACTCGCGCGAGACCTGGGGTATCGCGGAATGATCAACATCGACGCCATTTTCGCACAAGACGGGCGGTTGCTGTTCAATGAAGCGAACGGCCGCTGGGGTGGCGGCTCGGTGTTACACAACATTGCCGTCCGGCTGCTAGGCGTCGACTATTTCGGCTGTAACGTTATTTTATCTGTGAGAAATGTGCGATCAGCATCCTTCCGGGCGGCGCATGATCGTCTCGTCAAGGATGGACTTATATTCGACCACACACGTAAGGAGGGCGTGATCCCGCTTGCTGCCGATGAAAAGGCTGGCACTGTGGAGTGCGTTGTGATTGCGCCGAACAGGCCCGCGGCCCACGATCAGCAACACCGACTATTGAAGTCGTAGCAAACATCGTCAGCCGCTCAATTCATCGCTTCGAAGCCTGGGATACACCATCGCGCACCGGGAACGCGCGCCTCCCTTCCTTCACGTGGCGACGAAGGTGCCCCAATCACCGAGCAAGCTTTGGTCGGACGATGAATGGTGGCCCTATGAGAGTGCTCTTGTTCGTCCCGGACGAGACCAGCGGTGCGCCGAAGCTTGTACAGCGACGAGCGTCATGGCGTAAGGCTGCCAGCGCAGTTGCCGACCCCAAAAGCTAATCGCATTGCACGTCCTGCTTGGCCGATTTGCGACGCCTACGTTGAAACTCGACAATACGATGGGCGATTGCACTCGCTGGCTTGGGTTTATGCGAGTTTCACTATGAAATAAGCGGCCCCAAAAGACCGCACTTTGCCGGCACGTAAATTGCTGCATAGGAGCAGGAGTTGCCGCAAAGAACGCGGCCGCAGCAGCTATCTTCGGAGCCCCAATGAGGCTGATCCGATTGATCTTGTTCGACTTGGCTTTGATTCTGCTTGCATCTGGAGTTGCAAAAGCCATGAATGTGGCCGCTGGCGCAAGTTCCGCATTTGTCAGGCAGACTGCTCTGCGCGAGGTGGCACCGAGCTCCAAGCATGGTGGTCCCTACTACAGCCAAACGCCGCTCGTTCCCGGGCAGCCGCCGGACAACCCCGGTCGGGACCAGCTGGCTGACAATTCCGCGGGGATGCAACCCAGCTTTGGATGTGTGGTCCGTGAGTCCCGACGCCCGACTAGCTATATCTTCGATAGCACTGAGAGGCTCAATCTCCCGCCCCGTGTGATGCCGTCGATCTGCAATCCTATCGCCTCGCCTCTCAGCCTCCTACCTGCGGGCAGCGGAATGGTCATCATGGCCTTTGCGACCACTCTCCTCGTGATTGTGGTGATTGTGGTGGAAATATTCGGCCCATTGTAACGGCGTGAGGCCCCAACCGCTCCCCTTTCGGCGCCCGCGATACAGCTCGGCATGAGCGGATCCGTGGAGGAGGAACGATGGCAAATACCATGCTCGAGCCAGTAGCAAGGTGATCGTCGCGTCGAGGTGATCACTGGGATCGTCGCCGACGATGGACGGGCGAGGAAAAGGCCCGGATCGGGGCGCAGAGCTTGGAGTAACAATGACACGACCAAAGCGATCACTTCATCGCCACAGCCAAGCCCTAGATCCACAGGCTTGTGCTGGCCTGCCTGCTGGATCATCTCGCCAAGCGCGTCCACGAACTCACGCCCGGAATTGGTAACCTCAGAACGTCGCTCATGCCCCATGAGCGAGGTCGGCCATCCGCTCAAGACGCCCAACTAGGGGCCGTCACCGGACGCGTACGATCAATGTAAGCCATCGCTTGCGACCAGACTCGTGTCGGACCTCACGAAGGACCCGCAAGATGGGAAAGCCATCAATTCCCCGGAGAGCTCGCTCAGCCCACGATTTGCAGAGACCCATACCAGGCGCGGCACGCTAGGGCCGAGCGTTAGAACCCTCGATGATCCGGCGGTTCACGCCGCTGCGTTTTGAACAGAAGTATACGAGGGATCGGCGCTCCCCGCTTGATACCGGCTTTACCTCATGCCGGACCTTACAGGTTGTGACAAGCACAGCGCCAAATGGCGGCCGGAATACGTGTTGTTCGTACCCGGTTGGATATACCACGAATTCACCGCCGTCGAAGTCTCTCGCTAGCTGCACAATCACCGAGTACTCGAAATCCGGATCACTCGCCGCATCCAAATGAATGCCGATAAAGGACCCCGGCGGCATACGATGCATCTGGCATCGGCGAACCACGTAATCTGCGGATGCTCCGAAGATCTTTCTTAGCGCGAAGCTGCGATCTCTACTTTCGAGCAGCTCCATGATCTGACCCGAAGCAGTACCACTCACGTTGCTAGGCGCGTGGCCGGGCGGGTCTACCCTCACGCGCTGGACAAAGACGCTGTGCAAGTCGCCCGCATCTCCCTCCCGCACTTCTTCTTCCGGAATCTCAGCCTGCAGCTGATCGATCCTGGCTATGTCGTCTTGAGTGAATAACATTTGCGGGGCGATTACGACGGACCCCTTTACTAGCAGCTCAATCCGGTACTTTGTCAGGACTTCTTCTGAAAGAAGACAGGATTTATCTTTCATTGCGCGCGCCATTCGAGCTCACTCCTTTGATCTTCGAAGCATGACTCCGGGTCCTGCTGCATTGACAGGAATGCTTGCTCCCAATGCGCGCCATCGAACTCAGATATTCTTAAGTGCTCGATGGTCTTTCTATCCAGACATCGGATATTTACGCTGTACCCGGAGGGATTCGACCTCGGCCTATAGAATGGCTTTACGCCACAAAGCCGGCAAAACGTGTGCCGCGCAATATTCTTGTTGAACTGGTATGTCGTGAGGAACTCTTCGCCGCACTCGATGCGCAGCTTATCGCCAGGTACGAGCAAGTGGACAAATCCAGACATTTGACAAATTGAGCAATTGCATCGAACTGCAGAGAGCTCTCGAGGTGCATTGACGTAGAATTTGATAGCGCCGCAATGACAACGGCCATGATGTTGCATCTCGGAGTGATCATCTCCCGTACGCGCCGCCGTTCCGAGCAGATCGCGACACCACTGGACGCTGAGCCGATAGGCTCGGCCGAATTCATTCAAAAAGCGATCATTAAGGCCAGGCTGCACAAGTTCACCAATCAGCCGGCCTGTCATTTCTCCGTGGTACTTCTCCGCGGGATCTTCTCCGCCGACATGGCCGCGAAAATACTCAAGATCGTCCGGCCGCGCCTTGAAGGTTTTGACCAGAGTGGTCCACAGCGACTGGATCATGTCTGCAGCATGGAGCTCAAAGGCGACCATGTAGGCGCAACGAACCAGGGGGTCTTTCGATGACAATCCGGCATAGAGAGAATGCAGGTACTGCTTCGTCCTGTCGCTATAGTTGGGCCTTATCGCTCTGCCGAGTAGTCGTGCAGCATCCTTTCTCAAGAGGTTGGAGTGAAAGTTTTCTGTCAAAAGAATATCGGGCAACGCCGCCTTGCCGCCCCGGAGAATCCCGCCATGGCCACCGGTCTCATCCCAGCAGATAAAATTCGCGACCACGCTGGTCAGTTCAATGTCCCTCCCAATGTCCCGATTTTGATGCATTGCATCGAATATGAGGTCCCTTTGCGACCCTGCCTGCAGGTACGGGAACGCCTGTGACATCGCTAGGTATTCAGGCAGCAGGCTGGCGACCTGGTCTCCGGACATCTGGGAGGCGAACGGATGCGGGCCGAACAAGGCTCGCACTCGCTCAGTCAAGTACTCGCAGGATAACTTCGGAGGCTGATCCGGTGCAAATCGAGACGCTTGAGATATCATTTGACTCCCTGCAGATGAGAAGCGAAACGGTCCTTGACGAAGCTACCTTCATGTCCGGGCCGACTATTGACCGCGCTGAGTTCATTGGCTTCAAAGGGCCTAATGTTGCGTTCACCTTTCACGCAAACTTTTGTCGTTCTCCTGGCCACGGCAGATTGCGGTCTTCTCTGTCCTGGTCATGCGCATCGAAGGGACTTCGTTCATTGAGGGAGCGGCGAGGATCCGGTTGGCTTCCAGTCCAGCAGCAATCCGATGCCGCAATGGCAGCCACGGCGAGCATGCGCGCGGAGAATCGTCTTGGATACTTCGCCGCGCATGCCATTCTGATGCTAATGCCGCATGCGCGAATGACACGCCTAGTCGCGCGGTGCAGCTTTGGCTGCCTGAGCAAATGAATGAAGCCCTCGCGGTTGCTGCTGCCGCCATTTCATCGAACCGCTGTCAACTTGGTACAGCATTGTAAAATCCAATTCGTGCCTACCGACCTCACAGGGCCTCAGGTCGTTCGTGGCATGCCGCTCGCCTGTTCTTCGCATTCGCGGTTACCCCCTCTTAATTTTTACTGGCTAACAGCAACCATCATGCCAACTCTTGAATTTGCTCCGTCAGATTCCGAAGAAGCTGGTATAACACTTGTGACCTATCCTCATAGCAAGTGCATAGCACTTGAGAGGCTGCGCACCGCCGTCAGGAACGAAACAGCGGCTGTTCACATACACACGGCTGCTGAATTGGCGGATTGCTTCAAAGGCGCCGCATAGGTTGGCTTTGCTCCTTAAAGCCAGCGACAGGGCTTTGGACGTGCAGACGGCAGCGCTAGCATGGTGACCCGGGTTGCTGACGTATTCCGTCTTTGCTCGCGACCGGTACGGAGGAAGCAATGGTCTTCCACGGTCGAACACGACAAAACGGAAGATCTGAAATATGCGCAGGCCTGTTTGGCCGTGCCCCGGCAATCCTGGGCGGCTCCGGACTCGATCGTAGCGATAACGTGCTCTACGGAACATGCGGCCTCAGCCGATGGCGAGATCGACGGATGGCATAGCAAAACTCTTATGGTAGCTTACCGCGTTGCACAACGACATGTTGCGCTCTCATCGACTCGGGTGCGAGCGTTGATACATTTCTTGGAGCGCGTTGCTAACATTGCCCGGACAGTCCAGATCGGGCGTCACGAGCAAGTGTCGCCAGATCGGTTTCGAGCTTCGGTTGATTCAAGAAGATTGCGTCTATTAGCGCCTGCGCCGGCTGCTCGGCGGACTCAACCAGCGCCGCCCTCTCGGCCCGCGCAGGGGGAGCGAACACACGTTTGACGACAGTCGGCGAGCCCTTGAGCCCACATTTGGAGATGTCTTCGACACCTGCATCTTGCGCGCTCCATTTCACGATTTTGGCTCGCGCGGCACGCAAGGCATCCGCCATCGCGCCTCGCCGAATCTGATTCGTCGCCTCAAGCATGGTGATGAGGCAGGGCAACCTAGTGTGCAGAACCTGCACACCGCCTTCCGAGCGCCGCTCCGCTTCAATTGTTTCATTGGCGACGTCCACGGATCTGACCTTCGCAACGTAAGTTAGCTGCCCTACGCCCAGTCGCTTCGCGATGCCAGGACCAACCTGCGCTGTATCGCCGTCGATGGTCTGCTTTCCCGTGAAGATGAGGTTTGCCGGACCATATTCCTTGCCAATTTTCCGGATCGCTGTTGCAAGCGCATACGTAGTGGCCAGCGTATCCGAGCCCGCAAAGCAGCGATCAGTAAGTTGGACGGCGCGATCAGCACCATAAGTCAGCGCCTTTCGCAACGACTCCTCTGCCGATGGCGGCCCCATGGTAAGCACGGTAATTTCGCCACCGAACCGATCGCGCAGCCCCAGCGCGGCCTCGAGCGCGAATAGGTCATACGGGTTGATGATGGTCGGCACTCCCTGACGCATGATTGTATTGGTCACGGGGTGCACGCGGATCTGCGCCGAGTCCGGAACTTGCTTGATGCAGACAATATTATGCAAGGTGTTGCTCCTAAAGTTACGTCAGTTGGGAAGAGAACAGCAAGTCTTGTACCATCCCCGCCGCTTGGGACCGCTCGCTGTCACAAGGCTTAACACCGGGTAGTGCGCCCTCTCTACCCCGCGCTTCCTGAAAGGGATGCCGGCACAAAGCAGGCTCGGACAGCGCTGTTTCGCAGCACCACGCTGGCAAGTGGCGGCGGGACTGCTTGCGGATTGACTGCCGCTAATCCCCTGCAGGCCCGGACCGGTCGAGGGTCATTAAGCATTGCGTTCGCCAATCCGGCTTGATTGAGATAAGGATGATAGCTCTTTGCATTTCGAGCAACCGGCGGTTCGCGATTGTGCGACTCGCAAGTGAGGCTCTCCGCCCCATCTGTCGCTGAATAGTTGAGCCCTTCTCGGGGTCGTGGCAAGCCGACGCCCCCGGCGGTCCATTCCCCTCAGATTGCTAGATTAACTACGCGGACCGTCTTCACTTATCGATTTGGCGGAATCAGTCCAGGCCGATGCGGGGCGCTCAGAACCGCTTTATCTCGATTCCGTATTTCCTCAGCGCGTAGCCGACTTGGCGCGGGGTTAGCCCGAGTAGGCGCGCTGCCTTGGCCTGCACCCAGCCAGACTTTTCCATAGCCGCAACGACCCGCTCGCGATCAGCCATTCTCGCACCACTAACGAGAACTGTGCCGGAAGGTGCCAATGAGCCCGGTTCGCAGACAGCCTGCGGCGGAGGGGCCGTTTCAGCCAGCGGGATGATGGACTTTGCAGGCACCGGTTGCATCGGTGCCGCCGGGTCTGTCTTGCCATACGATGTGCTTTTCCAAAGCGTCGTGGAAAGGCATTGGCCTTGGCTGCATGCAAAGTCACTTCTTACAATCGATGTTCCGGCACTGAGTGTCGCGGTCCGCTCGATGCAGTTCTCGAGTTCGCGGACATTTCCCGGAAATTTACAGCTCATCAGTACATCGATCGCACTCGCCTCCAGAGTAAGAGAGCGGCCGTTCTCGCTGTTAAACTTTCTGAGGAACTCTCTTGCGAGCAGCGGAATATCACTGCGTCTTTCGCGAAGCGGCGGCAACAACAAGGGAACTACGCTAATACGATAGTAGAGGTCCGCGCGGAATTCGCTCCTTGCCACAGCCTCTTCAAGGTTCCTGTTGGTCGCAGCTATCACCCGAACATCGACTTTAATCGTGTGATTGCTGCCGACGCGCTCGAACTCCTGCTCTTGCAGAACTCGCAGCAACTTCGCCTGGAACGGAGGTGAGATCTCTCCGATCTCGTCAAGAAATAGCGTCCCTTTGTCAGCAAGCTCGAAGCGCCCCTTGCGGGCGCTGACAGCACCGGTAAAGGCACCTTTCTCATGGCCAAACAATTCCGATTCCAGGACCGTCTCGGGGAGCGCCGCGCAATTCAGCTTAACGAACGGCCGCTTAGCACGAACGGACGACTCGTGAATGGCCTTGGCTACCAGCTCCTTCCCGGTACCGGATTCGCCACGCAGCAGAACCGTGCTGTTTGATCTGGCTACAACGACAATCTTCTCAAGCAGTGCGCTCAGCGCCGGGCTGTCGCCAATGATCCCGTGTGCCTGAAGCTGCTTGCGCTCGCGAGCGGGCGGCCCACGATCAACTGTCTGTTTCTCTAGCCGGTCCTTGTCCACCAACGATTGTTCGCGATCGCCGGCGAACAAGCGATGTAACTTGATCGTTTGTCCTATCACGTTCGCGACCATGGCGAGCAGCCGCGCATCGTACTCGAGAAGACTTGAACTGCCTTCCGGGATACGGTCGATCGTCAGCGTACCAACGACCGTCGAATCAACGCGAATCGGGACCCCGATGAACGCTACCGGTATACTATCAGAGGCGCCGAGAACCTCCCGGTCGGCAGCGCTGAAGGCCGTCTCGGCGGCTACATTCTCGACCATAAGAGACCTGCCTGTCGCTACGATCTCGTGGATTGCTTTCTGCGGCACGCACGTCCGGTAACGTTCGTCAGTGCCTTCGCTCCAGCCGGCGCCAACTGTAAGTTCTGGAACGCCGTCATCGTTGAACAGCGAGACGAGGCCGTGTCGCATCTGCACAAACGATTGCAGAAGACCGAGAACGTTGGCCAAGGTGACTTCGAGCCGGCCGGGAGCATTTAGTATTTTCGATATTTCGTAGATGCCGGCCAGCGCGCTCTCATGCGACGGCTCCCCCGGGGGGGCACGCTCCGGTTCCGGCTGCGAGGCAGGTCTTTCGCTCGAGGAGGGGATATGCAGCATAAGCCTGTCTCCGTTTCCTTGATCATCCTCCCTGGACCCATGTCCGGATTGGCGAGGTTCGTTTTGCATGTCACTCTCGATCTAGCGCCAAGTGTTGACGAGATGACATCGAACCGTGACACTTTTTCATGGCACGACAGTAAACTTGCCGTGTGCCTTCGATTCATTTTCTGTTGATTGTATGCGCGTGGTCAGCGGAGAACGTGAGTCCGTTGGGAAGCTCAAGTCAGCTTCGCCGCCGGGCCGGCCGCTTCACAGATGCTGGCCACCGTTGATCGGCACCTCGGCACCCGTAACATAGCTCGCCGCATCCGAGCATAGGAATAAGATGACCTTGGCCACTTCGTCCGGAGTACCCACTCTGCGCAGCGGGATACTTGCCACGACGCGCGCTTCCGCGTCGGGCGACAGCATGTCGGTCCTGATTTCGCCGGGCGCGATCGCATTGACGCGAATGCCATGCGGCGCATAGTCGTGGGCCAATTCGCGTGTGAGGCTCGCAAGCGCAGCTTTCGAGGTCGCATAGGCGCTACCGGCGAATGGGTGCACCCGCGAGCCCGCGATTGAAGTCACATTCACGATCGATCCTGACGCGGCTCTTAGCTCATCAAACAAACCCTGCGCCAGCAGGATCGGAGCCACCAGATTAAGATGAAAGACCCTCATCCAGGTATCGGTTGAGGTGGTCAACGATGTCATCCGATCGCCTGTGGGCGTTTTCGGCGACACACCCGCATTATTCACCAGCGCGTGCAAGGGCGCACCGGCCAAGCGTTTCTTAACCTCGGTGATTGCGCGCGGCAGCATTCGATGATCGCCGAGGTCGACCTGGAAATGATCGTCATTCCCAGCCTCCCAGGGGCATCGCTCGCCGTCGAACGGTTGGCGTGCGCAAGAAATGATGCGCCAGCCTGCCTCCGAGAATAGCTTGGCAGTGGCATGGCCAATTCCGCGCGATGCGCCGGTGAGTAACATCACCTTCGGTTCTCCACGATCAACGCGCGCATTAACGGCGTCAACGAGGCGATCCAAATGTGCTTCGGGCAGCGGACCTCGGATCAGATTGTCATTTGGCAGATCGAGACCCACGGCCGCCTCCTCTACTTTTGCGCCCGCGCACGCGTAGCAGGATTTGCGCCACTGCGATGTACGTAAATGCGCTTCCGTTTTGCGTCCTAATGTCGCGCACGCGGAATGCTTGGCGCATTCAAGACAGCGGAGGTGAGCTTTCTGACAGCGATGGTGACTCTGCTACGTAAGTTCGCGAGCACTCGCCCGCTTCATGAAAGGGCTACCCAGCCCGCGTTCGCTTTCACGATCGCACAACCGTACGAGCCTGCGGCTGGCCGGCGCCTCTCGTCGAAGTCGAAAAATGCCCGGGGATAACGGCCACGGCCATTAGCCGCCCCAACATAAAACTGATGTACCAAGCTTGCACGTTAGATTCGTCGGCGGCCACTTTTGATCTATCGCGCCATGCTCTGAGCGGCACTGGATTTCGCGGCGCTAGTTCCAAGCATGAGCTGGCGAGCTGAAATGTTCATCCGTGATTGAGCGTTGTTTAGCTTCCGTCTGCGGCCCGCCCGAAGCGAAGACGAAGGCGTGCTCCTTCTGTAAAACGCAGCGGCACTTTAGGGCCGTTGTTGTCGAAGCCGCGCCTTAGCCGAACGCATTCGGCCGCGGCTTCGTTCTCTTCGCCCCTGGAACGTTGCGGCAATGACAGCCCGCGGGCCAGAAAATCGTCGCCCGGAGAAGAACTTCCACGGCTATCGGACGTAAAGAGCGGCGGTGAGATCGATCACGCGGGTTTGCGACTTTCACGAAGCCATAAGCGCTTGCGAGTTGTCTTCAATCAGGATCAACCGGCCCGGATCGTTCAAATCGAATTCTATAACGCGTGGGGCGAAAAGACGCGCATAGCGCGTAAAAGCGCTCGTTGGCGGAAAACGGATCACCGTGTCGCAGCGGGCAAGGAGATACATCTCGGTGAGGGCAGAAAAGCCGCCTTCAGCTCCGAGGGCGGGATGGTGCAATGGGCCCGCTTGAGGCGCCTGGAACTGCTTTGGAATCGCGAAGACATCGGGAAATTTAACCGAAACCTGCTCGAGGACGAGCGCACTGTCCGTGCACAGGAACGCCCTCACAGGTTTTGCGTGGGATAAACTCCTGGCCTCATCAATGGCATTGTAGATCTGCCGCAAGGCGCGCTCCGTGTCCGCCCAGTAAGGGGCATGCCCCATAATATCTTCGCCATTGCCATGCCGGACATGAATGCCGATTACGCTGTACGGCTCAAAGTGCTCGCGGTAGATAGCATCAATCCGGGCCTGAATTTCAGGCCGCGGCTTAATACTCCGGAAGATTTCGCGTTCCGCTTCCTGATCGCAGCGCCACATCAGGCAGGCATCACACACAACCGTGTTAGCGTCACTATCTCTCTGACTTTGGAACAGTTGATCGAGTTGATCGCGTTCCCTGAAAATCTGCTCGTCCGGTCGATAGATGCAATCGAAAGATGGCTTGTTCCACCATGTTGGAAAGAATGGTCCTGGAAACGAACGCGTATTGATGTCGTCATCGCAAATTACTCGCACTCCGCCAATGTCTTCAACCGGTTCGAAGAAGACTGGAAAGGCATTGGTGAATGGTTCATCAAGATAACAAGATCCCCGCCAATCAATGGCTAGCGTCCGTCCTGTCTGCTTTGCAAATCGCCAGGCTGCCGCGAGTGACCACAGACAGTCGCCAAACCCCGTACGTCGCCGGGACACTACGAACCGATCATTGCTCGAACCGCTAACCATCTGCCTTGCCTTTTCGCGCGCTCCTGGTTGGACAAGAGACGTCAGTACAGACGTCTCGCGTATCTTCTCGCCCGGCGTCACGGCCTGAAATCGCGGTGCCGGCGAGCTGCATCGGTAGAACTTCATAGCAGGGCTATCCGTGACGGGCCGCGTTCTCTCAATACGATCGTCCTTTCTTCAACGGTGTTGCATCGACCTGCCCGAAGCCCGATGCCCGATGCCCCGCTCTGCATCGGATGGCCTGGTCCCCTCACATGCACGCATGGGCGTGGCCATGCGCATGAGTCATGGCTATGTTCCGCTTTGTACATTATCGTGACGGCAAGCCGCGTGCAGCGGATGCAGGCGAACGCCCCGAAGCTCCCATACGAGCCGCAATTCCTTCACAAGATCTTCACGCTTGGCCTGGTCCAGCAGGGCTGTGTCGAAAAGCGACCCGAGCGACGCCTCGCCCTCGATTCGCATCAAGATCTCGAAAAGCTCAGGTGAGATACGCATACTAGAGTGGGCGGAATGTCCCATGCGGATCTCGCAGACCGTTTCCTGCCGATCTGGCGCTATGTGGGAGCGAACACGATGAAGGGATGCGTACGGCGGCAATGACGCAGCCAGCGCACTCCAATCCTGCAGTGATGCTGGCCGCTTCCTGACGAGGAACGGCCCAACAACAAGTCCGTCCAGATCAGTCGTCAAAAACGTGGTGATCGCATCTGACACGGACTGCACGATCGGCTCGGCATTGTTGTTAAATGAGGTATTTAGAAGAATCGGAAGGCTCGTTCGCTTCTTGAACGCATTAATGACGTCCCAGTAGGCGGGGTTTGTCTTGCGCGATACGGTCTGCAGCCGAGCCGTCCCATCAACGTGCGTGATCGCACCGAGCACGTTACCCTTGGCTTCACGCACGCGAACTACGAAGTTCATGAAGGGGAGCTGCCGCGTGCCGTCGGGGAGCTCAAAGAACTCGCTCGCATCCTCCTCTAATGCAGATGGCGCAAAGGGGCGATAGCTCTCGCGCTTCTTGACCACCGCGTTGATGCGATCCTTGTTTTCCGCAGGCCGCGGGTCCGCTAGAATGCTGCGGTTACCAAGCGCACGTGGGCCGAACTCAGAGCGCCCCTGAACCCAGCCGATTACAGCGCCATTTGCCATCCAGTCCGCCGCACTGGATGCTATGTCATCACTTCGTTGAATGTCGAGGTGGCCTGACCATGCGTTGAGCTCAAGCTCTGTGGCTTGCTCGTTCCCAAGATCGGGCCCCCAATAAACGTCCGGCAGTCGCTCGCGCGGCGCTGGCCTGCCTAGCTCGCTTGATACCATTAATGCAGCGCCGAGTGCGCAACCGGCGTCGTGCGCCGCGGGTTGAACAAAGATGTCGTCAAATAGCCCGGAATAAAGCAGCTTACCGTTCAGCGTGCAATTATGGGCCACCCCGCCAGCTAGGCACAGGCGTGTCATGCCCGTCGCTTTACGATGGTGCCGCAGGGTGTGAAACACGATCCGCTCCAGCGCTTCCTGCAGCGACGCGCTGACATCTCGATGCTGTTGGGTGAATGGCATTCCCTTTCGCCGAACCTGGATGTTGCGCAAAAGGGCTGGTCCGATTCGATCCAGGTGAACGCGATAGCCACCGCTGTCCAACAACTCGTAGAACTGCGCGAAGAGCTCGCGATAGCGATCGGGATCACCATACGGTGCAAGCCCCATCACTTTGTATTCGTCGAACATCCCGCAGCCGAGATATCGGATCGTCTCGAGATAGAACAGCCCAAGAGAGTTGTGTTCCGGGAAACTTACAAGCTGCGCAATTACGGTCCCGGACCCTACCGCCATTAAGCCTGAGAGAAAATCGCCCCCGCCGTCGATCGCAAACACCAGACTTTGCTCGAACCCGGACATGGCAAACGCGCTCACGGCATGTACTTCGTGGTGATTCACGAAGGAAACCCGGACGGATCGATCTCGGCCCCGAATTCCCGTGCCAACAGCTGCCGCAGCAACAGTTTGGGGTCCAACGGAACGGGCTGAGAAACAGAAAGGCGCTCGAGCATGGCTTTGCAGTAAGCTTCAGTCGCGTAGAACGCGATACGGTCGATGTCGCCGAGCTCGACTCCTGCGGTAGAAAGGCAGTATCGGATCGAATTGCTGGGGAACTTGTTGGAGTGCTTGACGCGGTTGAGGCGCTCCTCTTCGACAGCAGCAATTACGCGGCCGTCCTGCACAAGTACCGCAGCGCCATCGTGAAGAAATGTATTCGGCAGCTCCGGAGAGCTTTCATAGATTCTGTCAAGGCCGCCACTCAGTCCTATGCTCAACATCCCGTTCTCCATGGAAGGCCATGCCGTCCCACCGATCTAATCTGTACAGTCACGCGCAGCCGGTGCGCGTGCCAGGCAGCACAACACGACTTTGCAAGGTCCGATCGGCCGAACAGGCGGCCGTAGAGCTGGCTCGATCGCGGCTTCTCAAGGCCGTTTCACAAGCTGCTCTGACAGACCAGGTCACTCGCGAGCTACCGCGGAACGCATCATGACACTGCATCGCTTTGACTTCTCCGTTTCGCTGAACTCACGTCAACGCAGCAGGCGGCGCCGAAATAACGCGATCGACGCGAAAAAGGGCAAGACCGCGTAAACGCAGAGCGCGCCTACGTGTAGGGCGGCATTGTCGGCGCCGCGCTCAAGCATCACTGAGCGAATAAGTTCGACCGAATGTGCCAGCGGCAACAAGCCGGCAAAGTGCTGAAATGAGTCGGGCATTTGGCTCGTCGGAAAGACCGCGCCACACAAGAACACCATGGGCGTAAGGACGAGCGACTGGTAAAACACGAAGTAATCGTAAGTTGGCGCAAGAGATATGACGACCATTGCCAGGCTGGCGAAGACAAGGCCCGTAAGGGCGATTGTCGGTATCGCACAAAGAACCGACGTCCAGGATGCATAACCCAGGGTGGCAGCGACAATCCCGATTGCTGTCCCGGCTAGAACGGACTTACTGGCCGCCCACACCAACTCACCTAGAACGATATCGCCAAGCGTGAGCTGTGTGAACAAAATTCCCTCCCAGGTGCGCTTGACATCCATCCGAGCAAAGGCTGCGTACAGAGTTTCAAAGGTCGCGGATGTCATAGCGCTAATCGCGACCATACCCGCCGCCAAAAACGCAATGTACGAAGTCCCCTCAACCCGTCCCACAATGAGTCCGAGCCCAAAGCCAAGGCCAAACAGATTGGTTATGGGATCTGCGAGGTTGCCGAGAAGCGATGCAAGCGCGACTTTCCTCCATGCCAAGTAATTTCGACGCCATACCGCGGTCCAATTGTACGCATTAGCCGGCATGACCGACGCATAACCATCATCCATCGCTCATTTCTCCATCTCGCGCCCGGTCAACCGCAAAAACACGTCTTCGAGATTCGGGGGGCGCTGCAGAACGCGAAGGTCCGTTCGCCCGCGCAGGTGCACGCTGATTTCGTCCGGACATCGCGCGTAACAAAAAAGCGTCTCTCCACTCACTTCGATATGCCGCGCATACGGCCTGATCAGCTCCCGGAGTTGATCTAGATCACCGCCATAGATCTCGATCACGTTGCAGCCGATATGCTCGTCGATCAAGGCGTCTGGCTTGCCTTCGGCGATTTTGCATCCACTCTCAAGCACGCATAGCCGATCGCAAAGGCGTTCGGCCTCTTCCATGAAGTGAGTGGTCAAGAGGATCGTCTTGCCGCGCGCAAGAAGAGCCCGCAGGCGTTCCCAGATCAGGTGGCGAGCATGCGGATCGAGCCCCGTCGTCGGCTCGTCCATCACGAGTAGATGTGGATCATTGATCAGAGCGCGCGCCAGCGTCAGCCGCCGCTTCATACCACCGGACAAAAGGGAGACGCGCACGTCCGCCTTGCTTTCAAGCCGCGCAAACTCAAGCAACGAGGGCACAACCGCTTCGATCGTGCGAGCGCTCATGCCGAAATAGCGGCCAAACACAAGCAGGTTCTCCCGCACGGTGAACTCGGGCTCAAGGTTATCGAACTGCGGCACCACGCCTACGCGCACGCGCGCCGCACGAGCGCGGGAAGGCACAGGCTCATCGAGGACCGTAATCTTGCCTCGATCGGGGGAAATCATGCCGAGGAGCATGCGTGCAATCGTACTTTTGCCAGCTCCATTTGGCCCAAGCAGCCCGAAGCACTCTCCGCGCGCAACCGAGAACGACAGGTCATTGACGATAACCTTGTCCCCGAATGACTTTCTCACGCCGACAAGGTCGATCGCCATATTGGACATGTTCATCTTAGGCTGACAGAAGTCGTTCCGTAGGCGATGACTTCTTGATGACCGTTTTGCTCCAGAGCATGCCCTCGCACCACACATGCTCGACGCGCCCCCATTGGCATGCCGCCGCAGCATCGGGAAAGAATCCCCGTCCATGGAGGTTGGCGCTCGTGGTGCAGAGCAGCGGAATGCCGGTGAGTTGCTCAAATTCGATGAGAAGCGCAGCAATTTTGTGAGGAGAGTTGCGGGAAATTGTCTGCAGCCGCGCCGAGCCGTCGAGATGTACCACTGCCGGGATCTTGTCGCGCCAATTCGCCCGGGTTTGGTGATCGAATAGCATGTAAGGATCTGGCGTACCCGGGCTGAAGATCTCCGGCGCACGATCTTCCAGACAGATCGGCACCACCGGCCGGAAGTGTTCGCGCCGTTTGATGTCGTTGAGATGATCCTTCATCTCCGGGGACGTTGGGGCCGCAAGAATGCTTCTACCGCCCAACGCCCGCGGCCCGAGCCCGGCACACCCGGAAAGAAAGATGACGGGCTTGTTGTCAGCAAGAATCGAGGCAAGTTCAGGCAGACTGCACGGCGCCGCCTCCCAGTCCGGCGGAACCTCGCTCTCCTGCAGGGCGGGGCCACTGTAAACTGACCATTCCAACGGCTCGAAGCCATCTTGCGCTGCCATAGCGCCGCACGCCGCGCCGATTGCCGAGCCACTGTCATTTGGAAACGGCGGCACCCAGACATCATCGAATAATCCGGTCGCGCGAAGCGCGCTGTTCCATTTGATGTTGAGACCGCAACCTCCGGCGATGCATAGATTTCGCGCTCCCGGAAGCGACGAGTGCCGTAGCAGAACCATCGCGATCTCCTTAACGAGAAGACGTTCCAGAAACACATGAAACGACGCGAGGACGTCCTCCGCGCGCTTGGCCTTCAGGCGCAATGCGCTTGACTCGAAGAAGTCGTGAATAACTGCGAGAGACGCTTCCGCATTGTTGATGTTTTCGCGGTAGCGACGAGCCTGCTCCGTGTCAGCCGCTGAGCGCGTTTCATAAAGCTCCTGGAACACTTCCACGATGCTTTCGTCCACGGAACCAAGCTCGATGTAGGCCATCAGCTTGCCAGCAATGCCCAAATCCCAACTGGAGCGGTTCGGCTGCCGGTATGGGCCGAAGTGAAGGCCCGCGGCGGCATAGGCATGGCCAATCATCGGAAACAGCGATCCGATGAGCCGCGCGCCCTGGGGCTCGACATAGTAAAGGCGTGGAAAGATACAGCCGTCCCATACCAGACACAACGCGGGTTTCCCCGCGCTGGCGAAAGGACTGGTGCTATATGCTGAGGCGACATGGCCCGTGACATGCGGGTAGCTCTTATATGGAAACTCCTCGCCTCCGAGGAGGAGGCCATAGCCGTCGACGGAATCAAGGAGGCCCTCAGCATGACGCTCGACATATGGCGCGCCTTTTAGCGCGACCGGCACCGCTCCGCTTAGGAGCTGGAACTGCGATTCATTCTCCCCGTCCCAGCCATCAATCACGAACTGATCGATGTCGCGCGGATTCAGGCCATGCTCCGCCAAGGCGAAGACGACTGCATCGAGATTGTCGACGGACTGATAGCGAGGACCATTGCCGCGCTTCTCTTGCTCGACGCAAAAAAGACGCCGACCGTCCTCGACGACAGCAATTGCTCCGTCATGTGTCAACTTTATTCCGCAGATGCGCATACGTCCTCCTGGCCTAATGACCGGCGTTTGATTGTGCCGACGCGCCGCCCGGCTTCAGAAACCGGACGATCAAGCAGTCTTCGCTCGCCGACCCGGTGCAGCAGTGCCGGCGCTCGATCTCTGATAGGCTCTCATTGAAGAGAGCGATCACCGTCTCAGCACCGGCAGCATGCCCCCAGCGTTGACATATTTCATCACGCGCAGACCCGAAAATGAGAGTCTCATCTGGCGCAAGCATACTCACCAGGTTGCGGATAGCCGCATGCATCTCGACGACGTCCCTGAGGTAGTAAAGAACCTCAGCCACGACAATCAAATCGAATTGCTCAGTGGTCGAGAACCGCTGAATGTCGCAGGTCACCCAACTAATATGTGACCATTTCCCGGTCCGCAGTCGCGTTCGCTCGATTGCCTGCGGCATGACATCCACGACCGTAAGTCGCTCGCATAGCGGCGCCAGCATCTCCGTGAATGCACCGGCTGCACATCCTACTTCGAGCGCAGACGCCGCATCTCCGTCGCGGCGCGACATCCGGAGCATTTGCGCGTATCGCTGCTGCTCGAACGCACTAGTGTCGAGGCGCCACGGGTCGTCGACAGCCAACTCTCGCTCTAATAACTGATGGTTTTCGTCCTGAGTCATCAGCCGACCACTTATTTGTAGACAGTCGAACGATCGCGACCGGAAACACTCTCCGTCGCCGCCAGGCTCGATGGAGGCTGCGATAACGCCGCCTTACGAATAGGAGCAGGCGCCCCCCTACACCAGCAGGACTTCGTCCGGCATTCGGGTGCAGGATGACAGGCTGTTTCCCCTCTTCCGTCGGCATATCGGTGACTTTCCGAGATAGCCAATCGCTATTGCTCAATGTACAAAGCGCATAGGCCTTCAAAGGCAGTAAGAGACAGATATTGATCGGCGTGTGGAGCGAGAAGCCGATAAACCGCAGCTCGCGGGCACGAAGCGCTGCCACACAGCACCGGACCGTAGTCATTGCAGCAATCGTCAATCCCGTCCACCAGGGTATAGAGCCATCGATCAGGAGCTGTGCGAGCGCAGCAAGTGATGAAATGGCGAGGAGCAATGGGCCGAGATTTTGCCCGATAACGTCTAGCGTCAAATAACCATCGAGCTCTGGCAGCAGGCGCCAAGCAAGAAACGTATCTCGAAAGGTACTTCGCGCCCAGCGGAGTTGCTGTCGTAGATATGGCCGAAGACTGTGCGGGACGACTGTGGCTGCTATGGCGTCCGGAACGTATTCGGTTCGAAACCCCGCCTTGAGCATGAGTATCGTTAGGTGGCGGTCCTCGCCGAAATCGCTCGGCTTCCCACGAAAGAATTGGGCTTCATATTGATCAAGAAGCAAGGCGAGCGCGGAACGCCGATACATGGCACATGGGCCGCAGCAACACATGACGGCACCGAAGCGCGCCTGTGCCGCGCGCTCTTCGTTGCACGCGAGCCAATATTCCATGTCGATCAGCCTGGTCAGCCAGGTCTGGTTGCGATTGCTCGCGATCAGCTGACCCATGGCCGCACCGATTCCCGGGTCATGCATCTTCAATACAAGCTTCGTGACGACGTCGGCAGCAAGTATCGTATCGGAATCGACGTTGAGAACCAGATCACCGGATGAGCTGCGTATCGCTGCGATCTGCGCCTTGCGCTTTCCCACATTGTTCGCCAACAAGATAAAACTGAATCTCGGATCGCTCGCATATATCCGGTGTACAGGCGCGACAACGTCGCGGTTTGCCGATCCGTCATCGACCACATATACCTGCATCTTTCCGGCGTAGTCTTGACTGGCAATCGACTCCAGACATTCGGCGAGTGTGTTCGGATTCTCGTTGAAGCACGGCACGATCACGTCCACAGCAGGAACGACCACCTCGGCTTGTCCAAGGTTGTCCAGCGATGAGTTGATCGCCGGCTGAGCATAAAGCGCTTGCACGCTCTTATAGATCGTCGATAGGAGCGCATAAGATGAAACGGCGGCAGCACTGGTCGTCGCGAGCAGGTCCATGGGGTGTCGTTTTTTCAGTGGAGTTGAGGGAGTGGACGGATTACAAACCCGCGCCGTTGTAGTGCTGGAATGAGATATGCCAGCGCCGTCCTGGTCTGATCGCGCAGCGTAGAGCCACTGGGCAATCCCTCCTCATCGGGAGGATATCCGTCGTGCAGGAGCACAATTGCACCCGGGCGTACGTTCGCCAGTACGGAATTCACAATTGCATCAACCCCGGGGCGGGACCAATCTCTAGGGTCGACCGACCAGTGCAGAGCCGTGAGACCAGCGCTCGCCGCCACTGCGAGCACATCTCGCGTCCATATGCCGTAAGGCGCTCGCATATGCCTGGGCGAGGCCAGCGGGCACGCCAGACGGATGGCTTCGCTCGCCGTCAGCACCTCGTCGTGTAGCTCCGTAGGTCCGCATCTGGATAGATCAGGATGGGTCATCGTATGGTTCGCAACCTCATGCCCTTCCGCAATCATTCGTCGGATGAGTTCAGGATGCTCCGTCGCGTACGTCCCGATGACGAAGAATGTCGCGGGGACCCGATGTTGCGCCAGGACATCGAGCACCTCTGGCGTACAAAATGGATTTGGCCCATCGTCAAAGGTCAAATGGACAGCTCGACTTCCGCCCGCGTCAGCGTAGTCGCAGCGGACAGTAGATAGGGTGGAACGCTCTGTCACAACTCAGGCCCGTTACGATCGATGACAGTCCCGGCCGGCCATTCGCTTATCGAGCGTCCGACCGGAAACACCACGACGATCACGTCTTCGATGCGCGTCGGCGATAAATTTGGATAGACATCCGGCAAGGTGGAGCGGACGCGAATGCCACGCATCAGGGTGGCGAGCCCCTGCCTTTCGACCAGTCGGGTCAAATGTTTTTCGAGGGCCGAGCGAACCGCGCCAAATCCGAATGGAACGCCGAGCTCCTGGAGTGCGGGATACATCACGCGCATTGCGTGGCCTATCCCGTGCCCCTCGAGATCGGGGCGCACCGCATACAACCCCAGTTCGGCCACAGGGAGATCGACTTCACCAACTTTGATGAAGCGGCGCAGTAGCCCGATGTGAGCCGCTACCCCGCGCGCGTCGTAACCAATTACGCGGAGCTCGGGTCTTGCTCCAGCCCAACTTCGGCTCCGCTCAAACGGCTGCGCATTGAACGCACCCGTCGGTCCGTAACTCTTGCGGAAGAACTCCGCGAGCTCGGCATGATCGGCGAGCTGCAGTTCACTTTCCCAACGAAGGCTCCACTGCACT
The DNA here is from genome assembly GCF_021044685.1 of Bradyrhizobium daqingense. NCBI lineage: Bacteria > Pseudomonadati > Pseudomonadota > Alphaproteobacteria > Hyphomicrobiales > Nitrobacteraceae > Bradyrhizobium > Bradyrhizobium daqingense. Next base: position 7,562,184 of record NZ_CP088014.1, read on the forward strand.
TGAGCGCGCCCAGAAGATCCTTCCGCAGTCGGGGAGACGGCAATGTTCATGGCGAGCTTCCTTGCGCCGGTGGAATGAAGAGCGGGGATGGTCACGTCAATTCGCTATTCGCCGAACCGCCGATGAATGCTGAGATGCGCCGCCATGCTCTGTCGGAGCTCGGCACTGCTCGCCTACTCCGCGCCGCTGGCCTTTGCGCGACGGAGCGATCGCTTGATTGCACCCTCGTGCGGTTGATGCCGCGCTCACGATAACTCGGAAGCTGCCGACGAGGCGGTTGGGCTAGCCAGAACCTGTCTGCACCAGCGAGCTTTTGTGCCTGCAGTCGCATCGCCCTCCGGCGCTTTGACGTCTGAGGGCCGGCCATCGGCGCGCAAGCCTCATCGATGGCGCATCGGAGCGGCATCAGATCACACTGGCTTTTATACATCTTCGACACGCCCCACATGCACTGGACAGGCGAGCCATTTGGAACGGCGCCTGGAATTCTTGGCATCCGCAACCTGCGTCTGCCTCTATTCTTCGACACTAGAATGAGGCTGAACGCGCCCTCAATTGTACGCGGGTAAACCTGAAATATGGAAACGGATGATATCCGCATACCAACGTTTATCGGGACGCGCTTGGCGTTCGAACGGCCACGCTTAAGGAGAAACAACAACGCGCGCCCATGGTGCGCTCCCACGTCTGGGAGCTCTTCTCTTAGCTCACGTGAACGACCGGAAACCATCGTGGCGCGTCTAATTGCTTTTTCCAAACTTCAGTTTGCTATCCAACCTCCCCCAGTTTGGTAAAATCGATTGTTTCGATAGAACACATCCACACGATGGATAGACTCATCACATGCGGTTCAAGGGACTTGATCTAAATCTTCTCGTTGCGCTCGACGCCGTGATGACGGCGCGCAACCTCACAGCGGCGGCTCGCAAAATCAATCTGAGCCAGCCTGCTATGAGCGCTGCGATCGCACGGCTGCGCACCTATTTCCGCGATGAACTCTTTACTATGAGAGGTCGCGAACTCGTCCCGACACCTGGCGCGGAAGCGCTTGCAGGTCCGGTTCGCGAGGCCCTGCTGCACATCCAACTCTCAATCATATCGCGGGACGCGCTCGACCCTGCTCAATCGAGCCGACGCTTCAGGGTCATTCTCTCAGATTTCATGACGATCGTTTTTTTCCGCAGAATTGTGGACCGCATGGCGCAAGAAGCCCCCGCGGTGCGCTTCGAACTGCTGCCATTTTCTGATGAACCGGATGAGCTGCTGCGGCGGGGCGAGGTCGACTTTCTCATTCTGCCGGAACTTTTCATGTCGAGCGCGCACCCTAAGGCGACGCTGTTCGACGAGAGCCTCGTATGCGTCGGATGCCGCGCGAACAAGCAGCTATCCCGGCAGCTTACGTTCGAACAATACATCTCGATGGGGCACGTTACTGCCAAGTTCGGACGCGCACTGAGACCGAACCTCGAAGAATGGTTTTTGCTTGAGCACGGCCTGAGGAGACGAATTGAGGTCGTCGTGCAGGGCTTTAGCCTGATTCCGCCCCTGTTGCTAGACACGAGCCGTATCGGCACGATGCCCTTACGACTGGCCAGGCACTTCGAAAAGCGGATGCCGTTGCGGATCATCCAACCGCCCCTCCCCCTGCCCACATTCACAGAGGCCCTGCAGTGGCCCTCATTCCACAATACCGACCCCGCGAGCATCTGGATGCGTCGGATATTGCTCGAGGAAGCATCCAACATGGCATCTGGGGACCAGGAGCCTCCAACTCGCAGGCGCTGTTAGGCTTACCTTAAGCTGCGCTCTGAACATCCCCGGCACACTGTAGAACCTTCGACGTGCCCCGTTTTCTTTCGTCTCTCCAGGGTATGGAGGTGAGAAGGAGCCACAGACGCGCAATGCGACGATCGGTCGCGAAGCCTTTTCCAGTTGTGCGCGTGGTGACCTCGAAGGTGCGGTTTGATGCGCTCACGACGCATTCAGGCTACGTCCGGCAACCATCGCAGAAGAATATGCCTGCCGTGCAAATGTTTGGCTCTATCACTAAAATGTCTTGAACCGCACATTGCGTCAGGTTGTAGGTTGCTCTCGTGACAAGCGCTGCACGACCCAGCTGTCGACACCGCGCTTTGGCACGCTGACGAACACTGGGCTGATCTGCCATCAGCGGACTGAACGACCCTGCTGCGTGGCCGGCCGGAACCGGCAAGACCAATTAGCTTGGAGCTCCCGACGCTTTCCCGCCGCTGCCGATCGGCTTTCCGCCTGCTCTCCATTGTTGCGGTCATCTCGCAAGCTTCCTTTCCCGGGCGCAGGAATGAGCCGATGTCCATTGGGGCGGGCCAAGACGATTGCTCCAGGCGCTGGCGCCACCGCACGCTATTGCGCAGCAACGACGTTTGTGCCGGATAGGAAGAGATGCGTTTCAAAGGTCTGGATCTAAATCTTCTGGTCGCGCTGGATGCTCTAATAACTGAGCGCAACCTCTCGTCAGCCGCACGCAAGATCAATCTTAGTCAGCCGGCAATGAGCGCAGCCGTTGCCCGGCTGCGCAAGCATTTCCGTGATGAACTGTTTGGAATGAGGGGGCGCGAACTTGTCTTGAGCTCACGCGCGGAAGGGCTCGCGGCTCCTGTGCGCGAGGCTCTGATGCACATTGAACTCTCGATTATGGCCCGACATCCGTTCGACCCAGCTCGATTGAACCGCCGATTCAGGATCGTCCTTTCTGACTTCGTAACAGTTGTGCTCTTCCGAAATGTCGTAGCACGCGTCACGCGAGAAGCCCCCGCCGTCAGCTTCGAATTGGCTGCGCCGACCGATGAACACGAGCTGCTCCTCCGCCGCGGTGAAGTCGATTTTGTTATCCGGCCAGATTTTTTCATGTCCAGCACGCACCCCAGAGCGGCCCTATTCGAGGAGCGACTCGTCTGCGTAGGCTGCTGCACCAATAGGGAATTACAACCCCGGCTTACATTCGATCGATATATGTCGATGGGTCACGTTGCAGTTAAGCACGGAGGTGCGCCCCGGACGCCAGTTGAGCATTCCTTTTTGACTGATCTCGGACCCACGCGGCGCATCGACATCCTCGTGCAGAGCTTCAGCATGATCCCGCCTCTCATAGTTGGGACGAACCGCATAGGCACGATGCCATTAGGGCTCGTGAGGCATTTCCAAAGAACGATGCCCCTTCGGATCGTTGAGCTTCCGCATCCATTCCCCGCCTTCACCGAGGCGGTCCAATGGCCCTCACTTCACAACAGCGACCCGGGAAGTCTGTGGATGAGGGACATTTTGTTTCAGGAGGCCACCCGCATGGCAACTACACAAGAGCTCCGTGTGACCAGCAGCCCGGAAGACGCGGAGCCCCCGGGACATTTCGTGCGATCCGTCTCACCGTTGCCGTAAGCACATTCGCGAAGTCTACGAACCTCACATTCCAACACTTGTCTCAACACACAATTCCTGCTCGCCTGGCTTGCTCTTATTGCCGGGGGAAAGGATCCTTGCGGCAGGCAAGAGGCGCTTTCGCTCTTCGCACCTCCGCCTCGGGGGCGAGAAACGGCAGACTGCCGACTTGATGCTTTTAGGGACGGGAACGGAACGGGGCCGGCGAGCGACGGAGCAATGCCTTCGCACTGAAGCTAGGCGTTTACGTTGCAACGGCCGCGGCAGGGCGCAGCTCTCTCAAGAAGGTAGGCCAGGCACGGAGCTCTTGCCGTCAACTCCCTGGGTCGGTAGTTGCTCCCGATGAACGGAGATGATCAGCTTATTCGGATTCCTACCACCGTTCATTGTGAGCATAGAGATCGTCGGACTTGCCGTGCCGTCGAAGCTGCATCGCGAACGCGTGTGGCCTGAACGCATCACACAGCAGCACATCACATCCTCATCGCTTTGCGCCGCAGGTATGACTTCTTTTGGCCCTACCGCAGCCAAACGTCTTGACGACGTGCGCTGCGCTTGACTCAATTTCAAACAAGGAGCTGAACGTTGAAGCTTTGCAGCGGGGTGTTCGATCCAGAAGAGCTATCTGCCCTCGGACGGCTTTATGACGGCGCCGTCGACGCGCTACCTCCGTCGATGCGGAGTCCAGAAAACTGCGCAGCAATCGCCAAACTTATCCTGGAGCGTACGGCGGCTGGCGAGGCTGAACTGGCACGCCTGGCGAACTTGTTGATCACCCTTTCTCCTGAGGGTTGATCAGCCGCCATTCTAAGGATAGTCACCACTCGCGCGCATGAATTAAAGGCGATTCAACTGGAGCTTAGAAATCCGCTTGAATCATACGTGACGTCAGGTTGTAGGCTTTGAAATTGAACAACATGAACAGAGCTACACCAAGACGGCGTCGATGGCGCATTGGCGAACTTGCAGAGGCGACCGGAGTAACGGTGCGCACGCTGCACCATTATGAGCACACTGGACTGCTAGCAGCGACAGAGCGCACTGAGGGCGGTCACCGGATGTATGACCGCGAAAGCGGGCAACGGGTTCATCAGATTCGCGCGCTGCGTGAGCTTGGCTTCTCGCTCGTGGAGATCCGTAAAGCTATGGAGGGGACGACCTCACTCACGGACTTGCTGCGCAAGCATCTAGAGCGCATAGAAGTCCAAGTCGCGCGCACAACTCTGTTGCGCGACCGTTTGCGCAACATGACCATCGACAGCGAGGCGCAGGTAAGTGTGGATGAGCTGCCTGCCACCCTGAACGCCATGTCGCGCGCCGAGACGCGGAGTCAGACGTCCCGGTGCACCTGCAATTTAGCTGCGGAGCGAGAGGACCGCTGGCGGCGAATCCGTGATGATCTTCGCGACTGCATGGATGGGGGCGAGCACCCTTGCGGAGAGCGCGCAAAGGCTGTCGCGGTTGCAGCACGCTTGCTGATCAGCGAAATCGCCGGCGACGATTCACGTGTTTCGATGATCCTGAAGGTACTTGCACGATTAAGCGCGCCCCGCAGTCTGGCTGGTTGGGATCCCTGTCTAATGCAATATCTCGATCTTGCCCTTGGCGGATTGGAGGATCAGCCTTACTGACGCATTCATGGCGGGTTCCACACGCCGGTTAGGGCAAGCTAAGAAACGCTAGGTGAACCGGCCGCTCTCCGACGCGGCTTGGAGTTTTACGGAATCAAACGGAAGGATTGTCACCGCCGGTCGATCCGCGTCCCTGACGCCTCCATCGCTCTTCCCAAAAGGGCTTGATCCGCACGTAACGTCAAGTTGTAGATCTTACCGTAGTTGGCGGCTCGCCCGGCCAACGCAGGTTTGCCCAGCAAGCAACGCCTGTCTACAGGCGTGGTTGACTACAACCAGTTGCGGTTCACTTCAGGTGAGCATTGGAAGCTCTACAATGGTAAATAAGCGGCATGCCTCTCTTGCGCCTGCGGCGCTTCTCTTCTGCGCTCTCGTCGCTCCGTCTGCGCGCGGCTCTGAAATAAAGATCGCCGTGGCTGGCCCAATGACCGGAAGCAGCGCTGCATTCGGCGCGCAAATGCGCGATGGTGCGGCTGCGGCGGTCGAGGTCCTGAACGCCTCAGGCCAGCTTCCCGATAATGCCAAAACTATATTGAGCGTCGCTGACGACGCCTGCGACCCTAGGCAAGCTGTCGCAGTCGCGAATAAGCTCACGACAGAGCGGATCCTGTTGGTGGTTGGCCATTTTTGTTCCTCTTCGTCGATCCCGGCCTCCGACATCTACGCGAAGCTGGCATCGTCCAGGTGTTACCAGGCTCGTCAACTCCTCAACTAACAGAGCACGGCCTTGAGACTGTCTTTCGGATCTGCGGCCCGACGACCAACAGGGAGCCGTTGCCGCCGAGTACATTCACACGAATTATCGCCTCGAGAAAATCGCGGTGCTGGACGACAAGAGGACTGCTGGCAGGGGGATTGTCGACGTGGTTGAAGCCCGGCTTCATCGATTGGGACGGCAGGTGAGCCGGCAAAGCTATGTTGCCGGTGAAAGGGGCTTCAGAGCCTTGCTCTCAAGAATGGAGAAGGACCGGCTGCGCGTCGCCTATATCGGCGGCTACCACACCGAAGTCGGATTGTTGGTACGCCAGGCAGCAGAAGCAAAAGCAGACCTCACGGTCATGGCGAACGATCCGCTGATGACCTCCGAATTCTGGGCCATTACCGGCAGCGCTGGGAATGGCACATTGTTTACCTTCATGCCCAACCCCGCTGGGAACGCCAATGCTGCCAGTGCGGTCGCCGGACTCAAAGCTTCCGGGCTGCCCGGTGAAGGCTACACGCTATACGCTTGTGCCGCTGTGCAAGCCTGGGCAGAGGCGGTGAACCGGAGCGGCTCCTTCAATGCTGACCGGGTCGCCAGCGCGCTTCGTTCCCGACCGATCGACCGGTTCGACAAAAGGAGGGACAACTCGGCTTCTGGATTTTTGGTTTATCGCTGGCGCGACGGTCATGTCGAGCGTGTCAAGAAGTACTGATTTTCATGCAACGCAGCATTCCCCACGCGAAGTATCTCGAATGATGAGACGCCCTCAGAACGTTGTCGCAGCAATGCTCGCTAGCGCTTTTATATTCGCTGCTTTTGCAGCGTTTTTCGCGCTCGCTGCGGCGCTCGCAGAGCTACCGAGCGCCGCCCTGCCGAAGGTGCTACGCCCGATGATAGACAAATAGCAGCCCCCTTGTCTGATCCCGTCTGCAGCACTGGCCTCGGAGGCGGCCATTTACCGTTCTGCTAGGTTTGAAGGCATGCCCCTTATGCAGCCAGTGATCGAAGGTTGAGGACTAGGAAAGCGAAGCTAACGATTCTTTATGGACAAGCACGGATTTTGTTGGAGGCGTTCGCCTTCTGTCAGATTCGTGCCCGACCAGCATCTACGCATTCTCTAGCCTGGATTATATCGCGCAATCTCAGATCCACGAATGGAAGAGACAGCGGGACGGCACGAAGCAATCAGGCCCACTACCTAGACTATAGCCGAGTATACGGGTAGCGAGAGCTGGTGGATAGCCGGCGCCGGGATGCATGTCTCTCTTGGCCGCGGGGGCACCAAGGTTTTGGCGTCCAAGTCAACGCTACTCGTTCCGCTACTTCGTGCGCTCTCAAGCATGGCGGGTCATCAGCGGCTCAGCCGCCTGCCCGGGCATTCCCTATGCTTCCTAGCCCGGATAGCAGGAGAACCAATCAACCGGCTCCGATGAAGGCGGTGAGATTGCTCGCCTGCGCTATCAACGAACTGGATGCATCCCATCAACACTTTCTATTTTACTAATTGAAGCCAAACACCGCATAAGTCGATCGCCGGCTTACGGAAGGCAGTGTTCACGAATGTCGCGTGATAATGGATCACTTGGTCGCAGAGCAAATCACGTGCTTCTTGGCTGCTTCGAGCAATGTTTGACGGCAAGACACGTGGGGGCACGAATGCAGTGCGGTGACCAGTCGCAGTTGGCGCGCAATCTACACGACGTTGCCTGCCCCTTTGGGCATGATACTTGATTGCTCTAAGAAGACAGCTATCACGCACACTCGGCGATGGTAAATGCCTCCGCAGCGTAGAACTCGGGCAGGTGAGTTGGCCTTCGCAGGGGTGCGGGCTGGACCTTTCGCTCTGACCAGGCGGGTCGCCTCAACAGTCCGGCGCTGTTGCCGCGGCTCCAAGCAGAGCAGTACAATCAGCTGTGTGGCCCCGAACAGAGTCACCGCTGTTGCCGAACGCACTGGGCGGCTCGAGAATCCATTCAAATCCCGCGCCATCGGCAACGCTTTTCGTTTTTCCCTAGACGCTCATTGCACTTTTGCAATCCTTTCGCGGCACATATGTGCCCCCTCTTCCAGGGGACCGGAAGCGCCTCCTGTGCAGCAGTCATTTGTCCAGCGAAGCGTCCGCCGTTGGCGAACGGGAAACGATACCTCTACTCCGCCTGTCTTGCATTTCACCACTTTGGAGAAATACCGTGGAACTTGACCCTTCCAATTCACGCATACAAAACCTCGAGGATCGCGTCGACCTGCAACTCGACATCGTGGCTGGGCTCATGCGCGAAGAAGGCAACGAGCTGGAAGCGATCCGATTACTTAATGCCCTCATAGGCCAAATGATCACCGCGGAACTGGAGCTCGGCCAGCTTGGCGATACAAGAACCGGCCACGGACGAATGCGATTGTCGCAAGACCGTGGCGTTTACCACCCCGAGGACCTTCAGATTCTGGGACGCCTTTTTGATCAGACTGTGGCGGCATTACCGGCCGCGCTGCGGACTTCCGCCAATCGATTGACGATCGCCAAGCTCATTCTTTCACGTGCGGCAGCGGACTGAGATTTCATTTGCGCTTTTTGGAGATTGATGGCGTTGAGCGGACGTTTATGGCTGGGCTGACAGTTACACTTAGGCCGCACACACCAGGGATCGACATTTGCTGTTTATGGGCTCACCGTCCGTAAGCGCGCCGCTTTCGCCACCACTTTCGAAATCAGGCTTGCTCTATCTCACGCCGCCGGCGACGCATTCGATCTAGCTGGGCCTTGCTGTCCCTCGACGCCTTTCACGAGCTGCAAGTATCCAAAGCTCGGAAGCGCGCCGCCGATCCCACGCTGCGCCGGCTTTCCTACGCAACTCCGTATTGAACCCACACCGACGGCGCCCGGCCCTTCTTTGCCAAACGACTAAGAATCCGCCGTGGGGAAAGTGCAATTGCCCTTGCATCTCGTTCCCTCTCTTAGGCGCCTGACCGGTAACAAACACCACGGCCGGAGCAGAAAGCCACGCGCAGGTGAATATCACACGGCAATAGGCGTCGAGACTTGTCGCAAAGCAGACAAGTCTCATCCGGAACAGGCTACATCACCCCAAATCCGACGTCACAAGCGCCATTGCGGTTTGAACGCTTCTTGAGAGTGGGAAAAGAGTAGGCGGCCTTTTTCATCATGCTGGGCTTTAACCGCAACCCGTGGGGGCCGATCTTCCGAATGAAGGAAAAGCCACAATTTGGTGACCGACCAAGAGGCCCACGACGGCAATGAAGGGCACGACAACTCGTACTCGCTTCACTCTTTTCAGAATTTCTTCGAATTGCGCGGGCATTACGGCGTTCGGTCATCGCAGCTTCAACAAGCATCTATATCCTCTCCTGAAGTCCCGGGAGTAGCGTGGAAGAGGTTGAAGAGCAGATGTCTTTCGTGCTGAGACACGCAACACAATCCGGTTGCTTTTGAGAAGGTACTTCCTTGTATCAGGATGTCGAGGAGCGTTAGAGATGGATCAGATCTTTTCCGAGCAGGTGCAGGTGCCAGATGCCGTTGTGAGCGTCGCATTTGACAAGGCTTGGAGCTTTGTCGAGAAGGATCCGCTGCTGGCACATAATCTGAAGGCCGTCCTTCATAGCCGATTGCGCACTTACCTCGAGTGCTCGATAAGAAACGGCGAACGGAATGCTTTGAATCTGGCCAACGAGGCGATACGCAACTTGCGGGCTGAACTGGCACCGTCGACCGGGCAATGACTCGCTTGTGCCTATTGCGGCGAGAGCATCCGGCGCCGTTAAGGCATTTAGGGCGCCTCATACGGTGGAAAATTCGGGCCAGTGCGTGGTCGAGCAGACTTTTCTCTAATCATGTGCGGCCCCGCTGAAACGAGAGCGCTCGAGAAAGCTGTTGCCTCTGCAGCTCCTCTGGCGGCCGAGACCAGGAAGCTGAACACCAGGCCCAGACGGCGGCGAGACGGGGCGGCCGCGCTGGTATTCGCTCGCGCCAGGAAACCGACCACGGTGACCTTGAGCTCGGCACGATCTTGCGCAACTTCAAGCAAGAGCACTGTCTAGCACGCAGTGGGCTTCCCGACCCATCAATCAAGGTCGAAGTTGACGGACCATCGAGCTAGACTTGTGGTCGTTCCAGAGCCAAAGCGATCGAGCCTGCAATCGATCGGCATCGCGTTGCTCGCGATTGCAAGCGATAGCACGTCCGTGTTGCCGGAAGAATGACCTTAAGCGCCTGAGGCGTGCCATCGATCCAGTACTGTAAGTGCGGCTGGGCGTTGCCGCAGCTTAGCGACGGAAGGAGCCGAACACCTTTTGGCTTTGCTCCGCGTCGCAGGTGATCATGAACGATCATTTTCAAAGAGGATGATCCGCGCGAGGCGACCACTGCCGAGCCACAGCGTCTCGGTAGAAGCAAAGCAGCGGAAACCGCGAGCTCCGCAATCTGACGCCGCGGGCGATTGGGCACGTTTCTTTCCAAGACATGTTGTGCGCCAGTTACAGCAATTCGCGTTCATGTTGTTAAACGGCACGGTGCCTGGGGCACCTAAAGGAAACAACACGCGAATGAAAAAGATTCTTATTCTGACTGCATGCATCGGCGCACTCTGTGCGGCCGCCCCCTCATTCGGCACGGATCTGGCCGGGCAGCCCGTCAAGGTCAAGGCGGCACCGCTGCCGGTCGCGGCCCCGATTATCGATTGGTCCGGCTACTATATGGGCGCAAACGGTGGCTGGGGAACGAGCCACAATTGCTGGGATTTCAATGGCATCACTTCCGAGGGCTGCCATAATTCGACTGGCGGTACCGTTGGCGGCCAGATCGGCTATCGTTGGCAAATCTTCAACATGGTGTACGGCCTCGAAGGCCAGGGCAACTGGGCCGACTTCCGCGGCTCCAATGTCAGCACCGCCTTCCCGACAGACACCGTTGGCACCACGACAGATGCATTCGGCCTACTCACGGGCCATATCGGATACGCGTTCAATGCTGTGCTCCTTTATGGCAAGGGCGGTGCTGCGGTGACCAGCAACACCTATTACGTCAACTCGGTGGCAACCGGCACCGAGCTTGGCAAAAACAATGATGTGCGTTGGGGTGGCGTGCTGGGCGCCGGTGCCGAAGTCAGCCTCACGCCGAACTGGTCAGCGGGCGTCGAGTATAACCACTTGTTCATGCAGCGCAGCAACATAAGCTTCCCAGCGGCCCTTGGCGCGGATCGCGCGCACCAGGACGTCGATCTCATCACGGCACGGCTCAACTACAAGTTTGGCTGGCCGTTCGCCAGATAAAGATCTCCACGCGTTTGGATGAATCGGGACCCCGGCCCGCGGTCGGGGTTCTTTCCTCAGCTGTTCCTCTCCCTAGACCCCTGTCCGACGTCCCGAGCAAGCGGTGCGGGCTCATCTGAGCAAAGAATCACCCGCTGGTGGAGAGAGCCATGCTCCGACCAGTGAGCATTAGATCGGCCGATTCCACATCTTACCGACCTTACGAAGCCCCAGAACCTCACCCAGCGCGAGATGCAGACTTGCCCAAAGGAGGGTTATATCTGCGAGTTCACCGAAAGCACCGTGCTCAACTTGCCAGAAGCTGGAAGCCAAAGATGTGACAGTTGGCGGTCGTTCCTCAATTGAATTCAAAGAACATCGAGGCGAATAGCTATCGCGACTGCTTGAATCCGGCTGGTCGCACCCAGCTTTCCCATCGTATTCTTGACATGAAAATTGACTGCATTCTCGCTGATTTCCAGGATCATCCCAATTTCCCATAACGATTTTCCTTCTCTGACGCCATTGGCCGCATTCGTTGCTCTGCCGGCGACTGCGCCAGGATGATCGCATCGTCAAACAACCGAATAGCGTCATCATCCTTGCTCCGAGGCGATCGACAAAGTGCTCGCTGATGGCGAGCTGGCGAACTCGGAGATCATCGCCTGTCGTCCGTGCGGATCGACTCCATGCGAACACAAGGATGCTCCATCTTACTCATGCCGGCAGTGATAGAAGGGCCGAGGGCCCCGGGACTGTGCTGGCGACAAGAACCGAGCGCACGCACGGCTAGATGCTTGGGTCGGTTTAGCTTGCATGGCGAGAAAACGCAGTCGCGTCCGAACGGTGCTTCGCTTTGTCTCTCGGGCGAGCACGAGGAGATCTTGGGCTCTGAACTACACGTAAGGTAGAGCACGCACCTTTCAGTGCGAGACTCGATCTGCGTCTTGTCAGTACCAATTCCCTGCTTTGAGATGAAGACAACAGAAGTGTCATCTTTTTTCCCAATCTTGCGAATCATCCATCGCTAACCTGTCGCTGATTCTCGGCGTGTGACAGCGTCGGTGACGCGATCGATGAGCTGAACGGAAGATCCGATGCAGACGCCATACTCCCCGCATCGTTGTCCGGCATTTCATCGGGCCCGTCCGGCAGGCCCGGTACAAACGAACCGAACGGACAGAAATGGGCCACGTCAAAAACGCAACAAGCGATAGGCGCAGTCGCGAAACCTGTTTGATGCGGAAGACACTTTGCATGCGCATTCCAGAAGGAGAGGCCCCCGGATCGGATTAGCAAGTGCCATACCAACTGTTGATTTCGCCAAAATCAATCGTCGCAAAAGGACTTCGAATGCGGACGGTTGGTTGCGAGGTAGGTGCCTCGAAGCATTCATGACATGGGGAGGGAAGGCGACAGTACCATTGCGAGCTGCGGCACGGGGTAAGCTACAGCAACAAATGCAGCTCACCTCGGCAGCTCACCTCGGCCGCCCCCTCGAGTGCCGTCCTCTCAGGGCCTCAAACGCCCCCTATTGGGGCCCAGTCAACTACCAACCTCGGCAATTGATGGGAGGGTCCACACATGGCACTCGCTAAGGAACTTGAACTGACTACACCTCCGGCCGCACGATTCCGGCGAACCGCTTAGATCCGCCCCGAGCGGAAATACAATTAGGCCGCACCAGATGCACGAATCATGATGGGCTTGCTAATAAAACGGGCGAAGATCGTCGCCAAGATATGTGAAGCATGACTTCCCTGCTCTTCGCGATCATCTCCCTGCTATATGCGAGCGTTGGCCAGGCTGGCGGGACTGCATTCCTCTCGCTAATGGCTTTTTTTGGTATGTCATCGACAGAGACGCGCCCCACGGCGCTTGGTCTCAACATTGTCGTCGCGGCTTATTCTACTTGGCTGTTCAACCGCAACAAGGTCGTTGACTGGACAATCCTGCGCCCTCTTCTCTTTTCGTCAATGCCAGCGTCGCTTGCCGGTGGCTTGATTGTGCTCGAGGAGCACATGTACAAAACACTAACCGGACTCGTTCTTCTTCTGGCGAGCGCAGTGATGATCATGCAGCGGGGACGAGCTGTCGATCGCGTCGGCGAAATTCCGCTCCGGGAAAGCGTGAGCATTGGCGCGGTCCTTGGCCTCGTTTCTGGCCTGACTGGGGTGGGCGGCGGTGTGTTCCTCGCCCCGACGCTCATCGCACTGAATTGGGCATCACCGAGGCAGACCGTCGCGCTATCACCCCCTTTTATCCTGGCCAATTCCACAGTCGGCTTCGTCGGAGCTCTTTTCACCGGGCAATTTCCCTCTCCGGATTTGGCTCTATACGCTATCTTCACGCTGGCGGGGGCGGTCGCTGGAGCAGTAATCGGCCTGAAATGGTTGAGCCAGACAGCCATCAGATTCATACTGGCGGCCGTTCTGCTCGTTGCCGGCATTCAATTGGTTCGCGCTTAAAGTGGAAACGCGCATCTTTCATGCGGGCGATCCCAGCGCGGTCAGATCGAAGTACAAGGTTTCTGCGAGCCGCGGCTCAAGCCTGGTCCGAGCGCCTTGCCCAACACTGAAAGCCGCCAACACGATCGCGAAAAGCCGTAGGGTCGAGCGAGGGTGAGGCGGATCCGAGCGCGCTCCGCATCGTCCTGAGGCGGACGGTCAGTACTAGATCGCATCCGATTCGCGCTTCCAATCGACCTGCAGGATCAACGTCGGGCAGGCCGGGCGAGCAAACGAGGCGTACGCCGATCTCGGCTATGGCCTGGCGCGACGCTTCAATCAAGCGTGCCGGACGAAGAGCACCTGATCGATGGCGATCCGGCAAGCTCTCACTACCCTGAGGACCGCGCCAGGGTGCGCATTCGACTTGGTTAGGAGCGATAGGGCGATGAACTCTCAATATAGTATTTCTGCAAGGCCGCGCAATCTCCTTTCTCGCGCGCGTGTGGGCTGCGTCCTCATGGAGAATATTACGAAGATGATGTCCACGCTCGATTGGTTTTCGAAACAGACACTTTATCGATCCAGTGTGAATGGACTGGAACGCCAGGATGCGAATCCCATTTTCTGTAATCATGAGGCACAACCTTACACCCCGGCTCCTGCATACATGGCCTCCAGCTCGCAGCGTAGGAATGTTTTGTGACGGGATGATCGACGCCTCACCAGGCGACTTATGTGGAACCGAATCTGGAGGTCCATCGCATTGATGCGACGCCAATGAAGACTCGCTGCATAGATATGCGATCTGGCCGATCAACAGCTGCAACGGCGTTATCAGAAACAAAACGCCTCAACCGATGAAGCAGAATAGAAAGTACAGAAAATCGTTCCGAGCTCGCGTTTGCCATCAGCACGACGTCCAACTCGTTGTGAGTTAGTGACATGTATTTGGATCTGAACGAGACGCCGGCGAACCAAGGCGTCCCGACGCACTTTGCCGGGGGCGTGAAGTGCGCCGGGGCCACCCCAACATCATCAGTACATCCGTGATGATGCTTGCGGCAATGAGACAAGCAGCGTGGCGGAATTGAGGCTCATTGATTTTATGCTGGAAACCAAAAAAGTTTTTCGTGAGCTGCTACAAAAGACTTGAATCGCACGCAGCGTCACGTGCTGCAATCGCACATCGCACATCGCGCTCTGCTCTAGCAAGTCACTTATCTCCGTGACGCTCCGGCCTTGAACGGGAGGCATCCGTCGATTGCGGAGCAACCACGTCGGCCTTTCCTCGGAAGTCCAGCAACAAGCTCAGCTGCCCTGCTGAGGTTTTAAGATCCCTGTTTCCGTCGCAAAAAGGCAGCACGCCAGGGGGAATGCGGAAACGACGCTGCCCGATGAGCGATTGATACTGCGCACGGCTAGTCGCGGTACACCGCGCTAATTCGAGCGTCCTCGTAGAAATTCATATGCCACCATAAACGTCCGAATAATTGCGGACGAGCGGCGCTCACTTCCAGGCATGAACCCCAACGCTGCGTTTGGCCGTGACGTCGAGAGCAGGCCAGATCTCAGGAACCGTTAGACGCGTTTGACATAACGCAAAGACATAACAGTGGGCATCGGTCAGCTTTATGCCGCTCGACCATGAGAAAGTTAGGCTTTGCAGACGTCTCTCCTGAACAAGTATTGCGACGCTCGCCTGCCTTGGTACACCATATACCCGACCGTGCCGGATTTCTCCGCGACCGTCGGTGCCAAGACTTGTGAGACATGGTTGAGGCGGCTGCCGCCCGACGATCCCGTGTCGCTATACATCCACGTTCCGTTCTGTCGTGCTATCTGTTGGTATTGCGGCTTCCCTACAAGCCTCACTCGCAGCGAGCGACCGATCCGCAAGTACTTGGCGACGCTGCATGCCGAGATACGTTTGGTCGCAGAGCAAGCGCCTCGCGCGCTGCCGGTAAGCGACGTGCATTTCGGCGGCGGGACGCCGACTACTATTGCACCGGCCGATTTTCTCGCCTTGATGGCACTCCTGCGACGCTGCTTCGCGTTCAGCAAATCAGCTACCATCGCCATAGAAATCGACCCACGTGCGTTCACGGCCGAGATGGTTGAAACATTACAAGTGGCCGGCGTCAATCGCGCGAGCATCGGCGTGCAAAGCTTCGACGGGGTGGTTCAGAGGTCGGTCAACCGCGTCCAGAGCGAGGTGCAGACGGCGTCTGTCGTCGAAAGCCTTCGCCAGCATGGGATAAGCCGCATCAATTTCGACCTCCTCTTCGGACTGCCGCATCAGACGGTGCGATCTTGCGTGGACTCTACACGGACGGCTCTGGCCATGCGGCCAGACCGGCTTGCAGTTTTCGGCTATGCTCACGTCCCCTCCTATATGAAACGTCAGCGCCAGATCGATGAGACGGCGCTGCCGGATAATCTCGCCCGCGCCGAGCAAGCCGCGGCTATCGCAGATACGCTGGTCTCGGCTGGCTACCGCCAGATCGGGCTCGACCATTTCGCCCTGCCCAACGACGAGCTCGCGCTGGCGCAGAAAGCCGGTCAGCTTCGCCGCAACTCCCTGGGCTATTCGGCTGATACCTGCAAAACCGTGATCGGCTTAGGTCCGTCAGCCATCGGCCGTCTGCGTGAAGGTTACGTTCAGAACGAGAGCGCAACCGCTTCCTATCACCAACACATTCAGGCTGGTCGTCCGGCAACCTCAAAAGGCTACTGCCTCTCCCCCGAAGATCGCCTCCGCGCCGCAATTATCGAGCGTCTGATGTGCGATTTGCAGGCCGACGTACCAGCGATCTGTGCTGCTCACGGATTTGATCCAATTCCTCTTCTCAATTCGGCCGACCGGCTGGGAATGCTCGCCGAAGACGAGATAGTGGACATTGAAGAGGGATTCATTCGGGTCAAGCAGGAACACCGGTTTCTCGTTCGTGCTGTTGCTGCCGCATTCGACACCTATCTCGACCGTATCCCTATTAACTAAGCCGCGCATGTGAGCAGATCTCAAACATTTAAGCTCTTCGCGACGGAATGATCTGAAGAGGCACCTCCGGCAGACAGGCCAGATTTCGAGGATGCAGCGGCGGTGTCATGACAACGATCTTTCAGATATGGCCTCAAACCGGGAGGGCTGACTAAAGGGAAGCTGATTTGAAGGAGAAGCGCAGCGGATTCCGCCGTTCAGGGCCACGGCTCGATCATGCCGAAAGGGCTCTGCCCCACCTCCCCTTGACTGCTCTTGATGATGGTGACGGCCTCAGCGACGTGCCGCTGGAGACGCCGGCGCCCGCACCAGCTTCGGGAAATTTACGGCTGGAGGCAGCTTTGCGAAGCTACGGTCCACCTCCTCGAGCACAGTTGGACACTCGACGACGCCTGCAGCGTCCCAGACTCAAGGCTCGGCTGTCTTCGGTCCGGCGATCACTGGCGCGCCTCCGACGGAAACAGGTCCCTGTGGTTTGGACCGCCCGAAGCGTTTCCTGGCGGCGCTCGAAACAGCCCGGGCTGGCGACAAAGGAGGCTCGGAAGCAGCAGAAGGGACAGGTGTTGAACTCTGCAGCGCATCGATCCGCGAAGTCAGTATGGTGATCTGATCCAGGACCCCTTTGAGGACATCCCGCTGGGCATCGATCCGGCGGTTGAGTTCTGCGATCTCATCACCATTTTTCTGCTGTGCCCACTTTATCTCGGACAAGGATGCCCTGTCCTCCGGTGGCAGGCTCATCGTTGAAGCGACTTCGCTGCTTTCCGGCGTCTCGACAGGCTCTTCAAGGTTAGCCCAAAGCCAGGCGCTAGCAGCACACGAGCCGACGAGGATAAGCGGGAGCACCAAAACCGGGAGAATCCGTCTTGACGGCCCGTGCAAGAGCGGCCGCAAGTCTGAAGCGGCCGCTTGATCAATCAAGTCCATTGTCCCTCGCTCAAGATCTCGTTCCAGCAGGCTTATTTTGTCGACGCGATAGCTCGCGATGCTCCCGCGTTCCAGGAGCTGCCAGCGTCGACAATAATCAATCTTGGTGAGCTTCCCGATCGGCTGCGCCTACTCCTATGAAACGCTCCTTCTTGAGCAACGCGACAATTTGCGCGCGTTCTCAATGATAGCGCCACCAGCGAGCAATGGTTCTCGTCGTAGTCGGCGATGGCGCAGCATTCTCTCATCATTCAGAAGAACCTTGCAGATTTTTTACCGTGCCCCGGCACGAATGCAAACCGTCCACTGATTCCTGCAAGTGTTCGATGGAGCCCCGCCTCACGCATTGCCCAGACCAGCAACCTCGTCTGGGACGCGCCACGTAAGCGCCACGGCTGATCGGCCGAGCCGCAATGGCGCGATTGGACCGGCAAACATTGCACCTGATCAACTACCAGTTCCGGCAGGTTGTTCGAGATGACGGGCACGTGGCAAGCGTAACCAACGAACGCCGCGCACATCAAGGTTTTGGATGCAAGACAGGTTTTGCCGCGCCGACGGCAGAAAGCAACTGCTCGCCGATATCCGCCAAAGCTGCTCGATGGCTGATTCCTCCGGTCCCCTGGGCTATCACGTTGGATGTTGTGGTGTGGTTGCCGCGCGCGCAAATCCAAAAGCTCTTCGGCCTTCAAGCCCGCCGATCGTCTCGTGTTTCGGTGACAACGATACCAATGAAACGCTTCGTGAAGCCAAGCCTCTTGCACGGCTAGCCTTGCTTTCGGGTGGCTGCCGTTTGGTCCAGAAAGCCGCCTTCGATGCAGATGCGCACCACCGCCAGACTCGCCTGACGCACAGTGAGCAAGGTGGACATTCGCAACGCTTTGGCGGCCAGGACAGAACGCTCCGCGCGCTCGTGAGCATTTGCCGAGCCAGCGCTCTCCGCTGGCTCTGGGCGCACCGGCGTCACGCACAACCAAAGTTTCGGACCAGATCATCCTCGCGCCGCGAGCTGAGAGGTTCAGGAAGCCTGAGTGGCTCTGTTCGGATAGATCGAGTTCTGGCTCGTCCCCCTCCCCCACGGACGCGAAACGACAGCCGCGATGCCGCTTGCTCGTCATTGCGAGGAGCGCTGGCGACGAAGCGATCCAGACTGCCACTGCGGGGGGTCTGGATTGCTTGGCTGCGCTTGCAATGACGATGTGGAAGCAGGCGCGTGCCACACGCCGCCGCGAGCTCACTTCGGGCCAATCAGGCCGCATATTCATGGCCGGCAGACATGGACCCGAACTACGCCATGCGTGATTGCCTTCTTGCGACGACCTCGCCCCGGACATACTCGGCTACGGCAGCACTTTCTTTCAATTTAAGACCAAGGGGCAAGCAATCTGGGCTTGCTATCGCACTTTCGCTAGCGGCTTGTCTGGTCGGCAATCCCGTACTGGCACAAACCGCGAGCGGACTTGATCCTAGTAACCACCCTGTGGATCAGGCCAGCAAAAGAGGAAAGACTTCCGACCGGGCCGCAAAGCTCCCGATCGACCTGATCTGTCAGGCAATCCGCCCTCCTGCCCCGGCGCGAGCAGCAGGTCCCGGAGTGCCTTTGGAGAAGCGCGGCAATGCGGACAGGGCTGCTCAGACGAGACCGCAAAAAACGATCGATCCCTTCCAAAGGTACGACAATCTGCGTGAAAAAGGGTTGTGGTTCCCCATCCCTGGTCCTGCAGATACGATTGATCAGGACAAGGGGGGCGTTAGATCTGCGCTGGCGGACGTCGGCATCGGCTATATCGGGTGGACACATAACTCCTTTGCAAGCAACCAGCTACCGCATGCAGCCAGAAGCACTATCGCAAACCAGCTCTATATGGGCCAGAATCCGACTTTCGCGTCGGCGAACTTCATGATCGTCACCTACGATCTGAGCCGGTTTGGCATTGCCGACGGACAGATTGTCGTAGGGGCCGAGCAGCAATACTGGACGTGGGATCGCCCAGGGCCAGATCGGGTGGGACTCAATACGCTCGCCTACTACCAGACTTTCTTCAACAGGACACTAGTACCCGGAATCAGAGCTGAGTGATACGGCGGCCTTTGAAACGGCGTTGACGGACCTTTTTCTTGGTCCAGACGAAGGGCTCGGCTCTGTCGTTGTATGCGTTGACGTAGGCATCGATGTGTTCCTGAAGCTGCTTGAGGCTCGTGAAGGAGGTGCCGCTGAGCGACTGCCCCTGCAAGATGGAAAACCATACTTCGACCTGATTGAGCCATGACGCACTTGTCGGCGTGAAATGAAATTGCACGTTGGGGTGGGCCTTGAGCCAGTCCTCGTTCTTTTTATGGGTGTTGAGGTTGTCGAGGATGACGTGAAGCTTGCGGTTCGGAAAAGTCGCGGTGACGCTGTTCATGAAATCGAGAAACTCGACGCGGCGCCGGCGTTTTGAATGGGTCGCGATGATCTTTCCGGTGGCGACTTCGAGCGCCGCAAACAATGTTGTGGTGCCATGCCGCTTGTAATCGTGGCTTTGGCCGGTTAAGGCGCGGCCATTGGGCAACTTCAGATAACCCTGCGCTCGCTCCAAAGCCTGGATCGAGGGCTTCTCGTCCACGCACAGCACAATGGCCTTCGCCGGCGGCGCGACATAGAGGCCGACAACATCGGCGGCTTTGGCCGTAAAGTTCGGGTCGTTGCTCTCGCACCAGGACTTGCGAGCCACCAGGTCAATCTTGTGGCTGCGCAGGAACCGCCAGACATATTGGACATCGACATCGCCCAGCGCCTCGGCCAGCAGGGGGCCGGTCCAGCGCGCAAACCCTTGCGGTGGCGGCTTATCCAGTCGTCCGTTAAGAAGCCGGATTGATCGAGGCTGGCCGGGCGAGCGTGCGCCATAGCTGGGCCAGGAACAGGCACAAGAGATATCTCAGCCAGGCGAGGATGCGGCGGAAGTTGTGTCCGACGGCTGAGAGGACGACGTTGGCGGCATCGCCGGCGCGGCCTTTGAGGTAGCAGCGCCCGAGGTGGCCTTCCGCCTTCAGGTGTCCGATGATGGGCTCGATGGCGGAGCGGCGGCGCAGCTCGCGCTTGATGACACCGAAAACGCCGCGCTTCTGGCCGGAGATGAAGACGCGACGGGGATTTTGTGCGTCGTGGCCGCGGTATCCCTTGTCGACATAGGCCCGCTCGATCGGACAGCCGGTGAGTGTCTCGGTGCGGTCAATGACGTCCCGCAAGGTGTGACCGTCGTAGGGGTTGTCGGGCAGTGCGCTGGCGTGCAGCACGAACAGGCCACCGGGAGCCCGGCGGTTGTTGGTGACGATGGAGGCCTTCACGCCGAACTCGTAAGGCGCGCTGGCCTTGCCCTTGCCGATGCACTCCACTTCCGGGGCATGGAAGGAATAGAGCTTCCAGCCGCGCTGGCGCTGCTGCTGCGAGCGGATCTGCGTGGCCCGGCCGAGCGGGAGGGCGAACGCCTGCTCCAGTGCTGGCTGGCCTTCGATCTTGCGGCGGATGTCGCGGATGATCCGGCCCAGCCGGCTACGCAGGATACGCAACTGCCGCTGATGCCGCCTGAACTGTTTGGCATGGGCGTAGCGGCCGGCCATCATCGCGGCGGCCTTGGCGATGCGAGCATAGGATTGCCGCAGCCTGACGCCGTGCCTGATCGCCAGGCGGTTGAGCCCCTTGATGGCCGCATGCAGCAGCTTGGCATCGGTCGGAAAGGTGATGGCCTTCGGCTGCACCGTGGTGTCGACCGTAACCCGCTTGAGGTCCTGGCTGCGTAATGCACCGGCCTCGTGCGCTACCCGCAAGCTCTCGGCCAGCAGCAACTCCAGCTTGTCGCCAAGCCGCTTGCGCCAATGGCTCAGGTCCGAGCGCTCGTGCGGGAACGTGTGCTGAAAGAACTCTTCCCCGGTGAAGAACTGGAAGTATGGGTCATGGACCCAGCGCTCGCACACCTCCTCATCGGACAGCCCGTAAATGTGCTTGAGCAACAGCAGACCGATCATGAAGCGCGTCTCGATCCCGGGCCTGCCGTTCTCGCTGTAGAGCGGCGCGATCTCGCCGTCGATCCAGTCCCAATCGACCTTGCCGGCGAGCAGAACCAGCTCGTGCTTCATATTGATGATCTGGTCGAGCCGAGCCCGGAACAGATCGTTCGATCCCGTCGTCTTGTGCTTCTTCGGCCGCATCGTTCCCTCCGATGCAGACAAGGAATCATGCTTCCCGCTTCGAGGGAATCCACGAAAACCAAATCGCAAGGTTCTGACGCCCAAAGCATCAAAACCTTGCAATCTGGAAATGCCCCTTAGCCCAAATCGAGATTCCCGATCAGTGGCTTAGTCCTTCTTCACGGACGACTATCCAGCAGCTTCAGAATCCGCTTGTCGGTCGTCTTCGTATAGATCGGCTGCTTGCCAGGCCGCGGCTTGTCTTGCAGCCCTTCAAGGCCATGGTCGGCATAGCGATGCCGCCAAAGGCTGACAATCCGCGGCTGGACCCCAACTTCCTTGGCGATCGACCGGGTGCTGCGCCCATCCGCCGCCAACAGAACTATCCGCGCCCGCTTCAAATCGCGCTGCAACGTCACCGGTGAGCGACAGCACGCCTCAAGCACCTTGCGATCTTTCCTCGAAAGGTGGACTTCTCTTGCTTCGGGTATCATCCCGACCTTGAATCACGACTCACGTTCCAAGAAAAGTGGGTACTAGAACTCAAACTTGGCTACCTCAGAAACCAGAATGAATTCACCGGCACATTGTTCGGAGGAATCACAGGATCGAACATGTCTGCCTTGTTCCAGGCTGGGATGAGCACCAATGCCGCGCCCACGCCAGCGGCCAACTTGAAGTACAATTTTGACGCTCGCTTGTACAACAAGGTCTCCGTCCAGCGCTCAATCAGTCCAGATGGTGCCTATGCCCATATAACCGAGAATCCCACCGGCTTGAAATGGAGCACGGCCAATGCAGGCATCCTTCTTGTCGAAGAAGCCGGCTACAAGAGCAAGGCTGCTCCCGGCGTACCCGACACGTGGCTGCGGGCGGGCGTTGGTTTGAACAGGAGCCGCTACACGAATTTGGCGGATCCCAAGCAACAAAGGGAGAGCGGAAATAATTTTCACTACATCGCTGCGGACAGGCAGCTCTGGCAGAGTGACGCCCTTGGGTCGCCGTCTCGCGGCATCTACGGCGGCTTCTCCGTCATGGGAGCTCCACCTGAGCGCAACAGGATCAGCCGGTATTACGAGCTTCGTCTTTATGCAAAGGGACCTTTTGATAGCCGGCCCAGTGATCTGATTGCTCTCGTGGCGACCAACACGGCCTGGAGTAAGCTTGCAGTGGATGCTGCTCTGGCAAAAGGCCAGCTTGCGCACCGCGATAGCACAGCAGTCACGGGAACATACATCGCGCATCTCGCTCCGGGGATATATGCAAGCGTCGGACTGTCATACATTCATTACCCGACAATCATCACACACACGCCCCAAACGGAACACGCGCTCAATCTGTTGATATCTACGTTGATATTCTTCTGATCATCGCAAGCGCCGTTCTGCTCCGACGTTATCGTGACGCATGGGACCGAACCCTACCACGGCAAGTCGGCTAAGCGTGACAGAAACGAGAGCGCGACCTTCGACCGAGCAACGAGCACCACTTTATCGGCATGGGGAAGGACCTGGACGATCGTAAGCTCGGGGGAAACCAGCGAGCGGAAGGCATGGAGCAAGGGCGAATCGCGGGCATCGATTGCGATTCTGATCTTATGACCTTATTCGCGCCCGTGAATTCCGCAACCTTCACCAAAGAACCCAATTGCATGAGACGAGGCGGTCTCGCGGGCGCCGGCATCACCGCGTTGATGAGCCGCGAGGCCGTTTGCTACGACAATGCCCCGATGGAGAGCTTCCTCCATACACTGGTTCGTCATCGCAACCATAACCGCGCCGACGCCCAGCGCATTATCTTTGCTTTCATCGAGGGCTTCTACGAGCCGAACCCGGCTCCATTCCGCAATCGATATATCGCCCGATCGAGATGGAGCTAAAAGCCGCTTAAACCCCTCCACTCTTTCGGGGAAGATCAGACTGCCCTAAATTTAGAGCCGAGTCATCTGGATCGACGGATACTGGCGACGGTATGGATTGATCATCGAGCAATCGCCAAAGCTCCCCTGGAGAGAATTGCTCTAGATCGAAACTAAGCCCTTCTGGACCGGCGGAGAACGACGGGGCAGGGTGTTGGCGCAAGTCATCCTGCAAGTCCTTTTCTAGTCGCTGAAGCTCCTCTGAGGGGACGGAGACGGGGGACGGCATGGATTGATTATCAAGCAATCGCCGAAGCTCCCCTGGAGAGAATTGCTTTAGATCGAAACTAAACTCTTCTGGATCGGCGGAGAACGACGCGGCAGGGTGTCGGTGCAACTCGCCCTGTAAGTCCTTTTCCAGTCGCTGAAGCTTGTCCGAAGGGACGGAGGCTGGTGACGGAATGGGTTGATGATCAAGATGATCCAGCACTTGCAAAAGCTCCCACTGATGAAGCTGCTCGGGATTGATCGCGACGTGCCCTTGGACGAAAGCCGACGGGGCGGGTTGATCCTCCTGCCCGTCCCGAAGCTCCTCTCGCCGACTGCTAGCTTCGTACGAGGCCCTGTGCTGTGCAGCGGCGTCGCCGATGAGCGTCGGTTCCATCAGTGCCGCGCTTTCGGGATGGATGGGGGCCACGTTCGGGGGGCGGGCGCGACCGCTCCGTTGGCGTACGATGACTTCGCCCGTCGACCGAAAGGTGCGGAGATGGTCTAATGCTACAAGGAGGATTTTGGGATTTCCCTTTCCGACGAACTCGTATACGTCACCGCCATTGCTCAGCGACTTATTGTCCTGCCGAGCAACAATGCTCGGTCTGCGTTTTGCGAAGAGCCAACGGCTAAAGCTAAGAAGAGCGCCTGCATGTTGCTTCGCCCCACCGGCGACCATCCCGCCTTTGATGAGAGCCTCCTCAAGCCTCAAGATTTCGGGAGCATCCTGGGATAAACAGGCCGCTTGTCCAACTGATGCCCCCGTACCACAATCCCAGTTGATTGAGCCGGCTGCATCGCGGAGGCTGCTGACATTGCTCCACCACCGCCTGAATTGGCGAACTCGCTCAGCTGCTGCTCAATGGCAACGCCTTGCGGACTTTTTAGGGCCCTTGGCCTCTTCGCTGCTCTCAACTCAGCTGTGTTACGCTCATCGTTGATGAGGACCTCGCTTGGCAAGAGGTTGCTCCTGGCAAGTGCACTCATCGGCTCGGCCGGGGACTGCTGGTGTAGCTAGACACATTGGTAGAGGGCCTACCGCGTGGCCCACCGTCAGGGATCGCGTTATCGGCTTCGCGCACCTCGTTTAATTGCTGCTCAAAGTCGTCTTGCCCGGATCGGTCGGGTTGATGCTCTTGCGAGACCTGTACCGCGGCCCGGCAGTTACGTCAAAATTGTGCGGTTCCACATTAGCCTCTCGTCATGCAATCAATTGAGCTAGTCCTACTATGAACAAACTTTCGAGAATCTGACGAGCCGTCGCCCGCGGCTCTCAATCGTCGCGCAACTTCATGCCGAAATCCTCGACTTGCGCGCCACCGGTCTGTCGCCGCGCGGGATCGCGCCGCAGATCGCCATGAGCGTGAGGACTATCGAACGCTGGCTTGCTGCGGGCGGTGAGCCTGAGCGCCGGCGGCCGCCCGCACACTCTGTCCTCATTGATCCTTTTCGAGATTATTTGGGAAAAGCGCTGGGAGGAAGCTGACCTTAGCGATTTTTATCGCACCAAGCTCGCTGTCATCGGCTTCCCAGGTCCAGTGGGCACTTGCACTCTGCTCCCGAGCGGACCAGGTGTTTGCAACGCAGCGCGAGGGGCCTTTGCATAGCGCAATAACTGAACTGGGCATGAGGCCTTAAGCTATGCAGGTTGCGAAATACCGCGCCCGCCGAGGAATTTGGGCGGCCATCAGGAAAAGCCTTTGTCAGCAAACTTTCGTTTGGTGGCCAAGTTCTTGGCGCTTGGCCATCGCCTGCGCTCGGCGCCGGTGCTCCCTCGATCAGGAATGCGTTCGATCTGTGGTAGCTGCGGTTTTCAAGACAAGAATTGGCGGACTATGTGAAAGGATCAGGGATGCAGAAAGCATGTCCGGGCACGCACCAAATTGGTAGAATCGCTTGGCAGATTCTACAAAGAGGAGGCTGGACGGTTCAGGCCGTGCCCCTGCAACGGATCCATCGCCTGCCAACAGCCTCGCTATAGAACGCCTTACGCGAGCTGCCCCGCCGAAAGCTCGATTGCAGGCCCTGCTGCCTCTTCAGCCACGTTCAGGATAAATGCGTACGCGCTGGCGGCCTTCGCTCTCCACCAATTCACCCCTGTAAGGCACTCCGCGGATCTCGAAATAGGTTGGTTGGCCCGCCCGCGGCAAGATGCCTTGGCCTTCCAGGGCGCGGACGAGGTAGGGCGGAAGGAATCGATCTCGGTGCTCCCATCCCCGCGGATCAGATACCCAAGATCAACGGGCCCCTCACCGGATTGCACGGCTGGCACGATCGGCCGGGGACGATAGAGCGACTGAGACGGGCCTGGTTCATCCGGCTGGCTCACGCGGGGATGATGGATCAGGCGAACATCCCTGCGGCCTCCTGGTCCACCGTAGCCGAAAATAGCGCTCCCCATTGATCACAAACTGACTTGGCCCGAACTGGTTTGGCAGCAGATGCATATTTCCCAATACATCGATCAACACGACTGAAGCCGCCTGGGAGCCGTGGCGCCAGCCGGCGCCAACGATCGCTCCTATATCCCGCAGCTCCGGAGCCGCCCCCGGCGGTCCTGCGAACGACGAGGCGGCTGCAAATTCAGATGCTGGCGCAGAGCGCGCATCGTCACGCAAGTCGTGGGGTGTGGGGTGGATCCAGATCAACGAAGGAGTCGAGACCGCCGTAGATGTTTGACGATCGAGGCCTCACGCACGACGGCGATGCGGAGTCTTGCATCTGTTGCCCGAGCCAGGCCCAGGCTCCCTGGCTGGGGGTGGCCGGTGTAGCAGGAAGCTCGAGCGGCGGATGAGCTTGCGCGCCCCAGTGCGGCGCTGGCTCTGGTGAGGCGGGTCCTTGGATCTGCTCGCCAAGCCAGTTCCAGGCTCCGGCGCTCGGCGTCGCCGGGGTTGCGGGAAGCTGCTGCGACGAACCGGCCTGCCAATGGCTGGGCGGCGCTGGCATCGATATGTTGGGCCCGTGGATCTGCTCGCCAAGCCAATCCCAGGCGCCCGCGCTCGGGCTAGCTGGCGTTGCGGGAGGACCCTGCAGTGCATGCGGCTGTCGAGCAGCTTCCCAAGAAGGCTGGCCCGGATCCTCAGGAGGCCTCAATCCAAGCGCCCTGTTCGCCTCCAGGATTTGCTCGTATCCGCCAAGTTTGACCAGATCAGCATTGATCTTCTTGTCGTTGGTTTCGCGCCTGTACTCCTCGAGATCCCGGACAAACGCGGGGGTGGAAAGTCGGCCGGCCATCGGTGGCCTATCATGGGTCCGCAGCCACTCACTCAGCTTAGACATGCGGCGAGCTTGCCTGTCGATCGTCTTCGGCTCGATCCTGTGTGTTGCCTTTTCCGCCGCCGCCCACATGTGGATGAGGGTTGCGTCCGCGCCGTGAGGAGCCAGTCGGCGGAGATCAGGCGCCAGGGCGTTTCCGGCACCGACCTCACGGAGCTTCTTCAAGGCCGCCTTGATGCGCGTGCCGCGGCGGCCTGCGTACCTGTCGACCTCCTCATCGAGCTCAGCTTCCAGCTGGTGGTTTTCCACCTCCGGATTGTCCTGCTGCGCGTTTTCCAATTCCCGGCTATTCGATCCGCAATTGAGGGCCTGCCGTGCTCGCTCAGGAGCACGCTCAAATGGCGCAAATCGGTTGCCGCATTCTTGATCGTGCCGTCGGTGAGGTTACCCGCCGCCTTGTTTCGGAAATCTTTAATGAGCTCCTCATCGGCCGCAGGGACCCCGCGCGTCCGGCCCGGCTGCCTCGCATAATCAATTCGTAAATTCGTCGAAAAGACGTCAGATTGCCCAGCGTCGCGCGACGAATTTTCACTGCTGCTCCGGCCAAGCGCCTTGCCGATTCCCGACTTGAAGCGTGACCATAATCTGCGGCTTTTTCCGCTTTTGGCCGACGCGGCAGACTCTGCGTCCGGAAAGCTTTAGCGCGCGCTGCTGAACAGATCATCTCGCAAACTAGACTGCGGCACTTGCGTCGCAGCGGTAAGCTGAAAGCTGGGAATGTCTACGCTCCGGCGCGTGTCGCCTAGCGCACTCTCCCTAAAAGTGGAGTGCGGCGGCGCCCGCATCGAACCGCCGAAATCGTCCCGCCGGACTGCTCGACCACCTCCTGCGGGAGGCCGATCAGGTGAAGTTGACTTGCTTTGATCAGACGGATCGAGATGCAAATCCTCCATACGCTTCTCAAAGTCGCCTTGCTCGCTTGAGTCGCCCCGTCGCTGACCCGCCCGCCCCGGCAGCGCGGCGTACTCCCGCATCCAGGCTCCTGAATCGAAGAATGGGTCAACCGGATCCATCCTGCTCTCCTCATGTTTGTAGAGACCCTGCAGCAATCCGTACGGCCTGGATTACGGCGAGATTGCAGCTCTTCAGATTCTCGATTGTTGTAGCCGCAACCTTTCAAGAAGCTGACGAGATCAGGATATTGCTGCGCGCGAGACCGGCGTCGCATCGGCACCCGCCTGACGACGGACGGAGTTGCTCCAATTTTATCGCACCTCTTCGCCGGTTTCGTGTTCGAGCTGACGAAATTGGTCGACCGATCTAACAATGGATCGCCGGTCGATCGTGCGCCGAATTCAAGCATCACGGCGGGACTTACATAGCCGCTACCGTCTCCAATGGATCATACGTGACGTGCATCTTGTCGTCCTTGGCATCAATTTTGGTAGTGAGCTTGTCCTATTGCAGGCGTTCATTGATGACGCACAACGTCTTTTCCTTGACGCAGACCGGAGGCGTTCTCGCGCGTTGGCACTTTTGCTTTGACTGCGGTTCTGAGGGACCAAATTGTCCACCGGGTCCGGAGCTGTTGCTCGAATGCCGTATGTGAGATCCACGTCGTACGAGAAACGGCGAATTGCGCCGTAAGCCTTCGAAAGGGACGTTCCGCTCGGAGACGAGATTCTCGCCCAGTGGCGACGAGCGCGTTCAGGCATCAAAACGACCCCAAACATTCTTTTTCGAGAAGATGTGCAGGGCGTCCTGAGTTCGCAGCAGTAACGGTGCCTGGCAAGCCAAGTTGGCAATGAAGATCCGGCAGACTTCGATTCGCTCACTTCAATCGGGCTCAGTCTTTGACTGAGGGACCGCAAGGCTTCTCTTGCAGTCTCGGGACCGCCCCGCTCGAGCGCGCACGACCTCACCTGCACGACGGCTTGGCCATCGTAAGCTGCCAACGCGGTGCATGCTTGAACTCCACAACTTGCTTGCCAAGATGGAGCTCGCGGAACGCCCCCGAAGTCAAATAAACCTGCCGAACAGTCTGCGGCCTCGTCAACCGAGTTGGTTGGCTGAGGCAGCGCCTCCGTAACCGATGATTTCGCCGCGGCGCGCCTTGGTCTCCTCAACAACTTTTCGACCGACTGAGCTCTCGTTCCGAAGCAACTTTCGACGGGGCGCAGATAGGCGCCCTCGCCTCGCGCACGGGAATTTTCGTCGCTCACCGACCGAACGAATATAGCCGCGAAGCATCAGCCCACTTCGCTCTCCGGAGATCTGCGCAAGGCGCTGAACAGGCAAATCAGCCGTTCCCGAGCGATGACGACGTGCTGACGTGACGGTCCGTAGAGCTTGCCGACACTGATCCGCCAAAACGGACAAGATGATCTGCGAGCTGAAGCGGGCGCATGTGGGTGGACGGCGAACAGATGAGATCGTCGCGCCGGCCCCCCTTTCCGTCGGTTTGGCTCCGGCGGCGGTTGGGTTGCTGTACAAGACTCTCCATCACAATCAGGCTCGCTCCCCTCATTCATCCGAGGATCGCCGTGGAACCCCTTCACCGTGAACATTGCTCTTTGTTCGAACCTGATGGTTCGTGGGCAGCCAATCTGTGACACCCGCGAAGAACACTCTCAGCGACCATCTCGCAGCTTCGCCATCTTTCAGTTGATGGGAATGAGGCTCGCGGCCTGATGGGTTAGCACCGATGCCGAAGGATCTATATTCGGCATAATAGCTCGTGCTCAACTTGTTGGTCTCGCCGGGAGCCCATTCGCGCCAGCCTTCCGCAATCACTCGTGCATCTATCTTTGTCGACAGGAAGACCACTGTGGCGTAGGAGCGCCAGGGGCGGCCAAGCGCGATATAGCGCGCAGCAGGGTCGGCACTTAGCCTGCAATGATCAAAAACATAGCCACTGTCCTCATCCGGCGTTGCCTTGCTCTGAGCGGTATAGATGACCGCTTGATTGGCGATGCCGTGCAATTCACATTGCCGGAACCAGACCTTGGCGTTGCCAAATATGAAATCGACATGCCCTTCGATGTAGCAGTTCGAGAAGTATTGTCGTGACATTCTACCGTTTGGTCCCTTGCCGGCAAACAGCGTGTCCTGGGCGCCGAGCAGGCGGACGCGCGTAATGACGTCCCTATCTCCGGTAACGGACAGCGCTACCGCCTGCGAAGGTGGATTGGCCGGATTGAGGGCATAGTCGTTCTGAATGGTCAGATTCTCGAGCCGGAAGTCATCGCTAGGGGCATCCAGCGTCGCCGAACGGGCCGTTCCTCCTACATTGACCGCGCCGTCGCCATACACAATGACCGTATCCTCCGGCTTGTTGCCAGTCCCTGCGAGATGAACACCGGATTTCGTGATTTTAACCTTCTCGCGATAGATGCCTGGCGCGATCCGGACGTTTCCGCCTTCCGCCGGCAATGCGTCGATGGCTTGCTGCACGGAGTGATAGTCTGCATTTCCGGCATGCGACACCAACAGTGGATGAGCGTACGCCGCGGCGATGCAGAAACATCCCGCCAGAAGTGCAGCGGAGGAAACGAAAATTCGCATGTGATCTTACACTTCGTTTCTCAGCGGGATAGCCGTCGCGCATCGACACAAGATTTTCATCGCCAAATCAGAACCTGCGTCACCTTGACATTTCCGGCCCTGCAAAACTGTCGGCCAATAGCAACCAACTCGGGACATGAGCCCGACCTTCGTCAACACCAGTAATCTTGGCCCCAGATGCGGAACTCACCACCTGAGTTCGGCGCCGCGTGTAGTGCTTACCGATTGCCGTCGCGGAATGCCTTGGAACATACCTCCGATCCGCGCAGCGGCGGTTGTGTAGCTCGTCCGGGCAGCGGGGGCCATACGTCAGAGTGATTTGCGCTGACGTTCGCATGTTCAAGTTGCCAAGTCGCGGAATTGGCAAATCGAACATCTTCGAGTGTCACGTCCAGGGCATGCCGCTCGTCTATGCCGCGCATCAGCAGCACACCAGTGTCGCCATGCACATGACGGAGAACGATTTGCCGATAGACCGGAATCCTCGTGCCTTGAGCGCGCGGATCATATTTTGCATCGAAAGCCAGCGGCCACCGGTTGCCCCTCAGGCACACGTACTCATAAGTCACGTTCTCGACCAGACCGCCTCGACCAACATCGCTCTTGATGCGCAGGCCCGACGTCGTACCATCCAGTGTCAGATTACGCACCAATATGTCTCTGGCCCCGGAATTCACCTCGCTGCCGATCGACATGCCATGCCCCCAGCCGAAATAATTATCAATGATCGAGATATGGCTGCTTGAACCATTGTCGCCGGCCTTGATTGCGACGTTGTCGTCACCCGTACGGATCCAGCTGTGGGTGATGGTCACATCCTGACTGGCGCCAAGATCGATGCCATCGGTGTTGCGGGCATCCGCCGGCGAATCGATCGTGAGGGCCCAAAACGTGGCACCTTCAACCCGGTTCATCGCGACATGAAAATTGGCAGCGTTGCGCAAGGTGACACCAGAGAACGTGATATCCTGCGCATGATCGACCTGGATCAAGCGTGGGGCGTTCTGATTGCCGCCCTGGGCTTGGGCGCGGCGGGCTAGCTGCCACCAGGTTTCCGCGCCGCCGCCGATCAGCGCGCCGCCCTGACCATCGATGATGCCCTCTCCGTAGATACCGCCGCCGCGCGTTTTAGAAAAGCTGATGAATGGCCGGCAACCGTCGCCCTTTTCCGCAATGCGACCACATTGTCCGAGGCCCTTGTCGTAAGCGGCAGGTTCGGGGATGGCGATCAGTGTCGCACCGCGTCCGACCCATAAGGTCACGCCCGATTTCATCTCGAGTGGACCTGAGTGAAACTCGCCGCGCCCGAGATAAACTGCAGCGCCATCGGGGCAATGTTCAATGGCCTCCTGTAGGCTAACTGTATCGTTCTTGCCGGAAGGCACAGGGCGATCACAGACCGTATCAGGTGCAACAGGTTCGGCGATAGTCCGGCGGTCTTGCGCTTTTGCGGCGGGGCCGACAACCATGGAGGCGAGTATGGACAATAGGGCCCAGTTGCGAAAACGCTTTGTCATTGACCTGCTCGTGCTTTTGTCACGCGCATCATTGTCGCGTGCCTTTTCTGGTATTGAGCGCTGGCTTGATCGAGTCGGCGCGTGCGTCACTGGCGCGCACAAGATGACATTTATCCGACGCAGTAGACGCCTGGACTTGAGATCGCGCAGCAGCACCTTGCCTATGCGCGAAAAAGATGAAGCGTTTTGCGATAGTACGAAAATCCAACAACTTCGTAACGTCAGCCTGCTCACACTGATTGAGCTCCCAACCGGTCCCCGATTTCATTTGTGCAACTCCAATTGCGCGTGAGTCCACGCAGCCTCTCGTCCAGGATCGGTGGGCAGTGAGTATTCGGGAAAGCTTTCGAGAAGCTGACGAGGCTACGGCCGGCACCGGATCGCATTCGCACCGGATCCCCTCTTCCTGGTGTCTCACGAATTTTTAGATGACTGCCGTTACCCGCCCTGTTCCGGAGTGATCGCTTGCGGGACATAGTCAGTGAGTTCCGTCATCATCCATGCGATGCCGGAGGCATGGTCGGCTTCCGCGGTCAGCACCGCTCGGCACGTCGCCTGCCCAACGGCCATAGCGGACCATCGTGGTCATTGAACGCGCCCGCTCGCGCCCCCTCCATGGACGCCTAATCGGAAATTTCAACGACTTAAAGACGGACAAGACGACCGAACTGGCTGGAAGTGGAGAGCTCTTGACACTCGATTCAGGACATCTACGTGAGCAGCCCCGAAACAGGAGGCTCTAGCCAAAGACGCGGCGATACGTCCCCTATCTGGTGCTGCTCTGCGCGCATCCCTGGCGGACGCACCGCGATCAGCCAAAAAGCCGAGCCTATCGGCAAGGCCGCACCTAATTGTCCAGTTCGCCCGCCGGGTTCGCAACACCATGCGTCTCGAGATCTTCGCCAGGCCCGTCCCAAAACCTGTCGCCGTTAACGTGCGCGGCGGCAGCTTTCAGCGGTCCCATCGAGGCGAAAACGCCACGGCAGCATCCGGGTTAACAGGATTATCGAGGCTTCGCGATTTAGGCGGCCGTGCGTTGCGTATTGAATTGTTTGCCGCAGAGTTGCGCTGGCGTTCATCGATCGAGACCGCTCGACACTCAAGCCTCCGCTCCAGATCCGCCAATCCTGCCTTACATTCGGCGACAACCGATTGGGCGCGAAGCAGCTTGACCTTGAGCTCGTCCTGTTGCCTGAGTATGTTCTCAAGATCCCAATCGTTCTGCATTAGCTCATTGACCATCTGCAAGCCCCGATGCAAGGCCGACACCTAGCTTCAAGAGCGCAGGCTCTGCATGTCGCAGATGCCCCACCCCGAACCATGGGCTAATCCGATGCCAAACGATCGTCCTGAGGACGCCTTTACGCTGGCGTTCTTGCTGAGAACCACCATTCGTTGCGAGCCCCCAAGACAATCGGCTTCTGCCCGGCAAACCGGAGCGCGATCCCAAGATGGCAGAGTTCGCGAGGCAGGCGCCCGGTTTGGAAAGCGCATCGGGGGACCTCTGCCATCGATCAAGCGGGCATATTTCATCTCAATACTTCAACCGGATGCTGAACGAGCATCATAGTCACAGGTGGTTTCGTCCCATCTTCAAGCAACTGGCATGCCAATGCTGGTTGAGCGTTTTTATGAAGAAACGATGTCGGTTTGCCCGCAGCACGTAGTTGCGGGCGGTGCTGTTGTCGCGCTTGAAACAAATGACGTCCTGAGCGAGACAGCCAAAGCAGCAACCACGAGCGTCCGCGCGCATTTTCTAATGAAACTCTGGCAGGACTGGATCGAGTTCTTCCTGCTCGAGCGTCTTGGCTCCATCTTTCGCCAGGTACGCTGCCAGAGCTGCGATACCGGAGTCCGGTGGACATCGAGCGGGTGCGGATTTTTTGAACGGCACTTGTCCCAAACGCTCGGCAACTTCGACACTCATGAGGTGGGCACGGATCGGCCGGTCGACGGCGCGCTCGATGGTGTGGAAGATCCAGGTGCCGTCCGGATCGATGTCCGACCAATGAAAGATCGGCGTCTGTTCGGATACCAATCCTGCGATCGTCCGCAGCGCCTGCTGGGTGGCAAGCGAGGGGTACCCTCCGACATACATGGTCGTTCCTAATCGGCCGGGGTCCGCCTCGGCGATGTGCCGGTTGAAGCTTGCGAAATTTTCGATCGTTAGCACGTAGGCCGGCGGCTCCCGGAAGCGGACGCGATCTGCTTCCTTGGGAGTGATTCCGAGATACAGCGGAGAGATTCCGGAGAGGTCGGCTCCATCGAGGTCGATCTTGCCCGCGATCAGCAGCGGTGGCGCGAAGCGCTCAAGGCCGATTGCCCGGAGCGCCTCGCGTGGCCGCGCGCCGGGGGGAAACTCCAGGATGCCGCTCAGGAGCCGCACGACCGCGCCTTCGATCCGTTCGAGCGTTTTGCTGTGCCCCACCGTTCGTCTCGAGAAGGTCTTGTAGTCGACGCCAAGATGTTTGTTAGCCAGGATGGCCTGCGCGAGAACGAACGCGTCGCGCAGTGTCTCGACATCGGACGAAGCAACCCCGTGCCACGTTTTCCCCCGCCCCCATACCTCGGCGACTTGGGAAGCGCTGTTCTTCAGAGAGTCGTGCATCGCCGCCCCGGCGACAAGCCGCACAGCGGCATCCTCCGCGATGCGCGACGCGGGGGTACGGCGGAGATATCGGTATAGGATCTCCGCCGAGGCCAGCCGCACATGTGCCACTTGGTCGCTCATGGGGCCCCGCCCCCAACCAAGGGAGACCGCGCCGGCGCTTTCGGCTTCCCTGATCTGTTTCAGGAAGGCGTCCGCCGCGACTACTGATGGGAAAGCGGGGTAGTCCGGGTGGGCGATCGGGCTTGCGGCCCCCGCCTCGAAGCGGTTGAGCAGGTCGTTCAGCAGGCCGATCGCATCCGTGAAACGCCGAGCCATGGCTACTCGGCGGCCAGACGGGTGGCGAGCTCATCTTCGGACATCAGGTCCGGATCGATGGCCATCAGCTCGCGCTTGGCCTTCTCTTTCAGTTCCACCACAGTGGCCCTGGACTGCTCGCCGATGCGGTCCACCTCCACGATGGTGTCCATGTGCTCGAGCACGGCGACGCGCTTCTCGAACGGCGCCGCGATCACGAACTGCAGGCCGAGGTTTTTGTAAAAGCTCATCATCTGCCGCTGGTTCTTGCCGTCCATCTTGGAGAAGGCCTCATCGAACATGGCGAGCGCGAAACCGGCGGGCTTGCCGGCACGACGCTCCGCGCTGCCGTAGACGGCGGCCAGCGAAGCGCCGATGGCAACGTAGATAGGCACCTGTTGTTCGGCGCCAGACCCGGTGCCGCGCCGCTGCTCCCAGCGGGTCGAGCGGCCGGTGGCAACATCCTCCATGTGGATCTCGAAGGTGTAGAAGTTGCGGTAGTCCTCGAACTGGGTGAAATCCTTGTCGGGGTCCTCGAGCAGCGCCTCGAGTGCGACGATCGTATCCTTGTGCGGGAAGTCATCGGGCACGTCGCCCCGGAACAGCATATCGAGCGCCTCCGGAGAGGTTTTGGCGATCTCGATGATCTTCAGGATGGGCTGGAATTCCACCATCTGGGTGCGATGGAATGAATATCGCTCGTTATGGAACGGATGTGCGTAGAGGCTACGGTTCAACGATTGCAGCTCCCGCTCCATCTTTCCGATCCGGGCCGTGAGCGCGTTGATGAACTCGCCGCGCAGCAGGGTAGAGGCCTTTTCCGCCGCATCCCGCGCCTGCCTTTCGTACTGGCGCAGCTCATTGGATTCGATATCCGAGATCAGCTGCTCCATCCATGGCTTCACCTCCCGCAGCGGCTCGCTTTCCGCACCGACCTGCGAACTCATCCCGAACTGGTCGAAGTAATCGTAAAGAAGCTCGCGGACCCGTCGCTCGATCCGGGCGCGCTCGTTGTCGGACACATTCGCATCCTTCAAGGCCTTCTCGGCGATGGCCCGGTGTTTCTCAGCGAAGCCCTTTTGGGCTGCGGCATCGAGGCGGTCGCGGTAGACGGCCCTGCCTTTCGCGGTGGAGTAGAGTGGGAAGAACTTGCGGTATATCGACCGGGCGACCCTGAGGTTGAGTTCGGAGCCGGGCACGTTCTCGCCCTCTCCGAGCCTCCTCTCCGCCGACCTGACCTCGCCGTCATGCTCGCCGAACGCCTTCTGCTGTGTCTTTCTCTCCTCCAGCCTCTTCTCCTTCAGCTTTTGCTGCGCCCTCTTTTTGTCGCGAAGCCCGCCGTCCCCCGCGCCGTCGAGGGCATCGAGCCTGGCCTGAGCTTCAGCGACCTCAGTCTGCGCGGCCGCGAAGGCGGCCGCGCAAGCCCCCAGATCATTACGTCCCTCGCAGATGTTCTTCAGAGCGGCAAAAGCCTGCTCCGCGGCATGGGCCTCCTTCCCCTTGTCGATCAGGATCCGACCCAGCTCCTCGGCCTGATCCTGCAGGGATCGCAGGGCGTTCGCCTGGGCTGCCTTTCCGATCTTATACTGCGAGGATTCGATCCAGCGATGGCTCCGGACGAGTCCGTCGTCGTAGAGGCCGTCCTTCATTATCGCCCGGCCGGGCCTGTTGAACTGGTCGAGCGTGTCGGCGAGACGGACGTTGCCGTAGCGGCGCATGATGAAGGCCATCGCGTCCGGATCCTGGCTCCGGAAGATCGAGGGGAAAGTGCCGCGCTCCGGCTTGGCCCTGAACTGCTCGAGCTTGTTTAGGCTCACGAGCGATGCATGGCGAAACTCGCGGCGACCTTCCTTGAAGATTGACGTGGCGGCGCTGATATCCGCTCTGTCCACGAACACGGCTTCCCGGTCGCGACCGAGGAGCGCCTCGGCGGCTCCTACCCACTCGGGTTCGGCGACTTCGATGATGTCGCAGAGTACGCGCGGGACCATTCCACCCTGCCGCAGCCTGCGGCAGAGGAGTTCAGTGTCGTCGCCGAGATAGGCGCGCGCCCCTCCGGCGGCGTGCTGTCGGATCCGTTCGAGCACCTCGTCGCGCCTGCCGCGGAGGCCGGAAAGCTCCGCGATGATCCTTTGACGCGCTTCGTCGATCTTCGGCAGCCATTTGGCGCCGCTTGCCGCGAAGGACTTCTCGGCCGCGGTGACCTCGTCGGAGACGCCCCCGATGTCGGCCCCGGCGGTGGCGGTCAGAAGACGCTCAAGCGCAGGAACGAAGTCCTCGAAACCGTCCGCGCACATCGCGCGTAGCGGCTCCAGGCGACGGATGTTCTCCATGCGAGCCTTGAAGTCCGCCGAGGCGCGGTGCGCCGCCTGCCCGGCCACATCGGCGGTCTGCTGCAGGGACTTTCTGCCGGTCTTGGCATCGTGCTCGGCGATCGCGGCCGTGAGGCGTTCGATCTCCTTATCGATGGCCTTGACGTCGTCGTCGATGAATTCGAGTTCTTTTGCTGCGGCGTCCCGGCGCGCCATCTCGGTACGCCGCTTGGTCTTGAAGTCCAGGTTTGTCGCGCGCGCCGCGAGCCAAGTCGCGCGTTTTGCGACCCATTCCTCCCTGAACTTGGTCTCGAGCGCCTCTTCAAGCGCGGCGAGGACGCCCCGAAGCGCCCTTAGGGCTTCGAGCCTGAGGCGCATTTTCCGGATGGTCTCGCTGATGTTGCGGTATGTCTGGATCGACTCGCGCAGCTCCTTGATGCCGATCGGACTGTCCTCGAGGATGTAGTTCCGCACGAACTGCGTCGCCGTCTGGTTGTGATCGAGCGTCATCGCGTTGACGATTGATTTCTGCAGGGCGCTGGCGTTCTGTTCGCCAAAGGACGAATGCGGCAGAAGATGGCGCATGTACTCGCGGACATAGTCGCTCGCCCGGTCGCGATGATTGACGAAGTTGCCTTCGCCGACCGCTGCGACGATCCGGGCGCGCACGTCCTCCCACTGCGCCGGGAATTGCGACTTTCCTCGCTGCTCGATGAAGTCCTTGGAGCTCAGAACGGTCCCGACGGCTACGAAGAGTGCCAGCACGGTCTCCCTGCTGTCGGACTTGCGCGCCTCGAGCGCCATGCCGATCGTGACCGGTGACCGGGCGCCTTCCGTGTCTTCGAAACCGAGCGCGATGTAGGTGCGCGCCTCGTCGCGCCGGCGCTGATCTTCGCCGAGCGTCCCAAGGCAGTAATCGACGACGCTGCGCTTCGAGCCGCTGCGCGATTTTCCGCTATCGCCGGCGACCGCGTTCAGGCGCAAGAACCGCCGGCTCCCGCCGGTGAGAACGACCTGTGCCATGTCGAGGATTGTGGATTTGCCGGACCGGTTCTCGCCCAGGACCCCGACGTGTCCCCTCACGTCGATGTCGGCGACGTCGAATAGGTGCCAGTTCACCATCGTCAGGTGGCGTAGCTCCATCATGCCTCGTCTCCTGCGGGCTGCGGAAACCGCGCCTCCTCGCTACGGACGTAGCGCTCGAGCCGTTGGAGGGCATCGCCGCCACTGATCAGCTTAATCATCGGACGGATCCTGATCTCGCAGTCCTGCTGCTCGTCGTCAAAATCACCGATCTCGACCAAACTGCGTTGGGCGACCTCGCGCAGGATGTCCCGGAACCGGGCGGCCGAGATCGCGCCACCGCCGCCGTGTTGCGCCATCTCGCGGTAGCGATCGAACAGGTCGTTCAAAGTGGCCACTACGACGGCCCGGTCCTCGACTGCTCCGACGTTCACCTCCTGCTGCCAGTATGCCGCCAGCACCAGCATGACGATGGTTTCGTCGAGCTTCATCCGGGGCAGCGGCACGTCCTCGTCCATGGCGACGATGCCGGCCCACTGCGCCTCCGGATCGCGGTGGACGCGGTATCCGCAACTATCGAAGAAGCCGTCGACCACGTCGCGGAAGCGGCCGTCCATGATCGTGTTGTAGACTGTCCCGGTCCGGGGGTCTCCCGCGAACACGAACTGCCGCCGTAGCAGGAAGTGCTGCGCTTTGCGGAGGTCGGCTGCCTTTTCCGCGCCGAAGGAGCGCTCGACGTTTTCGAACTCACTGAGCATGAGCCGCCCTCGCCTTCCGGAGTGCGCCCGATCGCTTGACCAGGAAGTTGGCGCAACGGAGCCATTCGCTGTCGTGTGGGGGCGTGTCGGGGCACGGTTCGAGTTCGAACCCGGCCGCGACCTGCGCCGGAACCTCGCCTGTCAGCGCATATCGGCGGGCGCAATCGAAGGCGAGAAAGTCGTCCACGGTATCGATTTCCATGAAGCGGGCTTCCCTGGTCGCGAATGGCGGCACCTGGCCCTCGAGGAATCGTCTGACATCCTCGGGGCGGGGCGCGATGCGAGCGATGTACTCGAGGCGGAGCTTCTTGCGCAGTTCATACAACGGATCCGACGGCGGCTCGGCGAGCTCCCTTGCTTCGACGGGACGGCGCGGCTGCCTGGCCGGCGCCTGATGGTGCTCCGACCAGGGCGACCGCAGCGGCTCGATGCTCCATTCGATTGTCGCCTTGTGGTGCCTGCCGTCGCGCAGTAAGGCATCCAGGCGCCGCACCAGGTCGCCGGCCCGGCCGACGAGTCCCTGCCCGCCCCGCTCGGCGTACTTAATGGTGTTGCGGACCCGGGCTTCGAGCTGCCTGCGGAAGGCCTCGATCCTGTCGAACATCTCCCCGATCTGATCGAAGATGCTTTCGATAGCCAGCAGGTCGTCGGCCGCGGCCATTCGACCGTCCTCGATGTCGGCTGCCATGCTGGAAGCTATGTACTCCTCGGCGAGGACCTGCATGGTTTCCGGGCTGTAGGAGATCCTCCGCGCGAGATCGACGATGGCGTCGCGGAAGCGGTATGGATGGTTGACGGTGAGGATGGACTCGAAGTCCTTCAGCAGGAGCTGTTCGATGAACTCCTCGAAAAAGGCTTCGAGCCGGGTAGCGACTGTTTTCGACTCCATGACGGTCCGTCGGACGCGCTTCAGGTCGGCCAGAATGGCCCGCAGACTCTTAGTGAACTGGTCGGCCTGATTGCGCGCCTCGCGGACGGCGAGCGCGGCTTCGCGCTGCTTGCGGTCGGTGATCTCAGGCCTCAGTTTTTCGACGGCCTCCAGGTTGAGGCGGATTTGCACGATCAAGCCGCCGAATCGCTGCGAGAGATCCTTGTTGAGGCTCGCGAGCCGTTGCAGCACGAGCAGCGGTCCCATAGCCATGTCCACAGTGACGCGAAGCCCGTATTCCTCCTCTTCAAGCCATCCCCAGACGAGCAGCCGGGCGTATAGTTGTCGGGCAAGACCGAGCGCCTTGTCGCCCTTCTCGGAAGCGAGCGCGACGTCGGCCTTCCGGATCCGGCGGCGTCTCGCGGAGATCATTTCCGGCAGGCTGCCGAAATCATCGCCCTCGTTCCAGAGGACGGGGTTGGCGCGCATGACGTCGTAGATGGCGTGGACCACCTGCTGCGGCGTCGGGAACGACGGCGCGCCTGAAAAGAAGCGTTCGTGCAGATCCAGCAGACACGCTGCGTACAGGTGCTTGTGATCGCGCGAAAAAGCTAAAAAGGCGTCGTCATGCAAATGGCGGAACAAGGTCAATGACGCGGCTCCTGGGCCCGACCTCATCCTGAGTTGGCGGCACTAAATGCACGGCCTGCCGGGCAAAATGTTAGTGAGAGTGGGTCTTGAAAACACAACCGGAAGATCAGTTCTTAGTATGTTCTAATATAGCTTTCCAGCTCAATCGCTGTCGAGACTCCAAAGGTCCGATCGGAGCTAGTGTCCGGTCTCAGATCGGGAACAATCCGGCCTCAAGTCATTGAATTTGTTGTTGTTACTATTGCGGCAAAATGGATACAAGGAGTTGCTTGGCACGATAGTGATACGAACGTTCGACATGTCGAGGAGGCTCTCTCGCCCACCGGCAGATTCGAGCCCAGCTCTACATCGATCATCAGCTTTAGCTTTTTAGTAATTTCAATATGCCTAGTATACGCGAAAGCGTATGATCTGTAGATATTCGCGGTCGCGTATATTGACAAATTATACGCGTTTGCGTATCATGCCTTTATGGATACGATTGCCCGCACCCCCCAGCAAATCGGCGCCGGGATCAGGCGCTACCGGCGGCAGAAGAAGCTCACCCAGGGGGACCTCGGTGAGAAGATGCATGCGCGTCAAGCGACGGTCTCGAAGCTGGAGGCCGGTGAACCTGCAACGCAGCTGCGCATCTTGATGGATGCGCTGGCCGCGCTCGACCTCGAGCTGGTCATCCGGCCGCGCACCAAATTGACGGCTGAAGCGATTGAGGATCTGTTCTGATGGCGCGTCGCCCTGCCCGTGCGCCGCTCAACGTCTACCTCAACGCACGGCTGGTCGGGCGGCTGCGGCGCGAGAGCAGTGGCGCAATCGATTTCCAGTATGACAAGCAGTGGCTCGCGTGGGAAAATGCCATCCCCGTTTCCGTGTCGCTGCCATTGCGGGAGGATCGTTATATCGGCGATCCCGTCGTCGCTGTTTTTGACAATCTTCTGCCCGATAATGACGACATCCGCCGACGCGTCGCCGAACGCGCGCATGCTGATGGCGCCGATGCTTACAGCCTGCTCTCCGCCATCGGCCGCGATTGCATCGGGGCGCTGCAATTCCTTCCCGACAGTGCCGCACCCGGGGGCGCCGGCGCCATTGATGGCCGCGCCGCTAGCGATCAGGAGATCGCCGCCATTCTCGGCAACCTTGCCAGCAATCCGCTCGGCATCGGCCCCGACCAGGACTTCCGCATTTCTCTCGCGGGCGCGCAGGAAAAGACAGCGCTGCTTTACTGGAAAGACAAGTGGCACGTGCCTCATGGCACGACCGCAACTACGCACATTATCAAGCCGCAGATCGGGAAGTTGCCGAACGGAATCGACCTGACCGGCAGCGTTGAAAACGAGCATCTGTGCCTTGAGCTGGTTGCGGCACTCGGCTTGCCTGTCGCCAAATCAAGCATCATCGATTTCGCCGGGCGCCGCGTGCTCGCAGTTGAGCGGTTCGATCGCATCTGGACGCGCGACGGCCGCCTGTTGCGGCTGCCGCAGGAAGACTGCTGCCAGGCGCTGTCCGTTCCACCCGCGCGAAAGTATGAATCCGATGGCGGACCCGGCATCCGCAAAATCTCGGATTTCCTCAAGGGCAGCGATACGCCTGAGGACGACCAGGCCATTTTCTTCAAGGCGCAGATCGTGTTCTGGCTGCTTGCCGCCACCGATGGCCACGCGAAGAATTTTAGCATTCATTTGGCGCCGGGCGGTCGTTTTCATCTTGCACCGCTTTACGACATCATTTCGACCCAACCGAGCTTGGACGCTGGACAGATCAGCCAAAACCAAATGAAGCTGGCCATGGCGATCGGCAGCAACCGGCATTACATCGTCCACACGGTTCTCGGCCGACATTTCGTGCAGACTGCGAAAAGCTGCGGTCTACCCGACAAAACAGTCAAGGTTGTCATCCAGCAGCTCGGCGATACAGCCGCAAAGGCCATAGATCAGGTGCTGAATGCGCTTCCAAAAGGATTTCCGGAGAAGATGGCCATATCGATTGCTGATGGCGCAAAGCGCCGTGTGAATTCGCTGGCTGTGCTCAAGAGTAGTGAATGATCGCCGGTTTGCGCAAGCGTACGATGACCTCCGTGAACGGTGGCAGGAAGACCGGATCTACCAAACCAAACCTGGAAGCTGCCTACCAGAGGAGCAGCAGCGCGATCAGCAACAGGGAGCGTTGCCCGAAAGCAGCCAACCAGCGGCTCAAGAAACGGGCCCGGTTCAAGAACGGCGATTGCCGCTCTCCTTCGACGGCGAGCGGCCCGCGCCGTCCGTATGCAAGCTCCAACAGCGACTGCGTTTCCAAACTAGGTGTTTAGTCCCGGCATTTGCTGGAGCGGATTAAGTTTGAATCGTTCTGGCTGGGAAGTCCAGCATTTGCAGATGTATTCGTAGGGCGTGAGGCCCTTCAGGGTCTTCAGCCGGCGAGCGAAGTTGTAGGCGCGGACGAAGTCGGCGAGGTGGCTGCGCAACTCGTCATGCGTGTCGTAGTGGAAGCGCTTGACTGTGGCCTCCTTGATGGTGCGGTTCATCCGCTCGACCTGGCCGTTGGTCCAGGGATGCTTAGGCTTGGTCAGGCAACGATCGATATCATTGCGGGCGCAGGCCACCTCGAAGGCATGAGCCCAAAATGGTTGCTTTCGTTCGATCATGGCTTTGATATCGGCCACAGTCCAACTCCCACCGCTTGGGTCGGTGAGTGGGTGCCGTTGTCCGTCAGAACGGTGTGGATCTTGTAAGGGACTGCCTTGATCAAGTTCCGCAAGAAGTCGGCTGTGACACTCGTGGCTTTTCGTGCAACTCGGTGAAGGCGCACTTCGAGGTTCGATCGATTGCGACGAAGAGATAAAGCCCTCCCATCGCGGTGCGAACCTCGGCGATGTCGATGTGGAAGTATCCGAGATAGCTTTTGAACTTGCGCCTTACGCCCTTGCCATCCTCCACGTCGGAAGCCGTGAGATGCCATGGCGCTGAAGACAGCGATAAAGCGATGAGCGTGTCAGATGCGGGATTGTCGCCTGGAGAGCATAAAGGCAGTCATAGTCATCCAGCGGCAGCAGCGCATGCTTGCAAAAGGCGACGATGATGGCCTCCTTCTCAAGCGACAAACTGGTGGATTTTGGCTCTCTCGGGCCGGTCGGAAGATCGGCCACCGAACCGCGCTTCTTCCATTTTGCGACGGTCTTCGGATTGATCCATAACGCTTGGACAGCGCCCCCAGGCTCTCTTGACTATTTTGTATTGTTCGACGGATTGCCTCCGTCGTTGTGGCGCAGCCGTGAAGAACCTGCTCCGTTTGGATACTGTCAACGAAAACCTCGTCCCGCGTAGCGGGCCGATTGTCAGTTCGGCAACAAAGTGTCACCAAGTGGACGATACGCAGGGTCAGAAAAACGAAAAATCAGCAATCTTCAATTCGGCACGCCTCTTGCCCTGTTAACGGCGTCGGCACCAATCGCTTGTGAGCCCGAGATGGATGATTTGGCGACTTTGAGCAAAGGCACGGAGACTGGCTGTGTCGCGAACTGACGTAGAGCGATTCGTCAACGATCTGGGGAACGACGGTGGTCTGCTTGAACGCGTAAAACCAATTGCTACCGGCCTTGCATCGATTGTCGCGATCGGAAAGAGCCTCGGCTACAGCTTCACACCTGATGAAGCTAAAAGTTGCATTCGAGCTCGACAGAAGTTGACGACTAAACCGCTCGCCGGTGGCACTTTTAATTCGAGTGATACGATCTCGACCGGCGCTGTTCAGGCCCTTGCAGAGGTGGCCACGAGCGGCGCGCAAGCCGCGGAAGCGGCCTCTGACCACGCCACAGCAGTTGAG
Organism: Bradyrhizobium daqingense; assembly: GCF_021044685.1. NCBI lineage: Bacteria > Pseudomonadati > Pseudomonadota > Alphaproteobacteria > Hyphomicrobiales > Nitrobacteraceae > Bradyrhizobium > Bradyrhizobium daqingense. Next base: position 7,606,494 of record NZ_CP088014.1, read on the forward strand.
CCCGTTGCAGTTGTTGTGGTTGTTATTGTAGCGGTCGTGGCCGAGGTCTGACATGCCTTCGCTCTGACCGCATCGGGTGGTTGCTCGAGGAGGCGATGAAGTGCGATGAAGTGCGATGAAAACATGAAGTAAGCTTCGTCAATGACACACGCTGCCGCCGAGCACTACCGACAGATTTTTGACCGGCGTACCCCGGAGCAACTGCGCACGCTATCGCATCTCAAACGCTTCATGGAGCGGTTAGTCGGTGACGAGGAGTTCCGCAGGGCGCTTGCGGAGGCAATCGCCACCCCTCGAGCGGTAACAGAGCGGTACGGCATCAATGTGGATCCAATGGAGGTGCTGCCGCTCTGGCGCGGTGGCTACCAACAATACCGCTTCAAGCCGGAGTCTGCGCCGTGGCCGCTGGCTGTGATGTGGGATGAGTATCTCCGCGAGATGATGCGTCATCGCGACCTCTTGCGCGACGAAGGCGAGATGTCGACGATCAATCCTCGCTTTCATGCTTGGCGCGAGCGGCAAATCCGGCGCTGCAATGACCAATTGGGCGTGTCGGCGGCGTCGCTCACGCACCCCATAATCGCTTTCGAGCTAAGCGAAGGCTGCAGCGTCGGTTGTTGGTTCTGTGGCCTCTCGGCCGATCGCTTTACAGGCTATTACGACATAGCAAAGAGCATGCAGCGCTTTGGCGGGGCGTGGTTGGTGTCGCGAGCGAAATGTTTGGTTCTGCAGTCCGCACGGGCTTCTGCTACTGGGCCACAGATCCTATGGACAACCCACACTACGATCGCTTTCTGTTCGACTACTATCAGATTACGGGCGCGTTACCGCAAACAACAACCGCAGCCCCACTCAAGGATCCGGCACTCACCAGGCACGTGCTCGGGCTCTTCAATCTATATCGCACGACGACGAATCGTTTCTCCGTGCTGAGCAGGGCCCATCTTAATCAGATTCACACGGCCTTTTCGCCTGAGGAGTTGCTAGGAGTCGAACTCATCCTGCAGGGCAAGGAGGCGCAGACAGCAAAGGCCATGGTCGGGCGCGCGCGCGAGCGGAAGGAGAAGCGCAGGGGCGCTAACAAGGACGGTGCAATCGCCTTTCTGGAACGCAATCACACGACGATCGCCTGCGTTTCCGGCTTCCTCGTAAATATGCGGCAGGGGCGTTTACGACTGGTGACGCCGGTGCCGGGTAGCGATCGCTGGCCTCTCGGGTACCCGCATTCTGGGTGAACGCTTCTTCAGCACGCCTGACGGTTTCCGGGGCGGGCTGCAGAGCATGATCGAACAGTATATGCTCGAGAGCCCAGCCCATGACCTGCCGATCCGCTTCCGCAGGGACCTGCAATATAAGGCAGGGAACCGGTGCTTTCATCTTCGCTCACGCAACATGGAACACCGCGTGCTCGACGACATCGCCCCGATTTCCGTTGGCCCTTTGATCGCGGACGGCAACTGCACAATGTCGGAGCTGGTTATTCGGGTCGCAGCTGACGGAACAACCCTCCTTGGGGTCGCCGACTTGCTCGATCAGTTGTACATGACCGGGCTGATCGAAGAAGACCTCGACGACTGCTTCATCTGGCAGACCGGTGACTGGACGACGAGGCGCATCGAAGGAGTCAAACACGCGTCCTCCCATACGGGTGCAGATTGTGCCGATTCGCATTGAGGCACTACTTAGCCTCAAGCGACAGCAGCATCCCACCATCCAGCAGTGCTGAGCGCGATGACATGCCGCTCCGCATCCACGGTCCCTGGCTTCGTGGCGTGCACAACCGGCGTGACAAAAGAAGACCAGCGGGGTTCCGCGCTTGCGGCTTCGAGCCAAGCCCTCATTTCGGGCATCAGCGGTGCACGACTGGGACGCACGCGGTTAAGTCGAGAATGGCTTGCCCCGCCCAGTGGTCAATCAAATGGTTCTGCCAGACGACGGTGCCGCTGGTTCCGGAGAGGTCGTGGCTTTTCGTGGCGCGCCACTGCAACTTGCACTGGCGGTGATCCCTGCTAGCGGACGACGACGCGCCTGAAACTTTGATAGGTCCATGTGAATGACGACGTCAGTCCGTTCATCAATGATGAAAAACAGCGAGTCTCACTCGAGGGTGGCGCCGCTAAATACCAGAGCGGAGCCGCGTGCAGGCAATTATTCCCCGTTCGGCTCCAGCACTCTCTGCTTGCTCATGCCGTCCAGTCGCCGGGCAACGAACGTGACGCGGAAATCGTGGCTCGAAGCGGGCTGCCCACTAGCCGAATTAGCGACTTCACGTTCACGGCTCCGGTCAGGAGTCGCGCAGAATTCACTTTGCCGTCCGGCGCATGAGACTATGGCATGGCGAACGCACCTGTGCGCACATCATGAATAACGTGGAATGATTATGAGTATCGCTGTGCCAATCGTCCTAGTCAACATGCCTGTGTCGGCAGTCGAAAGGCCGTCACTGGCGCTTGGTCTGCTGAAATCAGCGCTGACCCAGGCTGGACTGCAATCCACCATAGCATATGCCAACATCTGGTTTCTAGAATACATAGGCATCGCCGACTATGGACCTCTTGAGAATTGCCCGCCAGAGGAGGCACTGGTTGATTGGCTGTTCGCGGGCATTGCTTTTCCCGGCTTCGAACCCGAACAAAACGCCTTCCTCGACCTCTATTTCGAGCGCAACCCGATACACGCAGGCAAAGGTATGGCCGAGCGTCGCGCGAATTTCCTTAGGCTGCGCTCGCTCATCGGCGGGTTTATCGACTGGACGGCTGACAAGATATTGGCGAAGCGGCCGGCTATGGTCGGGTGCAGCTCGACCTTCACCCAGCATGTCCCCTCGCTCGCGTTGCTGCGCCGGCTGAGCGAGCGCTCACTTGATCTTGTCACCCTCATGGGTGGAGCGAACTGCGAGTCGGTAATGGGGCGCAGCACTCACGCGCGTTTCCCATGGGTCGACTATGTCGTGTCGGGCGAGGCCGACGCACTGATCGGCCCGCTGTGTTGGGACATCCTAAATCGCGGCAGAGACATCCCGCCTGCTGACCTGCCATTTGGCGTTTTCGGCCCGACGCATCGCGAGGCCGGCTATCCCGCGGCGTCGACGCGCGACTTAGGGTCTGTACCTAAATAGCGCCACGTGATTCTCTTGCCTACGTGTTGATTCGGGGGCGAGAGAATGCGCGCTGGTTTGTTTTGGCTGAACGACAGGCAATGGGCGCGTATCGAACCGCATCTGCCGAGGGGACTGACGGGGCCGGATCGGGACGACGACCGACGCATCGTCAGCGGCATCATTCACATGCTGCAATCGGGTGCACGATGGCGTGATTGTCCACGTGAATACGGCCCTTACACGACGATCTACAATCGCTTCAATCGCTGGGCCAAGCGAGGACGATGGTGCGCAATCTTCGAAGCGCTGGCCAAGCCTGGCGAAGACGGCGTCGTACTGTCGCTCGACTCGACCTCGATTAAAGCTCACCGGTGTGCCTCCGGCGGAAAAGGGGGGAGCACAATCAAGCAATCGGCCGCTCGCTCGGAGGCCGCACGACAAAAATCCATGCGCTGAGCGATCCGCTCTGCCGGCCGGTCGTCCTGCATCTGACTCCAGGCCAGGATGCCGATATCGCTGCGGCTCCCGATGTCCTGGCGCTCGCGCCACCCATGAGCGTGCTCCTCGCCGACAAAGGGTATGATGGCGACAAGCTTCGCGGCGCAATCATTCGTCGTGGCGCCAAGCCCGTAATCCCCAATAAATCTAACCGTGTCGTCATCCATCGCTTCAACAAACGCGCCTACAAAGGACGAAATGTCATCGAACGCTGCTTTTGCAGGCTCAAGGACTTCCGGCGCATCGCCACGCGATATGACAAGCTCGCCCGTAATTTTTTGGCCGCTGTTCATCTCGCCGCTCTCGTCGCATATTGGCTCAATTGAGTCTGGACCCTAGCACTACTTTGGCAGATTGTTGATTTTGCCGCGTTTTATAGGATTCCCGAATCAATTTTTCAATGATTCATGGGTGGTCGGCTCTTGGAGGGCTGACCATGCCGGGATGGGAAGACGAACTCGAACGCTGGCTGATGCCGTTCTTGGACCGGCTGGGTCATAAGACCCGGCAGCGGATGTGTCCTCTGTATGTTGCGGGATTGATCGGTCCTGGCGATCGCAAGAGCGTTCAGCCGATGGCGGAACGCCTTGTCACGAGCAACTACGACCAGTTGCACCATTTCATTGCCGACGGTGTCTGGGACGCGACGCCGCTGGAGACAGAGCTGCTCAACCAGGCGGACCGACTCGTCGGCGGCAGGGATGCGGTGCTGGTTATTGATGACACCTCACTGCCGAAGAAGGGTGAGCGATCGGTCGGTGTTGCGGCGCAATACGCATCGGCTCTCGGTAAAACTGCAAATTGCCAAACGCTGGTGTCTTTAACGCTTGCGCGCGGCGAAGTGCCAGTGATGGTCGCGTTACGTCTCTTTCTGCCTGACAGCTGGACAAGCGACATGCCCCGTTTGAAGCGCGCTCGCGTGCCAATCGAACACCGAACGCCACGGTCCAAGCCGGAGATCGCTTTGGCCGAGATTGACCGCGCGATGGCAGCCAACATGCGCTTTGGATGTGTGCTGGCGGATGCAGGATACGGCCTCAGCGCACCGTTTCGACAAGGGCTAACAGAGCGCGGGCTGGCCTGGGCGGTCGGTATCCCTCGGCACCAGAAAGTGTATCCCGTCGATGTGAAGCTCATTTGGCCGATCACCAAAGTCCGTGGCAAACCACGAAAGCACCACGTGCCCGATATCTTATCGATTGCGGCAGAACAAATGCTGGCCAGCGCCAAATGGAAAACCGTGAGTTGGCGTAGCGGGACGAAAGGTCGGCTCAAAGCCCGATTTGCTGCCCTCCGTGTCCGCACCGCCGACGGCCCTCCGCAGCGGATATGGGATAAAGGTCAGCAGCATCTCCCAGGCGACGAAGTCTGGCTCATTGGCGAGCAACGTGCCTCCGGGGAGAGCAAATACTATCTCGCCAATCTTCCGGCGACGACGGATCTGCGCACGCTGGCCGCCACCATCAAGGCACGGTGGATTTGTGAGCAGGCGCATCAACAGTTGAAGGAGGAGCTTGGACTTGATCACTTCGAAGGGCGATCATGGCAAGGTCTTCATCGCCACGCCCTTATGACAATGATTGCCTACGCCTTCCTGCAACATCGTCGCCTCGCATACGCGGGGCGGAAAAAAAAGAATCAACGGGCCTCCGCCTCAACCAACCATGCCCGCCGTACGCCATGCCATCGTCGATCTCATCCTTCGGCCGCCGCCTCAGCAATGCCCATATTGCCGAAAGCAAATCCTTGAAAAACAGCGGCCAAAACACATTCTGCCAAAGTAGTGCTAGTGCCCCGCGCCGTGATCGAGAACATGCGTGACCTGCCGCTGCCGGATTTCTCGGACTATTTTGCGGAGGTTGAGGCGTCGCTCTACGCCGACCGCATCCATGCTGGGCTGCCGATGGAGTTCTCTCGCGGCTGCTGGTGGGGCGAGCGCAGTCATTGCCTGTTTTGCGGGCTGAACGGCGGATCGATGACCTACCGCCAGAAGCCCGCGGGGCAGGCCGCAGCGGAGATGATTGAGATGTCGGCGCGCTACGGCTCGTCGCGCATCGAAGCTGTAGACAATATTATGGCCATTGACTACCTTGAAAAGGCGCTCCCTCACCTCACCGCGCTACCCGAGAAGCTCGCGATCTTCTTTGAGGTCAAAGCCAACCTGAAGCGCCACGAAGTGGAAAAGCTGGCTGCCGCCGGCGTCCGCTGGATTCAACCGGGTATTGAGAGCCTGGATACTCGTGTTTTGAAGCTGATGCGCAAAGGAACGACCTCAGCGCACAATGTTCAGCTGTTGAAGTGGTGCCGTCAGTACGGCGTGCGGGTCAGTTGGAGTTTATTGTGGGGCTTTCCCGGCGAGTGTGATGCATGGTATGCGGAAATGGCCTCTTGGTTGCCGTTGCTGCATCATCTGCAGCCGGGACCTGCGGTACGCTTGCGATACCAGCGCTACAGCCCCTATCATTACACAGCTGAGAAACATGGACTGAAGCTGCTCCCGGCCGCCCCCTATCGCTACGTGTATCCGCTGTCGGAGCGCGATCTCTCGGAACAGGTATACTACTTCGAAGACAGCGAAGACCACGATGTCGGCGGCCATTTCAAACCGCCCGGGGCTAAATGCCGTCGCCAAGGGCATCGATGCCTGGCTGAAAGCCTGGAGGGGGCCGACTTTCTCTATGCTGTCGATGCAGGACAACGGCGACGAAATCATAGTCGAGGACACGCGAGCCATAGCAATCGAGCGCGAACACCGCGTCAGAGGCCTCGAGCGAGAAATTCTTCTGGCCGCGGACGAAGGCTCGCCTGAAACTCGCCTGTGCGATCGGCCGGGCGCGGCGAATGTAATGCAGGGCGAGATTGATGAGGCGATAGCTAACATGATCGCCCGCAAACTGATCGTACGGCTTGACGCGCGGCTGGTTGGGCTCGCGTTATGGCATCCATATACGCCAATCCTTCCCCTGACTGCGTTCCCTGGTGGCTATCTCGACCGACGCTCCACGCCAGTGGCCCTCCCGCGCGAATAAGGAAAACTGCGGTGTGCACTTCGCAGGGCCACACCCCTCGCCTGTCTCCTTTGCTTGGCGCTCGCGCCAGCCTTGTCATTTTTTTCGCCCGCGTCGTTGAGCACAATCAACGGCGTCGAGCCCAAAGCTCCAACATATATGGTTTGAGATATTTGGCCGAAGCGGCGGCGATAATCGCGCCAACCCTAGTGGAGCCGATGAAGTTTATGCGGCGTTCGTTCCGCATTAGATAGCTTAAATATGCGCTACGAACTGCATCGCTCGATTTTCGTAGACTACTTCATCGGGCGAAAAGGAGAAACCGCATCGAACTTCAACTGTTTGACACAGGTTGCAGCTGCCAAAGCGTCGTGTAGTTTATCGGTTCGATCATCGGCTGTAATCGATCCAACTGCTTCGCCGCGTCCAGATCGACACATAGACTTACATTCGTGAGCGACGATGTCGTCACGACTGCACCATCATAAAATGCAGGCAACCCGCGCATCGTTTCGATGCCGGGGCGAATCCCCTTATCGTCCTCGATCATCATTTGCCGCATTTCCAAATTTATCCGGCGGACATCGAAGAATAGAGCCCCTCACGATTCACTGCATCTCCCTTAAGCTGTAAAACGATATGATGAACCGGTCCACGATTGCTATGCCGACGCGTAGGGTCAGGGCCTCGCTCGGCCGCGAAGCTTCTCGTCGGGCTGGTCAACGCTGGATTTGGAGTGCCTGTCAGGTTCCATGGCTCGATTGTTCTGATCCTCACCAGTTGTCCGTGAACAAGCCTCCAAGCACTTGATTGAGAGTCTGTTTTCCGGTTGCGGCGGCATTTGAGATTGCAGGGGATTGGGGCTTCACAGCAAAAACCTGCAATTTCGATTTTGGATTTCCCTGCCGCTGCGAACCGTGATTCTGTGCTGCATCGGAGGGACCGATGCGACCAAAGAAGCACAGGACGACAGGCTCGAACGATCTGTTCCGGTCCCGGCTGGACCAGATCATCAACATGCGACACGAGCTGGTTCTGCTCGCCGGCAGGGTCGATTGGGACTGGATCGACGGCGAGATCGCGCCGCTCTACAGCGACAACGGCAGGCCGGGTATCGCGACCCGCTTCATGATCGGATTGCTGCTGCTCAAGCACATCTACGAGGGGGTGTGCGAGCGCTGGGTCCACGATCCGTACTTCCAGTTCTTCACCGGCGAAGAGTTTTTCCAGCACGTTTTCCCGCATGAGCGCTCAGACCTGAGCCACTGGCGCAAGCGGCTCGGCGACAAGCTGGAGCGGTTGTTGGCCGAGAGCCTTCGCGTGGCGCACGCGAGCGGTGCGTTGCGCAGCCAGGACCTCAAGCGGGTCACGGTCGACACGACCGTCCAACCGAAGGCCATCAGCTTCCCGACCGACGCCAAGCTGCTGCATGCAGCGATCCGCGGGTTGAACCGCCTGGCGAGGAAGCACGGGGTCAGGCTCCGGCAATCCTATGTTCGCGTGGCCAAAAGCGCGGCGATGATGGCGGGCCGCTACGCTCATGCCAAACAATTCAACCGGCATCAGCGACAGCTGCGCATCCTGCGCAGCCGGCTGGGCCGGATCATCCGCGACATTCGCCGCAAGACCGAGGGCCAGGCCGCATTGGAGGGGGCATTCGCCCTGCCGCTGAGCCGAGCCACCCAGATCGGCTCGCAGCAGCAGCGCCAGCGCGGCTGGAAGTTGTATTCCTTCCATGCTCCGGAGGTCGAGTGCATCGGCAAGGGCAAGGCCGCCGCCCTATGAGTTCGGCGTGAAGGCCTCCATCGTCACCAACAACCAAAGAGCTCCGGGCGGCTTGTTCGTGCTCCACGCCTGCTCGCTGCCGGACAACCCCTACGACGGTCACACCCTTCGCAACGTCATCGAGCGCACCGAGAGCCTCACCGGCTGCCCGATCGAACGGGCCTATGTCGACAAGGGATATCGCGGCCACGACACACAAAATCCCCGCCGCGTCTTCATCTCGGGCCAGAAGCGCGGCGTCTTCGGCGTCATCAAGCGCGAGCTACGCCGCCGTTCCGCCATCGAGCCCATCATCGGACACATGAAGAACGAAGGTCACCTTGGCCGCTGCTATCTCAAAGGCCGCGCCGGAGATGCCGCTAACGTTCTCCTCTCGGCCGTTGGCCACAACCTCCGCCGTGTCCTGGCTTGGCTCAGAGACCTTTTGTCCCTCTTCCTGCTCTCACTCTGGCCAACGCTCAACTGTCCAGTTCAGCCCAATTCGGCTTATTAACGATCGACTCACCACGCTCATTGGAGAACGTAGAGGTTTCTCAACCTCCGAGCTAAGCTCGGATCCTCCGCGCGAGCTACGGAGGGTTCAGTTCGAGAAGCTGATTGACGCGCTCGAAAACAACAGCCCGGCGAAATCGACACTCACCTTTGCAATTTACCGGCCGAGCCAAGAGCCGCTTCGAAGGCATTGCGTTGGTCAAGTGTCCAGAGATCTCAGAATGGGGCGCTAGCTTCCGAGAAGCTGACGAGCCTCGGCCCAATGCTTGGTTCGATGTTGAGAACGCCGTCGAGTTTTAACCGGCAGGGGTGCTAGCGGCAGCAACAGCTGAACGGTGAATGTCCCGTATGATCTTCCCCCAAAAAATTAGACGGGTTTAGGCGACGTTTAGCTCCATCTCGATCGGGGCGATATATCCCACGGCGGAATGGAGCCTTGTTCGGTTATAGAAGCCCTCGATGAAGGCGAAGATATCACGCTGGGCGTCGGCGCGGGTCTTGTAGTTGCGATGATGAACGAGTTCGGTCTTCAAGGTATGGAAGAAGCTATTGCGCCTCCAATAAGCTGACGGCCGCTGCCCTCCCGGCCGCAGAGAATAGCACAAGGCTGTTTCTAACCCGCGCAGCGTGCAACGGCTCTGGACAGTTTTTTAAAATGTCGCGCTCGTTCGGTCTCCTGGCGCAGCCGGGCGATCTCCGAAGCCTGGTCCGCCGACATCGGCGTCACCTGCGTGGTGGGGCGCCACCTCGCCGATGCCGGCTCCTGCCGGAGCTTGTCGACCCAGCGCCGCAGCACCGAGTCGCGCAGACCGAGCTCCTTGGCCACCGACGTGACCGTGCGACGGCTGGACACCACCAACTCGACGGCCTGGCGCTTGTACTCCTCGGTAAATGACCGACGTTGACGTTCCATTCGACACCTCCGGGCTCAATGAGCCTACTACAGGTGTCCACTCATTCGGAGGAGGTTCAGCGCCTGTCCCAAAACTCCCAAAGAGTCATAGATGACTGTGCTTTTGCTTACTAATGCTGAGAGACAAGCGAAATCGGAGGGCGCTCGTTCGAGTCGCCACGGCGTTGGACCTAAATGATGATAGCTCTTCGCGCAATCATGGCCCTTAATTGGGTTTCAGCAGCTCAATCGGTAGGGCGTTCCAGTTAGGTGGTATCTGCCCAAGAATATTGCGAACGAAGAAGTCCAGAAGCTTGAGCTCGCTATAATTGCCGGGCGCTCCGTGATCTGCACTGGGTACCACAAGCATGTCGAAGTATTTTCCTGCCTTGATGAGCCGATCAGCCATCTGGAAGGTAGAGGACGGATCGACATTGCGGTCCATTTCGCCGACAACGAGCATCAACTTACCCTGTAGTCTGTGGGCGTTGTCGATGGCGGAGGACAGCGAATATTCGATACCAACCGGCCAACCCATCCACTGTTCATTCCACCATATCTTGTCCATCCGGTTGTCGTAACAGCCGCTGTTAGCCACCGCCACCTTGTAAAAATCAGAATGGAAGAGCAGCGCGCTCACCGCGTTCTGCCCGCCGGCGGACCCGCCAAAAATGCCGACGTTCGAAATATCGTACCATGAATACTTCGCGCTCGCCGCCTTATGCCATAGAATCCGATCGGGAAAGCCGGCGTCCTTTAAATTCTTCCAGGCAATGTCGTGGAACGCGCGCGAGCGATTGTTCGTACCCATTCCATCGATCTGAACGACGATAAACCCCATTTGGGTGAGCGGCTCAACCAAGGCCGAGAACGACTTCGGAACGAAAGAACCCGTAGGGCCGGCATAGATGTTTTCCACCACCGGGTATCTCTTGTTTCGATCGAAGTTGAGGGGCTTGTGAATAACCCCCATATATCGGTCTCGCCGTCCCGGCCCTTGGCATGGAAGCTGAGGGGCGGCTGCCAGCCGGAGGCGATGAGTTCCGAGATATCGGCGCTCTCAACCTGCATCAGCTCGGCATTATCACTGGCGCGATACAGCGCCAAGCGCGGCGGGACATCGATGCGTGACCACAGGTCGACATAGTAGCGGCCGTTAGGCGAAAACTCAATGTGATGGTTGGCCGGTTCAGGAGTGAGCGCGGTCAGTCCGTTCCCATCGAAGTCGACACGGTAAGCATGGACAAAATAGGGATCTTCCCCTTTGTCCCTCCCGCTCGCACCAAACCAAATCTGGCGCTTGACCGGATCGACGTAGTAGACCGCGCGAACCACCCAATCTCCTCTAGTGATCTGGTTTTTGAGCTCGCCGGTTCGGCCATCGAAGAGGTACAGATGCTCGTATCCATCGCGCTCGGACGCCCAGATGATCTCCTTTCCGTCCTCAACGTCGTAGCGGAAGAACTTTCCAGTTTTCTGCTGGTCCATCACCAGAGGCTGGTAATCGATGAAGGTAATGCTGCGCTCATCAATCAGAGAGCGCACCTTACCCGCAGCAGCTTCCACCTCGACAAGTCGATAGAGTTGGTGCCCGCGCTGATTATACTCGAAGGTGAACCCGCGACCATCCTTCCACCACTTGATCGGCGAAAGGTGGTAGGGATTTGGAAAGGAAGCATTGTCGATTTCAATCTTGCTCTGCATGATGATGTCAAACAGCACCGGCTGGAGCAGCGGCAAGGCATCACCCGGCTTCGGATACGTCATCGTCGAATATCTAGGTTGAAGCTCGTCCGTCGGGGACGATTCGATGTAGTGGATCTGACGTTTGTGGCCTGGACGGATGCGGTAAGCCGCGAGGTGACGCGAATCTGGAGACCATCTTAGCGTCGAGAAAGCATAGTAGTTGCCTTCCGATCCGTCCCAGGTCAAAGGGATGTCCTGCAAGCCGTCCTCGCTGCGCAGGAAGATATTGTATTTTGTAGTATAGGCCAACCATTTGCCGTCAGGGGATATGCTTGTGTTCTCCGGATCGTTCTCCGCGGGCGGAGTGGGGTCATAGCCCATCTGTTGATGGACGTCCGGGTGCATGGCATTGGCTGTGCAGCCATAGCTTACGAGGTCGCATGTCCACCGGGTGTTGTCGATGTTGAAGGTGATCATGCGAGCATCGTCGGCCAGCTCGAAACGGTCGAACGGCAGATTGTCGGCCTTATAGTTCTCGAGGCTTGCCCTGGCCAGCGCCGCCGCGAGGCGGGTATGATCAAAAGCCGGCTGCTTTCCGCCAGTGGCAGCATCGACCTGCATGAACTGGTGCTTGCCTTGAGTCGTCCGTCGGTAGACGAACGCTTCGCCCTCTGCGAGCCAGAACGGAACGTCGGGCATATTGACAGTGAGCTGGTTATATTGAGCGCCGATCGTTAGCGCTCGCTCGTAATCGGACGGCACCAGCAGCGGCTTTGCAATGTTGTCGGCCGGAGCCTGCGCGGCTGCCAATCCCTGCTGACCCAGCAGCGCAAGCATGAAAGCGCCGAGCTTGTACATGATCGTTCACTCGTCCTCGTTGTGTGGGGATAACGGAGGCTGGGGTTGACCTCACGAAATTGGCGCAGCTGCGTTCAGTGTCTCCTCCAAAGCCCAGCACTGACCCTTGCGCACAAAGCGTCCTAAACGTTGCACGCAAGTCTTGGGCCAGAATCAGGCTCCGATCTCCCAGACACCTGAGTGGGCGACTGGGCGGCACGGTCTAAAGCTGTGATCACCGCTCTGGCCCCCGGCCAGGGATGCAGGGGTATGGACGACGTCGCCATAGATAGATGGGCCTAGGGGTCACTGAAGATGTCCGGCATAGCCGCCACCGCCGTGCACGCCAATATAATTCCCGGTCCAGCTCCACAGTGTCGGATGAAACCTTCACCGCTGGATCGAGATCCGCCGAATTCGCGCCACCGCAAGCGGCAAGCGTAACTGCTGCCGCGCCCCGTATAAGAACTCCAGGTCGCATATCACCTCACGAACAACACATGTGCGCGCCATCCGCAACGACGATCGATGTCGTGGCGTCGCTTCTACGCCCCTGGTGGTGAGCAGACTCCATGCCAGCGAAGCGATGCGCATTCCCGACGGCTTCCGATAGCTATGTCGCTTACGCGACAAGGCTAGCGATTGTTGAGGCAAGCCGTATGTCTGACCTCGAACACACCAGAACGTCCTGCCGTAGCGGCCGATCAGCTTTGCGGGCTGCATCTCGGTCTTCGTCGGCCATGATGCAAGAAGGCCAAGGAAGAACGTGTGGGCGACGCATGGATGGCATCGTCAACTTAATCGACCGCCGAGACGAAGGAGGCGATTTTCAAAGGTCCGAGATTCGGCGATAGCGCTTGTCGCGGAGATTTCGCGCCAAGTCGCAAAGGCTCGTTCGCGCGAAGCACGACGGAGGTCGGCGGCGACAGCTCCGAGATAGGGGATGCGGAAACGTTCGCGACCTGATCGTGAACTGACTAAAACCGTTGAGCCTGATGGGGCGCTTTGAAACGCTTCATGATCCGCTCGCGTCGCCGCGTCTGCCGATGAGAATTCTCGGCGCGATTGTTGAGAGTTTTGTGCGGGCGATGTCCGACGTGAAAGCCCATGCTCGCCCTCGCAGCGCCGTACGAACGGAGCTTGTCCGTGATCATCACGCGCAGCGGCGTGCCGGCGGATTCAAGCGCTTCTTCATGAGCCGCTGCGCAGCGCGCGAGTCTCTTCGGGGCTGGATCAAGACGTCGAGAACGAAGCCATTCTGGTCGACAGCGCGCCAGAGCCAATGTTGTTCGCCCGCGATCGAAATAACGACCTCGTCCAGATGCCATTTGTAACCGCGAGCGGAAGCGCGCTGGCGGATGCGATCGGAGAACGCCTTTGCCATGGTCGGTGTTGTAAATCTCCGGCGTGCCGTACGTCGCCGCGCCTCGTCCAGAGCCGCCACGCAGAACGAGACGTCCATCGTATTCGACAGCCGCCACGCCAGAACCGCACGGCTCGCTCAGTCGATGATGGCGACGAGATAGAGAAAGCCGCGGCCGATGGGCAGATACGTGATGTCGGCCGCCCACACCTGGTTCGGCCGGTCGATCGTTCATGTTGCGCAGCAGATCGGGACAGAGATCTTGTGGCCCGGCGCCGGCTTTGTCGTGTTCGGCTTCGGTCCCAGCGCGGCGATGCCCATCTTGCGCATCAACTGTTGCACGCGCTTGCGATTGACCGCAAGCCCCTCAGCCTCAGCATCGCGGTCATTCGCCGCGAGCCCAGGAATGGCCAGGCGGTGATCAGCTCGTCGATCCGCTGCATCAGGGCAAGGTCGTTGAATTGGCCGGCTGTAGCGGCCGGTAGACGCTAGAACGGGCGATGCCGAGCAACATGCATTGCCGACGGATCGACAGCGCCTGGTCGACGCGCTCGAGCATTCCTCGACGGTCCGGCGTGCTCATCTTCCGGACCTCCGCGCTAAAAACTCGCGCTCGACCGTCAGTTTGTCCGATCTTGGCGTGCAGCTTCTCGATCTCGCGTTCGCGCGTTTCCTTCGCTCTCGCGCCCGACACCCACGTCAAAAGCCGGGCCGCCTGGTCCAGCAGCTGCTTCTTCCAAGCATAGATCTGGTTCGGTGAACCTCATAGCGCTGGGCCAGATCGGCAGCCGTCGCCTGCTCCCGCACCGCTTCCAGTGCGATCTTTGCCTTCAACACCGCGTCGATCTCCCGTCGCGTCTTCTTCGTCATCATGCCCTCCGTCGATCAAACGGAGCGGCCCTTTTCCAACCTGGCCTCTCGTCCCAAAACCGGGGTCCATTTCAGGGCACCATTCGCCGGGTCACGCGCAACGTCAAACGCCGGCGGGATGCCGGTATGACCTTGCGATGGGTCGCGGCCGGCATGATCGAGGCCAACAAGGGTTTCCGATGATTGAAGGCGCATAAGAAATCGTCGGTTCTGCGTGCGGCCCTTCAAGCTCACCACGATCGCATGACGATCAAGCCCGTTGCCCACGTCACGAGCGCGGCGCTCAACAGCGATCGGGACATCTCCCGCTACCTTCGCTCACGAAAGGTCGCGCAGCGGGCATTGATCGTTCTCACCCAACTCGGCGAGGTGCGGAATGGCCCGTTTCAAGAACAGTGCCGAAAGTTCGGTGGTGATGCGAAAATCCAAAATTGCGTATTTCGCTCGCTATTTCTTTGAGCTTGTGAAAAACGGGCGCACTGCAAGGTAGGAGCAGCGGCACAGCTTTCGTCCGTTAGAATTGCTGGTCGTCCCACGACATGTTTCTCTCCTCGGGGGATTGCGAACGAAGATCGAGGGCGACTAGGCGAAGAGTCCACTTCTCGACGTCGCCCCCGCAACAAACCACCCAGCCCCCGACGGGCTGCCCACGCAGCGTGAGCATTGTGCGAATCGATTTTCGTCCGGTGCGATCAGCTCCACATGTTTGCTAGGGAGCTGTCGCATTGCCTGGCCGAAAATGTTCCTGAACTGAGTTGTTGCCTCACGTAATTTTCTCTCCACCGCTGGTAGCGCCAGATCCGTCACCTTTGATTGTTCTCGCAGCGGCTCCAAGGCGATCTTTGCCTTCAGCGCTGCTTCGATTTTCCGTCTCGTTCTTCTTCATGGTCTCCGTTTATCAAAACAAAACGGCATCCGCACCATCTGAGCCGCCGGTCCAGAATCCGAGGCCACTTCACCTCACCGACCGTGGGTACTCACCTCGATGTCAGGGTCCAATTATTGAAGTTGAAGTTCATCCCACCTGGAGAGGAGGTGATCTCAACGCCGTATTGGACGTTGCCGACGTTTATCTCCCCAAAGTACCCTTTAGACTTGATCCACTGCAGGACACTCTTGATATCCACCGTCCCACTGTTGGTCTTCGAAGTGCGCAGGAATGAGATGACCTTATGGTGATTTTCTCCTTGAAACACGTTCCAAGTCGCTCCGCCTACATCGACATTTGTGTAGATCGGTATCGCCGCCCCGGAAGAAGCGTACTTGTAAGAAATGGGCTTGACGTTGCCGCCACCATCGGGATTGCCGGTGTAATTCGTCCAGAGCATTATCTCATACTGATTTGAGCTATCCCAGATATCGTAGGCGACGTCCCAGGCGCCGCTAGTCGGAACTTCCTGATTGAAGTTCGAGATCAGAGTGTTGATCGAACTGAGCGGTTTGCCGACATTGAAACCCTCGTGGGGATAGCTCTTGATGCCACCAGTATCAGGCTGGTTCGACCACACCCCCCACTGGTTGACAGCACTCACCGAGATAGTCTGGGGTCCTGCGCCCCTGCCCCATACGTCGTTGTTCCAACTGTAGCCATCGATTGAAAAGCTCCCGTATTGAGCGCTCGAACTCCATATCGGAGCTTTTGCCGATATTGGCACAAGCGCAACACTGGCCGCACTCAGGGCCGCAAACACCTTTAGCTTTGACACGCTCGCCATTCTCAATCTCCAACCTGACCTTTGCCCGCTCGCCCCTCGCAAGAGTTGGGCCATTATGCGCAGAGCCAGACGTGCTATTTTTCTCGCGCTCCGGGTTGCGTTCCCGACAGGCTGGCGGATTTCAGACAGGGTCCCGCCGCAGGATTGGTTGGAATTGAAAGCGGCGTAGTCTCTGAGGTGATCAACCTCGAATCATCCGCCGTTTGGAGCGCCGGATCGGAGACCATGCCATGACCAGCAATGTCACAAAGATGCATTTCCCCGCCGTGTGAAAGAGAGACGGCTCCGCAGCTTTTCGAAATTGGTTCGATCCGGTTGAAACGGCGGTGCGGAAACCAACGCGGGAACTCATTAGAGGAATTGCTCCGCAGCGAGCTCGATGCGGCCCTTGCGCGGCCGCGCTACGGACGCGGCATGAAGGCCGGCCATGAGGGAACGCCCCGTTACGGGCATCGACACGGCAGCCAGCCGCGGTCGCTGACCGGTAGCTTCGGGTCGATTAAAATCGCGGTCCCGCGTGCGCGGCTTGACACCCGCGATGGGGGACGACCGAATGGAAGAGCCAATTGCTGCGGGCTTGCAAGGATCGCCTCAGCCCTGCCGAAGTAGACATCGACAGGAGTGAGGTTGTCGATGCTCTCATGATAGCGGACGTGATTGCAGTGTTCGACGAACCGGGACGAAGCGCATGGTATTGCGCGCGACAGCTTCGCTGATCGCCTCTGCGTCGGCAGCATCAGTCTTCCCGCGCTTGAGTAGAGTCGAGGAGAGGCGCGGTGATGCGCTTGTTGCGCGTTCCGTTTCCTCTCCCCGCTCATCAAACCGGACGTGCGGTTTTCCCGCATCCGGCTTTCCGACAGGTTTCGTCACAAGGCGCACGTCGGCGACACTTTGCGCACGCGGTTCAGCACAAGTACGCCAGGGTTCCCATAGATCTGATCAGAGAACCGTCTGACGCCACGTCCTGGCGTCTTATGTCGTCTGCGCAGAAAGGCGAGCACGCGGTCAAAGACGTGTCGATCAACGGCCTGATGAGCCGTAGCAAGCGAGCCATAGCTGAAGTAAGCGGACCAGCCGCGCAGAAGGCGGTTCAGTCGTGCTTGTACTTCGGGCCAAGCGCCCTTGTTGCCCGGCGTCAGCAGTTCGCTGACCTTCCTCTTGATCCGCAGCACGCTTTTCTTCGACGGAGCCGCGCCAAGATACCACCGCCCCCCATTGCGGAAGTGGCGGGGTCCGAGCGTGTACCCAAGGAAGTCAAAGCTTTCCAATCGGGCATTCTTCACCGAGGTTTTAGTCTCGTTGAGTGTCAGCCCAAGCTTGGTCATCACCGCTTTCGTCCACGTCAATGCGTCTTCCGCGTGGCCGCGGCTGAGAATGACGAAGTCGTCGGCATAGGAGATAATCTGGCCATGGAATGCTTCACACCGACCGCTGAGACGCCAATGCTTCAGGAACCGGTTCATGTAGATGACGGAGAGCAGCGGACTGATGGCTCCCTGAACGCAAAAGATAACTTCCGCTTTGAACGCGTCATCGTCGGCTGGCGTGATAGAGCCGTTGTTGATTTGAGACGCAAAAGGTAATACCGTTATGTCATATGATTCGATCGACGCAAGCGCAGAAAGCCGAGCGGCTGAGGGCGGCGCGACGCTTGCTCGCGAAGAAAATCGGCATGGCGGAGGCGGCCTTGGTGCTGTCGCGCGAAAGCGGCTTGTCGCTGCGGCAGGCCTATCGCTATCTCGAAGTGGCCAAAAGCAGGGAGCGGCTCCTTCCCGCGCCGCAGCCATCAGTGACGCTCTCCCTGAAGATGCCGGCCGATCTTGCCCAAAAACTCCAGACGCATGCGACGGCTTCCAGGCTTTCGGCAAGCGAGGTGATGCGCCGAGCGGTGGCCGCTTATCTCGCGTCTGTCCGCGAAGATGGCTGAGCGGCGAAAAAAACGCGACGTTCGACTCGAATTTGCGTTCGATCGCCTCGTCGCCGTCAAACTTGAACAGGTTTACGAAATTCTCGTTCCAGATCAGGTGCGCTTCGCGCGCGCTGGCGCCGATGTGACGGGAGGCGAAGATGAAGACCGCCGCGATTTACGCCAGAGTGTCGTCGGACAAACAGAAGGAGGAGAACACGATCGCCAGTCAGACGAGCGCGCTGATCGCTTTCGCGCGCGAGCAGAACTGCGACGTGCCGGCGGAATGGGTGATCGAAGACGACGGCTATAGCGGCGCGAGCTTGTTGCGCCCCGGACTTGAACGACTGCGCGACCTCGCCGCAGAAGGGCGGATCCAAGCCGTGCTCGTCTACGCTCCCGATCGGCTGAGCCGGCGCTATGCGCATCAAATCCTTCTTATCGAAGAGTTCGCGCGCGCCGGCGTCGAAGTCTTGTTCATTCGCTCGAGACGGGCAGCGACGCCGGAAGACGAGCTGCTGCTGCAGTTTCAGGGCATGATCGCCGAATATGAACGCGCGCAAATCCTGGAACGGTCGCGGCGAGGGAAGCGCCATCGCGCCCTTCAAGGCCAAGTGAGCGTGCTTTCCGGCGCTCCGTTTGGCTATCGCTACAAGCGCAAGACCGATCACTCTGCCGCCTATTATGAGATCGACGAGCGACAGGCCGGTATCGTGCGCTGGGTCTACGAGCTTTACACCGCAAAAAGCCACAGCATCGGCGCCATCACGCGCCTGCTCAATGAGCGCCAGATTCCGACAGCCAAAGAAACAGGCCGCTGGGAGCGCTCGACGGTCTGGGCGATGCTGCGCAATCCCGCGTATAAAGGAACGGCCTGCTTTGGCAAGACGCGGATCGCGCCGCGCATGCGTGTGACGCGGCCGTTGCGATTGCGCGGCGGCGTCGCTCCTCGCAATAGCGCAAATCATGAGCTTCCTCGCACAGAGTGGATCGAAATCCCTGTGCCGACCATCATCAGCGAAGAGACCTTCGCATTGGCGAACGAGCTTTTGGAAGCCAACAAGAAGCATGCCCCGCGACGCACGATCACGCCGAGCGCCCTGCAAGGATTGTTGAGCTGCGCCAAATGCGGCTATGGGCTCTATCGCACCTCGACCAGGTCGAGCGCTCGAACCATCCATTACTACCGCTGCTTGGGCTCGGATGGCTGGCGCCGGCTCGGCGGGCCGGTCTGCGACAGTCGCCCGACGCGCCAGGATTTGCTGGACGAGGTGGTATGGAAAGAGATCGCGCGTTTACTTGAAGACCGACAGCTCATCGAAGACGAACTTGAGCGCCGGCTCAAGGCGGCGCGCAACTCCGATCCCACACAGCGCCGGGAGGAAACGCTTCGCCGCGATCTTGCGCGTTCCCGGAAAAGCATCGAGCGTCTCCTCACGGCCTATCAAGAGAGCCTTCTCTCACTTGAAGAGCTGCGCAGTCGCATGCCCGATTTGCGTAGCCGCGAACAGGCTTGCTTGTCGGCGCTGCAGGCGATCGAAGACCAATCGCAGGAGCAGGAGGTTTGTCTGCGTCTCGCTGAATCCGTGACTAGCTTCCTCGAGCGCCTCCGCTCGTCCGTCGGCGCGCTCGATATAATCGAACGCCAACGCGTGCTGCGCCTTCTCGTGAAGGAAGTCCTCGTTGGCGACGACAAGATCGTCATCCGCCACTCCATCCCCCTCCCACCCACCCCTCCCGGTGGAAAGGCGCCCGGCGCCGCCAATAGCTCCGTGACCGCTCCCCCACCGCAAAGTTATCTTTTGCGTTCAGGGAACCATGACACCCCCCTGTGGCGTGCCACACTTGTTGCTCTTACCGCCGCTCATGCGCCGTTTCCCGTTGCTATCCCGCTCCTCGACCGGTACTCGCAGCCATAACTTAATCAGCCGCAGCACATTCCGGTCGACGATGCGTCGGGCCACCGATTTGAGGAGGTCCGAGTGCGGTATCGTGTCGAAGTATTTCGACAAATCGGCGTCAACAACATCTGTGTAGCCCCGGCACATAAGCCGGTGCACTTCCTTGACGGCATCGACCGCGTTGCGGCGCGGGCGATATCCATAAGCTCCGTCCTCAAAATCCGCCTCGAAGATCGGTTCCAGCACGATCTTTGCAGCAGCTTGGACGACCCGGTCCCGGATTGTTGGGATACCGAGCGGACGTTCGCCGCCGCCGGGCTTCGGGATCATCACCCGCCGCACCGGATCGGGCCGATAGGTCTTCGTGACGAGTTCATCGCGCAGGCCAGCCAACCATGCTTCGAGTCCCGACGCGTCGATCTGTTCGAAAGTTATTCCGTCCACTCCCGGCGCACCCGCGTTGGCGCGGGCCAGCTTGTAGGCATGGCTCAGAATGTCCTCGCGGCAGATCTTGTCGTACAGCACGTAGAAGCGGAAGGCAGGCTCCGCCTTCGCCTTACAATAAAGCTTTCTTTCTCTGAAGGCTCCTGATCTTATCGGGCGTTTCAAGGCTCATCGCCAATCTACCCTTTCCCTCGCCATCTTCAAAAGCGCACCTGAAGTCAGGGTCCTTTCCTCCGCCGGAATTACCCGGTTTCATCGGTACCTTTGACCCTGTCCGACTCCCGTCCGGTCCATCGACTACTCAATGCTGAAGGCGCGACCTTCGACCAAGACGGGTCTCCCCCGATTACCCGTACTACCTTTCCAACGTGCCGTGCCCATTACCCCGGTGAACCAGACAGGTGCGTGCGTCGATTGCTTCCCTGTCCGCACGGCCTTCCCCGCCATACGATCGGGTCGGCATTCACATCGTAACTTTCGAGGCGTGCTCAGGCTTCACTCACGTTACGGCCCGCTGGATTGCTCGGCCGCCTAAAGCGACCTTTGTCACGAGGCTTCGATCCGTCCGATTGCTCGTCCAAACCGCTCGTCAGCTACCAGATCAATCGACAACTCTCTGGGTGGATCCTTCCTCCACTGGTAATACGCGCCGTCGGGGCGCACCGAATGGCTTCACATATTGAGGTAGCAGCAGTTTGACGTCATGACCCAAAGCCGCGATCTCGCGCGCCCAAAACCGACATGGCTGAAGTGGAACAGTTCTGCGCGTTCGTCGAACTCGAGCTTTCCCAGCACAGCCGTGACCGCCTGCCCGCTATTGCGCGCCTCGGTCGTGGTGGTGACGTCCCCCGACGTGACCCGCATGCGCCGCTATCCGTGCCTCAGAAGCCGATTGCGATCGTCCCGAATGTTCGTAGACCTATACTTAGCATGTAGGTCTCATTCAAGACGGGGGGCACGCCGCCTACCGTATAATTGTAGGATTTCAGATAGTTCAATCCCAGCACCAAGCAATCGTCGACATAGCCGGCACCGACCACATACTGGTTGATCTCGTTGGCCTCGAGGTCCCAGCGCGCCGAGCCCGTGACCACCCAGTTGGTCGCGACCTTCAGCGAGCCGGTGGTGAGGATGCCTTCGCGGCGGGTCAGATAGCCGAGCTCCGGCTGTGCCGCGTAGTTGCCGTACATCACGCTGATCGACCAGCGATCGAAGTTGGCGCGGCCTTCGGCCTCGAAACGCTGGACGTTCCAGGTCTGCTCGTCCATGCGGGAGCGGACGCTGAAGGTGTAGGTGCGGTTGGGCGAGTAGTCGATACTCGCCACGTAGTCGGAGCGGGGCTTGTCGAGACCGGAATCGAGGCCCGTGTTGATGGAGTCCCGGACCGCGTAGGAGTTCATGCCGAACAGCTGGTAGGACTGGCCGAACAGCACCTTGGCCGCGCCGCCCTTGTCGAACTGCGTGGTGGCCTGCACGCCGACATTGGCGCGGCCGCCGCCCTCGACGCGGTCGTAACCGGAGAACTTGTCGACGCTGAACAGGTTCGACGTTTCGAATACAAAACTCTGCGCATCCTCGTTGGGAAACTTGCCGGCATAAGTCTCGTTCGGGCGGATGATGATCTGCGCGATCGGCTCGACGGTGGTCGAGCCCCAGGGCTGAACGTTGATGAAGGGATAGCGGTATTCGAGGCCGACCGTCGGCATCAGGCGGAATGCCTGGGTGTCGCCGACCGGTAGGTAGTTCGACACGCCCGGCTGGTTCGAGACCGAGGAGTTGATTGCATCGGCGCGCAGGCCGGCGAACGGCGTCCAGATCTGGCCGAGCGGGTCGGTGAAGGATTTGCGCCACTGCGCTTCCGCCGACAGGCGGGTATAGGTGCCGGGGAAGCCGCGCAGCAGGCACTGCGATGGCGTGCGCGCGAGCGGATCGGCCGACGCCGTCGTGCACAGGCTGTTGGTGTTGGCGAGCGTGGTGATCGGATCGATCACGGCGCTGTCACGCGACAGGTTGACGGAGTTGGTCTTGTAGCTGAACTCGCCGCCGAACACCGGATAGTTGAGCACGTTCGAGTAGTCGATCACGGGGTAGACGATCGGGACCTTGTCCTGGTTGCCCGAGAAGCTCCGCCAGTACATCGTGCGCGCATCGAAGAAGCTGCGATTGCCGGCGCCGGTCAGATAGAGCTGCGAGACCGCGTCGGTCGGCAGGTTCAGGAACGAACCGAGCGGGTCACGGTACTGCGACAGGCGGTAGTCCGAGAAGAAATAGTAGTCGGACATCACGACGCCGTCCCAACCCCAGACCCATTTGTCGTTCAGCGCGAACTGACCCTTGGTCTCGACGGCGCCGCGCCACTGGCGGTCGCCGGGCTGCCCGGCGAAGGCGCCGCGATCGAGCTGGTCGATGCCGTAAGCACGGATCTGGTAGGCGCCGCCCATCAGGCGCTGGCGGAACTCCGCCTGGAACAGCACGCCCTGCCTGGAGGTGATGCGCGGGTTGAAGGTCACGTCCATATCGGGCGCGATCGCCCAGTAGAACGGGACCTCCACGCCGTAGCCGTAGCCCGTGTTCGAGGTGAAGCCCGGCATCAGGAAGCCGGACTTGCGCTTCACGGTCGGGTCGGGCGTCGAGAAGTAGGGCATGTAAGCGAGCGGCACGCCGAAGAACTCGAGCTGCGCCGTCTCGAAGTACAGCATCTTCTCCTGCTGGTCGTGGATGATGCGGGCACCCTTGACCTGCCAGAGCGGTGGCTTCTTCGGATCGTCCTTGCACGGAGCGCAGGCCGTGTAGACGCCGTTCTCGAACACGGTGTAGTTGCCGCTGGAACGGTCGGCGCGCGTTGCGGCCATCCGTGTCCGGTCGGCGGTATCGACCCGGAGCGAACCGACGAATCCGTCGCGATAGTCGTCGGACAGATCGATCGTCTCGGCATAGGTGATCTTGCCCTCGGCATCCGTCATGCGGATGTTGCCTTCGGCATGGAGCCGCTTGGTCTTCTGGTCGTAGGCGACCTTGTTAGCCTCGACGCTGGTGCCGTTGTAGAACAGCTGGACGTTACCGACCGCCGAGATCCGCGAATTATTGTAGTCGTAGACGACCTCGGTCGCCTGAACCAGCATCTGGTTGTCGTTGGCGGCCTTCGGCGGCTTCGGACGCGGCGGCTGCGTATTGTAGGAGACGTTCTGCGCCGATGCCTTTACGACGGGGCCGAAACCAGTCGCGATGACAACGGCTATGGCAAGCAAGCAGTCGCAGACTAGCGACGTGAAGAGCCACGGATCGTGCCCTGGCGCAACCGCAGTCAGTTTGTGACGATGCGCAGCCACAGCCACTAACCTTTCCGTCGGGTCAGCAAGGCCAACAATCTGATGAAGCGGCCAACGCAGACTGGCGGCCAGACCGAAGTCTCCAGTTGCATGAACTCACACTTACTTGACGTCCTGATACAACTAGCCACAACAGCGAGCAGGAAAATGGTGAACACGTTACCTTAAATTCTCGGCATCGAGCCGTAGCACTGGCTCCAGCCCTCTTGCGGTTGCGCAGAAACCCTCGGCAATCGACGCGAACCGCTACGCTGAAATCTCTTCAAGTCGGCCTCGCTTCGGCCCAGGGAATTCGTGCTGAAGGCGTCGCGCTGGAAGGTTTGCGGAAGCATGTGATGGCTGATCTGACGGGTTATCAGGTTCATCCGAACCGAACTATGCCTGGAAGCACAGCTACTGGAGCAAGCTGCGAGAGCCCAGGAGCAGCAGCAGCGCTATGGGCGGAGCGCGAAATGCCGATCGCGGAGAAACTCCGCGTCTCCGATAGGCGATCTTGGGCGGCAGCTTTTTCAGCAAAGGGATCAGGAACACGAGCAGTCCGCGCTCATTGGCCAAAGCTTTGACGAACTGTCGGTCCGCCGACCATGCCACTTGGTTCGCGTGGGTCGTTCCGATATCTGTCAGCTGCGACCTACTCCGAAGGATGCTGATCTGTTGTTGTTGCGGCGAATATGCCAGCTGCTTGCTAATCGGCCGTTTCACGCCCCCCGGCGCATGACGGCCATTATGCGGGCCGGGAGCCATGCGGTGAAGCGCGAGCGGGTGAAACCGTTGATGTGCAGAATGGGAAGGCTCAGGCCGAAGCCGCGAATAACGCAACCGTCGGGGCCAGAGGCCAATGTTGTGTTCTGCTCCGCCGTTTGCGGATTGGTGCCAGAGGATCAGACACAGCTTCACTGCTGGCCCAAAGTCGGCCGGGCCGGCCTGCCGCGGGCTAGAAGCGCAATGGTTGTGGCTTCCCAAAGACGAACTCCAGATCGCATCATGCACTCCGCTGCCCCTTCCTGTCCAATAACGAGCGCCTGCGCAAACGAAGCAAGCTGCGTGCCGCTCGAAGATGGAGATCCTCAAGCGGGTTTGTTCATGGTACATGCGTCCGGTTGTGGACATTGGTCCGAACCAGACAATCGAGTCCTTGGCAGTGATATCGGTAGTTGGTGGAACGCACGATTGCACTAGGGTCCAGACTCAATTGAGCCAATATGCGACGAGAGCGGCGAGATGAACAGCGGCCAAAAAATTACGGGCGAGCTTGTCATATCGCGTGGCGATGCGCCGGAAGTCCTTGAGCCTGCAAAAGCAGCGTTCGATGACATTTCGTCCTTTGTAGGCGCGTTTGTTGAAGCGATGGATGACGACACGGTTAGATTTATTGGGGATTACGGGCTTGGCGCCACGACGAATGATTGCGCCGCGAAGCTTGTCGCCATCATACCCTTTGTCGGCGAGGAGCACGCTCATGGGTGGCGCGAGCGCCAGGACATCGGGAGCCGCAGCGATATCGGCATCCTGGCCTGGAGTCAGATGCAGGACGACCGGCCGGCAGAGCGGATCGCTCAGCGCATGGATTTTTGTCGTGCGGCCTCCGAGCGAGCGGCCGATTGCTTGATTGTGCTCCCCCCTTTTCCGCCGGAGGCACACCGGTGAGCTTTAATCGAGGTCGAGTCGAGCGACAGTACGACGCCGTCTTCGCCAGGCTTGGCCAGCGCTTCGAAGATTGCGCACCATCGTCCTCGCTTGGCCCAGCGATTGAAGCGATTGTAGATCGTCGTGTAAGGGCCGTATTCACGTGGACAATCACGCCATCGTGCACCCGATTGCAGCATGTGAATGATGCCGCTGACGATGCGTCGGTCGTCGTCCCGATCCGGCCCCGTCAGTCCCCTCGGCAGATGCGGTTCGATACGCGCCCATTGCCTGTCGTTCAGCCAAAACAAACCAGCGCGCATTCTCTCGCCCCCGAATCAACACGTAGGCAAGAGAATCACGTGGCGCTATTTAGGTACAGACCCTAGTGCGCGCAAGCGCTCGTCAGCCCAGATGGCAATTGATGAGGGCGCGCCGCCTGTGTTCGATGGGACGGACCAGATGGTCGATCGCCGACGCCTAAGCTATGAAGAGCTGCCTGCCAGTTGTCCGCTAATGGCCCGCAACCCGACGCGTCCACACGATTATCAAGCGACGGCAGGCACTGCACTTTTCAATTCGGCTCGCTCCACGGCCAGCGGGCGGTGCTCGACGACATGGAATGGCTGGGCGACGAGCATATCGGGCGAATTACGCCCTCCTGTTACAGGAGTTGAAGAGGGACATTCCGGATCTGGCGGCCCGGACTCGTTCGTGGAGTTCGTGACAACCCATGTGCTGCGCTACACTATCCTTCCGCTTTCATTATTATTCCCGAGCAGGCAACCGCCCATAATGCCATTTGTTGCATTAGCAGCCCAGTTGTTCGCAAACAAATCATCGACATCCTTGCTCGGGAGCCCCCCACCGGGATTCGCCGCTTGTTGAACAAAGGCTTGCGCCAGCGAGTGCCGAAACGCAGAGATGCTTTCCGCATCCATGGGCGAGATCTCGCAGACCAAAGCTTTACTGTCGGCATCCATTAAGACCTGTGGACCAAAAGCAGTACCGCTCGGGTTTGACGCCATAATCAACGTGAAGCTAATTTTGACCCCGGCCGAGGTCGTAAAACTATGAGATGCCAAAGAAACTAGCCTCTGCATCAGCATCGAACCGACAGGCGCCTCCGCACGGAGAGCCGGACCATTCTGCCGGAACGATCTTGCAGGAGCGAACGACGCCACTCGAGGCCCTTTGTCTGCTCTCCTCTTTAGAACGTCTTCGTCGGGATAATTTGACGGCTCGTCACTGCTCAGCGTCATCGATCGATAGCGCAGACGCGAGGGCGCTGGAAGAATCACAGGAGCCAATACAGCGTTGCACGGTGCACCCGCATTAGCCCCATTGAAGCTGAACAGATCCGCACCCCGCTCAAAGAGCTCCCCTCGTATGGGCTGGTTGTCACTGAAAAGATGGAGGGCTTGGCATTCCGACTGAAAATTATCAACAAGTAGGATGGAAGAAACAATCAGCATCCCGGCACAATCACTCCGATAGCCGGAGCGTTTTGCCATGGCTCCGCGGTTGCTCACCACCAGCAAAAGCAAGGCCGCAAGCACGCTCACGAAGTACAAAAACACCAGCCTAGTACCCGGAATCAGAGCTGAGTGATACGGCGGCCTTTGAAACGGCGTTGACGGACCTTTTTCTTGGTCCAGACGAAGGGCTCGGCTCTGTCGTTGTATGCGTTGACGTAGGCATCGATGTGTTCCTGAAGCTGCTTGAGGCTCGTGAAGGAGGTGCCGCTGAGCGACTGCCCCTGCAAGATGGAAAACCATACTTCGACCTGATTGAGCCATGACGCACTTGTCGGCGTGAAATGAAATTGCACGTTGGGGTGGGCCTTGAGCCAGTCCTCGTTCTTTTTATGGGTGTTGAGGTTGTCGAGGATGACGTGAAGCTTGCGGTTCGGAAAAGTCGCGGTGACGCTGTTCATGAAATCGAGAAACTCGACGCGGCGCCGGCGTTTTGAATGGGTCGCGATGATCTTTCCGGTGGCGACTTCGAGCGCCGCAAACAATGTTGTGGTGCCATGCCGCTTGTAATCGTGGCTTTGGCCGGTTAAGGCGCGGCCATTGGGCAACTTCAGATAACCCTGCGCTCGCTCCAAAGCCTGGATCGAGGGCTTCTCGTCCACGCACAGCACAATGGCCTTCGCCGGCGGCGCGACATAGAGGCCGACAACATCGGCGGCTTTGGCCGTAAAGTTCGGGTCGTTGCTCTCGCACCAGGACTTGCGAGCCACCAGGTCAATCTTGTGGCTGCGCAGGAACCGCCAGACATATTGGACATCGACATCGCCCAGCGCCTCGGCCAGCAGGGGGCCGGTCCAGCGCGCAAACCCTTGCGGTGGCGGCTTATCCAGCAGCTTCAGAATCCGCTTGTCGGTCGTCTTCGTATAGATCGGCTGCTTGCCAGGCCGCGGCTTGTCTTGCAGCCCTTCAAGGCCATGGTCGGCATAGCGATGCCGCCAAAGGCTGACAATCCGCGGCTGGACCCCAACTTCCTTGGCGATCGACCGGGTGCTGCGCCCATCCGCCGCCAACAGAACTATCCGCGCCCGCTTCAAATCGCGCTGCAACGTCACCGGTGAGCGACAGCACGCCTCAAGCACCTTGCGATCTTTCCTCGAAAGGTGGACTTCTCTTGCTTCGGGTATCATCCCGACCTTGAATCACGACTCACGTTCCAAGAAAAGTGGGTACTAGCGAACTCAATCGATACGGCCCTCATCAGAAGTTCCTTCACCCCGATGTTTTGGGGCATCACGTGCTAACCGATGTCCGCCCTGCACTGAGCCCTGATGCCACATTCATGCCAAAGGCCCCTGTTGTTTGCGGACGCTTGTCACTTGCGTTCGCCAAACGACGTCCGGGTATAAACCCCTTGCTGAGCAGATCGACAATCTCGATGTCCTAAGAACAAATGGCCGTCGGCATCACGTCTGATAAGTCCGACCGCTGAGGGCGGAGACGCCAAGCCAACGCGACCTTATTGCTTGAAGCCTAGTTTCATGTTGCCTCAGAGTAAGCTGACGACCACGGCGCTCGTGGCGACACGCGAGAAGGCAACCTTCAGCACCCCCCCCTGGAAAAGCGATCCGAGATGTTCGTCCGCGAACCAAGCAAGGGACGTGTCGATGAAAATCGCAGCTGCTCTGCGTCTTCTACGAATGTTTGTAGCGTCGGAAGTCAGACATTGTTTCAGAGCTGACAATCGACTCTGTTAAAGTTCTGACAACACGCTGCGCAAGAAGGGGTGGCATCCCGGTCCATAGTCCAAATATTGTCATCAGAACTTTAGCGATGATCAGAGCTACAGCTGTGATGCAACGGGCAGCGTGACCGTTTCCGTATATGGTAAGAACGACCGGAGCGCAGGGGACTGCGCTCCCATTTTCATGGGGCATCTTTTTCCAAGGCACCACGTCAGGAGTGTATTGTCGCTCTGTCAGTGGTGAGAACACTTCCGCTGGTTCTGGCGACAGCGACGTTCGGCGCCGGTGCGCTCGTATCCATAACCGACGCTACATTGAACGCGCGCCGAACCAGACGGCTGCAGACCGCAGCATTTCTCACCTGAGCGTAGGCACGGATCGCACAGCTGTCCCTGTGCTGCGGTCTATGGTGGCAAAGAAAGAAGGAGCAGACTGCAATCAATCCTACGACGAATACGGGACGCGACATTTCCCCTCCTCATTTAAGGACAGCGGCAGTCCATCTACCATCTGTGAAATCAATCGTCCGCTCGACCGCGAGCCCCCCGGCTCCCTTGTGCGGAGAGCTCGCTCTATTTTTCGACATCGGGTATTCGACAATACCTGACACTACCGGAGCGCCGTCGCTTCCGTCGCGCGGCACAAGGGCTCGATCCTGCACGCCGACTTTCCTATACGGTGCTATTGCAAAGTGGCGGCCGTGTCTCAGAGGTTCTGGCGCTCACAGCTGCTGCTGTTGAACTGAAAAGCGGAAGCGTAGCGCTTCTGACCCTCAAGCGTCGAAAGAGTAACGTGGTACGACAAATTTCCCTACCGCTGAAACCCGGCCGAGGCGCGAATGGAGTTTCCGGAGTTGGCTGAGGTGTGGGCCACGAACTTTCCTGCCGTAGAGAAGGCGGCGGAGGAAGCGGAGCGAAAGTTGCGCGATTTCGTCGCTCAAGTCGGGTAGTAGAAATTTGCGGCGCTCACGCGCCGCCGAATTTTCAGACCGGGATGCCGAGCTTCTTCGCCTTGTCGCCCAGATTGTCCTGAATTCCCGCGCCCGGGACATGCTTCACGCCAATCGGCAGCTCGTTGAGCATCGATTTCCGTTGTCAGGGTTGCAACGGCGTCAGTCGATGCCTCCGCGTCAGCCCTTCCAGCGATCTCTCCAGGTCGTCCCGACGCATCAGGACGGCGGCGTCCGTATCATTTACGGTTCGGTCGAGCTCTTGAGTTCGTGTTCGTAGCGCTCTGGACACAGCCGGGTCGGTGGCAATCAGCGGGAACACCTGACCCTGCGACCGGGCGATATCCTGACAGGCCATATTGAAGGCCCCTTCGGCTGAAGCGCGGCGATTCTTCGCGGCCTCCATTCCCGCGGCAGCTTCCTCGCAGCGAGCGCTCGCCGACTGGAACGCGCCAGCAGCAGCGGATTTCGCCTCCCACGCCTTGGCGAGGGTTTCGTGGGCCGTTCGACGACCTTCGTTAATCCGGGTCCGGTGACTCGCGGTCGCCCCACCTTCAAGAAGTTCAGCTCAGGCGAACGCTTCTCTACCAGTCGACGTTGTTTGGGTTGGGCCGCGCTCTGCGTCGATTTGCGACCGTGAATGCTCAAACGAGATGGCCGCGACCGCGCCGTCCGGCTCCGTTGCAGCGTCATTTCGAGCTCACCAGCCCGCTCACGCAGTGCACCGTACTTTTGCGCAACCGCTGAAAGTCTGTCGGCGCAGCCCACCGGGGCGGCGTCAATATGTTGTTTGGTTGTAGTTCCCGTTTCCCTTAAGCTTGCGCATAGTCGAGGAAATGCTGGAGGCGCGTGGCACTGTTGACCTATGAAGCCGTGCGCCAGTGGGGACCGAAATTCGGCAAGGCGTTCTCCGATCGGTCCGCGAGCGCGCTCCCGCTCGCGGTGACAAATGGCATCTGGACGAGATCGTTATCTCGATCGCGGGCGAACAACATTAGCTCTGGCGCGCTGTCGACCAGAATGGCTTCGTTCTCGACGTCTTGATCCAGCGCGGAAGAGACTCGCGCGCTGCGCAGCGGCTCAGGAAGAAGCTCTTGAAATCCGCCGGCACGCCGCCGCGCGTGATGATCACGGACAAGCTTCGTTCGTACGGCGCTGCGAGGGCAAAGACGGGCCTTTGGGTCGAACATCGCCAGCACAAAGTTCTCAACAATCGGGCCGAGAATTCTCATCAGCCGACGCGACGACGCGAGCGGATCATGATGCGTTTCAACTCCTCCAGGCCCACCGATTTCTGTCAGTTCACGATCAGGTCTCGAACCTTTTCCACATCCCCTATCCCGGAGCCCTGACTGCCGACTTCCGTCGTGCTTGGCACGAGCGAGCCTTTGCGACTTGGCGCGAGATCTCCATGACAAGCGCTATCGCCGAATCTCGAACCTTTGAGAAGCGCCTCCTTCAGCTCAGCGGTCGGTTAAGTTGACGATGCCGTCGCTCGACATTCAGTATGGCACAGGGATTGCAGTGATGAAAAAGCGCTCCGGAAGCTGAGCACGGCGAGCCGGTGCCGGGCGATGGATCTATTCTGAGTCGTTACGGAACATGACCATCAGCGGGCAGAACCCAGGTGCAGCCGGTCGATATCAGGAATCTGGTGATCGGCCACGTCTTCTTTATGTCGTGCCACGTAACTCTGACAGGTAGACAGAAAATTTGGAACCCACATTATGCCGGCGGAGTCGGATATCAAATGTGCGAATGCAAACATTCGAACAAGCACCGTCTGGACAATTGTGCTCGGCTTTGCCGCCGATCCATTGATGCGGTGGAGTTGGCCTGACGCAAGCCAATATCTTCGGAGCATGCCTCGGTTCGTTAACGCCTCTGGTGGACCAGCATTCGAGCACGGCACAGCATACGTCACGGAAGGGATCCGCGCCGCAGCCCTGTGGCTGCCGCCTGGCGTGCAGCAAGACGAGTCCGCGTTAGACGAAATAATGGCGCTGTCCCTGAACCCGGCGATCACCGAAGATATGGCGCTCCTGCGGCAGGAAATGGCCGAACATCATCCGTCCGAGCCGCATTGGTACCTGCCTCTCATCGCGGCCGATCCGAACTGGGTCGGACAAGGACTTGGCACATTGTTGATGAAATACGCTCTTCAACGATGCGATGAGCAGGGCATTACCGCCTATCTGGAAAGCTCGAATCCCGATCACATCCCCTTTTATCAAAGCCACGGCTTCGAGGTCATTGGCAAAATACAACATGGTTCTTCGCCGCCGCTCACGCCAATGTTGCGAGCAGCCAAATAAAGCGAAATTCAAAGCCTGTGTTCGCATTGGCTCACGAGGGCCACCTTTCAGCACTGCTTACGTATTGTCTGCGGCGGCGCTGATTATTTCGCCAGCAAGTATTGGGGCGACTCGGGCTCGCGGCGATGCTCCATGATGTCGGGAAGCTACCATTCCGCTGACGCTGTTCGACAAGTCGGGCCGTCTAAATGAGGAAGACAGCAGACTGATCGAGACACATCTGGTCGACGGCTTCGGAAGACTCTGGATGGCGTTAAGTTAACGAATTGGAGCCGCCGAGGGGGTGGTGACGACCAGCACGCCGACCGCCCGGACCCCTCTTTATCGCCGCCATCGCTTCCCACCGGAAGTAATCAGCTATGCCGCTTGGTTGTATTTCCGGCTTCCTCTCGAGCTTGCGCATGGTCGAGGACGTGCTGAAGTGCTGGCGGCGCGTGGCATTGGCGTGACCTATGAAATCGTGCGCCAGTAAGACGAAAACTTCGGCAATGCGTTCTCCGATGGATCCGCTCGCGCGCTCCCGCTCGTTCAAACGACTGAGAGCATGCACTTGACCGACCGCGACAATCGCGATGATCAAAGCCGGTTGTTGACGCGTCGATTTCGCTCGCCCGAGGACGAGTACGAAGCAAAGGCGGCGCGCGGTCACGACAGAATTCCGGCGGAGCATTCCGCAGCCCGGTAGAAGGCCCGGGCATCCCGTCTTACAAGGAATCGGCAATGAGGCTGCGCGCCGACCATTTCATGCTGCCGCACACCGTGCGATCTTCACGGCGGTAGATGCGTGCTGCCTCAACGGGCCGCGCCTCAGCCTCCTCGCTCGAGCGCCAATCGGCAATCGTCA
Source organism: Bradyrhizobium daqingense (assembly GCF_021044685.1). Lineage (NCBI taxonomy): Bacteria > Pseudomonadati > Pseudomonadota > Alphaproteobacteria > Hyphomicrobiales > Nitrobacteraceae > Bradyrhizobium > Bradyrhizobium daqingense. Next base: position 7,639,271 of record NZ_CP088014.1, read on the forward strand.
GCTCAAAGATGATGTCGATTGCAGGATCCATCTTGAGGCAGCGCCACAGAGCAACGAAGAATATCCCCGCGGGACTGTTGGGAAGTCTTATTGTTCTAGGCCGCGCTCTGCGAGCAGCCGGTGCATGACCTCGCCTTTGATCTCGCCTGCGATTTGGTTTCGGACTTGGGCTCCGAGCACCCGCTCGGCATCGACGTCGCCCACCAGACCATGTTCGGCCAGTCGCTGATCCAGACGGCTTTGGAACTCTTCGCCCATGGCTTCGACGAGCCGGTCTTGCATCGCTGCATGTTCGTCTGGAGCGATGCGCCTCAGCACCGTCTCCCAGGGTTGCCAGCGGCTTGCCATGAAGTCGGTGAACTGGCTTGCTTCCCGCTCCCGGACCAGGTCGAGCGCCTCCGTCGCATCATCCTCGCTTACGTGAGAGACCGCCAGGAAGCGCATGTCAGGGGCGACGTGACTGAGCTCCAGCGGCTCGCGCAGCCGATGTTGATAGGCCAGGTAGACTTCGATGTCGTCTACGTTCGGGTTGCCGCTGGCGAGCGAGTTGATCCTGTCGCGCGCGATCTCGTCCAACGCCTCCAAGCGGAAGGCGACACGGCCGCGCTGGATCAGATCGCCAAGCCGATCGTCATATACCCCGTCCTCGACGTCAGCGTTGAGGCGCGCGGTCTGCATACCATTCCAGTGCAAGGTGACACGATCCTCGCAGCTCGCGTTGGCCTCGGACGCCTGCGCAAAGAACTGCTCGCGCAATGTCGGATTGGCGGCCGCCTGCTGCAGATCATCAGCCACTGCCTGCCGAAACTCGTCATTGCCGTAGTTCACGGTCTCTCGTAGCCTCTCCAGGAACTGTGCGTAGTCCTGGGCGCCTGGCTCATCCGCAAAGTGCTGCCATTTGGCCAGCGTCGCCGGGTCGTCTGCGAGCCATTGCGCGGCAGCCTCATATAGAGATTGCTGCGCAAGCTGCGGTGGCGCTTCAGCCGTCGCCAGATTAGCGAGAACGTCGTCCGGCAGCGGGTTATCCCCGAACTCGAGATTCTCCAAATGCGGGTAGCTGAGACTAAGATTCGGTACACGCCCCTCAAGAAGATCCTCAGGCAGGCTGGTCAGCCGGTTACCGCTGAGATTGAGCGATTGGAGGGTGCTCGGAAGGGGGGCGGGGAGGTTGGCCAATTGATTGCTGCTGACATCGAGTTCAATGAGCCCCGATGGGAGGTAGTCGGGGAGGTCGGTCAGCTGATTGCCACTAACCGCGAGCGAGGTGAGCCTGCTCGGGAGAGCGTCCGGCAGGCTAGTTAGTCGGTTGTCGCTTGCGTTCAGGATCTCGAGCCCAGCCGGAAGGTTGGCCGGCAGACTGGTCAAGCTGTTATCGGCCACCTCCAGCCGAGAGAGGGTCGCCGGAAGAGCGTCCGGCAAACTGATCAACCGGTTATGGCTAATGAGAAGATGCTGAAGACCGGGTGGGAAGCTAGCGGGCAGGCTGCTTAGCTCGTTGTGCCTGGCGCGCAGTTCCAGCAATCTTGGCGGCAGGGCGGCGGGCAAAGCGGTCAGGGAGAGGGAGGACAAATCCAGCGAGTGCGAGCCAGTGTTGTCCGCCCCCCTAATTCGTGCGCGTCCCTGTCGCCGATTCTCGGCTTCGCCCTGCCCCTCTTCGGCCGCCCAGTTGTCCAGCAACTGCGCGCGCGCGGAGGCCGGGGTCCGATATCCTGTCATGGCTTCGAGCAAATCCGCCACGGCTCGGCTGAAGCCGCTGAGGTAACTTTCCTGCTCCCCCTCTTCAGAAGCGGCCGAGGAAGAACCTGCACTCCACTGAGCCTGTCCTGTGTTCATCAATATCTCCATCGCCAAAACAAGAATACCCCCGCTCCTCAAGGTCGCGAAGCAGGCCGGGTGTCATGATCATTGTTCACACGAGCCCAAACGCGCAAATGGATCGATACTGCTGCGAGGCTTCCTGCCATTTCGTTGACCAGATAAGTCCCGGAGGGCCGTCAACGTGGCAGCGTTCTGCCCTTAGCAGGCCTACCTGTCGATAAGCTGACGAATGTCGCTGCAGAACCCCGGGTCGCCGGTTGCCAGCGGTGACCGAAGCAAGCCCGGTTTGAGGTTGAACCGGTCAAGCTTCGCAAAGACCAGCTTGGCCCCCATTGCCTTGGCATGGGCACCGCCAGCGCTTACGCGTTCGGAGCGTCTGCCACTCTTCGTTGCCACGTACTCGGTCGAAGGGTAAGCGGCAAGCTGCGGCCGTCAGGCGGCGTGGTTCCATGGCATAAGCGCGTCGATTTCGCCGCTCGGCCAGCCGTTGGCGATACGCTGAGGCGTTAGGCTGAGCCAGGCGCACGGATCGACGTTATTCATCTTTGCTGTCTGCAGCAGTGTTGCGATGGTTCGCCCAGGTTCGTCCGCCGCCGTCGCTACCGGCAAAGAGGCTATTCTTTCTCGTAATTGTTTGTGGTCAGATGGCGCGTTCAACGATGTTGGAGTCGAGCTCGATGCGAACCATCAGTCTGGAAGCGTTCGAAGATGGCACGGCGCGAGACGGCATAGCGGATTGCCTCAGCCAGTTTTGATTTTCCGGAAATCCGCCGCAATGTCTGCTGCCAGAGATCGAAGAGATCTGCGACGACCGCTGTGGAGGCTTGCTGGCGCGCGGCAACGCCTACGTCGGGGCTTTGACCGCGTATGGTCTTCTCGACCTGCCAGAGCTTCGCCATCCGCTCGACCGTCGCCGTTGCCACTTTCAAGCTTCCTGCAACATGCAGCTCATAGAACTTGCGCCGGCTGTGTGACCAGCAGCCAGCCAAGGTGACGCCATCTCTCTTGCGTGAACAACGGACGTATCCATTTCTTGATCTCTGGAAGCGACGCCGCCCACAACGCAAGCGTCTCCTCGATCGACGCTGCTGGCGTCCACGACCTCCGAATCATGGTGTCCATAGATTCAGACATCTCCTAAAAAGGCAACTGTAATGCTAGGATTACCCCTAGGACCTGCAGCGCTCGCGTCCGTCAAACAAGGCGGCCTCAATGGAGGGATACCTTCCATCAGCTGGATGGCTGGATCATCCGAAGGCTCTGGTCGCGCCGCGGAAGCGGTGGCGGAACGCAGCCTGGAAGGAATATCCGACCGCTCGCAAAGCGCATGGGGTCCTGCTGAACGCGCTGCGAGGCGCCTTCGATGGCGCGCAGCCGCGGCCAGCTTGCAACATAGATATCGTTCATCGCCGTCCGCCAGCGGAAGATGTAGTGACTGACGAAGAAACGCGTCATCACACCGACACGACCGCAACAAGAGCAATGCCGGCAAAAGTCGACAACTCGCTGTAGAACTGCTGGACCATCACTTGCGCCGATTTCGAAAGCGCGGCCTGGACAAGGTCATAGAATGGCCCATACCAGCTGTTGATGGCGACGCTGACCTGGACCTGAAAGTAGGAGGTGAACAGTATTAGCGCGGAGCCAAGAATCGACCACGTCGCCCAGGGGTGCGGCGCAACCAACATCCAGCCAGCCGCAAATATCGCGGCGCACGCGGCGAAATAGAGGTCGAACCAGAGAGCCGGCGCCGACGAGAACGTCGCCAACCCGACCTGCCTTTTGCGGCGCTTCGAACAGATTGCTCGCGAAGCCATACCAGACCAGCATCGTCAGTGCGGTCCAAACGATCGCCGAGAGAAAGAACAGCTTGGGTCGGGGGAAAAACGAGAGGTCCGAGCATCTGTGGCCTCTTGGATTACAGGAGACCGTCGGGCATCGTCAACTTAATCGACCGCCGAGCCGAAGGAGGCGCTTCTCAGTTCGAGATTCGGCTTGTCGCGGAGATTTCGCGCCAAGTCGCAAAGGCTCGCTCGCGCGAAGCACGACGGAAGTCGGCGGTGACGGCTCCGGGATAGGGGATGTGGAAAAGGTTCGCGACCTGGTTGATCGTGAACTGACAGAAACCGTTGAGCCTGATCGGACGATTTGAAACCCTTCATGATCGGCTTGCGTCGCCGCGTCGGCTGATGAGAAATCTCGGCCCGATTGTCAAGAGCTTTGTGCTGGCGATGTTCGACGTGAAAGCCCATCTTCGCCCTCACAGGGCCGTACGAACGGAGCTTGTCCGTGATCATCACGCGCGGCGGCGTGCCGGCGTATTTCAACAGCTTCTTCATGAGCCGCTGCGCAGCGCGTTCGGCGCTGGATCAAGACGTCGAGAACGAAGCCATTTTCTGGTCGACAGCGCGCCAAAGCCAAGTTGTTTGCCCGCGATCGAGAAGGCGCTGCTGCAAAACTACGGGGTGACCACCTGAGGGCCGCGTCCGAGATCGGCCCAGAAGGCCAGCGCCAGCCCGATTTAGCCGGACGGTGGGTATGGGTCCTGGCCATATGTCCACTCGTGTCTGAACCTGTGGTCATGGCCCTGAACTAGAACCTGAGCGTCGCGTCCTACCTTTCCCTCCTTGTGGGCAGCGTCGACCGCGACGCGGATCGCCTCTTCCTCAGTGGCGTAGGGGCCGGAGTACTCGCAATTGAGCGCAACCATCCACTGGCCTTTATGGCGCGTGACGAAGTACTGAACGCTTGCCATAAGCTTGCTCCGGCATCGCCCCTGGGATCGATAAACGGGGTCGTACTCTGCAAATCTGCCGCGGTCGCCTCAACTACCGGATTTGGTGGGCTCCAAGGAGCAGCGCCTTGTAGGCTGGCCTGTTTGCTGTACCCGCGGAGACCAACTGCCGCGCCTTAGTTTCCCTTATTCACGAGAACCGGAACGTAGCAGCTTCAATCGTCGTAGATGTGGCCCAGCTGCTAGCAAGTCTCTCTTTCTCGTTGGAGTCGAAGGCTGGATTGATGGTTGAGTGCTGCGACCGTTTGCGTTTGATCGACAAATGAACCCTCCAAATAGAATGTCGTCAGGGTCCAAACTCCCGGGAGACCAGCCGCACTCGATCGCATTTGTAAGAAAGCGCTCGTGCGGGTCCGACCTTGCCTCTTTTAGATCGTACGAGGCAATAAATTTGGCATCATGGTTGCTCCACTCCGCGGCGCACACGCGGACTTGGAGGCACGCGGACATGACTCGGCGCCGTCGGGAGTGAGAACCCGACGCTGTCCCTACCGCGCCCGCGCGGCCAGTGAAGTTGGCGGCGGTGACTCGGCGCTCACGCCTCCGGAAGCGCTTATCCCTACCACGCGCTGCAAACTTCGGTGGCCAGCCTTCGCCCTTGGATAAGCGAGACCGACCACCGCGGCCCCCCGAGAGGCTCAATTCCCAAGGGTGCTACCAAGCAGTATCGCTGAGAAGGACTGGAAGCACCTACCAGGATTGGTTGGTGCCGATCTAATGTGGCCTGGGGCAAATGCGCCATGGCGACTGAATTTGATACGATTTTTGATGTGATTGAGCGTCACCGCGAGCTTTCGGTGCAGCACGCCGCCGCGGTATCGGTATCCGCGAAACTTGTCGCAGGTCTCGAGTTTCATGCCGCCGACGCGATCAGCGAGGAAAGAAGGTTGGCTCTCGAGGACTATGCAGACGTGCTCACTCCAAGCCGACCACGCTTGCGGACGTGATCAGACTACCGGCTTGGCCGACGGTCGATGGCGATGCCGTGCGTCGCCAACATCTGCGCCTGGCGATAAAGCGGCAAATGCCAATGATACTTGGCATCGATCACATGCGCTGACCAGCCGCTCCGTGGGCAGTGTTCGGGCCCGGCATGCTGGAGGACGACGCCATGACAAGCGCGGCAGGCCAGTTTGGGCCGGCGAGTGACGATTACGCGATACTGCGCCGGTACGACGTCGAGCCTCTGGCTCTCATCGCTCCCAATTTCAAAAAGGACGCCTGCGCAGCACGGGCGGCAGGTTGCAGTGGGCATCAGGGTCTCGACGATGCGCGGCAAATACTCCGGCAGCTGACCGCGGTTGGCTCTGCGCTCGGCAGTTCGCTTCTCGCAGGTTCTTGGATTGGCGTGATCCTCGGCTGCTTCGAGAGCCGCGACGGCCTCTTCGATGCCCTCCAAAACAGGCTGTAGTTGATCAGCGTCCAGCTTTCCGACGATCGACCGAACTGCGCATCTTTCGCAAGCTTGCGCCACGCTTACGGCCTACTGGGTTAGCGCGATGTCGGATCGCGGCCAATCAAAAAGGCAACTGCAGCTAGTTCTTTTCACTTGAGCTGCTGCCGGTTTGATGGACACCCGGTTAAGCTAATCCCACCTTGCGCTCGAACGCAACCGGGCTGAGATAGCCGATGGTCGAGTGCCTGCGGGTCGTGTTGTAAAATCGTTCGATGTAGTCGAACACATCGGCGCGTGCCTCGTCTCTGGTTCGATAAATCTTGTTGGCCGTACGCTCGGTCTTGAGCGAGGAGAAGAGGCTCTCCATCGCCGCGTTGTCCCAGACGTTGCCGGAGCGGCTCATGCTGCAACGATGCCGTGGTCGGCCATCAGGCGCTGGAACTGCTCGCTGGTGTACTGGGACGCTCGGCGGCGAACTGCCGGTCAAGGAGGTTCGCCGGTACGGTCTCGAGCTGTCGATCGCCGTCATCCTTCGGCAAGCGCCGACGTCGCGGCCGCGCCCGCAAGCCTTGCAGGCGCATCAGCCGCTCAATCCGGTGCAGGCCGGATTGCGATCGAGCGCTCCGAGCGGTTCGTCGAGCGGAGGATCGGCGGGTCGGCGATCAGCGCGCGAGCAAGCGCCACGCGCTGCTGCTGCCCGCCGCTTAGTTGCGATGGCATGCGGTCACCGTAGTCATTGAGATGCACGCGCTGAAGCATGCGGTTGACACGCATCGCCTTCTCGGCCGCCTTTATGCCGCGCATTTCGAGCGGGAACTCGAGATTACGCCGCACAGTGAGGTGCGGAAACAGCGCATAACTCTGGAATACAATGCCTTGGTCGCGCCGATAGGAGGGCACCGCCGCGACCGACTTCCCGGAAATGAGGATGTCTCCCTTGGTGGGAGCCACGAATCCGGCAAGCAGCATGAGCGCTGTGGTCTTGCCCGAGCCGCTCGGACCGAGAATGGTCAGAAACTCCCCGCCACGAACCGCGAGCGAGACATCCTCGATCGCCGCAATCGCTCCATATGTCTTCGTGACGCGCCGGAATTCGATTTCCGCGGAATCAGGACCGTTCTCCAGCACTTCATCCTCAACATGTACTAGGGCAGTCATAGGATACGGATTCAGCATTTATACTCCAGACAGGCAATTGCGCTAAGAAGTGCGGAGCGGCGCGATGGACCGGCCGTTCACGCGAAGGACAGCCACGATCTAACGCAGACTCCATTCATTCCAGCGCTGGATTAGCCGCTCCATGTTCGACAAGCCGTCCGGTCCGGACTCCAAGTACCACTTCGGATTTATGGCGAAGCTGCTCGCCATGTACTCGGGGTAGGTCGCAAGTTTGCGGGCTACATTTTCGGGTAGCTGCTTGTAGGCACTGTGATTGCTCGGAGCGAGGGTGAACAATTGCGCGAACGCTGCCTGGCGGTCGGCGCGAGACGTGAGCTCAATGAACTTCTGCGCGCTCTGGACGTTCGGACTGCCTTTCGGAATGATCCAGTTATCCCAAGCCAGCTTGGCCTGACTCCTACTGATTTCGATCGGCGCGCCTTCATCGATCAATGCTTGCGCCCGCCCGTCATAGCCTTGCGCGACGTCAGCCACGTTATCACGCATCATTTGCAGGATCTCGGATCCGGTCGACCACCACTTGCGGATGTGCGGCTTGATTTTATCGAGGCTCGCGAAAACACGGTCGATATCCATTGGGTAGAGCGCATCCACAGGAACGCCGTCCGCCAGCAGAGCTTCCTCGAAGGGACCCAGTGCGCCGTACTGCCCGGTCCTGAGGGTACGTGCTCCAGGAAACTTCTTAACATCCCAGAATTCGGCCCACGTGGAGGGCCGCGGCTTGTCACCCGGGAACTTCCCCGTATTGTAAATCATGTTCATGGAATATACGAAACTACCGAAACCAAAGGGCTGTTTGCAGTAATGTTGCGTCGCCTCTAATTCCACCTGCCTGTAGATCGAGTAGTCGATTTTTTCAAGATTTCCTTTCGCGGCCAAGGTAAACGCCGAGACTTGATTCATAAGAAGTACGTCGACCGTGATGTTGCTCGCATGCACCATCGTCGCGATCTGGGCCGCGTCTATATCCTGCGTAATCTGAATTACCTTAACTCCGGTCTCGGTCTGGAAAGGCTTCACATAAGCTTCGGCGATGGCCTTGCCAAAATTGCCCCCGCTAAATGCCACGCGCAACTCGCGTGAGGATTGCGCCGATACCGGGCCATCGACAGAAGACAGCGTGCCGACCGCGATAACGGACGACATTCCTCTCATGAAGCGCCTGCGATTTACCCAAAGATGCCTCATTGTTTCCTCCACGCCCCGCGGGAATTTTCCCCGCTCTGGCCATATTAGCGGGAGCAAGGTCAGAATTTCCACATTTTTGGCGTTAGGGAGCCGAAATTCCGCGCTTCATGGGGGCGACGCGAAGGTTTAAAGCCATTCAGGGATTGGGCTGCTACATGCACAAGCGCGCCTAGTAAAAATACACCTGCTCTCCGGCGCGCTCAGACTCGAGCGGAAGGAGAGACTGCCTTTTCCTCGGTCTCATAGGCCGAAAAGGCGGATACGCTCCAGTGTCTTGGCAAAGTGCTCGTCTGGCGGTCAACTCGGCGCGGCCGCTTACACGATGAAGCCGATCGAGTCCCATATTTAGACCGTGGGTGTTCTGCCGGGACGTCGACGGAACGTGCCGCCAGTGTAGACTGCGGGCGCGCCGGAATTGCTGTGCATCGGTACGAGCAAGAGTTCACCGTCACGGTACTCGGCTTGACGCAACGAACGCCAGTCCTGCGCGGCAGCCGCAGTTCCAACCACACGCATAAAGCCGTCTGCCGAGATGCCCATGAGCGATGGAGCTCCTCGACGGAAGGATATGCAGGCTACAATGCTGGCCAGAAGGGGAACGGGACAAGTGCGGATAAATAACCTTGGGCCGAGTAGCTCTTTGCGCCCTCACCAAGCATTGCGCGCGGGGCCTTCAGGCTGCGCCACAGCCGCTGCATGGAGGGCCTCGACGAAGGCAGCCTGGGCCTGGCCATACTCGGGCAGGTTGGGTTCAGGCCACGCAGAGTTGATCGCGATGACGATCTTGTCCTTCGGATAGACAAAGATCGCCTGGCCGGCGTGGCCCAGCGCCGCGTAGGCGTCCTTGTAAATCCACCAGTGATAACCATAACCCGTCGCTCCCGTACTCGTGGGTGAGAAGGTCAAATGAGCGCGGGTTGCCTCCGCCAACCAACCGGGCGACAGCACCTGGATGGCGCCGGCCCTACCACCGTCCAGCATGAATTGCCCGATGCGAGCGTAATCGCGCAGCGTCGTGATGAAACCGCCGCCGCCGTACTCTTGGCCTGCTGGATCTACCACCCAGAATGCGTCCTGTTCCATCCCAAAGGGCCGCCAGAGCTTGTCTGAGAGGTACTCTGACATCGACTTCCCGGCCGCCTTGGAAACTAAGACCCCGGCCAGATGGGAATCGCCGGTCTTGTAGTCGAACTTGGCCCCGGGCCGGTGGATTCTGGGCAGACGGCGCATGTAAGCGACGCCGGGGTTGACGCCGTCTATGAAAGGGGCCGTCATCAGCAGGGCGTCGTCCGAGTTCGGGTCCGTGTAATCCTCACTCCACTTGACCCCCGAAGTCATGGTCAAGAGTTGTCGGACGGTTACGCCGTCGTAGGCGCTGCCTTTTAGCTCATGGATATAGTCGATGAGGGGCGCATCCATGCCGTTGATGTAACCATCCTGGATAGCCGCGCCAATCAGGATAGAAGTTACTGATTTCCCAACGGAGTAGGAGGTCCAACGGTCCTTCGCTGTACGCCCGAGACCATAGCGCTCGAGAAGCACCTGTCGGTTCTTCAGCACAATGACGCCAGAGACGCGCTCCGCCATAATGTGGCGATCGACATCCAGGTCTTGTCCCCTCCAAGTCCAGCGTGGCGAGATCTGATGGAGGGCTGTAGGCAGGACGTAAACGTGCGGGCCGCGGCTTATCCCACGGACCGGATCGATCTTCTCTCTACTACGGCAGCCGACGATCTGTTGATCTCGGGTCCATCGCAGCATAGCCGCGCCGCCCGGCGGAAGCGACGCGTCCTCGGATGTGCATGCCGCTGTATTCACAGTCTCCATCCCATTCATCGTCACTCCTTGCGGACTTCTCTTGCCTGTTGTTTTCCATCTAAAGTTTCAAGAATTTATCTTACCACAAAGCCGCATTTCCGTAATGTAGCTCCGTTCGCGCCGAAATCCTGCGCTGGATCCGGCGATGTGCTAAGTTTTCCGCGCCTTGGAATTGACGAGCAAGTGACCGAACTTTGGTGATCGAGTGGGCACAACTTGCCAATAATACAGAAGATGGACGGTCGTTCGCGCGCGCTCAGATTGCGCGGGATGATCATGTGCGCCAGTTAGCGTCCTGAGCCAACCAGTGCGCGCCCGAGCCAACGAGCGGCCAGTCGCACGGACTATCAACTCGGGTCTTCGCGCATGTGTGGCGACCCGCGTATCCGATGTCGATCTTGCCCGCTGCGTCGAAATTGAAGGTGACCCTCGAGTTTCCAGGCTTGGTCGGGGTCGCGAACTGCCACCGATTGGCTCTCGCTCCTCCTAAGATCGCGATTGGTAGCGATGCACAGCAGACCGAATTTGATCGCTACCTTAAGGCCAGCCCCTTCCCGACGGCTGTTGAAATAGGAGGAGCGGCGTTGCCCCCGTTGAGCTGTTAGGCTCGGTTCGCCAAAACCAGGAAAGAAAGCATCGCCATGAAGAAGACTATCACGACAAGGGCCGGCGATGCGACCAGGATGGTGGAAGCAGCGTGGCAAAAGGTTGGGAAGCTTAGACCTTTTCTGCCTGACGGCCGGGATCGCGAGACTTACGCAGATGATCGAAGAGGATAGCGAGCGGCTGTGCGGGCCACGCCTTGGGCGATTGGACCAGAGGGCCGGCCAACACTGGGGGCGGAGCACTGGGCGGCAGCGCTTCCACGGCGGGAGGATCGAGGTAGAGCGGCCGCGCGCATCGACGCGTTCGTCGTCCAGCCCCGGCGCGCGCGCAGAGCATGGCTCGGCAAATGAGCGATGAACCTGATGTTGCTGAACGTCTCGACCGCGGGTTCGGCCGCGGTCCGCCTGCCGGAGGGCGACATTCCCGCAAAAAATGGGCGACGGGCGATCCAAGTCGGCCGTCTCGCGCCGGTCGTCGAGTTGTGGGCGGAGCGGATGGCCGCATGGACGTGGTCGGATCGATCTGCTCGCCATCCAGATCGATGGGTTGCATATCCGCGATGAGCTGACGCTGGTCGCCGCCGTTGCTATCGACAGCGAAGGCAACAACCATCCGCTGGCGGTTGTCGAAGACGCCACCGAGAATACTGCGATTGTGTAGGCGGTGGTGGACAACCTGACTGGCCTTGGGCTCGATCGTGGAATCTGCCGCCTCTTCATTATCGATGGTGCGAAGGCGCTGCCGAAGGCGATCCGCCAAACCTTCGGCGGTCACACGGCGATCCAACGGTGTCAGATCCACAAGAGCCGCATCGTCGAGCGCCTGTCGGGACATCTGCATGCGACGATCCGCAAGGCTGCGTGAAGCCTGGGAGATCGACGATGCGGCAAGGTCGGAGGAGCTGATGAAGAATCTGGCGCGCGGCTGGAGCGAGACGCCCGGCGTATCCGATCACTTGCGAAGCAATCGCCCGGCGCCCGAAGATACCTATCCTGGCCGACAACGACACAGCCTGTAGCAACGCGATCGATGTCATGATTGGAATTGGCGAGTACTAAAGGGCCAGCGCCAGCGCCCTTGTCATCGACGACAAGACATTCCCTAAGGTTACGAGCCTTGCTGCGGACGCCGCCAGCAACTGCTGAGCGAAGGAATTCCAGGGCTGGATCGAGGCTGCTCTCGGGATCCAAATTTTCTTGTGATCGCGAGAACCAAAGCGCTCATCGCTGGCTTGGCGAAGCTGAAGCCTTAGCCCCGCCGCAAGCGCATGTGAAAGGCTGGTGCCGACATGATCCTGATCCATTTCAAAGAAGAAGGATCCTGGCGAGATCGAAAGCTATTCCCGAGCAAGAACGTCCCCAAGGATATTGTACCGGGAGAGGAAATCTTCAGACCAGAGAATGGACGAGATTACGGCAGCTGAAACGCGCTTTCTGCACTGATCCACGGCTGAAGGCCAACTCTAACCTGCGTGAACGGCTGTCGCTGTAATCTCGATGCTTTGCGCCGGCTCATTTGATCGGGGCTGCAACTCCATTTCATGGAGGACCATCGGCTCCCTCTCAGTCAACATCTTGCCTTTGGCTTGAGGCAGTTGGCGCAAATTGGGCAGCGGAATCGAACGGCTGCCGTGCCAGCAGAACGGCTGAGCTCCGGATTGCAGCCGTTCAAACAGTCTTTGGCTGGGATAGCGCTGCAGGCCGACGAAGTTGTTCACGGAACGACCGAGCGATAGCATGCGTTCGCCGGTCTCGGGATGAAGACGAACAATCGGATGTGTCGTTTCGTAGATCGTTCCACTGGATACGCCGCACCAAGGCCGCTTGTTGGCTTCGGTGGCCCTCTCTGTCGCAGTGAGATCAGATGCGACGAAGCTCACAGCCCAGAGGTTATCTGCGAGCATCCGCAGGGGATCGGGAACCCATTGTGTTTGTGGGATTCGGTAGGCCGGAGCACAAAACGCTGCTGCTGTGCATCGTCGAGATGTCCCTGATCGCGGAAGAAGATGACCTTATGCTCTAGCAGAAGCCGGTTGAACGCTACGATGATATCGTCAGGCAAATCGTCCGACAGCGCAATGTTCTTGATTTCGGCACCAAGCCGGTCCGTGTGCTTGACGATGTCGGCTCGCGGAATGACATTTTCAACAGCCATTGTTTCACTCATGACGGCGCCTCTTTCTGTGGATGTCTAAACAAGCTCAGTGGTCTCGCGTCTGGCGACAAACCCGGCACAACAATCTTGATGTTACACACCCGAATTGTCTGAGCGTGGATCACCGCGTCGCTCAATTAAGCGGCTGAGTTCCGATACACACACCACCAGCATCTTAGAATCCGATCTCCCTCTACGCATCGACACGGCTAGCGCCGTTCTCATCGAACGACACTCGCATATGAGGCCCCCAGATCGATTTGCAGCCTGATCAGCAGTGCAGATCATAGACGCAATCCATGTCCAGTCTATGAAACGAAAACAGCTTTCTTTTCGAGCTCGCGCAACGTTCTCCTCGTCTCAGAACTCATGCTTGGAAAATCCTCGAACAACGACTGCGTCGTACCTCATTCATTCCACAAGGCCTCATGCGCACGACCTCAAGCTGTATACTACGCTATAAACTACTTTAACGGGTCAATTATCATATTTTTGCGACTTTTGGAGTTGTTCTATGCGCGACTTTTTTCATCAGCTGATCACTTCCTGTCTGCCTTGGACGAGCGGGAGAAGCGCAAAATAAGGAGGCTGCAACTTCCGATGCAGCTTAACAACGGACTTAATCCCTCGATTTTCGAAATTTGCACTCGGGACGAATGCAGCGCTCGTGCCTGTGATGCCGTGTCTTTCGTTTCACCCGGAGAGACGTAGATTTTCCTTACGGCGTGCATGCCGCTTGGCTTCGCGGTAGTTGACCACACACAATCGAAACAGAGCGGCCATGGCCGGAATATCGCTCCGAAGGCGTCTTTGCGTTCTCAGACTGCAAGCCGCAAATTCCGGCTGGCTATCTTGCCTCAGTATGAGCAACACGACACCGAAGGGCGGTCGGATTTCAGATCACAAGCCACGGATGTAGCTTCCTCATGATCGCTCTCTCTGATTCCTTAGCTTGAGATCGAGTGCTCGCCAAGACCAGGCGCGACGTCGACCTCGCCGCGCTGCGCCACCCGCGCACATCGTTCGCCAAGAACTGGCCAGCCGACTCCGCTGCAGCAAGTGCGCCGCCGCCCTTCGGCGACCCTGCTACAGCTTGCGCAGCGGTCACGTCACGCTGCTCGAGAAAGGTGAAGATGTGCCTCATCACCGAAACGAGGCGGCGATCAGTGCCTTTAATCCGCGTGGTCAACCGCTAGGCCGGCAATCTCGTACCGATGCCCGGAGTCTTTCCGGACTACAAAGCGCCGATTGTCCGGACCGGCGCCGACGGTCGCGAGCTCGCAACCGCGCGCTGGGTATGCCGTTCTCGCAGCATGCGCAAATGGAGGCGACCAAAAAGCGCGCTGCGAAGCTGGAAGCCAAGGTACGTCGGTCGACTTCAAGGAATATAGCGCGACGATCTGGGTCGGAAGAGCGCGGCGATCAGGATGGCGAGTCAGTGTCGCGGCGCGATGATGATCGCCGCGATGATTGTCGCGCGCAAGAGTTTTGTTTGCTTTGATTGTCGCGGAGCGTCAATCAAGCGAGCGCATTGCCTCGCCTTAATTGTTACCGGATCCTAAGCCGTTGCCTCACGTAAATTGCTCCCCTGGACCGGGAACGAGCGAGGGGCGGAGATGGGGTGGCTAAGCATGGCAACGCGGAAGGAACTGACGGCGGCGGCAGGCGTGCGCTATCGGCGGTCGGATCGCGCGAAGAAGGCGCGGATATTGGACGAGTTCGTCGACATCACCGGATTCCATCGGAAGCATGCGATGCGTCTACTTCGAAACCAGGAAGGCGTACATCCGGGCCGACGGGCGCGACGTCGGATATATAATGAAGCAGAACACACCGCACTCGTGCTGCTTTGGGAGGCGTCAGACCGCATCTGCGGGAAGCGACTGAAAGCATTAATGCCCGCGCTGATTGAGGCGATGGAACGGTACGGGCACCTCGACCTTGCCCCTGAGATTCGCACCAAACTTTTGGCGATGAGCGCTGCGACGATCGACCGCGCCTTGGTGCGGGTTCGAGAAAAATTGGGTCGCAAGCGCCGGCGGCACGCGGGGCATTCCCTGCGTCGCAGTATTCCAATACGGACTTCGGCAGATTGGAATGATCCGGCGCCGGGATTCGTCGAGGCCGACCTTGTAGCGCATAGCGGTCCATCTGCGCGCGGCAGCTTCATCCAGACCCTCGTGCTCACCGACATTGCTACCGGCTGGACAGAGTGCGCACCTCTGATCGTGCGCGAACAGACGCTGGTGAGCACGGTGCTGACGGAATTGCGCAAGCAATTGCCTTTTGCGCTGCTCGGCTTCGACACGGACAATGACACCGTGTTCATGAATGAGACGTTGAAGGCCTACTGCGAGGCGGCCAACATTGTCTTCACGCGTTGCCGTCCCTACCGGAAGAATGACCAGGCGTTCGTCGAGCAAAAGAACGGCGCCGTCGTGCGCAGGATGGTCGGCTATCGTAGGTTCGAAGGCCTGGAGGCGGCCAAGCTACTGGCGGAACTCTATCGGTCAGCGCGGCTGTTCGTAAACTTCTTCCAACCTTCGTTCAAACTGTTAGCCAAGCAGCGCGACGGTGCTCGTGTACGTAAGACATACAGCGCGCCGGCAACACCCCACCAGCGCCTGTCAGCGGACGCCCGCACGCCTGATGCGGTCCGCCACCATCTCCAGGAAATCTATACCGCTCTCGATCCGGTCACGTTGTTGCGCGACATCCGCGACGTGCAGGAGCGCCTCGCGGCGCTCGCGGATATCCAACCATCCGCCCATCCTGCTGCGGCATCACAATCGATTGATCGCTTCCTGGCAAGCCTGCGAACGGCCTGGAAGGACGGCGCCACGCGCCCGACGGATCGGCCAATCGTGAAGGCTAAAAGGGGCCGGCGTCGTCCCGATCCGCTTATCCGGGCAACGTCAGATTTGAGAAAATGGTTTGAAGCCGAGCCTTGGCGGACCGGCAGCGAACTGCTCTCGCGCCTGCAGGTGGAATATCCTGGAGACTATCCGAACAAGCTTCTTCGAACCCTTCAACGTCGGTTGAAATCCTGGCGCAGCGAGCAAGCGAATGCGCTGCTGTTTGCTTCAGAAAAAATGCCGCCAGGGCATGAGGTCACAACACCCCAATGACGTGCGAGGTGCCAGCGGAGGAGGCCGGGCGCTCCGAAACCCCGGCCATCTCCGCACCCGGCCTCCTCCTCAACTCAGGCCAGGAGCAAAATAAATGAGGCAACTGATCGCGCCCGGGAGCATCGATATGTGAGGCAATACGCACTTCCATCCTGTTCGCCGCGCGGCAAAGGAACTTCTCCAGATAGAGCCGGATGGCGACACGACGAATATCCGTAACTTGAAAAGCAAACATTGGGCGCGTTGGCTGGGTCCGGCACATCGGTGCGTGGTGCCGTTCAACTCGTTCAGCGAGCTGCGCAGCTTTTCTGGGATGCTGTCGCGTGAAATGCCGCTGCGGCTACCGCCTTGATGCAAGCGTACGTAAGTGACTACGAATGCTGTCGTAAGCATCTCAAGTTCGAGGAAAGCCTCCATTTGCAATTCGAATACACGACCTACGCTGGGGCGGTGGGCATCGGAGCTCGATAGACTGCTGGCGGCGAACGCGGCCAAACCGGCGGCACCTGCAGCCGCGCCATCTACGACAACATGAAGACCGCGGTGGAGACGATCTTTGTCGGCAAGGATCGTCGCTGCAATCGCCACTTTCTGCAGATGTGCAGCCACTATCTGTTCGACCCGGTTGCCTGCACGCCGGCGTCGGGCTGGGAGAAGGGCCAGGTCGAGAACCAGGTCGGGCTGGTCCGAGAACGCTTCTTCACGCCGCGGCTGCGGTTCAAAAACCTGCACGAGCTAAACGCCTGGCTGCTGGACAAATGCATCGTCTACGCCAAAGCTCATCGCCATGCGGTGACGGCATCGGTCTCGAAGACCAGCCTGGTGCGCTTCGACAACAACAAGTACTCAGTCGCAGGCAGCGCAGTCGGACGCCCGGTCGAGGTCCAGGCTATACCGATCGCATCGTGATCCGCCAGGATGGAAGGATCCTTGCGGAGCGTCCACGATCCTTCGGACGCGGCGAGAGGATCTCCGATCCCTGGCACTATGTGCCGGTGCTGGCTCGCAAACCCGGCGCTTTGCGCAATGGCGCTCCCTTCAAGGACTGGGAGCTGCCGGCCGTACTTGAGCGGATCCGGCGCAGGCTTGCCGGCACTGACGACGGCAATCGGCAGATGGTCGACATCCTCAACGCCGTGCTGACTGACGGTCTGCCCGCGGGTCCGATCGTCATGCGTCAGGGATGGCTCGAGTTCGAAGCCATGAAGCGCGGCACCAACCTCATGATGCATCACTGAAAGACCGAAGCGATGCGTGAATCGAGTAAACCACAACAGAGAGGGAGCGCAGCGTGCCGTGTGTTAGCGAAGAGCGCTATCGCTACTCGGCAGTTCAGTTCGACTTCGGCGCCGTGGCCGCCGGTTGCGCGGCGGCCTGCGGGGCGCGGCCGACGACGACCGTCAGCAGGCCCTGGCCCCAGAGCCGCTTGGCGGCGACCTTGGCATCATCCAGCGTCACCGCATCGACGAGGGCATTGCGCTTCTCGATATAGTCGATCGGCAGCTTGTCCTGCTGGTACTGCAGCAGCGCCTGGGCGAGCTTGGAGGAGGTGTCGAGCGCCAGCATCTGCGAGCCCTTGAGGTAGGACTTGGCTTCGCCGAGCTCCTTCTGCGTCGGGCCCTCCTCGGCGATGCGGCGCACTTCCTTGTCGATGGCGTCGATGGTGTCGCCGGCCCGGTCGGCGCGGGTGCCGGTGTTGCCGATGAAGACCGCCGAATGCTCCATCCAGAGCAGCGATTCGAACACGGAATAAGCCAGCCCGCGCTTCTCGCGCACCTCGTGATAGAGCCGCGAGGACAACCCGCCGCCGCCCAGGATGTGGTTGACGACATAGGCGGCCATGAAGTTCGGATCGCTGCGCTTCACGCCGGGTCCGCCGAAGGTGATGACGGTCTGCGGCACGTCGAGCGGCACGAAGGCGCGCTGCGGCGGTTTTGCCGCCTCGACGTCGGCGACTGGCGTGAGATTGGCCTTCGCGGGCAGGCTACCAAAAGTGTGGTCGAGCAGCTTGCCAAGCGTCGCCGGATCGACGTCGCCGACCACCGCGATCTTCAGCCCGTCCTTCGCAATCACGCGGCCGACATAATCCTTCATGTCGGCGACCGTGATGGTCGGCACGCTGTCCAGCGTGCCATTGGTCTGCCGGCCATAGGGATGGTCGCCGAACGCGACCTCCAGGAATTTTCGGCTCGCCAGCGAGGACGGATTGGTGGTTTCGCGGCGCAGGCCCGAGATGACCTGTGAGCGGATGCGCTCGACGTCGGCGGTGTCGAAATGCGGCGAGGTCAGCGCGCTCCTGAGCAGGTCGAAGGCCTCGTCCTTGTTGTCGCGCAGCATGCGCAGGCTGCCGCGGAACGTATCGCGGGTGGCGCTGAAGGAGAGCTCGATGGCGCGGCGGTCGAGCCGCTCATGGAAGGTCTTGGAGTCGAGATCGCCGGAGCCTTCGTCGAGGAGGTCGCCGACCAGATTGGCGACGCCGGACTTGTCCTTGGGATCCTGCGCCGAGCCGCCGGCAAAGGAATATTCCATCGCGATCAGCGGCACCGTCGCGTCCTGTACGAACCAGGCTTCGATTCCGCCCGGCGAAGTCAGGTGCTGGATTTTTGCGGCCGCCTGTGACGGCGAGACCGTAGCCAGCGCGAGCGCCGCGCCGGTGGCAAGCGAGAATGCAACGCGTCGAAGGAAGGGATAGGTCACGAACGCTTCTCCTCGCGCTTGGCGGCACTGGTGTCCTTGATCAGATAGCCCGTCACCGAACGCTTCTTCTCGAGCCATTTCTGCGCGACGGCGCGCACCTGTTCGGCGGTGACCGCGCGGATGCGGTCCGGCCAACTCCTGATGTCCTCGATCGACAGGCCTGTGGTCAGGGCGCCGCCATACCAGCTCGCCAGCACGGCCTGATCGTCCTGGGCGTAGATCGCTTCCGCAATGAGCTGGGTCTTCACCCGCTCCAGGTCCTCGGCGCGGATCGGGTTCTGCGCGATGTCTGCGATGACGCCGTCGATCACCTGCTCCACCTCGGCAAAGCTGACGCCGGGCTTCGGCGCGGCCGAGATCGAGAACTGGGTCGGGTCGAGCGAGATGCTCGAATAGCTGGCGCTGGCGGAGACCGCGAGCGGCTTGTCGACCACGAGGGCGCGGTAGAGATAGGAATTGCTGCCGCTGCCCATCAGCTGCGCCAGCACGTCGAGGGCTGCGCTCTCGCCGGCTGCGGCCGTCGTTGCGGAAGGTGCCAGATAGTAGCGGCGCAGGCTCGGCTGCTCCACGAGCGGGTCGGCCAGCGTGACGGTGCGCGGGGCGGCGGGCTCGGGCTCCTGCGGGCGCACGCGGCGCGCCGGTATCGCGGGCTGGGCCGGAATGGCGCCGAAATTGCGCTCGACCAGCGGACGGATGTCGGCGGCTTCCACGTCGCCGGCGATCACCAGGATCGCGTTGTTCGGCGCGTAGAAGCGGCGGTAGAAGGCCAGCGCGTCCTCGCGATCGAGCTTCTCGATCTCTTGCCGCCAACCGATGATCGGCCGTCCATAGGGGTGATTGAGATAGAGCGCTCTCTCGATCTGTTCGTTCAACCGCGCTCCGGGGCTGTTGGCGACCCGCATGTTGTACTCTTCGAGCACGACGTCGCGTTCCGGCAGCACGTCCTCATTCTTGAGGATCAGGCCGGTCATGCGATCGGCCTCGAACTCCATCATGGTCGGCAACTGCTCCTTCGGCACGCGCTGGTAGTAGTTGGTGCCGTCGACCGAGGTCGAGGCGTTATCGTTGCCGCCGACCCGAAACACGTTTTGGGAGAATTCGCCGCGCGGGTGCTTCTCCGTGCCCTTAAACATCAGGTGTTCGAGAAAATGGGCGAGCCCGGATTTGCCCGGCTCCTCATCTGCGGACCCCACTTTGTACCAGATCATCTGCGTCACCACCGGTGTCCGATGGTCAGGGATTACGACCACCTGCAGGCCGTTGCCAAGCGTAAAGCTGGTGAGGGGCATGGACTTCGCAAGAGTCTCGGCTGAGGCGCCATCTATTAAGAAGGCGCGCATCAGCACCAGTGCTAGAACGCAAACGACCGTTCGAGGTGAGGACGTCGGCAGCATTGACAGCAGTCGCTGTCGAATTTTCGAAGCGAAAGACCGGTCGTGCGGCCGATTGGACGCGGCATCATTATCGATATCGTTCGTCAGCTGCGGGATCGGGACGGCTTTTTGCAAGCTACATTGCAGTTGGGTCTGGATGAGGAATGAGGTCATCATCGAAGTCATCTACAGGATGCTCCATGCTTTTGGCTATCAATCGACAGATCGCGCTTGCTCCAGGGGAATACCATCGGCCGGCCCGTCGGCGGCTAACCCAAAAGCATCAGTCGTGCCAAAGAAGAAACTGTTTAAATTACAGCGTGGTCACCCGAAGCACTCTGTCCGTATCTTTACACATCGTCGTACATCAGACACGGTGTGGCTATCTAGGGACCCCTCTTTTGCTAACCCGCTTGGCGTTACTGGTGCCGACCACCATGTGTAGCAGGAGACTCTGGAATGGCATGATCGAGTGCATGGGTGGCCGCGATCAGCGCCAGTCCGAGAGCTTGTGCAAGGTCCCCGTGCAGTGCCACAAGCGCGCGAGTTTTCATGCGCTAGACTAAACATGCGATGGCAATTCCTCGTGACGTCGAGGGGACAGTTTTGCACCGCGCGCGACATCAAGCATTCACGTGTCGAAAATCGTCGCGATGTTTCTTTTTCTGTTAAAAGCGGCGGCATTTGTGAATGCGGTCGGTCAGGCGCCCATGCTCTCGCGTAATTCTGGATTTAATCCCGCTGAGACAATCGATTGGCGCCGGCGCTTCGAGATTCTTGGTGTGCGATCGTTCTTAGTCCGCCTGCCGAAGAGGATGCAGCTGTCCCCACCAGATGTTCGACATGGATTTGAAAACTCACTCGAATGAGCAAAGCGCGTAAGGCTTTCCTCCGGCCGCGGCGGTTCTCTGCCATAGACAAAACCCGCCGACGTTCGACTTCTAGCGCCCCCCTTACCTGTTCTGACCACGTTGGGCGGAAGTCGTTAGGGTCCTCTGCGCCTCGGCAGAAATCAGATGCGAACTTGACTGAAGAACTCCTAGTGCCAGTGAGGCATGCTCATGCGCGACCAGCTCGGGCAGGCGAGTATGTCTGATCTGCAGGCTTGCCTCGACGGCGGTGCGGTCAAGATCGAGCCGCAGCGGCATAATGTTGATGAACAGGCCCATCGTGCGGCGGCACCGGCGCCGCCATGCATGCGGCCGAACAGCACCGTGCGAACACCACCTGCTCACGGCCGCTGCTGCCCGCCACCACCTCCCCCACACCAGGTGGCAGAGGCTAGCCAGGGTTACATCAAGCCGCCGCGCCTGGCCGCGCACCCGCGCATCCTGCGGCAGCGTCCGCCGTCCCTCCGTGGTCCCGCTGCCGTCGCCGTCGGACCTCGCTTAAGCCGAACAGCCTGCCCGGCTCAACCATATCTGCGAGCCACGTCCGGAAGAACTCCTCATGGGCCTTTGCATCAACTGACCTGCCACTGCGTATTTCCTCCAGAAGGAGTTAGAGTCCGGCCCGAAGAAGGACGGACAGATGAAGCGAGCAAGGTTCACGGAAGAGCAGATTATCGCGGTATTGAAGGAGCATGAGGCTGGGGCGAAGACAGCCGACCTGGCTCGCAAGCACGGTGTTTCCGAGGCGACGATCTACAATTGGAAGGCCAAATTCGGCGGCATGGACGTTTCCGAGGCGAAGCGGCTGAGGGCCCTGGAGGAGGAGAACGGGAAGCTGAAGAAGCTTCTGGCCGAGCAGATGCTCGATGCGGCCGCACTTCGCGAGCTCCTTTCAAAAAAATGGTAGGGCCCGCCGCCAAGCGCGCTGCGATCGCGCATCTGCAGGCCGTCATGAGCCTGTCGGAACGGCGGGCCTGCTCGATTGTGGGGGCGGATCGGAAGATGATCCGCTATCGCTCCAGCCGCCCGCCGGAGGCAGTTCTGCGTGGCCGATTGCGCGATCTCGCCAACGAGCGGCGGCGTTTCGGCTATCGCCGGTTGTTCGTCTTGCTGCGGCGGGAGGGCGAGCCATCGGGGATCAACCGGATCTACCGGCTTTACCGCGAGGAAGGGCTCACCGTCCGCAAGCGGCGGGCTCGCCGCAAGGCGGTGGGGACCCGGGCCCCGATCCTGGTCGAGGCGAGGCCGAACGCGCGCTGGTCGCTGGATTTCGTCCACGACCAGTTCGCCAATGGCCGACGCTTCCGCATCCTCAACATCGTCGACGACGTCACCAAGGAATGCCTGGGCGCCATTCCGGAGACGTCGATCTCGGGGCGGCGCGTGGCCCGCGAACTGACGGCAATCGTCCAGCGACGCGGCAAGCCAGGAATGATCGTGTCCGACCATGGCACCGAATTCACCTGCAACGCCATGCTCGCTTGGTGCAAGGACGCAGCCATCGATTGGCACTTCATTGCGCCGGGAAAGCCGATGCAGAACGGCTTCGTCGAGAGCTTCAATGGCCGGATGCGCGATGAGCTACTCAACGAGACCCTGTTCTTCGATCTCGATGACGCCCGCACCAAGATCGCCAACTGGGTCGCCGACTACAATCTCCAGCGTCCCCACTCGTCGCTGAAATACCTGCCCCCCGCGGCCTACGCCGCCCACCTCACCGCAACGGACGATCGGCTGCGCAACCCCGACCAGCTCCGCCGATCGTCCGTTGCTCCATCCGCGCCACTTGGCGTACAAAACCTCAAGACTCTAACTGCCGCTGGATGAAAATGCAGTGGCAGGTCACAACGCTCACGCGCGCCTCCGTCACCACATCGCAAAAGGGATGTGGGATTATCAGGCTATGCTCATGTCCCTCCAGCACGGCCAAATAGCACTAGGCCTACGGAGATGCGGCCAGCGGTGTATTAGGCTCCCCTTCCGCCGAGAGCGGACCGAACTCGATGGCCTGCCGCTCGAACAAACTGCGATAGATGCCACCGGGTTGCACGATGAGTGCCGGATGCGTGCCCTGCTCGACGATCTCGCCGCGATCGAACACCAGGATGCGGTCGAGGCCGCGCACAGTCGACAGGCGGTGCGCGATTACGATCGAGGTGCGGTCCTTCATCAGCCGTTCCATCGCCTCTTGGATCAGCGCTTCCGATTCCGAATCCAGGCTCGACGTCGCCTCGTCCAGGATCAACACTGGCGCATCGGCAAGGAACGCGCGCGCCAGCGCAACGCGCTGCCGCTCGCCGCCCGACAGATTTACGCCGCGCTCACCCACCAGTGTGCCGTAGCCCTTCGGCGATCGTATGATGAAGTCATGCGCATTGGCGAGCCTCGCCGCCTGTTTGATCGCCGCCATGCTGGCGCCGGGTCGGCCATAGGCGATGTTTTCAGCCAGCGAGCGGTGAAACAGGATCGGCTCCTGCTCCACGATCGCGATCTGGCTGCGCAACGATCGTTGCGTGGCCAGCGCGATGTCCTGCCCGTCGATCAGGATCCGGCCGCCGGAGACGTCGTAGAGCCGCTGAAGCAGCTTGACGAACGTGGTCTTGCCGGAGCCGGAGCGGCCGACCAGACCGATCCGCTCGCCGGCGCAGATGTTGATCGACAATCCGTCGTAGAGCGGCACGCGATCGCTGTCATAACGGAAGGTGACGTCCTCGAACGTGATCATCCCACCGTGAATGTCGATCGGCTTGGCGTCGGGGGCATCGACAATTCCGATCGGCTCGCCATAGATGGCAACCAGTTCCTCCATATCGTTCACCGAGCGCTGCAGATTGTTGATGTGCATCCCTACTTCGCGCAAATAGGCGTGGATGATGTAATAGCTTGTCAACACATAGGTGACGTCGCCCGGAGAGGCGCGCCCCGCTATCCACAGCAGGATGGCGCCGCCGATCACCGAAGCACGAAAGCACAAGAGCATCACGAGCTGCACCGTACTCGTGCCGTTGGACCGCAGCCAGGTGCGCTGCACCCTCGCCCGCCAGCGTCTGACGACACCGTCAAGCCGCGCATCCTCACGCGCCTCAGCACCGAAAGATTTCGCCACAGTATTGCAAGTGAGCGCGTCCGCTAGCGTGCCGCTGAGTTTGCTGTCCCAGGCGTTGGAGACCCGCGCCGCCGGCGCGATGTAGCCGATCGTCAATGCCGTCGTGATGGCAACATAGATCGCTGCGCCGAGGCCGATCACGGCGCCGAGCTCGGGCCAATGCAGGCCGAGCAGGATCGTCGAGCCCACGAGCACCGCGAGCGACGGCAACAACGCCATCAGGATGGAATTGTTAAGCAGGTCGAGCGCCCACATGCCGCGGGTGATCTTGCGCACGGTCGAGCCGGCGAACGAGTTAGCGTGCCAGTCGGTTGAGAAGCGCTGCACGCGCATGAAGGCCCCACGGGCCACATCCGACATTGTCTTCAGCGTGAACGGCACGATCGCCTGCAAGCCCGTAAACCGCAACATAATCGAGAGCAGACCAAGGGCGAGGATACCAGCGAACGCAATCAGTGCCGCATGTCGCGCCGCTTGGTCGGAGGGGCCCGACGTCAATGCATCCACCAGACGGCCGGAATAGACCGGCATGAACAGGTCAGCGACCGTCGCCCCTAAGAAGCCAACGAGGATGATCGCGGCACGGACTGGCTGCTTCAGCCAGTGCTCCAACGCAAACGGGAGAACCAAGCCGATTGCGGCGGGTCGTTTGTCATCTTGACTGGTCATGGCGCTAGGGGTTTGTGGCGCACGCGGTGTAAAAAACGGTCGATCCAGACCCGATGTGCCCAATGCTTGGCGCGCCGTACGCGGGATGCGATAAATGCCCGGAGTCTGGGGGCTGCGGCCGAAAGCTTCTACCCATTTCACCCACTCTTCGCGTGAGCGCTTAGCCGAAGCGCCTCACGCTTTGCGAGCTCCTCGGGATGAGAGCATCGATCTGAGACATCGGCCAGCCTTGTGCGATCCGAGCTCGTGTGAGCCACGTAGGCGGGGTCGGCGTCACGCTTTGCCCATCTGCAGAAGCGTGGGGATGTCCAGCTAGCTCCGGCCTCGGCCATGGCTGTACGCAAAGGTGCATTTTGATGAAGGAAGTGTTCAGCATAACTTCACCTGGAAGATCACCTCCGCGTCGATCCGGATGGAGGTCATAGCAATCCGAACCTCCAACGCGCCACAAACGATCCACCGCCCTGCTCGCTGATCGTTAATTGCCGATGGCCCACCGGATAAATGGACGAATTAACCAGTGAGCAGCTCAGATCGTCACCCTTTTTCATCTTCTCTCCTCGGGCGCTTGCGCTTTGGTACTTTGCGAGACTCCGGGTTGCGGAGTCGCACAAACAGACCCATAGCAAGCCTTCTGACCCTTGTAGTTGGCGAGCGTTTGGACCGATTCCGACATAACCTCCTGTTTCAGGTTGTCCGGGATAGGTGCGGGGCCGTCCAGCGACTTCAGCGTCACCTCGATCAACTCGCTCGCGCGATCCTTGTTGCCGCTCTCGTAATAGTACTGAGCGACCGCCGGATAGGACAGGAACTTAGGGGCGTCGCCGCGTTGCGGAGCATTTATTGCCAGAATGTGTCCGGATAACTCATTGCCCATCGCAAAGCGCTCGGCCTGCGGCAAATGAGAGTTGTCATTCGCCGGATCAAAGAGTTGGCGCATCGCCCCGGCCATCCACAGCGCGGATTTTTTGTTGATCGCGTCACGAACCAATTGGCGCATCACCGGCAGGCCGGCCTGCAAGTCGCGCATTTTGTGAAGCAACAGATCCGCCTGGAGCACGCGGAAGTTCACGTCATCCGGCAGAACAGCGACGGCTTCTTCGACCACCGAAAGCGCCTTCGCCCAATCCTGCGCCTTCATCGCCGGCGTCAGTTTGACGAAGATCGGCATTGTGCGTTCGCCCTTGGCGATCCGCTCAGCATCGGCGGCTTTCGCTTCATCGCTGATGCGCCAGCTGCCAGTCAGAATCTTCGGCAAAACCTCTTCGAGTTGCGTCGGGGAACCGATAAAGGCGATGTGGCCATCACGGTCGACGACGAACGAAGTGGGAATCCCGATAGAAAAGCTGGAATCCATCCAAAGCTCGTCCATTTCGCGTGTGTAGTCGAGCCCGACCCGATAGTTGAGATTCGGCAACTTTTCGGTCAACCATGCGTCCAACTTGCTTCGGGCCTTTTCCGCTGTTTGAGCGCGCTCACCAGCTGCTATTCCGAGGACCTCAACTCCGCTATCTCTGTATTTCTCTTGCAGCTGTACCAGATCGGACAGCGCCGCCACACACGGTGCGCACCAAGTTGCCCAAAATTCGACGATGTACACTTTCCCGGGCTGGAAGCTCGTGAGGGGTTGACCACGCAGCCAGTTCTCCACCTTGATCGGGGGAGCTGGGGATTCTAAGCCCAGCGTCATGTTACGCTCCAAAGTTATTGTCAGGGACTGCGCGACGTTTTGTGCTCGCTGATCTCCGATCGCGACCGCGACCGAGAAGTGGGGTGCCGTGGTGTAGACGGGCTGCCGAACGAGAGCCGTAGCGAATGTCGGTGTCGCAGCGCTAAGCACGCCGACACACAAAGTTACAAGGAACAAGCTCGTCCTCTCACGAGCAGGCCACGTCGATTCAAGGAAGGAGAGCATCGCTCGACTCGCATCTGGGTGGGCTCAGC
Organism: Bradyrhizobium daqingense; assembly: GCF_021044685.1. Classification (NCBI taxonomy): domain Bacteria; kingdom Pseudomonadati; phylum Pseudomonadota; class Alphaproteobacteria; order Hyphomicrobiales; family Nitrobacteraceae; genus Bradyrhizobium; species Bradyrhizobium daqingense. The sequence continues at coordinate 7,666,031 of NZ_CP088014.1, forward strand.
ACTTTCAGTACTGCTGCACCCTTAGTAGCAACGTCCGTGCCAGCATCGTCTGCGCGCATTAAGCGCCTAATTGCGCATGAACAGCTCAACGGCAGTTCACGGCGACCAGTGTTTTGAACCCGACGGGCTTTGTGCCGGTGTCGGAATTTGGACAAGAATTGCGCACTTCGCGCCGCCAGATAACTGATTTGATGTTGTGAGCCGCCGAACGGAAACTTGGTAATCCCTGTCCCCTAGCAAACAGGATTAGAGGCGAGCGACGATTTAGATTCGACTCGAACGAGCCGAAGCCCGTTGACCGGGACACGTGTTCTGGGCGATGACGATGGAACCATTCGCCTGAACCTGCGGACGGTGCCGCGGATCAGGGAGGCTCTGAAACTGTGAGTGCTCGCCATCGCTCCAAGCGGTTCCTGCACCAAAAACTGGTACTTCGATTAGTTTGCTGTCCAGCCGCGTGTACCAGGCGTCCATGATGCCCCCTTCAATTCGAAAACCGTTTCCCTCGTATCGAAACAGACGCCGCCGATCGCCTCGATGGAGCTAAGGCTTATACAGGCGTTCACCTCCAGGTTGCTGACCGGGAGGCCGGCTGGCACCACCCGCTGGCGGCACGCATCACTTCCTTGCCGGCTTGAAAATCTTTGGCAAGCTGCGGGCCTTCAAGACCCATCGTGTCACAGCCGGATGACAGGTATCGAAATAAGTAGACGGAAAACCCTGCACTATGCGATGTGGCCGACATCGACACAGGCTATGGCAATGCGATCAATGTCATCCATGCCATTGGCGAGTATGAAAGGACCGGCGCCAGCTCCGTTGTCATCGAGGACAAGACATTTCCCAAGGTTACGAGCCTTGCTGCGGAACGTCCAGATGATGAGTTATGGCAATTTCGGATCCGGGCCTCAAGCACAGCCTTGAGGGACACCTTCCGCCGTATCATCGCTGATGGCGGCGTCCAGAACGTCCACAAGGATATTGTAACGATAGAGGAACTCTTCAGACTGCAGAGAATGGACGAGATTGAGGCAGCTGAAACGCGATTCCTGCGCTGATGCAGTGCTGCAGGCCGACTCTAATCTCGCCTGAACGGCTGTCGCTGCAATCTCGACGGGTTGGGGCGGCACGTTCGTCGGGCTACGACTCCATTTCGTTGAATGGAAGACTATCGTGCCCTGTCAGTCAGCATCTTTTGCGTTTGGCTCGAGGCTGTTAGCGCAAATGGGCAGCGGAATCGAACGGCTGTCGAGCCAGCGGAACGACGGCGCTCGGGTCAGCGCCGGCAAAACCCGCGCAGTTTTGTGATGTTTTTATGTCGGTTATAGCCAGTGGTTTGATGACCATCGAAATGGCTGCCTTCGCGCATGAAAGCTCGTGCGCTTGTGGCATACAATGTGCGCCGGATCCGCGTCGAGCGCGGTATTCCGCAAGAGCAATTGGCCTACGATGCAGGTATTGATCGCTCCTATATGAGCGGACTTGAGCGCCAACAGGCAAACCCCACAATTGATCTTCTCGATCGCCTTGCCAGGACGCTCGGCGTTGCTGTCTCCGAGCTGTTTGTTCGGCCACCCTCCAGGCAGATCGCGACCGTATCGTGGGCGCTGAGCGTCGACGAACACTGGTACTGCGCCAGCGGCGTGAACCAGTGCTGGGACAAACGGTTGCCAGGGGCGGATAATGATAACTTCGTCGCCCCGCTCTAGGACAGCCAGGCCCGCACAAAGCAGCGCTTCCTTTGAGCCGGCAGTGATTGCGATCTCTTCCGCACTCCAATCAAAGCCTGTCTGGGCGGCGAGCCTTTCCGCAATAGCTTTGCGGAGCGGCATGAGGCCAATGGGATCCAGGACGCCGCTCGCCCCAGAATCGACAGTAACCATCGCCCTCTCGTGCGCTAATGAGAGTGACTGGAAGATCTCGTCATTTGCGAGATCGATAAACTCATGCCCGCCAAAAGCAGAACCCGACGCCACGTCCTGGGCGCCGGGCACACGCTCTGTAAAACAGAACGATATCGAGTCTGACTGCAAGTGACCTCCTACGGTCGTCGAACTCGAGCAGCGAGCCAAAGCTCGCGACCGCCGTACTCTCGCGGTCTAGCCATCGAACCATATTCGGCGAGGCTGGCGATCTCACCTACACCGACACAGCCCCCCTACACAAAGCCGACAGCCTAATCGCCCGTCGCTCCATGCTGAGTGCTTGGTGCGACAATTGTGGCTCAACATCAAACTGACGGCTCTTTGGCTCGACTACGCTGCATAGAACGGCTGGACTGCTTGCAAAATGCGGGCCCCTGCCATCCTCCTACTTGCGAAGCGTTTTGCAGCCGGCACGTGGATACTTGAACGACCTCGGGCTCAAAGGATTTCGCAAACGTGAGGACTAGGCACGTGCGCCGCGACAGAGCCGTTGACGGTGACATATTGCAGTTGCTCCTGCCAAATTCGTTCAAGGTGCATCGGCGCCCGATCCGCGCAGGCGGCACGGTGTGTCATCGCCAGGAATTTTGGTGCCTGATCAATCACCAGTGTTAGTAGTTGATCCGGTACGCGTTGAAAACGCGCGTTAAGATGTTGCGACCTTTCCAGACAATCATGCACCATGCAAGCTGATGATAGAGGGTCAATATGTAAGCCAAATGGAAGCGAAGATTACAATGGCGTGAGAAGGACGGTTTTCACTCTGTGGAGGTTGAGATCGACAAAGCCGTTCTATTCGTCACTCGCCCCCTGAGATTGATTAGGGTAAGGCAGGAAAACATCGGGCCGCGAGATCGGTCAGGCGCTCGCTACCCCAGAGAGCCTGTTCGTAGCAGTGTGCGCACAGCGGCTACCAAATGTGAGTTGGCCAAAGAACGGAGGGGCTAGGTTGCCTATAAGTCCATTCGTTACTCTGTCCCGCAGACGGACGTGCGCACTTCGACTGTCCAGGACCCGGCTCTCGGTATCGGCAATCGCGCAATGGGTCGCTTTGCATCATCTGCCGGGTCTTACTCGCAAAACACGAAAATACCAACGCGCCGCTACCAGGCCTGCTTGGAGCCCTTTTCTAATGCTGGTCGTCCGTAAGGACCCGCTTTGGTGGTTTCCCCGCAGAATGGAAGGAAATGAGTGGAACATCAGAAGGCTTTCACTGACTTCAAGCACTCGCACCTTCGCTCCGGTGTGGCGCTTTTCGCACACAGTCGTAGCATCTTGAACATCGTGTGAGGGCCTGAACGAGGCACAACACTCAACTGAGTGGCTAGAGTGGCTCGTGTTCCAATTTTCCTCGCTCTAGAAGTGCCAGCCAGTATTTTCAAAGGAGTGGTACGACGCTTGCTTAAGGATGAAGCGAACTTCCGCCTTCATATAGCCATGCGAGGCGCCCCGCCAGATCGGCTTCTTAAGAAGTGGGTGACTATATGTCCGGTGTCGCCGGTGCGTTTCTCTGCGCTTCAAGCGAACCATGGTCGCGTGTTGTTGATCAGCTGAAGAAAATGATTCCGACGCTTGCACTCCGTGGGCAAGCACGGTGTCGCGGTCTATGCTTTCATGCAAGAGCGTGGGATCCGATATGCAAGGGCGATTCAATCGAACGATAATTCAGTGCGCATCGACGGAATCGAACAGGACCCGCGCTTTCGGCCTCATGTTGCAATCGCGCAGATCCGCAGCGGAGGTGGGGATGACGGCGATGTGCAGTCAATTCCCAGCCGCTATTTTGCAATTTCTCTGGACGGCGCCTTGGTGAACGCTCATGAACTCAGGAGCGAATTGCTCGCTCAGGGACCACTGATAGATACCAACACAGACGCCGAGCTCTTGCTGAGGTGGATCGAACGATCTTGCGAACGAGAATATTGGCGTCACGGCTTGCCCGCAGACTACGAAGCTATCTTTCGCGAGCTTGATGATCGTATCGATGGTGCCATTTCCGCGCTTTTGCTAGATATGAACGGTGATCTTGTTGCATATCGCAATCGAAGCGGTTTGCGACCGTTGGAGACTATGCGGGCAAGCAATGGATTGTTGCTCTTTGCTTCCGAAAATTGTGCCTTCGCTGGCTTGAAAGGTGAGACCCAGCAGCTCTTGCCTGGGAGCATACGGCGCGTGGACGCCAAGTCCGGCCGCAGCGTTGACCATATCCTGAACAGCCGAGGATGTAAGGCCAAACTCTGCGCCTACGAAACTCTCTATTTGGGAAGTCCGAACACATCGGTTGAGGGCCATTCACATCGCCAGACCCGTCACAACATCGGGCTGGCCTTGGGGAGAATCGTTGCGGAGCGAGTCCAAGCAGACCCACTCTTGATGCCGCCAATCGTGTCCTCCATGCCAAAGACTGGGGGGCCGTACGCCGATGGTCTGTTTGACTCTCTCGCCGAACAGGGCGTGCTCGCCGAGCGTAGTGACGTAGTGGCAACGCAATTTCTTGAGCGAACGCTCCTGGGCAGACCCAAGGCCCGACAATCTCGCATTGCTCAGAAGTATCTCGTGTCGGAATCTGCCGTCGCTAAACGGACCATCATAGTTGTCGATGAGGCCCTCATTCGAGGTGATACCAGCCAAGCCGTCACAACGATGCTCCTTGCCGCTGGAGCCGAAGCCGTACATTGGGCAATTGGTTCGCCGCCTATAGTTGCTCCACACTACTACGGCATGGGTATTGATACGCTAGATGAGCTCGCATTCTGGCAGGCGTTGAAGCGACTGCCGCCCGAACTACGCGCCCAGAGTCTTCGCTTCCACAGGATGGATCCGCCAGCCCTCAAAATTATTGAAAGCAACATTGCGACGGCAATCCAAGCAGCCACCATCACTTATCTGCCCTTCCGTGCCCTTGTACCCATATTGGCCAACAGGCTAGAGGGCATCGATTTGTCGCCCTTCACGTTGGAGATGCCGACCCCCGCTGGACGTCAGCGCGCGGACAGAAACTTGAAAGCTTTGCTGGCCGCTCTTCCTGTCAATCCCCGTCTGAGGTCAGCATCATGATGCCCGCTCTCGTATTTGACTGGAACGGAACACTGCTCGATGACACATACGCGCTGCTCGAAACGACCAATGTAATTTTGGACCGCTTTGGTCGTCCGAGCATCGATATAAACACCTTTCGAGAGCATTGTGATGTTCCCCTCGATCGTCTCTATCGTAGCCTCGGAATGTCGCAGGAGGAGGTTGAGGCGGTGGAGCGTGACGAAGGCGCACTGTTTCACGACACGTACGAGCCTCTTGCGGATAAAGCCGATTTACGTGAGGGGGCGCGCAGAGTGCTCGCGTTAGCCCGCCGAGAATCTGCTCTACTCATCATCCTCAGCAACCACATAGTCGCGCCTCTACAGTTTCAGCTGAGGAGACTTGGAGTGGATGACTACGTCACCGACGTGCTCGCCTTTGAAAGCCGCGCCACGCAATACAAATCGATAAGCAAAGGAGAGCGGCTTCGCCTTTATATGAACAGGCACAACCTGAAGCCGTCGTCAACCTTCATCGTCGGCGATATGCCCGTCGAGACTGATATTGCACGCAGTCTCGGGCTGACAAGCATATCCATTACCGGAGGATTTGTTTCGACCTCGCGCCTGCAAGCTGCGCGTCCAGATTACACCATCAACAACCATCACGAGCTGTTGCCGATCCTACAAAGCCATGGCTTCTTTCGGAATACTAAATCATGAGCAAGGGATCGTCAGCGAACGCGGCTCCCAAAACGATCAAGCAGAGCATAGGGCTTATCGGAGCGGGGCGCATGGGAACAGGTATAGGGATCAGCCTGCTGCGTCAGCAAAACGAACTCCACATCAAAGTCAACAAGAACCGGTTCGGTGCTGATCGCCTGATGGGTGCAGGGGCCCGCGAGCATGCGTCGATCGCTGAGTTGGCGCAGCATGTAAGTGTGGTGGTGTTGTCATTACCGTCCAGCCGCGAAGTTGAGACGGTGTGCCTCGATCACGATGGACTGTTTGTTAACATGTGCCGAGGAGGTTTGATAATTGATTGTACGACCTCGTATCCCGCATCGACCATTGCATTGGCCAAAACGGCGGAAAGACGAGGTCTTAGCTTCATTGATGCTCCAGTAACACGAAGCCCCGAGCAAGCAGAGCTCGGCCTTCTCAATGCGATGGTTGGATCGGATGCAACACTCTTTCCCGTTGCTGAACGCATTCTTGCTGCGTTTTGCGAGACCGTTATGCATGTTGGAGATGTCGGACACGGCCACAAGCTCAAGCTTGTTTACAACAGCATGACTATGGGCATCGCTGCGGTCGCCGCTGAGGTCTGCCAATTCGCGGATAGTCTTCAGATAGATCTTGTGACACTGCGCTCTTTGGTCAGTCGGGGCTCTACGAACAGTGGAATATTCCAAGCCTTCGCCGCCTTTTTGTTGGGAGAGAAACCAGATGCACTGGCAATCTCGATTGCAAATGCTGCAAAGGACATCGAGTGTGCTGTGCGCCTAGCGCGCGAGAGTGCCGTTTCCGTGCCGGTCCTGGATGCTGCCGCGCAGGAACTCAACCTCTCAGTTGTCGCAGGCAAAGGTGAACTGACCCTCCCACATTTGGCCCGATCGTAGACGCTTGGTGTGGTTCCAAGCGGGCCATTTTTCCACGAGTCCCTGGTGCCCCTCGACTTCCTGGGCATCGAGAGCGATGACTAGGACGAGATGGTCCGCATCTTCAAAGAAGTCAGCGGCGTTTCTTATACGATGGGGTGGAGTTCGATCCAAACAGCGTCAAGGTCAATCGCATTCGCGAGGAAACTGAGTATGGCGGCCTGCGCATCACCGACGCGTTGGTCGATACTGCCAAGGCCCGAATCATTATCGATTTCGCCTTTGGTGATGCGGTCGAATCGGGTCTACTGGACATGGACCTGTCGGTTCTCCACGATCTTCCTGCTCGCATCTGCGCGCTTCTGCGCGTGAGATGGTCATCGCCGAGAAATTCCAGGCGATGGTCATGCTGGACCGCACCAATATTCGTGGTGCTCGCGGCCTCATCATTGGCGCGGATACTTGAGGGCTTTGGCACACGCAGCTGTTATCCGTCCGCGCTGATCTGCGGACAACGTATCTCATTTCTGCTCTCGCCTGAAAGAACAAGAAGGTGTCGGTCCAGCAAAGAAAAGGACCGCTGCCGGATTTCTCCGACAGCGGCTCAAGTCTGGGGAGAGGCAGACGTACCGGTCTGCCAGCGGAGAAGGGCGGAGCGCTTGAAGCGATCCGGCGGCACTAACGAAGTCGTTCTGCTCCGGTTTGGTATCTGGTATTCCGGTTCTAGCTCGCCTGGCTCACGAATTTGGTGTCGAGATAGCCCTCGATTGCCTCGAGGCCACCTTCCGAACCGAAGCCTGACTCCTTCGTTCCTCCGAAGGGCACTTCGGGAAGCCCAAGGCCATGATGATTGATCGATACCATCCCGCATTGGAGATCGGCCCCGATCGCGGCCATCGTTGCGGCGGATCGCGTGTAGGCGTAGGCGGCGAGCCCGTAAGGCAGTCGATTGGCCTCCGCCACAACCTCGTCATAGGTTTTAAACCGCGCAATCGGCGCGACAGGGCCGAACGGCTCTTCATTCATGATGCGCGCTTGAGGTGGAACATCGGTCAGGACCGTCGGCTCGAAGAAGTACCCCGTATTGCCGATACGCTTGCCGCCGATGCGCAACTGGGCGCCGCAATCGAGAGCGTCCGCGACGAGGGTCTCCATTGCATCGACCCGGCGCGAATTGGCGAGCGGCCCCATCCGGCTATCTCTTTCAAGGCCATTGCCAACCTTGATCGCGCTGGCCTCGGCAACGAACCTCTTGACGAAATCTTCATAGATACTGTCATGCACCAGAAACCGCGTCGGCGAGACGCAGACTTGGCCCGCATTGCGGAACTTGTTCGCCGACAAGATTCTTGCGGCTTTCTCGACGTCGGCATCCGGGAAAACGATGGCAGGCGCGTGCCCGCCGAGCTCCATGGTGGTGCGCTTCATATGGGCGCCGGCAAGGGCTGCGAGATGCTTTCCGACCACGGTCGAACCGGTGAAGGAGACTTTCCGGATGATAGGATGGCGTATGAGATAATCTGAAACTTCGGATGGCACCCCGAAGACGAGATTGATCACGCCCGCAGGCAAGCCAGCATCCGCGAAACTACGCACCAGCGCCATGCAGCTCGCTGGCGTCTCTTCAGGTCCCTTGACGATGATGGAGCAGCCGGCTGCAAGGCTGGCGGAGATCTTCCGCACGGCCTGGTTGATCGGAAAATTCCAGGGCGTAAATGCGGCAACCGGCCCGACCGGCTCCTTGGTCACGAGCTGGACAACATTGCCAAAGCGCGCCGGGACGATCCGTCCATAGGCGCGCCGCCCTTCTTCGGAGAGCCAGTCGATGATATCGGCAGCAAGGAGCGATTCAGCACTCGACTCGGTGAGCGGCTTACCCTGTTCGAGCGTCATGATCAATGCGATGCCGGCTGCGCGCGAGCGTATGAGATCGGCGGCCTTGCGCATCGTCCTGTATCGGTCAAAGGCCGAAACCTTTCGCCAAATCTCAAATCCCTCCTGAGCGGCCATGATCGCACGATCGAGATCGCCACGAGACGCATAAGGAGTTTCGCCAATCGGCTGGCCGGTTGCGGGATTGAGGATCTTTTCCGAGCGATCCGAACCCCCTTCCGTCCACTCGCCGGCAATGAACATCCTGATCTTGGGGTACACAGGTTCTGCCTGCGTGGCTTGTTCTCGGCGCATCATGCCCGCATCTCAATGTCCCCAGCGAAGAGACAGCGGGTTGAGCTCACGCGCAAGCTCGATCAATCCAGCTCTCGTCGCCGGATGGATCTGCTCGAGCGGATGCCGCACGGCTTCGCATTTGATCACGCCGCCTTCAGCCATTACGCTCTTGGTGGCGCGCAGGCCGCACTGGCGGTTTTCGAAATTGATGAGCGGCAGCACCCTTGCATATGCAAGAGCGGCTTCCTGCCTGCTGCCCCCTTTGTGATGATCGAGCACGGGGCGGAGCAAATCGGGCAACAGCGCGCTCGACATTGTTCCGCTCGCACCGGCATCGAGGTCCGCCATCATAGTGATGGCTTCCTCCCCGTCAAAAGGACCAATGATGACCTCACCGCCGAGCTCGATCAGACTGCGGAGCTTGGCAGCCGCAAACGGCACCTCGATCTTGAAATATCTGGCGAGCGGCACCTCGCAAGCGAGCCGGACGAGAAACGGGACCGTCAATGTAACGCCGGAGAGCGGCGCGTCCTGGACCATAATTGGAATCCCGGCGGCGTCCGCGACCCGGCCGAAATGCCCGATCATGGCGCCTTCATCCGCCTTGAGGCTTGGACCATGATAAGGCGGCATCAGCATGAGGAGGCTTGCGCCACGTTCGGCCGCATAGCGGGCGCGTTGCACCGCAATCTGCGTGCTGAAATGGCTGCAGGTCACCATGACGGGCTTGCGGCCCGCGACATGCGAGAGGCAGAGATCGACCAGAAGGTCACGTTCCTGATCAGACAGCAGGAACTGCTCGGAATAGTTGGCCAGAATGCAGATCCCGTCCACGCCTTGGTCGATCATGCAATCGAGCACGCGCCGCTGCCCTTCGAGATCGAGATCTCCAGATTCCGTAAACGGCGTCGGAGCGACCGGGAACAAGCCGCGATAGATGGGGGGTTTCGCATTTCTCATGTAGAGGATTCCAGACAGGAGGCAGTCAGTTGCTGTCTAACTCGATCAGCCCATCGCGAATATCCAAGGAGTGGAGCCGATGCCGTCGGACTGTTTGGACAGATTGACTGGCGTGGCGTCACAAACAAGATTGGTTGGAGGCTTTGTTCGCGTTGGAAGCCTTTCGCGCCTCTAGATCCAGCCAGGCGGCACCAGATCCGTCAGGATGGCAAGGCATTCAAACAGGAAGTAGCTTCCGAAAATCAGCTCGACGTTCTGGGCCGCATCGATATCGCGCACGATCGCCTTTCGGGTGAAGCAGCCGCCGGTGAGCATTCCAGGCGGGCGCGGGTCATCGGGAGCAGTCGGTGTCAGGTATTTCGAGCTCAGTTGAGTAACTGTGCGCTCCGCAAATAATCTATATTTGGCGCCCCCCTCAGGACCAAGTGCGGATGCGAGGCGCAGCGCCGCGGCGGCAGCGATAGCAGTGGCCGCAGTATCCCTGCTGGTGTTGGGGATCGCCGGATCGTCGAAATCCCAGAAGGCAATGAGATCCGCGGGGACATGGTCGATCCACCAGTCAAGAAGGCGGACGGCGTAGTCGCGCCATAGCGGTTCGTCGGGGCGGACCATGGCGGCGTGAGCGGTGTAGAGCATCGCCCATCCCTGCGCCCGGCCCCAGGTGCTGATATCGCTATATCCCTTGTGCGTGTGCGTTCTGAGCACCTTACCGGTGTGATCAAGGGTGGAAGACTGGATAACTGAATTGTCCTGCCGCACATGGATCTCCAGGACGCGCCGCATATGTGCATTGGCGACCTCCTCCATCCGGGCATCGGAAAGCTCGTCCGCGGCCCAATAGAGCAGGCCTGTCGCCTGGAGCGAGTCGATGCTGCTCTCGGAAGCTCCCACTGCGCTCGCCTCCTCGGCATCCCTGCCCAACGGTATCAGTCCGAGGTGTGGATCGAACATATCACGAAGCGATCTTGCTGCTGTCAGAGCCACCGCGCGGGCGTTTTCTTCCTTGAACAGGATGCTGCCGAGGGCGCCGGCATGATAGAAGCCGAAGCCCTTGAAGGCCGTAAGCCGCTCGGCACGCGGCAACATTCGGCTTAGCGCAGCACGCGCGTCTTCGATTGGGAACTGGCTGCGATCAGCGAGGTGCGCGAGCCAAAGCTCACCGACAAATGCCCCGCCGGTCCAATCACCATCGGGGGTAAACGTCCATTTTCCGTCGGCGGCACTCGCCCAGTGTGGCAAGCCCGAGCGTGCGGTGTCCCGAGTCTCGGCAATGCGCTTCAGCATACGCTCGCGCGCGGGCAGATATTGGCTTTCCGACATGGCTTCTGGTCCAACATAATACTCGCCGCGCGGCTTTGCCCTGGCGGCAACTTAAAGCTCTTTACCAACAGATCCTGGACTGGCGCGAACGGTTGGTGTTCACGAGACTTCCAATCGTGCTTGGCTGCATCTCTGCGGAGTAGCAAGCCTCGTCAGCAGCACCGCAGGGAAAGCCGCGTGCAAGTTTATGCCAATCACGATGACCCTCCGACGTAAGCGTGCTGCTTTCGACAATCCTCGTTGTTCGTTAGTGATGCGAGTCCGCAGCGCCGATGGCGCCGGTTTCATAAAGATGCTTCAATTTCCTAGCGTCATAGCCCAGCTCTTTCAGAATCTCTTCCGTTTGCGCACCGAGCTTTTGCGGCGGCAAACGCACGTCCGGCTGCTCGCCGTCGTAGCGCACGGGATGGCTGACAAGGGTGATGGGAGCTCCGGTCGCGCCGGTCACGACCTGAAAATTTTTGTTATGCGCGATCTGCGGATCCGCAACGACGTCGGCATAATCGTTCACCGCAGCGTGCCAAATTCCACGCGCCTCGAACAGGACGATGCATTCCATGGTTGAGCGTTTGGCGATGTTGGCAGCAATCATGGCTGAGGCCTCGTCCCGCCGGCGATACGCCTCCTCGTCAGGAATTCGCTGGTCGGCCGGAAGGCCAAGCGCGCCTGAGAGCGCCTCCAGCGATCCCAAAGAGATCGCAATGTGCCCATCGCGTGTCGCATAGATGCCGTAAGGCGCACCGTAGTACCAGCCGGCCACCGGGCCCGGCTGACGGACGTCGTCAGGCCTTTGGCCGTTCAGGTAGCAGGTAAAAGATTCCATCTGCAGGTCGAGCGCAGCCGACAGCAGGCTAACATCGACGCGGCAGCCCTGCCCCGTCCGCGCCTTCCGCACCAAGGCAGCCAGGATCCCCGCCGCAAACAAGGCGGCGCCGTGATGATCGATGGCGGAAACGCCGACAGCCCGCGGCCCCTGCTCGCGACTTCCGGTGATCATCGCAAGTCCTGATAGCGCCTGGATCAAGAGATCCTGGCCTGGGCGATCGACATAGGGCCCGTCAGGACCGTAGCCGGAGGCAGCGGCATAGATGATCTGCGGATTGATCTTCTTTGCATCCTCGTAGCCGAGACCAAGCTTGTCGAGCACACCCGGGCGGAAGTTCTCTGCGATCACATCCGATTTGGCGATCAGTTGCCTGGCGATGACCACGGCTTCGGGTTTTTTCAGATCGAGCGTGAGGCTGCGCTTGTTGCGGTTTCCCGTCAGAAGCAACATTGATTGGCCGTCAACCCGCTTGTCCGCCCCGCCCCATTTCCTCTGAAAGGCCCCCCCGGGCGGTTCCACGGCGATCACGTCCGCACCGAGGTCGGCGAGAAACTGCACGCCGACCGGACCCATCAGAAAGTGATTGAGGCTGAGGACTCGAATGCCCTTCAAAAGATCGACCATACATCCTTGCTTTCGGTTTTACCTGAAATCGAGGTGCTGGTTCTCGATTTCTGAAATCGATTTCAGACTTAGGCTGTGCGAGAAGCGGAGTCAAGCGAATCTACCAACTTTCGAATGAGATTCGCTTCATCCCGCTCCATCTGTGCATGAGAGGGGCAGAAAATAGCGCCGATGGCCCGCATACAGGGCTTGAGAAGGTAGCGCTCGTGATGGTTTAACCCTTTTGAGGGGAGACCCTCTCCTTCTCCTGGTTGACCAACGCAAATGGACAAGAAACCTGTAATCGCGCCCAAAGGCCGGCAGCAGCCGCGCGTGAAGATCGAGGACGTTGCCCGGAAGGCGAATGTGTCGCCGGCGACGGTGTCGCGGGTTCTCAATCACCCCGATATCGTACGGCCGGAGCTTCGCGACAGGGTCATGCGGCATATCAATGACCTCGCCTACACGCGCGATAGCGCAGCCAGAGCATTGAAATCGGGACGCATGCGGACCGTCGGCGTCATCGTTCCGACACTGGCGCTCGGTATCTTTGCAGAAGGCGTGGAAGCCCTCCAGAACCGCCTCAGCGAAAGCGGCTACACGCTGTTCATTGCGAATTCGCAATATGACCAGCGGCGTGAATTTCAGGAACTGCAAAGTCTCATTGAACGCGGCATCGATGGAATCGTGCTGGTCGGAGCTTCCCACGGACGGGAGCTGAGGAGCCTGATCGAACAGGCAGGCGTACCCGTCATCACCACCTATGTTGCCAAGGCCGGCGGCGGCATCCCCGCGATCGGAATCGACAACGAAAGCGCCACCCGCGAGATGACGGAGTATCTGCTAAGGCTTGGACACGTCCGTTTTGGCGCGATTGCCAACGTTGTCGCCGCGTCCAACGACAGATCCCGCGCCAGACTCGAGGGAATTCAGCGCGCGCTGTCGGACGCCGGTCTCCCGCTCAAGCCGAGCCAGGTCGTCAAGGCCGATTATTCGCTTGCCCAGGGCCGTAGCGCCCTTCGTCAGCTCCTCACCGATCATCCGGACACGACAGCAGTCATCTGCACCACCGACACGCTTGCCATCGGTGCAATGGCAGAGGCTCGCAAGATGGGGCTGGCCGTACCGGCTACGCTTTCCATCACAGGATTTGACGATGTGGAGCTGGCGGCGCAAATGGACCCGCCGCTCACAACAGTCAGCGTTCCGGCAGCAGAAATCGGCCGGGGAGCCGCCGATTATCTCATCAATGCCATTGCCGGAAGTCCTGTCCCGAGAAGTGTCGTGTTGCCGTACCGGCTGGTCATGCGCTCATCGAGCGCCCCGCCGCGGTCCAGCGTCCGTCCCGCCCGTCGCGGGCGCAGTCGAGATCATTGACCGGGCCACGGTCCTGATAACTATTTCAGAACCGGAGGCTGGCGTCCGCATCCCAGGACCCGATGACGCAAGCTGCTCGCCCCTTATCATTATTCGCCCGTAAGTAGAGGTGGCTGAGCATGCGATGCGCCGCCTGCGCGATCGTCAATGGCACAAGAGACTTCTCAATGCTCGCGTTCAACGTGAACGGAGTGAACGGGCGCATGGTGGTGGCTGGCGCCCAGTTCGTGCAATCTATGATGCAGGCGATGATGCGCAAGTTCCAGGGCAGCTCGCAGCCGCGAGTGTCGCGCTTCGTCGGACTTGGGAGCGAGCGTGTCCATATAGGCGATCGATCCCTCGATTTGAGCAAGGACCGACACTGCATCCGCGGTGGCAAAGATGGGCATTCCGCCTACTTTGACATATACCGCACTGGTGTGCGCCGCAATGTCGGCCTCGCGTCCGGCGACACTGCCCCGAACGCGCAGCGCGATCCAACATGACTCGTTGATGGGCAGGGAGAGCTGCCCCTTGCACGACAAGCCTCCGCATCGAACCTCCTCGAGGACCGTGCCGTTACATATGAGCTCCACCCGCGCCGGCGGGACGCTGACCGATTCGATCCGCCAGTCGATCGTGAGGGTGCCGCCTGAACGGGGAAGGGACACCGTGCCTCCAGGGCGACGTCCTTCAACGGTCATCTCAACCAGAGGCCCGACAGTGATGAACGTGTCCCCGCTGCGTACGGCATCCATCCAGTTGCGATACGTGAAGTCGCGTTCGCCCAACCGCACATAGGTCCGTGAGCCCCCGAGGAGCGCGGCCGCGTCCATCTTGTCGGAGCCCGCCACCAGCGGCAGATGGTAGCCGATGTTGAGGTAGCGATACCAATCGGCGAGACCAAATGCGCTGAGCTGCGCGGTCCGCGGGTTGAACGACATCATTTCGATGGCGTCGACAAGGCCGAGCACAATGTCGGCCGCACGCTCCGCCTGCGGGTTCGGCGCATGCGGCATTACCACCAGCCCCCCTTGCTGACGGCAGCGCTCCGCCCAGTCGGCCATGGTCGCTTCCAGAACATGGCCGATTGCAGCTTCGTTGGACCCGCCGCAAGAGAGCGGATTGATCATCTCACCTTCATAGCCGAGCAGCGATATGTGCCCCAGAACCTGCATCCGGTTCTCCGTGCCGACCCGAACCAGGAATTCTCCGTCGCCGCCGAAATCCTTTGCCCCGAACGTCGTGCGTCCGTCGAAATCGGCGACGTTGGTGAATAGCTCGCCCCACTGTGCGGCGAGCAAGTTGACCACGTTGACACCCTCCGCCTTGCCCTCAAGCAGCGCTGTCTGCGGGCTTAGGAAATGGACGTGCGTATCAGAGCTAACCCATCCCTGTTCGCGCCAGCGCAGCACACGATCGAGCTCAAAGGTGAGAGTGTCCGTGCTTGCAGTGATGTCGACGATGGTGCGCAACGGGCGCACCTCAAAACCCCTGCAGATCTCTACGAACACGGGCCCGAGCGGCAGGTCCGCCTCGCAACTGCCGTCCACGTAGACGTACTGGTTCAGCCCATTGGCAAATTCGCCCGAGAAGTCCTCGAACCTGCCGGTATTGACCTTGCGGTGATGTCCCTTGGGTGGCAGATACTCCCCATGCGCACCATGGACATGCAACCGCGCGGCAACGCGCACGCCACTGTCCTTTTCCATGATGCGGATCTTGACCGGCCTTGTGGCCGGTTCGACTGTCGCCACATTGAGCGAGGCGCTTGCGTTACCGCCACCTTCCAACGATCGAAGCTCGAACATGTGCAAGCGGCCATCGTCGGGGCGCAGATAGAGTCTTGCGTCCGGATGCGCCGAGTACTCAACGATGACTTCGCTCCCGCAGCGCACGGGCTGCACATCAACTTTGGCGCCCAGCCAATCCGCTCTGGAGTACTCGAGCACTGCGCGTGCCGAGATGACCGTGCCGAGGTCCATGCCGATCTGCTGGCCCCGATCGTCGACATCGAGCTCGCCAAGCTTGTTCAGATGGAACCCCGGCGGCAGCCTCACCTTCAGCTTGCGACGGCCCTGGAGGCGCAGCGGGTGCTGGGTGAGCGCTGTCGTGGTCACCGCAAACACAAGCGAGATTTCCTGTTCCGCGCGCAAGCTCAACGCCGAAAGCTCCTTGTCCGGATAAGGATTGGGGAGCGCGTAAAGCCACACGTTCTCACCTTGTCGATCCATGCGTCCCGATTGGGTGCGAGCCTCGCCCTGGAAGAAGTTCGCCCCCGGCGCTCTGCCGAGTACAAAGTCCTCGCCGGTGCTTGCATGTACGGTGGGCGCGCGTAGCGGCAAGGCGGCGAACGCACTCGCACTCCAGGAGATGTGGTTCTGCTGGATCGCGAAGCGGCGCAGCACCGGCACGTCGGTCTCGCTGCCGTCGGCATAGCGGAGCCCGTATGTCGCCACCCGGTCGCCGAGTGGATTGCCTTCTACAGGCAGCGTAGCCGGGCCGATCTCTCCGAAACCCTCGGGGCTTGCACTGGGGCGGTCTGCCGCCACTTGCACGAACAGCACATAGCTCGCCATCGTCGGCGGCAACGCGATTACGGCAGGAGGGGCGCCGGGGCGCAGCTCCAGCACATCCGGCCCTATTTCGCTGCCGAAGAGAAAGGGCATGCCGCGATGGGTCTGGAGCCCGCGAAGTGAATCGATCCAGCCGGTGTCACCCGGGCGGGCGGCGAACCCTTCACCGGCATTTGCGCGCTTGGCGTTGAAATATCGCTTCAAGTCCACAGGCGTGAAGTGCGGCGATGAAGGTGTTTTCATGCTTCGGACTCCAGTTTCAGCAACTCAGTGCCTCGCAAGCATTCTTTGTTTGTTGTGAATGACTGCTCGCGCAAGGACGCTTGCGCCGACCCCATGCTCATGCCGAGCATGAAGAGATACGCGCGAGCCCTTATGTTTTGCAGCTAACGTGGACGCCTTGCGTCCGTCGCGGGCACGGCGAAGCGCAGGGGCAGAGCGTGTTCATTCACCTATGTAGAGGCAGCCGCGCTTCTTTGCGATCTGGTAGACCAGCACGCTCAGGAGCGCGATCAACGATCCGTAGACGGGAAACATCCAGGCGATGTGCTCGCGTTGCAACCAAACCAGCAGATAGGGTGACGTCCCGCCAAACAAGGAGACGCCGAGCGCATAGCCGAGAGCCACTCCGGTGGTCCGCACGGCGCGCGGCATCAGCGTGGTGGCGATGAAGTTATAGAGGGCCATGTTGAAGCCCACGATCGCGCCGCCGAACACCGTAACAAAGAAGAACGTGACGATGCCTTTTTCCGAATAGAGCAGTGTCAGGAAGAAGCATGGGATGAGCAACAGGCGCAGCAGCGCGAACGCGCGCGAGGGTCGCACCTTGTCCGCGAAAGCGCCGACAAACGGCGCCGTTGACATCCAGATCAGGACCATCAGGGTCATGATCCCGTACACATACGTGCTGTCCTCCTTGAAGACCGTATTGGCCATGTTGGGAAGACCGGTGTTCCAGGCATAGTTGGCGATCTGCACCGACCCGATCACCAGGATGACGGCGAGCAGCGAAAGGCGGACGCTCCATAGCGTTTTCCACACACCGCCAGTCGATTCCTGAATGCGCGAAGACTCGTCTTGCCGATGCATGGCTCGATTGATCAAGGTTTCCGGCACCGTCGTGCGCAGATAGATGATCAAAAGGCCCAGCACGCCGCCGACCGCAAAGGGTATACGCCAAGCCCACTCGCGCATGGCTTCAGGTGCGACCGAGGCGCTCACCAGGAAGGCAACTAGGCTGGATCCAAGGCTTCCCAATTGGATGAATGTGCCGCCAATCAGACCGAGATAGCGTCCCTCCTTACCAGGTGGCGCCAGTTCAATTGCAATGGCGTTGGCGACACCAGCTTCAGCGCCTGTGGCAAACCCCTGAATCAGCCGCATGATCAGCAGCGCTATGGCCGCCGTGACGCCGAGGTCCTTGTAGGTGGGCAACAAGGATATCAAAAGCGAGCAAACCGCCATGGCCGTGACAGAGATCAGCATGACGCGCTTGTGGCTGATGCGATCTGCGACCGGCCCCAGCAAAACAGCGCCCAGCGGTCGAGCGCAAAAGCCCGCGCCGTACACGGCAAGTCCCGCCAGCAGCGAGGTGGTGGGATCATCGGAAGGGAAGAAGTGCGGCGAGAGAAACGCCGCCATTACGCCGTAGACATTCCAGTCGTACCACTCTAGCGCCACCCCTCCTCCAAGGCCGGCGGTCATTCGCTTGTTGGCAGTTTGCTTGTCAAGCTGGACGGGTACAGCGCTGGGCTGAGCAATGATGTTCATGGGTCCTCGGGCTCTATTGATGACTTAATGATTTTGCGGGTCGCGCGAGAACGAGCAGCCGCTCGTCGGCTCAACTGCGCCCGCCGCGAGCGGGGGTCTACGAGAGCGGCGGCCTTGAGCAGGCCGGACCGCGGAAGCGCAAGCGCAACAGCTGCCCGGGATGCCGGCGGAAAGCCCGCCTGGCTTCACGTAATTGCGGGCCTCGCCTCACGAGCGGCCATTGCACGATCCTAATGGCGCAGGACGCCTTCATCGTTGCTTCCGACTTGCGCGGCGACTCGCATAAAGCGCGCGCGAGATTCCGTGCCATTCCCATGGCCAGCCTTCCTCCTGTTGCTCTAAGCGCGCTTCTGAAGAAGCTGATGTTCTTGTTGGACAGCGCGGCGTCACAAGACCCGTCGCATCGTCAATGAGATCCTTCAGATGTGACCCACTCTCGCCGGCCGCATCCTTCTGGTTTCCCGCAGTACCGGGCATTTCGACATCGAGTTCTGAAATCGATTTCAAGATTAGTAAGAATTCGGAACTGCGGAGTCAAGCCGTTTTTTACGGGTGAAGCCCGCCTCATGGTCTCCGTCGGCTCCGCGTTGAGCAAGGTGGCTCAGCGCCGCTGAGGCTGGTTCTTCCAAGAAGAGGCTTTTGGATGCCTCGTTGCGAAGAAATCGATTTCAGTCTAAGGCGGGGTTCTCATATTCCTTCAGGAGAACCGCTCCATGTCCGAGACGCCCGATCTCATCCTCTCGACATCTGTCGCGCCCCACGTGCGCCTATTGACGCTGAATAGGACATCAAAACGAAACGCCTTGAGCAACCAGTTGATCGTGGAGCTTGGCGCCATCTTGCGCCGTGCCGCAATCGATGAGGATGTCCGCTGTGTCGTGCTTTGTGGCAGCGATGCGTTCTTCTCTGCCGGAGCCGACATCAAGGAGATGCGGGAGCGCGGCTTTGAGGCAATCGACAATTCCGCCCGACGTTCTGCCTGGGGGGATGTCGCCAATTTCCCCAAGCCTCTCATTGCCGCGGTCGAGGGCATTTGCTTCGGCGGCGGCCACGAATTGGCGCTGCTCGCGGATATCGTGATAGCAGGTGAAGGGGCGGTATTTGGGCAGCCTGAGATCAACATCGGAATATTGCCCGGCGACGGCGCAACGCAGAGGCTGACACGCGTGGCTGGCAAATCACTGGCCATGCTGATGATCCTGAGCGGCCAATCCATCACGGCGCGGAGTGCGATGCAGGCCGGCCTTGTGGCGGAAGTTGTCGAAAGCGGCAGGGCGCAGAGGCGAGCGCTCGAAATAGCCGATCTGATAGCGCAAAAGCCTCCCCGCTCGGCTGAACTTGCCAAAGCTGCCGTTCTCGCCGCCTTTCAGACCACGTTGGACGCCGGGCTCGAGTTCGAGCGGCAAGCGATACGTCACGCTTTCAGCACAGCTGACCAGAAGGAGGGAATGAACGCCTTCTTTGACAAGAGGCCGCCGAATTATCGCGGGAAGTAGCCCCCCGCGATTGGCTCGCACGCGGCGCCGGCGAAGCTCGCCCGCGCAACATGCGACATTCAACACTCCTTCGGCTCGACCGGGCCGGCGCTACGGGCGACGATCTCGTATTGGCCGGCCTTTGCCACGCCAATGTACATGTTCATCCTGCAGTGGCGCTTGCCCGGCACCATCTCCGCCGGCCCGCCAGGCCCTTCCGCAATCTTGGCGTGGTCAAGCGCGGCAGCGACAGCCTCGCGGTCAATTGTACCGGCTTCCCTCACTGCGGCTTCCCACAGCTTCAGTCCTCGATACGTGCCGGTCGCGGCGCTTCCTGCTGAGAACCGGAACTTGCCCGGAAACTGCTTTTCGTAGGCCGACTGAATTTTGGCGCTCACCGGATCTTCCGCCGCGAGCGCCTTGTAATAGTCGAGGCTGCTGGCGAGGCCTTCGATCTCGTGAGCCTGGTTCATTTCGAGCGTGTTCTCGTCATAGTAGACGCAGCCCAGCTGTCCCCCATTCCTAGAAAAGCCCGCTTCATAAAGCTGTTTGAAGAACGAGCCGACGCCCGGGGGGATAACACTGTTGAAGACCACGTCTACCTTGTTGGACGTGATGCGGCTCACGGTCGATGAAAAATCGATTTGGTCAAGCGGGTAGTACTCCTCGAACACCACCTCCCCGCCGCTGCTCTCGATCACCTTGCGCGCATAGGCATTGATTGTTTGCGGCCAGACGTAGTTTGATCCAGGCAGCGCGAAGCGTCTGCCACCGTTCTTGATCAACCACGGAATGAACCGGTCGCAATTCTGCGCCGGTACCGGCCCGGTGCAAAACAGATAGGGCGTGCACTCCCTGCCTTCGTAGGCCTGTGGATAGATGTAGAGCGTCTTGCCACGAGAGATGATGATGTCCTTGATGGCGTTGCGCATCGAGCTCGCAATGCCGCCGAGTACCAGGTCGACCTTGTCTCGTTGAATCAGCTTGCGGACATTGCCAACAGCGACGGACTCGTTGGACGCGGTGTCTTCGATCAGGAGGTCGATCGGGCGCCCCAAGAGACCACCGTTCTCGTTGATCTCGCTCGCGACCATGCGCGCGACATTGGCGTCGGTATTCCCGGCAAAGCCGAGTGCCCCCGTAAGGTCGGTGGCAATGCCAATCCTGATCGGGCCTTCAGCGGCGTTGGCCCAGTCAGGACGGATCACCCAGCTGCCCGGGCCGGCCGCAATGGCCGCAGACACAAAGGCGAAATTGCCGAGAAAGCGGCGGCGGCTGAGTTGCCGGTGATCATTCAACATGGAACTGACCTCCCCTTGGCTCATGGCCTTAATCCACGCGCCCTGCTCTTTCCTGGGGGGCGCGGTAACCGGAACGCTATCCGTCATTTTTCGGTTTCAAGTCGGCTCTTCGGATCAACTTTTTAAAATCGCGAACGAAGTGCAGCAATCAGGACAGTCTGAAAAGCTCCCTCGCGTTCTCGCCAAGGATCCTGACCGCCAAGCGCTCTGCGTCTCGGGGGCGAAAGTAGCCGCTCGCAACTTTTTCTTTCAGAACCTCGCCGATGAGCCGGCGTGCGCCCTGTATCGCGGCAAATGTCTCCTCAACGTGAAGACAATCTCCTCCGATCATCATTCGCGATTCATCCGGCAAGACTTCAATAGCCTCGTGCAGGGCCAGCTTGAAATGGGACGGGCTCAACAGGAAGGACCAGCACAAATCGAGCCAAACATTGCGGTACACAAAAGCCATTCCCAACAAGTCCCGGCTCCAGGGATAGGCCAAATGCATCAGCAGAAAACGGGTCCGAGGATGACGCTCAATCAACCCGGTCATGCGTAGCGGGTGGGAGCCGCTTATGATTGCCGTTCCAAGATGAGTTTGGACTGGCAGGCCGGCTTCGCCTGCGAGCTGACAAAACAAATCGACGACAAAGTCACAGAAAGCCTTGCGCGCCGCAGGGGATGGAGACCTTTGTCCCCAGGCCTGCCGAGCGAGGTCCTCGTTCGGTTCGTCAAAGCTTAGATCGCGGTCATAGGCGAGCGCGTTTTTGAGCGCAACGTGATTGCGCCGGGCGCAGCCGGCTACGAGCTCCCGGATTGCGTCGCAATAATCGTCGAAGGTTTTCACCTCCATGCCGAGGCGCCGCAGCAACGTATGGCCGCAATTTCCATTGTGATCGCGAGATTCCGGGTGCCAGCCGAGGGCGAATGCATTGATCCGCAGGACCGCATCGTAACTTTGCCCTAGGACCGGCCGCGGATCCATCAACGGATCGAGAAAAGGGTCCGTTACGATCCTTCCGATGGCGGCGCGCCCAATGACTTCACTTGGCCATGTCGCCTCCCTGTGGCGCAAGCGCACCAAAGCGTCTACTGCCTCCCAGTTGTCGCGCGTGATTCCGGTTTCGGCGACGCCGTAAAGCTCGGCGACACCGCCGGCGAGGTTACGAACGAATGCATTTGAGCCGCTCCTCTCCAGGAACGGAGCAAGGGCCTCCCAGGTGATTGGCTCGGTAGCGGTAGATAACATATCGCCAGTCGCCTTGGGCTCGGATGGCAGGACGTGGCTTGTCCAAGCCGCATAGCTCTGCTGGAACAGTTTCAAAAGATTCACGTCCCGGCTATGTGCGACCTCGGACATGTGATGTTCATGGACATCGACGACCTGGCACGCATTCACAAAATCGCTCATGGTTTTGGACATCGTCCCTCTCTGTTCAGTCATCGCAAGGAACTTCAACGCGCCATCTTTCGGGCGTGGGATGGCAGCCGGGACGCCTCTACGGCGCCAGATACGTCAAGAGCCGCGGGTCGTCGCGCAGCTGTTGCGACGGGCCCGACAGCGCGACACGGCCGCGATCGACCACATAGGCCTGCTCCGCGACGCGCATTGCGAGATCGAGATGTTGCTCGACGATGATGATCGCGATCTCTCTGGCTAGTTCGATCAAGCGCTCGGTGATCTCCTCGATGACGCCGATCCAGACACCCTCGGTCGGCTCATCCAGCAGGAGGAGTTTGGGGTTTCCGAGCATCGCGCGGGCGATTGCGAGCATCTTGCGCTCGCCACCGGACAACGTTCCGGCCGGCTGATCCAGACGCTGGCCGAGTTTTGGAAACATCATCATGACCCGGTCCACTGCCGATCTATCGCGGTGCAAAAGCGATCCGACGGCGAGATTGTCGCGCACCGACAGGCGCCCGAACACTGAATGCTCTTGCGGCACATATCCAATGCCGGCCCGCACCCGCTCTTCGGTTCGGCGGCGATCGATATCTTGGCCGTTGAATTGCACGCCGCCCCTCCATGCCGGCAGTTCGCCCACGATCGCCTTCATGAGCGTGCTCTTTCCGGCGCCGTTACGGCCGAGGACGGCCACACCGCCCCGCGGTGGGACGGTCATATTGACACCGAACAGCACCTGGCTGCGTCCGTAGCCGGCGTCGAGATGCTTGAGATTGAGGAATTCAGGCACGGCGCAAATAGATCTCCTGGACGCTTCTGTTGGCCTGGATCTCGGCAACCGTCCCCGACGCCAGAACCTTGCCCTGATCGAGCACGGTTAGCCGGTCGCAGATGTCTCGGATGAAATCCAGGTCGTGCTCCACGATGACAAGCGAGCAATGCTGCTTGATCGGCTGCAGCAACTCGCCCGTGACGCGGCGCTCCTCAAGGCTCATGCCACCGGTCGGCTCGTCCAAGAGCAGAAGGCGCGGCCGGCATGCGAGCGCCATCGCGATCTCCAGCCATTGCTGCTGACCGTGAGAAAGGGTCGCCGCAGCATCAAACGCGCGATCGGCGAGCCGGAACTGGAGGAGCAACGTCATGACCTCCTCGTGCAGTCGTCCCCGACTGCGCGAGAACGCCAGATCCAGCAGTGAGGACCGGGCCTGCAGCGCGAGCAGGATGTTGTCGTATAGCGTGAGGGTCGGTAGCACGGCGGTGATCTGGAATTTCAGGCTCATGCCCGCTCGCGCACGCTCTGGCGGCGTCAACGAGGTGACGTCAGTATTGATGAATGTCACCTTGCCTCGCGTCGGCACTAGCGCACCTGCAAGACACTTCATCAGCGTGCTCTTGCCCGAGCCGTTCGGCCCGATCAGGCCATGAAACTCTCTCTCGCCGACGCTGAGCGCCGCTCCGTCCAGCGCGGTGAGTTTGCCAAAGACCTTGGAGATGCCGGCGGCTTCAAGGAGCGGCATTGCGCTTCTCCTTCAGGCTCGGGCCGAAATGACCTACACGTTCCCGCTCGCCCAGCACGAGGCTGATCAAGCCGAGGGGGCGGAACAGAATGACGAGCAACAGCAAAACGCCGAGAATGATCGGCCAGATATCGCGATAATTGTCGGAGAGCCAGAAGCTGAGGCCCTCAACAATCGCGGTGCCGATGACCGCACCGATCAATGTCCCGGAGCCGCCGAACAAGACGTAGAGCACGACCTGGGTAGACATGACCACGCCCAGCATGTTCGTCCAGACGAAGCCCTCGTGAAACGCATAGAGGCTGCCGGAAGCACCTGCGATCGCGCCGCTGATTGCGAATATGATGGCCTTCAAATGCTGCACATTGTAGCCGAAGAAGGCGATGCGCTGTTCATTCTCTCGCAATCCCGCCAGTGCCAGACCGAACTGCGACCGCAGCAAAAAGCGCGACAGAAGGTAGATCAGAACCAGAATGGCGAGAACCAGATAGTAAAATCCTGGTCCCTCGCTCAATTCGTGCGAGCCGATTGTCATCGGCGGGATCGAAGGGATACCGTTCTGGCCGCCAAGATAATGAGAACCCCGAGCGAGCCGATCGGCTGCATAAGCTCCGGTCATAGTACCAAGCGAAACGAAGACCACACTGGAGGGGTGACGGCCAAGCAGCAGGAAACCTGCCAGCAACAATGCCGCTACAAAACCGATCAAGGTTCCGGCCGGAAGAACGGCAAAAATCGATGCGACCCCGAAATCGCGTGAAAGCAGCGCCACACCGTAGCCGGCCGTGCCGAAGAACAACGACTGACCCAAGCTCAAGATCCCGGCATAGCCCCACACCAGGTCGAACGACAACGCGAAGAGGCACAGGATGAGCACTCGCGTTGCATAGACAGTGATGTAATCCCGCAGGACGAGCGGTGCGATCGAAGCGGCAATCAGCAATGCCAGTTCGAGAATTGGAAGCACCTTCGTTCGCCCTGCGATGGCAGATGCCATGACGGGCGAACGAGCAGCTTCAATCACGTGTGGCGGGGGCTGTGTGCCAGTGCCGGTCGATGACATCAGCACTCCTTCGGATCGACCAGGCCGGCGCTACGCGCGACAATCTCGTACTGGCCGCCCTTCGCCACTCCAATGTACATGTTCATCCTGCAGTGGCGCTTGCCGGGCGCCATTTCGGCAGGCCCGCCCGGCCCTTCCGCAATCTTCGCGTGGTCGAGGGCGGCGGCTACCGCGTCGCGGTCAATTGTGCCGGCCTCCTTCACTGCAGCCTCCCACAGCTTTAATCCTCGATAGGTGCCGGTCGCGGCGCTGCCTGCCGAGAACCGGAACTTGGCTGGAAATTGTTTGTCGTAGGCCGATTGAATCCTGGCGCTTACCGGATCCTCCGCCGCAAGCATCTTGTAGTAGTCGAGGCTGCTCGCGAGCCCTTCAATCTCTTGGGCCTGGTTCATTTCCAGGAAATTTTCGTCGTAATAGACGCACCCCAGCCGCCCGCCGTTTTTGGAGAAGCCGGCTTGATAGAGCTGTTTAAAGAACGGGCTGACGCCGGGCGGGACAATGGCGTTGAAAACCACGTCGACTTTGTTGGATATGATCCGGCTAACTGTGGAGGAAAAGTCAATCTGGTCGAGCGGGTAGTATTCTTCAAAGACGACTTCGCCACCGCTGCTCTCGATCACCTTGCGTGCATAGGCGTTGATTGTTTGCGGCCAAACATAATTGGAGCCAGGCAGGGCAAAACGCTTACCACCATTTTTGATCAACCAGGGAATGAACTGGTCACAATTCTGTGCCGGTACCGGTCCCGTGCAGAACAGATAGGGCGTGCACTCTTTACCTTCGTAACCTTCCGGATAGATATAGAGCGTCTTGCCGCGAGAGATAATGACGTCCTTGATCGCATTGCGCATCGAGCTCGAGATACCGCCAATCACCAAGTCGACCTTGTCTCGCTGGATCAGCTTTCGCACATTTCCCACGGCGACGGATTCGTCGGAGGCAGTATCCTCAATCAGGAGTTCGATCGGGCGTCCCAACAGGCCGCCGGAGTCGTTGATCTCCTTGACCAGCATGCGAGCGACATTGGCGTCAGTGTTGCCGGCAAAGCCAAGTGACCCGGTAAGATCGGTCGCAATGCCAAGCCTGATCGGGCCTTCCGCAGCATTTGCCCAATCCGGGCGAATTATCCAGCTGCCCGGACCCGCCGCGATGGCGGCGGAGGCGAAGGCGAAATTGCCGAGAAAGCGGCGGCGGCTCAGTTGACGGCTGGCGTTGATCATCGGTTGACCCCTCTTCCCGAAACAAGGCCTTGCGGCCGGAACTTGATGAAAATGATGGCAAGCACGAACACCAGAACGTCGGCGATAACCGGTGACATCAGCCAAGGCAGCCAGGCACTGAACGTGCCGATGACGCCGGCGCCAGCGACTGGGCCGGCGAAGGACCCGACCCCACCGACCATCACAGCAACGAAACCCTGGATAAGAAAGCGGATGCCGAGATCGGCGAACAATGAAAAGACCGGCACGATCAGCGCGCCGGCGAGACCCGCGAGTGCCGCACCAAATGCAAAGGTGACGCTGTAGATCATGCCCGTGGAGATGCCCGAGGCACGCGCCAGCTGTGGGTTCTCCAGCGAGGCGCGGACTCGCAGGCCGAACGAGGTGTAGGCGAGCAGAGCATGGCTCGCGGCCATGACCAGCAAAGTGATGATGACGATGACGCCGCGCCAGGCGGCGAAATGCAGACTGCCGATCGTGATAGAGCCACTGATTGGCTCCGGCACCGAGAGATACAGTCCCCCGGTCAGGCCGCGCACGGCTTCGCGAATGATCAGCCCCAGCGCATAGGTGCCAAGCATGGCGACGATTGGAGCGGCATAGAATCGGCGCACCACGAGTTTTTCCAGGACGAAACCAAGCGTGCCGACCGCGACGGGCGCGGCAAGCATGCCGAGCGGGACCGGCAAACCGACGCTGTGCATGAGATAAGTGACGTAAGCGCCGAGCAGGACGAACTCGCCTTGGGCGAAGTTGAAGATGCCCATCATGCTGGCAATGATCCCGAGACCGAGCACGACCAGCACAACAATGGCACCGAAGCTCAAAATCTCGAAGGTCGCGATAAGTAGCGTATCCATGCTGCTGCGTCACATTCCTTGGGCTTGCGAGCACAGCTTCTTCACGCCGACCGCGCGAAGGCGTGAGCTACTCGTTGGAATGCGAAGGGCTGCTGTCACAAGAGCGCTCCTGGAAGGTCATCCCGGCAATGGGAGTTGCAGGCGATGGTGGGCTTCTAGGGCGGCCCGCCTGTCGGCGCTTCATTCACGACATGCGGCTCGAGATTGCCTAGATCAACGTAGGGAGATTTGGGTAATGTTGGGTAATGTTGGCCAGGCGACCGACATTGCGGACACGTTAAAGAGGTCCTACGGCGGGTCGCCGGCCGTTCTCGCCAGCCCAATTTCGATGCAGCCAAAAGCGATAGAGAGCTATCCGCATGCCCTCACCGCAGGCTCCCGCAAACGCGCGCGTCGTTAGCGCCTACCGAACTATCGGAGGAAACCAGAAGAGCTGACGCACCATTTGCGATGGCCGCAGGCCGTGAGTTCAGCACCGAGAAGGCATCAAGTCATTGTGGCCGAGCACCTGGCTTGCCGACCAGCGGAAATGTGAATTCAATTCCCGCACCCGCAAACGTGGTCCACAGAGTCTGCAGCAGATCGTCGGATGCGGGAGGCGTGTCATTGTACTCTTCGAGCCGCCTGATGACGGCGCACGATAACCCGCTTCGCTCGGCCAACTGCTTCACCGACCAGTTCAGCATCCCCCATGCGGCTCGCAATTGCCTCCCCGTGAGCTTCGATGCGGCTCTCCGCTCCCTTGCGAGTATATCGTAATGCGCGTCGATCTACACGCCGAGCCACTCCCTTACACCGCCATAGCTGTTGCCGAGCGGTACAGCGTGCATCGATGGCAACGAGAAGGTCGCTGTCGGCGCAGTGATCATCGAGTCCGGCATCTGGGTTGCGACGATGACGGGCTTGGCAACAAGCCGGCAGGCCCTGACGAACTCCTTTTGCCGGCCCAGCACCTCCTCAGGGGGATTTCAACCCTGAGGTCGCCTCGCGCGACCATGATGGCGTCTGACAAGTGGATCATATCCCAATACGATCAAGCGCCATCGGGGTCTCGATCTTGGCAACGCCACCGGCGGCCTCACCGATCAAAGCTCGTGCCTCGACCAGGTCAGATGGTTTCTGAACAAAGGACAGCAACCCAGTCGACGCCAAGCTCGAGGCCGAACGCAAGATCGGCTCGATCCTTCTTGGTTAGAGGCGAGATCTTGAGCAGCGCGCCTGGCAGGCTGGCGCCCTTGTGATCACGGATGACGCCGCCGATCACAACGCACGCCATTCTCCGTTCAGAACCGAGCTTTTCGACGACTAGCTAGACGAACGCCCATCGTCAATGAGCAGGGCCTGACCGGGATAAGCGGCTGCGAATATTTCTGGATGAGGCCGCGGGATTGACTGCTTCCCGCCTGTCTCTTAGCGCGAAGCAGACCGTCTCCCCGGCATCCAGCGCGAGCTTGCCTTCATCGAGCCGGCCAATGCGGATCTTCGGGCCTTGCGGATCCTGCAGCACGCCGATCGGCCGATTGAATTCCAGCTCCAGCGCACGGATCGAGACGAGCACACGGGCGTGATCGTCATGGGTCCCCGCGGCTGAAGTTCAGCGTGAAAGTATCAGCCCCCGAAAGATAGAGCGCACAAAGCTTTTCAGGTGATGCGGTTGCCGACCCAACGGTTGCGACAATCTTGGCATGGCGTGAGCGGCGCATCGTGCCCCTCTAGTTCAGAAGATAAGTTCGGCATCAAACGAGATAGGGCCGCTCACAAGGTATTCAAAGCGAGCTGGCCGACGTTGCGCACTTTCGCTCTCTCCACCGTCCGTCGTTGCTGGACCAAGAGGTGAAAACACTGCACTTATGCACCGGATGCCGCCGCCGTCTGTCCCTGATGGGTGGATTGTACGATGCTGTTCACCGCGCGGTAGGCGAACACGATGGCTGGTCCGATCGTAATGCCGGCCCCAGGGTAGATCCCACGCATCGGTGAAGTCATGTCGTTGCCGCAGGCATAAAGACCTGCGATCGGCACGCCGTTTCCATTTAGGACCCTTCCGCCAGGATCCGTTGACAGGCCGGTCGCAGTTCCAAGGGTCGCCGGGACAATCGGGAGCGCAATGAATGGCCCGTTCTTGATAGCTCCAAGGTTCGGGTTTTTCTTTCCAACCGCGGGATCTCCCAGGGTTCGGTTGAAAGCCGATTCACCGCGTTTGAAAAGCGGATCGCGCCCTTCAGCTGCGTGGGCATTATGTTCTTCAACGGTCTTTTGGAGCTCTTGCGGGTCGAGGCCCAATTCCGCCGCAAGCTCCGCAATCGTCCGGCCAATCTCGATGTAACCCAAGCGGGCATACTTCTTGATACTCAAAGTCCAGGGCCAGGGGAGCAGGTGTCCCATGCCTCTGAGGCGGACGAATTCCTTGTCGCAGATGAAATAGAACCGCTTGTCCGCCGGATAGCCGCTATTGAACATGGCAAGACAGATGTCATGGTACGAATTGGATTCATTGACGAAGCGCTTAGCATTTGGCCCCACCGCGATGACACCTGGACGGCCACGATCGAGCCAGCCGTACGGGACCACTTGCGAGGAGCGGCCGTTCCTGAGGATCGACACGGGCGTCCAGAATCCACTCGATGCAACGTCATTATCGATCGCAGCTCCGAGCCTGCCTGCGAGCGCAATGCCGTCTCCTGTGACATCGCTGTGGGCCAGCGTATCATTGTGCTGGTGGGCTCGGCTGAGCTGGGCTCGCAATTTACCGTTCCGCGCAAAGCCACCGGTTGCCAGGATTACTCCGTGCGAGGCTCGGACGCGGAGATCCGTGCGATCCCGCTTGAGGAGTGCGCCAGTAACTCTCCCTCCCTCCCTCATCAGATCAACCGCTGGGCAGCTTGGCCAGATTTCAGTGTCGTATCTGCGAAGGCTTGCCAATAACCGCGCGATCAGAGCATTGCCGCCACTGAGTTCAGTGCCCCTCCTGTAGCGCAGCCGGTCGCCTGCGTAGCGGCTGACCCGGCGAAGGACGTGCTTGAGCGAGGCAGCCGACTGGAAGGGATTGAGAAAGCTTCTGACCTCGCCGGACGAAATCATCATGCCGCCGAGCACGACGCGAATCGGATCACTTATCAGGTCGAAATCCTTGCCGAGAAGCCGTCCGTCGTAAGCTGCGGGGCTCAGCGCCCGGCCCATGTCGATCCCGCCGATCTGGCTCGAATGATAATCCGGAGCGGAGGCCAGTGTGAACTTGACTTCACTCCCATTCTCCAAGCTGGCGAGCGCCGTTGGGCCGTCTTCAAGATAGGCATCCACGAAGTCGGGGCGATAGTAATCGCCAAGTTCGTGTTGCAGATAGATCTTCGCATTCGCAATCGAATCATCGATTTTCGCCGCTCGAGCCTGCATTGAGCATGGAACCCAGATCATGCCGTTCGAGAGGGCGGTCGTGCCACCGAGCCGGCCAGACTTCTCGCATACCGTCACGCGAAGTCCGGCTTTTGCCGCATAGAGCGCCGCGGACAGCCCGGCAGCGCCGCTGCCGATCACGAGCACGTCCGTCTCCCAATCGTGCGTCGGCTTGTTCGCTTTGGAGGAGGAAGCGGTACTAGGTTTCAATTTGGTGATCGGGTTGTTCATTCCTGCCTCGGTGCAGATTTCTGCATTGATTGCTGACGCTTTCGCGGGAGCGGAACGGCTTTGAATTCTTCGGCTGCAGCTTTCACCGCCCGCTCGATCGGAATCCGTTCGATGGAGGAGGCGCCAACGAAACCGACACATCCGGTAGACCGGTAGACTTCCGAGGTATCCTGGGGCTCGGCGATTGCCCCGCCATGGCAGAGAAGGATGACTTCCGGCCGAACGGCTTGAGCGGCAGCATTGATCTCGTTGATGCGCCTGATGGCCTCTTCGATCGACTGTCCCGCCTCATGACCCACAAGCCCGCCGCGCGTTGCGCCGACATGTGGGACAATGCAGTCGGCTCCCGCGGCTGCCATCGCCTTGGCATCGTGCGGGCTTGCGACATAGGCGAGGGAGAAGATGTTCTTCTTGCGGGCCGCCGCGATCAGCTCGACCTCACGCTCGAAGCCGAGCCCGACGCGGCCACGACGCTCGCGCCATTTCTCACCCATCGTTGAAATGGTCGGGTAATTGATCACGCCGGAGAATCCGGCAGCCCAGAACTTGTCCAAGAGATCATCGAGCTCGAGCCGGAGGGGATCCCAGGCCTCGACACCGCCTATAACAGGAACCGAGGAGACGACGTTGCGGATCTCCGCCGCGAGCTCGAGCGTGCGCGCATTGGAATCGCCGATCCGGCTCGTCGGCAGCCCCATCAACCGCGACAGCCCGGTGCTGTAGACCACGAGCATGTCGGCGCCGCCGAGAGCTGCGCATTTTGCGACGAGGCCGCAACTGCTCGCCGCGGCAAGCACTGCCTTTCCAGCCTCAACTTGAGCTGTGATCTTTGCGAGTATTTCGGCCCGATCAAACATCCGCAACTGATGAATCTCCTGGTGTCAATTGTTCGACGATCCACGATGCGGCCGCCTCCGCAAATTCCGGATCATTGATGTGACAATCCAGCTCGCGGGCGATGATCGATCGCGGCAGATGTCGCCTGACCGCGTCGAACCAGGCCCTATCGGCTTCAGGGTTTCGAAAGATGCCGCCGTCCCGGTCATAGTCAGAGACCCCCTTGACCGGCCACAGAACGAGGGCGGGCGCCTTTGCTTGCGAAAGGCGCTCGGCTGTGAGCCTGCCTATGCGCTCATTCTCCGAGACGGTCGTACGCATGAGCGTCGTGAAGGGGGTATGCGAATAGAATTGGCGCTCCTTGAACTCGGCAGGCACGCTCGAGGGAGGGCCAAAATTTACCATATCGACGGCCCCCGGGGCGATGAGCTGCGGAATCATGCGGCGAGATGCTGCTTTGAGCCGACCCGGACCCGCACTAGCGGTGCCGCCGACAAGCTCGTCAGCGAGCTCGGTTGTGGTCAGATCGAGCACCGCATCGAACTCGCCGGCGGACACGAGCTGCTCCATCTTGCGGCCCCCGGCGCCATTGGCCGGAAAGACAATCGCGTCGATGCCTGCCTCTGCCAGCCGCGCGACACAGCGATTTGCCGCCGGCGTCGTGACCCCAAAGGCCGTGATCGCAACCGTCTTCTTCTTCCGCCGATCCTGAGCGGGCACATAGCGCATCGCCGCAATGGCCCGCCCCGCATTGTCCAGAACGCGTTCGGTGAACGCGTTGATCCCGAAAAGATCGACCAGGGTCGGATAGAGGATGATGTCGTTGTGGAGGGCCAATTCGGCCAGGAGGGCTGGCCTCGCGCTGCTCACCAGTAGCTTCGGGAATCCATACGGCAAATCCGATACAACTTCACCGAAGACCGCGCTGCCTTTGCCGCCCGCCACGCCGACGATGGCGTCGATCGCACCTGATCGGAGGAGCTCCTTGACCTCTTCACGCGCGCTTGCAGCTATTTCCCGCAAGACCTCGGCGGGTGAAACCACGCGTGCATCGCTGCTGTTCCTCCGGTTTGATGTGCCTACATCAATCGTAAGAGTCTTGCGGCCCCACTGTTCGATGACGCGCGCGAGATAAGCGGTTTCGCGGCCCTTTGTGTCCAGGGTTGCGACGATCGCGGCCATGCCCGCAGGATCGCACCGCTGACCATCCCGGATCGACCTTTCGTCGTCCGCGTAATGGTGAGACACGATCTTCCTCCTGGACGTTTCTGGACACCTGGAGGTCTAGGGTCCAGACTCAATTGAGCCAATATGCGACGAGAGCGGCGAGATGAACAGCGGCCAAAAAATTACGGGCGAGCTTGTCATATCGCGTGGCGATGCGCCGGAAGTCCTTGAGCCTGCAAAAGCAGCGTTCGATGACATTTCGTCCTTTGTAGGCGCGTTTGTTGAAGCGATGGATGACGACACGGTTAGATTTATTGGGGATTACGGGCTTGGCGCCACGACGAATGATTTCGCCGCGAAGCTTGTCGCCATCATACCCTTTGTCGGCGAGGAGCACGCTCATGGGTGGCGCGAGCGCCAGGACATCGGGAGCCGCAGCGATATCGGCATCCTGGCCTGGAGTCAGATGCAGGACGACCGGCCGGCAGAGCGGATCGCTCAGCGCATGGATTTTTGTCGTGCGGCCTCCGCGCGAGCGGCCGATTGCTTGATTGTGCTCCCCCCTTTTCCGCCGGAGGCACACCGGTGAGCTTTAATCGAGGTCGAGTCGAGCGACAGTACGACGCCGTCTTCGCCAGGCTTGGCCAGCGCTTCGAAGATTGCGCACCATCGTCCTCGCTTGGCCCAGCGATTGAAGCGATTGTAGATCGTCGTGTAAGGGCCGTATTCACGTGGACAATCACGCCATCGTGCACCCGATTGCAGCATGTGAATGATGCCGCTGACGATGCGTCGGTCGTCGTCCCGATCCGGCCCCGTCAGTCCCCTCGGCAGATGCGGTTCGATACGCGCCCATTGCCTGTCGTTCAGCCAAAACA
The DNA here is from genome assembly GCF_021044685.1 of Bradyrhizobium daqingense. NCBI lineage: Bacteria > Pseudomonadati > Pseudomonadota > Alphaproteobacteria > Hyphomicrobiales > Nitrobacteraceae > Bradyrhizobium > Bradyrhizobium daqingense. The sequence continues at coordinate 7,699,483 of NZ_CP088014.1, forward strand.
AACCAGCGCGCATTCTCTCGCCCCCGAATCAACACGTAGGCAAGAGAATCACGTGGCGCTATTTAGGTACAGACCCTAGATCGGAGTGAAATGGCCCATAAGCCCGGATACGAGCGCGATTGGGTAAAGTTGGGTAGCTCCAAGCGGCCATAGCAGCAGCCGCTTCATCCTGAGCGCCACCGTAACGAGGGAAGCCGCCTCTCCCCTTTGCAAGGAGGCGAGCGTCAGCTGGCGGAGCTTTGTGGTTTGGGCCGCCCGCATCGTCGGCGCGCTCCGAGACAAAAAGATGCCGCTGCCGGAATCTTCCAGCAGCGGCGCGAGTCAGGGAGGAAGCAGACGAGCCGGTCTGCTAGCGGATCCGTAGGACGCAGCGATAGCTCGCCCGGAATTTTCTACCCGAGACGCTTCACGGGCCCTTTTTCAGAACGAGCCGAACTCGGGCAGCATCGGCAAATCGTATCCGGCTCACAGCAAGGCGCGGAGAGGCTACTCAAGCAAGAACGGCTATGACGGCGTTAGCGTTCATCGCATCCAGCCGAGCCCGGCTCCCCCGCCGAAGAAAGACATGACATTGCTCCCCCAAAGATCGACGAGTGGTGGTCTAGACCTCGATGGAATGGCGTGTAAGATCGGCGAAAGGTTCAAATGGGTAGGATTGGGTAGAACCGTGAGAGCCAATGTCTTTGGTCGCCTTGCCGCAAGTCTCCCCTCGCCTCGCGGTGATCAGATAACGATCTATGCGCCGTCACTGCGGACTCTTCCGCAGAATGCCATGCTCGTCATGGCTACACTTCCTGTCATCGACTGGAACGACTGCCTCGTGCGGGACTTGCACGCGAGCCCCAAGGCGCCCCCTTGCTGCTATGCGGCCGTCGTCATGATCGATCCCTTTGCCTGCTGGGAAGATCTCGGAGATCTGTTACAGGATGCAAAGATGACCGGAGTGACGAATTTTCCGCCAGCCTGCATGATTGAACGGACATCGGCAGGAGTGCCGCTCGATCGCGGTCAGGAGCTCGAGCTTCGCCGTATGGAGTGGTTTGCAAGGCGCGGGTTCAAAGTCCTGTTTATCGCGGCGGACGAGGCAAAGATGACAGCAGCGGAGCAACGGCTTGGTTCGCAGCTGGATGGGGCCGTCTATCTGCGACCCGAGGCGCTTGCGCTGCCGATTGGATCGGATATCGGGCTCGTAAGCCTTGGCTCTCATGGATCGTCGTCGGTACCGAGGTTCTCCCTGGAGCAGGCCGCCACGGCCAAGCAGCCGCTACGACGGGCATGAGGCCTTATTCGAGGATCCGCAGTTTCTTGATTTTATTGTAGAGGGTTTTGCGCGAAAGCCCGAGAGAGCGAGCAGTCTTGCCGCGGTGAAGCCGGTTTCTCTTCAAGCCCTCGATGATCCAGTCTCGCTCGGACAGCGAGGCCGCGGGCCGTGCGCCAAAAGGTGGCTCCAACAACGGCTTTAGCACCTCACCGGTGATGTGACTTGATGGCAAGGTCACGAGCTGGTTCACGACCTGCCGCAACTCGCGCAAATTGCCTGGCCAATCGTGCCCCGCGAGCGCAAGGAATGCAGAGTTTTCTATCGTGAGCGTCTGGGCGCTGGAATCTCCTTTGGCTTCGACGGTGAAGTGTTGAACGAGTTGCGGCAGATCTTCAAGCCTGTCGGGTAGCGAAGGCAATTGGACATCCAGCCCGGTAAAAAGGTCGAGAAGCCGCGCGCACAGAACCGTTTCAAGACCAGCGCCTCGGGCCACGGTCGCGGTGGCAATGATCCGGGCGTTGGAACGCATGACAGTTACCCCGTTCAGAGGGGTAAATCCGCCTGTCTCGAGGTAATCGGCAAGGCGCTCCTGTCCATCGCGCGAAAGTTGGTCGACATGCAATAGCACGACGGCACCGTCACTCGACGCCTCCAGGAGTGACAATTGGCGTCTGCCGCTCTCAAGACGCTCGGCGCCGAACAACGGGCCAAGTATATCCATCGCCGGACCGGGGCGGCAATGAAACAACGCCGTTTTGGCGTGCCTGCGGTCGCTAAACGCGTGAACCAGGGTTGCTATTCTACGCTTGCCAGAGCCGGCCTCCCCCCAGATGAGGACCGGGCGGGGGGTCGCCGCAACGCGTCTGGTGATCTCAAGGATGCGCTTCATTGCCGAGGACTGTGCGATCACGCCGTGCCTGAAACCACTCAACTGCAGCTGCCGTTCGAGCAGATCCACCTTCTCGCGCAACAGGTGGATGGTCTTGAAGCCCGACGTCACCTCGAGGACCGACATCTCCAGAGGCACGCGGTCCAGCGAAGAGCCTCCGATGAAACCTTGGATTCCGGTCTCGCGGCAGATGTCGAGGAGTTCGTCCGGCTTCGTAATGGGGCCGCCCCCAAGCAGGCAGATGGTGCTCTTGTTGACGGATTGAGCAACGCGCGCAACGGCGCTCGTACGCGCTGCAAGTTCAGACAGGCTGACCGACGGATCGGCTCCGCTTTCAACCGCGCGGTTTAGATTGAAGTTGATGCAAATGGCCTCGGCGCCCGCTTCGACCATTCGACGCGCCTCGGATTGACTGCGCGTATAGGCAATTGTCATCAGGCCGCGTTTTGCAGCTTTCACGAGGAGCTCGATTTCCCGGGAGTAACCAAGACCACACTTCTCGAGCAATGACCTGCGCTCATCGTCGATGTGTATGACCGATGGGAAGTTGGTCACGCCGCCAAATCCCCATTTGATGATCCGATCGAGCCAACGATCAACATCGAGCTCGGGGTCGAATGTACAGGTGCCGAAGAAGACCGGCAGTTTCGTGCTGGGCAGAATTTCGGTCCGTCCGAAGCTTGCCACGAATTCGTTACTATTGCGGATTGGGAGGATCGAGGCAGGCGAGGCCCCACCCATGGCACGAAAACGGCCCGCATTGAGCGCGAGCACGAAATCGGCCCCCGCCCGCTCGGCGGCTCTGGCGGTCATGCCCGACCCGATCCCCGCACCAAGGACAAACGAACGGGAATTGCGGAAGAACTGCCTGATACCGGCTCCCTTCACCTCAGCCGTCCGCCTGTCGATCCTGAGCCGCGCATCATCGCACGGCTCTACGTGAAGACTAGCTCCAACTCGCAGGTGCGTGCAACCGCCATACCGCCTTTCCATTGCCCATGAACAAGTGGCAATCGGCTGGAGCGGCGGTGAGGGTGAACTTGGAGGCGCCTTTGGGCCAACCGGATTGTGGCGCCCTGGCGACGAGAGCTTCGTTTCCGGCATTACCGTAGATGTACGTGACGCTGCCGAGATGCTCGACGAAATCGACCCCAAGTTCAATCGAGATCTCCTGCTGCCCGGGCATTGACGAGGAGAAGTCGTCCGGGCGAATTCCAACAGTGACCGGCTTGCCAACCAGCATCTGGTCCGGCTGGACCGGAACGGAGATCGTGGGCCCGGCGTCCAACCGGACATCCATGCCATGTTCATGAGCTGCTTCGACCTTGCCGCCCAGGAAGTTCATCTTGGGCGAGCCGATGAATCCTGCAACAAAGCGCGAAGCGGGATTGTGATACAGATCGTGCGGGCTGCCGACCTGTTCGATGTTGCCGTCCTTGAGCACCACGATCTTGTCAGCCAAGGTCATCGCCTCCACCTGGTCATGCGTCACGTAGATCATGGTATTTCCGAGCTGCTTGTGGAGCTTGGCGATCTGAACCCGCATCTGCACGCGCAAATCGGTGTCCAGGTTGGAGAGCGGCTCATCGAACAGGAAAACTTTTGGTTCTCGCATGATGGCGCGCCCGATTGCGACGCGCTGGCGTTGCCCTCCTGAAAGTTGTCGAGGCTTGCGCTCCAATAGATGGTCGATCTGCAATAGCGATGCTGTTTTGGCTATCTTGGCGGCGATCGCGGCTTTCCCGGCTTTGGCCATGCGCAGGGGAAAGGCCAGGTTCTCTTTCACCGTCATATGCGGATAGAGAGCGTAGCTTTGAAAGACCATGCCGAGGTTGCGATCGGCCGCATCGATGTCGTTGACGAGCTCATTGTCGATGAGGAGCCGCCCACCGCTGATGGGCTCGAGCCCGCCAATCATGCGCAGAAGCGTGGATTTGCCCGACCCGGACGGACCAACAAAGATGACAAATTCGCCGTGATCGATAGTCAGGTCGATATTACTCAGGATCTCGATTGTCCCAAAAGTCTTCTTGAGGCCCTCCAGGCGAACGTCGGCCATTATGCCCTCCTCTGTCGCGGTTGAGCCGCGCGAGCAGCACTTACCTCAATCTCGCGCAAGCTCGATACGATGAAGTCGGGAGCCATCAAGGACGGATCCTGACGCGTTGGCACGCCGGTTGTAACAAGCACCGTGGCAAGACCCGCCCTCTTTCCGGCTTGAATATCCGTAGGAACTTGATCTCCGATCATGATGGTCGACCCGCGCTTCGTACCGAGGCGTGAGAGCGCTGTCTCGATCATCGGCACTTGCGGCTTTCCAACGATCGAAGGCCGCACTTGCGTAGCAGCGGCCACAGCTGCAATGGTCGCACCAGCGCCAGGTTCGAACCCGCTGGCCGTCGGCAGCAGAAGATCGGGATTGGTTCCTATGAACACAGCTCCATTGAGGATCGACTCAACCGCAATTCGCAGCTTCTCATGCGTGATGTCCCGGTCAAGCCCCATCACGACAGCTTCGGGCGCTCGGTCCGTGACCTCCAGCCCAACATCTCGCATGGCCGTCACAAGCGAGGAAGCTCCGATGACATAGATTCGCGTTAGGTGCGGATAATTGGTTCGAACGAGTTCTGCGGCGGTGATAGCGCTTGTAACGACCTGAGACGGTGCGATCGAAAGACCAGATCCTCTCAGCCTGCCGACGACGTCCTCCGGGGTATGCGTTGAATTGTTCGTCGCAAAGCAGAATGGCACGCCTGCTTTCTGCCATCTCGTAAACGCCTCTATGGCATCCGCTATTGCGGTGCCGCCACGATAAACGACGCCATCCAGATCGGAGATAATCCCTTCTATCGGCGGCCAGTTGATCTTAGAGCTGAGGCTAACCATTCATCAGCATCCCACCATTCACATGGACAATCTGCCCGGTCATGTAGGAAGCTGCGGGGCTGGCCAGGAACACCGCAAGCCCTGCGATATCTTCCGGCAGTCCGACCCGGCCCAGCGGAATTCGGCCACTATGGCGCGCTTCGGTTTCCTCCCGCGGACGCCCGTGCAAGGGTGTATCGATAATCCCGGGAGCAATCGCGTTGACGTTGATCTTGAACGGAGCACATTCATAAGCGAGCAGCTTTGTCACATCGTGCACGATGGCTTTTGACAAGCAATAGTCGGCGCCGCCAGCCTGGTAGTTGAAAACAGCACCTTGAGATGACAACGAGGACCCGACATTGACGATGCGGCCGCCTTTGCTCTTCATGAAGCGCTCGATCGCCAGCTTCGCGCAACGAAGCACTGCGACGGAATTGATCTGGATGGTTTTTTCGATTCGATCGGCATTTCCGGTCAGAAGCGCCTGAGCCGATTTTATTCCGGCGTTGTTGATCAGGACATCGAGCCTGCCGAAGCGCTTGGCGATCTCATCAAGCACCCTGCCGACATCATCTTCTCGTGACACATCCATGCTCATCGGCAGGATGCCATTGCCGTGCGGCAAACGAGTCAGAATGACTCGCAGGTTTTCCAAATTCGCGTCGGTTGCCAGGACGTTCGCACCGCCTTGACGGAAAGCATTAGCTATGGCTGAGCCAATGCCTCCACCTGCACCGGTCACAAGCACGGTCCTGTCTGCAACTGAGAACTGTTCGGTCATTCCAACTCCAAGATCGATTGAGAATTCAGAAATTCGTCGACGGCCCAACTGCTAGGCATCGATCTTTGGGCGCCGCGTCGCGTCACACATAAGGCGGCAACCGCGAGCGCCTTTTTGATCGCTTCTCGTATCGGCAACCGATGAGCAAGAGAGGCTGCGAAAGCTCCATTAAAGGCATCCCCCGCCGCGGTCGTATCAACGACCTTCACAGGAAATGCGCGGAGCGCGAAAGTCGCGCTGGCATCGGCGTAGTAGGCTCCCTGCGCACCTAGCGTGATCAGCGCTGCCTTCGGCCCGAGATCGAGAAGCTTTCCAGCCGCATGAGCGGCGCCGTCGAAGTCATGCACCTCGACACCGGTGAGCTCGAAAGCTTCCGTCTGGTTTGGTGTGACGAAATCGACACTCCTCCACGCCGCGGGCGACAGGCCCGCCCTCACGGGGGCCGGATTGAAAATAAGATCGAATTCCTTGACGCTCTTCAATGCAAAAAGGTGATTGAGCGCGGGGACCGGCATGCCCATTTCGGCAACGACGATTGCGTCCCGCTCAATGAATTCGGCCGCCTTCTCGACCATGCTCGGAGTGACATTTGCATTGGCTCCCGGGTCTATGACAATCATGTTGGAGCCGTCGTCGCCGACGAGGACAAGAGCAGAACCGGATATCTCCCCCGGGCATACCTCAATGGCATCAAGGCGGACACCTGCCTCACGCAGCGCTTGCAGCAACGATCGGCCAGCGTCATCATCGCCAAGCCGGGTGTAGAAGCTCGGCCGAAGCCCCAATCGAGCGGCGGCGACCGCCTGATTTGCGCCCTTGCCTCCCGCATTCTGCTTTAAGCTTCCCATCAGGCTTTCACCCGGCGTTGGAAGCCGCTCGACGTTGAAGCAGAGGTCAAGATTGGTCGTTCCGAAGAACATCAATGGTCTGGGGCTCATTTCACGGCCCCGAAGGTAAGGCCACGTTCGAGATGACGCTGGCCAAGGATAATCAGGACGATCGGCACAATCATGGTCACCACCAAACCCGCAGCCATGACCGGATAGAACTGAACGCCTGGATTAAGCAGCTTGAGCAGGGCCACGGTGACCGGTGCTTTCGTCGAACTGAGGATCAGGCCGAGAGCGAAATTGTGCCAGGCAAGCAAGAAAATGAGCAATGAAGCGCCGATTAGGCCGGGCTTTAGAAGCGGAAGAACGATGTGCCAGACTACACGGAACGGCTTTGCACCATCCATGGCCGCCGCCTCCTCAATGTCCTTTGGGATGTCCTCGATATATGATCGGCTTAGCCAGATGATCATTGGCAGCGTGACGACCTGATAAACCCAGATCATGCCGAGATAAGTGTCATAAAGGCCAACTGTTTGGAACACGCTGAACAGCGGTATAACGACAAGGAGTGCCGGCGCGAAGCGGAAGCCCAGAATGAAGAACGCGATGTCCTCCTTCCTAGGGATATCACGTCTTGCCAAGACGTAACCTGCGGGTACGCCGGCGATCAGCGATACGAGCACCGCGCCAAGCGATATCACGACGCTATTGGCGACCGGCGTCAGGAAATCAACCTTGATGGTGCCGTAGCTTGTCGCCCCGGCCTGGGCGGCATCGAACAAAACGCGGAAGTTTTCAAATGTTGGAGTGAAGACAAAGCGCGGCGGCAAGGTCATGACCTCGGCCTGCTGCTTCAGCGACATCATCACGATCCAGACCAGGGGAAATGTCAGGATGAGCGTACAGACAACAACCAGTCCATTAAGGAACAAGCTTGCGGGCGTTAAGCGTTTGAAGCGCATTGCCAGCCTCCTCTAGCTTACGCGCTGCCGAACCAACCGCCACAATTTTACCATGGCCAAGGTCCCGAGAAGCACGATCAACCAGTTGACAACCATGAGCGCGGCACCACGCCCGAAGGCGAGGTTTTGAAAGGCTGTGATGTAGGCGCGAACCGAGAGCACGGAGGTACTGTCACCTGGACCGCCCTGGGTTGTTCCGAAGATGATATCGAACTGATTGAGCGACTCGATCAGCCGAAAGACTGCGGCGATCAGGATATACGGTGCAATGAGTGGAAGCTCAATATGGAGGAACGTCGCCCAACCCTTAGCGCCATTGATCCGCGCGGCTTCTCTGATCTCCTCGTTAATGCCCTGCAAACCGGCGAAGATGATGAGCGCAAAAAATGGTGTGTAAGTCCATATGTCGATGAGAACTAGCGAGAACATCGCCGTACCGGCGTCCGAAATCCAGGCGAAGCGGCCGATCCCGACGAGCGAAAGCAAATAGTTCAGAATCCCGTTTTGTGGATCCATCATTGTGGTCCACATCAGGGCGACGCTCATGGGCGGCAATACCAACGGAAGGAGAATGACAGGCCGCATCAATTGTGCAAGAAACACGCGGCTTGCGAACAATTTGGCGAGCGCAAGCCCAGAGAACGCTTCCGCGAGGACCGCGGAGCAGGCATACACCGTGGTCGCCCGCATGCTGTTCCAGAAATCTTGAGTCTTGATTGCCACTTCATAGTTGGTGACCCCAATGAAACGAACCAGGGGACGGCCAAACTTGAGATCGGTCAGCGATTGGAAGACGCCATAGAAAAACAGAAAAAGAAATCCGAGCAGTATGATGATCGCGGGAGCAATCGCAGCAAGGCTCCACCAGTCAAGAGCATGCTGCCCGGCGCTTTGCACCTGCTCTTTTTTGGGCGGTGCCAGTTGGCCTACCGATGATTGTAGCATCACGGTTGCGTCGATGCCTCGAAGGTTCATCGCTCACTTCTCGAAAGATACGCGGGGGTAGTGGAGGCGGCAATCCGGTGATGCCGCTCCCCGGTTGCCTTACATGGAGGAGCGAATCTCGGAGGCGAGGTCGGCCAATGTCGCCTTCACGTCCGCACCATTAACCATCTTCTGCATGGCAACTGCCCAGGCGTTCATGGCCTCGGCAAACCCTACGCGCGGCGTAAAGGCGAGCGCAGCCCGGTCCTGAACACTCTTGAAGGTATCCACGAAATTTGTGAATTCCGGTTTAGCCGCATAGTCGAGCCAAACCTTGTCGCTCCAGGTCGAAGCGCGCGGCGAGTTGACGAGCTTGCCGGCGATGGCACCGTTCAGCTCGACCTGCTTTGACGTCGCCCACTGAATGAAGAGCCAGGCCGCTCCCTTTTTCTGGGAAGCAGCATTCATGGCCAGGGACCAGATCCAGATGTTCGATTCGAAAGTCTTGCCGTTCGGAGCTCGCAGTGGCGGAGCGAAGGCAATCTTGCCCGAAGCGGGCTTGCCGGCAACATCGTTCCAGAACCCGAACATGTTAGAATCGATCGCCATCGCTGTCCGACCCGAATTGATGCCATCGACCACTTGGTACCAGTTGTCGTTGGCAAAGGATGGGGCAGCACACCTCTTGATCATCTCCACGTAGTCTTTGTGGAAGGCGATCGACTCGGGAGAATTGAGACCGGTTTCCAACTTGCCGTCCTTGACGACGAAGTCGTGTACACCATAGGACTTGGCGATTGAGATCGCGGCCGTGTGGATGCTGCTCCAAAAGCGCACTCCTCGCACACCCAGGGGCGTGATCGCGGGATCGGCAGATTTTAGCTTTTCGCATGCCGCCGACATTTCCGGCGGGGTTGTCGGAACCTTGATACCGTGTTTGTCAAGAATGTCCTTACGGTAGAACAATTGGATGTTTTCGAACCCGTGCGGGATGGCCCACACCTGACCCCGGCCCGGTTCGATCTGCCCGCCATTGACTTGCCAAGTCAGCGCGTCACGCAATGCGGGGAAGAAGTCCTTGTAGTCATAGCTTGCCGATGTGAGCTTAGGGTCGTTCAGATAGCGGTCGAGCGGCTCAAGCAGTTGACCGGGCGCAAGATCCCAAGCCGGTTGAATTCCTGTGCCGACGACATCCCACGAGGGCGATTTTGTGCTCAGCTGGATGGTCAGCTTATTCCAATAGGCATCGTCCGGATAAAGCTCGGGCGTCACCTTGATGCCCGTCAACTTCTCGAACTCAGGAAGCTGTGCTGCAACCGCGTCAGCATATGGATGGATGTCGTAAGCCCAAACGATCGAAGCGCCCTCGAACTGGCGCCAGTTGATATCCTCCGCTTTGGCCTGGCCGAAAGATGCGGCCGCACCGGACAAGAGAGTTGAGCAAATCAGAGCGGCTTTGACGAAATGGTAAGAATGGCCGCGCGGTGCGGCTAGCGTCCTTGGCATTGGTCCCTCCTCTGGGCTCTTCGGCCCTCAAGTTCACGTGCCTGTCGTCTTCCAGGGCCGCGAGTGTTGGTAACGCTAGCCGTGATTTTCCGCCCTTATGCACCCATTCAGATCGAAGTTGGGTATTTTTGGGTAAGTCAAGAAAACAGCGTTACAGCAGCCGTTGCAAAAGCCATGGGGAGATGATCAATGCAGGCCCATGTTCAGACCCCGCGCAGCCAGCCTACAAACGAGGGCCGAGCCGGGCCAACCGCCCGAGCTGATGCATAGTAGCTCGTTCGAATCCCTCTGTTAATCTCACCTTGCGGCACGGACGCCTCGATCTTGTTCTTGATTGTGCTGCTTTTAAGAGGGACGAGTGCTTGATGCATTGCCGCAACCTTTCTCGATCCGCAAACAATCTGGTCTCTCAACCCGCCATATTGCAGGACGAAGCTCGAGCGCGACCGCGAGCATCAGCAACAAGGCGTTGCGGATTAGGCCCAACGAAAGCCTCAGCCAGGCTGAGGGTGAGGCGGAGATTGTGGTCGACGGCGGTGAAGGCGATGTTGGCGGCGTCCCCCTCCCGGCCCTTTGAGATGGCAGCGACCGAGATGCCCGTCGCTCTTCATGTGGCCATTCACGGCTCGATGACTGAGAGGCGCCTGAGCCGATGCGCAGATAAGATTGCCGCAACTTAAGGCCGCACTCGCGGGCCAGCCGATTGGTTAATCGCCGCATATTCCAGCTTGGCATCGGTCGGGAGGTGATGGTCTTGGGCTGAACGGTGGTCTCCACCGTCGCTGCTTGAGATCGCGCGTCCGCAACGCGCCGGTCTCATGCGCCCCCTCAAGCTCTCGGCCAGCAAGAGCTCCAGCTTGTCACCGAGCCGCTTACGTCAATGGCCAAGCGTGCCCGTTACGCAAGCTGGCGCCCTCGTCAGTCCGAACGCCTACGTGGGCGTAGGAAGAATCGGATCAAGCTCCTCCTGCTCGAGGATCTTGGATCCATCTTTGGCCAAGTATGCCGCCAGTGAAGCGATGCCGGAGTTTGGTGGGCAACGAGCGGGTGCGGACTTTTTGGTCGGCGCCCGCCCCGAGATGCGGCAGGATCGGTCGTCCGACGGCGCGCTCCATCGTGTGGAATATCCAGGTGCCGTCCGGATCGATATCCGACCAGTGAAAGATCGGGGTTTGTTCGGACACCATTGCCGAGATCGTGCGCAGGGCCTGTTGGCTGGCAAGCGAGGGATACCCGCCAACATACAGCGTAGCACCCAGTCGAGCGGCGTCGGCCTCGGCGACGTGCCTGTTGAAGCTTGCCAAGTTTTCGATCGTCAAAACATACGCCGGCGGCTCCCGGAAGCGGACATGATCTGCCTCCTTAGGCGCGATCCCGAGATGAGCGGAGTGGCTCCGGAGAGATCGGCCCCAAGAAGATCGATCTTACCCGCGATCAGCAGCGGCGGGGCAAAGCGTTCCAGCCCGATCGCCCGCAGTGCCTCGCGGGGCCGCGCGCCCGGAGGAAACTCGAGGACGCCACTCAGGAGCCGAACCACGACGCCTTCAACGCGTTCCAGCGTCTTGCTGTGCCTCACCGTCCGTCGCGAGAAGGTCTTATAGTCCACGTCGAGATGCTTGTTGTCCAGGATGGCCTGGGCGAGATCGAAGGCGTGGCGCAACGTATCGACATCGGACGAAGCGACCCGCGGGCTACCGCTCCCGGTCGATCAACGACGGATCGACTGGTGCGCGCATCCGCACCTGAAGCGGTGGTTCGATCTGGTCAAGGCAGGCCGGGCGTGATCCGCGCGCAGCGGCGTTCATCGAACCATGATCGCCGCCCGGCGCGACCCTAACGATCAGCTGGCCGGCGTATGGTAGCCTTTCGGTTGCCATGCGCGACCCTTGAGGCGATCCATGGCCATGATCGAGTCCGCCGCCCCATCCGCGCCGCAAGTCCAGCGACATGGCTCGATCTTTGACTGTAGGAGGCGCTTCATCCAGAATAAGAGTTTAGGACTTTGGTTCTTTGAATGCCTTCTTCTTCAAGGCGGATAAATAATTTCCTCGAACTCTTGGACGAGATTTACCGGCCAAGCGCATTTCTAGCGTCACAACAAGTTCCTCAAATTTTTTGCGTGTTGCGCCCGCCAGAGGTCGTTGCCGATAATAGCTGTACAGGCGCTCGGTTATGACAGCTGTCACCCACCGTGGCGTATCTTCCGATTCGTAAAACTCACTTATCCTGGTTATAGCTAGGGAACGAGTCGATCTCGAGCAACATGAAAGAGCAGAGCAGCGTGCGAATTGCAGATGTCTTCTCGCTGCGTATCTGCTCATCGATAAAATCAACCAGCTTTTCGCTTCCAAGGCTTTGATAGGCGATCTCGGCAACGATGGTCGGCATGACATGCTTGATCGTACCCTCGATGAACCTAAATAGCTGGGACAGCTTTTCACTCAGTACCGGGCGCGACCATTGGACGGTGTTTGGGCAACAGCTCCTTATCTGCACAACGGGTCTGTTCCGACCCTGAGAGACATGCTGGTGCCGCACGCCAAGCGGCCGATGTCGTTTTGCGTAGGCAGCCGTGCGTTCGACCCGGTCAACGTCGGGCTCGCGACGAAAGCACAGTCGTCCGAAAGCTGTGCGGCCGGTCTGACGAACTTCGATGTGTCGCTGCTTGGGAACAGCAATCGCGGACATTCTTTCGAGGGTAAGGAAACCGACTTAAGGAAACTGCCGCCCGGCATCATCGGACCAGAGTTGACCGACGCCGAACGGCGAGCGCTTGTCGAATATCTCAAGACTCTATGAGCGATGGCGTTCGACGCCGACTTGTGTGCCGGCGTCGCTAGCTTCCGCCGAGTTCGAATGCGCCTCGTCCGAACACGTGCCATTCGGCAGATTGTCCCTGCTCAGCCAGGTCATGTGTCCCTCCTGCCGGGACGTCGTCGATTGTCTTGAAGCCGCCATGAGCTCGCCGGTCCTAAGCAGCCCCGACTTGGCGCAATCCTGACGATCCCGCCCAACCGCACTTGGCGATGCTGGGCGCGGCTACAGTTGCGCACTCGAAAACCTGTTCATTTTCCAAAATCTGGGCGCTCCAAGTGTAGTTTTTACAACATTTAGCGCCGAGCTATTATGGTTAAGCCAATAATTCGCCCTACAACCTTGTTGTGCAGCGTAGCAACGAACCGGAAAGTTATCGCGGAAGAGGTGGTGGCGATCATTGGCGTGCGAGATCAGCCGGCTGCTACCGATCGGGGCCGTATATCGGCCGACAATAAGCCAAGGCGAGGACTTGGGAGGAATAAGAGCTTGGCGCCGACGGAGCCTCTGAAAACGCTCGCCCCTCTTAGACGGCAGTCGGCCTATACTACCTCTCCTCAAATGCCGCGCCAGAAGCTTCCTTCCATCACCATCAACAATCTCGCTCCAAAGGCCCGCTTTCAGAGACCTCCAAAGCTACGCTTCCGGATTAAATCGACAGCTGGGGGTTTATTTATCGAGGCCAGTTCCGCCCGATGCTCTACTGTTCATCGTTGACCACATATTGTCGCGGCGGCGCTGCACCGAGGACCGAATGCGCATGGCTTCGCGGTACTTCGCGACCGTGCGGCGGGCAATATCAATGCCCGAGACTCGCAGGCGCTCAACGATCGCGTCATCGGACAGAACCGCTGACGGCTCTTCGGATTCGATCAGCTGCTTGATGCGGTGACGCACCGCTTCAGCGGAATGCGCCTCACCGCCATCCGCCGAAGGGATCGATGCCGTGAAGAAATATTTCAACTCGAATGTGCCGCGATTTGTTGCCATGTATTTGTTGGCGGTGACGCGCGACACCGTGGATTCATGCATCTGGATGGCCTCGGCAACGGCCTTTAGATTCAGCGGCCGCAAATGCGCAACACCAAGGGTAAAGAAGCCGTCCTGCTGACGCACGATCTCGGTCGCAACTTTCAGGATGGTGCGGGCGCGCTGGTCGAGCGCGCGCACCAGCCAGGTCGCGTTCTGCAGCGCGTCGTTGAAGTAGGACTTATCGACGTCCTTGCCGATCTTCTTCGACAGTTTGGAATAATAGGTCTGGTTGACCAGCACGCGCGGCAAGGTGTCGCTGTTGAGCTCGACATGCCAGCCGCCATCAGGAGCCGGACGGACATAGACGTCGGGTACCATCGTCTGCAGCCGCGCCGACCCGAACTTCATGCCCGGCTTGGGACTGAGCCGGCGGAGCTCGTCGATCATGTCGGCGATGTCCTCGTCGTCGACGCCGCAGAGCTTGCGCAAGCTCGCGATGTCGCGCTTGGCGAGGAGATCGAGATGCTCGACGAGGGCCTGCATCGCCGGATCGTATCTATCGAGCTCGCGGAGCTGGATCGCCAGGCACTCGCGCAAGTTACGCGCACAGACGCCGGGCGGATCGAACTCCTGCAGGACGGCAAGAACGTGCTCGACATCCTCCTGCGTTGCGCCGAGCCGCTCGGCGGCCTGGCCGAGATCCGGCGGCAGATAGCCGGCTTCGTCGACGAGATCGATCAGATACTGCCCGATCATGCGCTGCGCCGGCGCGGTGAATGCGACCGACAGTTGTTCGGCCAGGTGGTCGGACAATGTTGTCTCGGACGCGACAAACGCTTCGAGATTGTAGTCTTCGTCACCCGAGCCGCCGCCACCCCATTCGGTATAGGTGGTCATGGCGCCATCCCGGGCGTCGCGCACTTGGGCCTCGGCCAGCTGATCGCCGCTGACCTGATCGACCTCAGTCGGGGCTTCGGCCCCAGCTGCATCGTCACTGGCACGCTCGAGCAGCGGATTACACTCCAGCTCTTCCTCCACGAAGGTCATGAGGTCGAGATTAGATAATTGCAGCAGCTTGATCGCCTGCATCAGCTGCGGCGACATGACCAGCGACTGGGATTGCCGGAACTCTAATCTTTGCGTGAGCGCCATGAAGCAAGAACCGTTACTGAAGTTGGTCTGCGTTTTGCTCATCTAGTCAGGAGCTGATCTAAGCGCTTTGATGTCGCGCAAAAGCGGATGCGAGGTGAGATGAAGGCAGCGAACAACGGAATCCGACACTCAGTCGGAGCTCCCTCGTCAATCCCCATTGTGCGCGAGATGAGAGGACTAGGAATTCGGATGCGGCACTGTGACGCGAGGGCATCAACAAACAGGACAGCTTCCCGTGGCGATACTCCTATCAAGGACTTGCAGTCCCCGGCAGTTTCGGTGAGTTCTGCGCGTAGCCGCGATCCTCCACCCTCCCGCAGGAGCGCCGGCAACAGCTGCGCGGGGCTCAGGATCAGTGCCTGCCGCCACTCAGACAGTCCCTCGCTGTCGAGCCTTGCTGCACGCTCGAATTAGCGCGAACTTCGAAGCCGATCGTGGAAGGAAGTTGCGCAAACGAATTGGCACTAGGGCTGGCAGTCGAAAATAGTTGAGGTAGCGGGTTGAACCGGCCGCAAGATCGCTATTGCGTCAAACGCGATTGCGAGGCGATCACCATTCAGCTGCCCAACGCCTGCCGCTTGTTGGCCGCTAGCGTCTGCCCCATGTGCGTCGAGAAGAGTCTCTTGTCCGGGTTGCTGACGCAAATCGGCAGAAGTTCGAATAGCGGGCATATATTGGCCTGCTCTTCGGCTTATCCTGCCGAAAGTTCCAACGTATTCGGGATGACGAATCTGGGGCCTCTGACGCATCAAATCTGGGACAGTTAGTTTCCTCCGCTTGGCCGCTGAGCGGGACGATCTTGTCGGTTTGGTCGAGAGCCCTGCGCCAGTCGCCTTGCTTGCAGCGGCCGGCCGACATACTCGCTCCGCGAGAGGCGTCCGCACGCGCGAGACCGCCATGATGTTCCTACGACCTCGAGCAACATTTCATCGCTGGCCAGCGGGGTCTTGCCAGCGCGTTGGCCCACTCCTCGCCATATCGGTGCTGCCGGTGAAGCCTGCCGCCTCCCCAAACAACACCTCTCCGAAGCTTCGGTGGGATGCCGACCCCAATCACTCGCCTCAGTGGCATCTGAGCTGCGGCGAAACGACAAGAAGAATTCGCGCTCTTGGTACAACTCACCGGGTCGCAGAGGCAAGCTCCCGAGCCGAACCCCGGCTCATCGCCCGCGTCGTCGTACCTGCCATTCGCGCTCCCGCTGCCTCTGCGCCGATGGTAGCACCATACACCGCGCTGTAGAACACCGCAGCGGAAGTTGGCGCCGCGACATCTTATTCCGGCTACCGACGCAATTGAGCGGCCGCGTGAGGAGTTCGAGCGACGGATCAAGATCAAGACCGTTTGCCATCAGCGGCCGCCGCGGCAATGCCGTCCTGGCCTGCTCACCCCCGGCCAGATCAACATGCGCAAGGTCGACGGCTGGAGACCCCTCACCACAAATCCTTCGATAGGTAACTTGGGACGCGCCTAGTTGTGGGGCGCGCACCATAGCCACAATGCAATGCGCATCGCGATTGAACTCGCTGCGCACGGGCAGGTAGCTTCATGTTAGTGGAAATCGCGCCGACATTGCCGCAGCTGGCAAGCCTCGATTGCACAACGCGAAGCATCAACTTCTCGATAAGGGCCGCGCTGCCGCTCAGGTGAAGGGCCTGGCTTCAGCGATCACGGCTTCGTCCAGCGGCAAGCCCCTGCCATAGGGACGAACCAGCTTTCGCGGGCGGTCGCATCGAGCAGCGGCACCTCAGTTGCCTGATTGATATGGCCGGGACGGCCGGCTGGCGCAGCCTCGAGAGCCTCGAGACGGTTGGTGGCGAGAATGAAGATGTTGTCATTGTTGCTTCAACCCGTTCATTGCGTTGAGCAGCCTGTTTAGCAACACTTACTTGCAAAAACCTATAACAGCGCGATTCCTGGCAAACAGATCGACATCCTCGATCTGAAACGGATGGAACTTCATATCAATAGCGCCGGGATCGCGTGGTCGGTATGACAAAGCATGCGATTTACCGCCTAGGACCTGCATTGTCCGAACTAGGAAATCCAGCCTCAGGCGAGTCTGACGCAGCGAGACTTGCATGAAGCGCCGACGCCCCTAGGTCCACGCCAGCCACTGATAAACACCGGACACGCGCGCCGGATGCGCTTGCCCCGTCATCTGGTTTGAGCCAATTCCGTTGAAGTACATCGTTGAATCCACTAGAGATCGGCTATCCCGACCGCAGCAGATGAATCGCAAAGGAAGAGCCCGCCGACGCAGGGTCCTTGATCGTTCCTTTGAAGGCGTACGGAGCTAAATGATGCCGCGCCGGGTTGCTTTGGCTACAGCATTTGTCCGGTTTGCCGCCCCTAGCTTTCTGATGACGTTCTTCATGTGGAAATTGACGGTATTATCAGTGACGTTAACAAGTTGCCCGATTACCCAGGCTGACTTCCCCTCTGCGACCCAGTATAGGCACTCTGTTTCTCGCGGTGTTAGCGGAATGTCTGTCTCGCAACTCTCATCAAGCGGCGGTGTAATCTGCGCGACAGCGTTGTGAAACGCCGACGCCAATGTCGTGAGATGAGCCATGCGATCCTGTGGATCGGCATCATCGAAAGGAGATGCAAACGATACGAAAGCCGATCGGCCTTGCGATCCAAACAATGGCACGCTCATGCCATGCTTAAGGCCTGCTTCTTTGGCCTCGCGTAAGACGCGCAGCTCACGGGGCTGCAGTTCATATCGACTGGTTAGTTCATCCCAAAGAAAGGGCCTTGGCAGCATTGCTGTCCGCCGGACCACCGGGTCGATCGCTTGATATTCTTGTTCAGCATAGCGTTGGCACCAATCAGACGGGAAGTTTATAGTTGGCGGGGGCGGTAGATACTCTGGCAAACGACGCTCATTGGAGCAGGAGAGTGCTCCGTAGGCGACTTTATCAAAGCCTTCATTGCTCGCGAAATTCACAAGAAGATCGAACAGCGCTGCGATTGATCTTGTCTGTATAGCGCACTCGATGAAGCTGAATAGGTCGGGCCCGCGACTTTCCCGTCTGCTTGAAGCGAGTGGCATTTTGCCGTGCGACTGGTCATCCATTTTCTATTTCCGTTTGCTTACACAGATGTTGGCTTTGCTTCTTGCAGCTGAAAGCTCGCGCGCGAAAGGAAAGCGCCGGCCCAGAACTGTTTCACACGGTCCCAGCACGCTCCGAGAAGATAATCGGAGCGACTTGACGCACGCTGGCAGGTCGAGCCAAAGCGAAGCTGACTTTGTTCGCTGCTGACCGGTCGGGCTGCTCTCCGAGGTGCCAGTGCCCCAGTCTCTCGAAAGAACGGCTGGCAAATCATGCAACGATTGCGGCGGACACGGTCAGCACTTCTCGTAAGAACATGCCGGCATCTCGAGCGCCACCGCAAAGGAGCGAGGTCGGCATGGAACTGTTCGCAGCTCGGCACACCACACCCGGACGGGTCCAGCGCCCTCAGGTGCTTGCGCATTTTGGGCCACCACCCGCGGACATCAACAAATGGCTGCTTGACGAGGACGACAGCGTGCATGCGATCCTCAGGACTTTCCAAGAACCACCGATGCGCACAGCAATTCTCGCACCACTCGCCGATCGGAGAACTTGCCCCCATAATAGGGGCACTCGCAGAAAGATGGTCTCCTCTGGTTGAGCGGATGTGACATACGTCGAACATGCGACAACGTCTCATGCGCGACACAGAATTTGATATAGATCAAGAGCGTGATTAAAGGCCTGCCGTCTCACCTGCATTGACGGGGCGCGAATGGCACTCCCTGAGTGCCATCTTAACGCGCGAGGCAAGTCCAGTACCAACCTTCCTGCGGGCAGCGGAGCAGCAGTTTAGTGTGGCTCTGCTTTTCGAGCAGTCGAGGACGGCACTTTCGAACTTTCGCTGTGGCTCGCCTTTGCGAACTTCCCATCGGCGTCGTGAAGACTTGCCCCCTCCTTGCAAACCCGAGGAGAGAGCGAATGAACGAGGAAAGAAACAAAGGCTCGTTGTTGATCGGTCCGGGAGCAGGTTGATAGAACTCCTTGTGGCGTGGCGGAAATGTTGCGCCTCTCGGGCCTAGGGTCTGAAGCGGGTTACACGCCAGCTCGGGTGCAGCCTTCACACGATGAAGGGCTATGGAATGGCGGGTGAGGTGAAGCCGTTCAAGTCGTGTCCGGGTTAGCTCTCCCGCACCACGGTCTTCAGGTAATGGTAGGCCTTGATGATCTCGACCAGGCGCTGCTCCGTAGAGCGGTCGCCGCCATTGGCATCGGGGTGGTGCCTCTTGACCATCGCCCTGTACCTCGCCTTGATATCTCCGAGCGTCGCATCGACATTCAGGCCCATCACCTGCAACGCTTTCCGCTTGGCATTGAAAAGCTTGCGCGTCTCAGGCCTGGCCTCCGCGCGGGCGCGTCCCTTCAGCTCAGCGAGCATGCAAAAAGCATCGCAGTCGTCCTCGGAATGGGCCGGGCTGCCGGTCATCTTGCGGGCGCTGATGGGCTCGCCGATTTTCCAAGTTGGACGATGGCCCGTCAGCGCGTCATTCTGGTAGCGCGCGATCGCTTCGGCGTCCATCCCGGAGAAGAAATTGTAGGACTGATTGTATTCGCGAGCATGCTCGATGCAGAAGTGCCAATATTCGCGCGCATTGTGGCGGCCCTTTGGCGCGGGATGGGTTGCCTTGTTCTGGCAATCAGGCCATTCGCATCGCACCGCGGTCCGGCGCTCCTCCTGCGCTTCCTGCTTGTTGATGCGAATGGAGGCGAAGAATTTGGATGTGTCGCTCAGCATGACTTGGCTCCGTTGGGCGGAGCGGCAGTTAGCAGCGCCGCTTCTAAGCTAGAGAATTGGTTTCGACGGCAAGTTGGATCTGACTCGGCCTTTGCGTCTAGTTCAGTGCATGGTGTAGCAAGCACTTCCCAGCAATCGACATGCCAGGACTCGCGCGCTTGGTTCAGACAATCATCTCTTTGCGATCTCAGATCGATTCAATTGCAATGTGCTGTCGGGCTCTGCACATCGAGGTCTTGAACGGGACCGGGTGAATACGAACAAAGCGGGAGCTATGCAGGAATCTGGCTGATGACGCGCTTAGGGAAGCAGCGGAGCAACGCGGATGGTGAATTTGCGAGAACTTCTCGACGAGGCGATATGGCCAGAATGAGACTATCAACATCCTGCCCTTCGCTCAGCCGCCTGCGGTTGATCATGCGTGCTACAAATTCTGCGCAACAGAGCGCGTGTTCTGCTCGCCCGGTGCCGCGACGGAATCGTTCCAGAGACGCCGGCGAGATGAAGCGGCCAAGGATGGCCGCGCAACACCGCAAAAGCTATCGGCGCAATCGAGGCGGCCGGGCCCAAGGTGAGGACCGGGCGCGCGACTCTCGCCGGTTGGATCCGCTTCACGTACTTGATTTTGCCAGCCGAGCGCGGCGACCAGGAGCTTTGATCCCCTGCTTAGCCGGGCCGTATGTTGACTCGCGATTTCAGGAGGCACGATCGGCCCTGCTGGAAAGGATGCGGCGAATCTTTTGCTATTAGCGATTTTTGGGGCCTGAACAATCGATCGCGGGGCAAATACGTGCGCCGCAGCACAAGTCCGCCGGCGATCAAAGAGAGCCCGAGCTGGTTCTGAGCGGCAAGAAGAAGGCCATGGAGGGTCTCAACGGCGCCCAGCCGGCGCGGTCGCGGAGCATGCACTCGACATCTTTACTGCGAGCGCACCAAATATGTGCGTGGCCGCGATTACCGGACAAGGATCGCCGATATAAAGCCTATTGGCTTTCTGTGTCTTGCCGGCCGAGCACCAGCAGAGAACCACAATCCGAGCGAGAGCATCCGCCGCGGTACGGCACACGAACATGCGAGCCAGGAACCGTTGTCGGCCACCAACCGTATTAGATTGTGCAAGCTGAGCAAGCGTGAGACGTTGGGATGACCGAAGAGCCACAATCAGTTGCCGAGATCATCGCGGCGTCAGAGTGCCGACAGTATTTGAGCCCGTCCCAAACAGGCAAAAACGATGCCGCCTGCTCGGCTTCGTCACCAGTCGCGATTGCGGCGAAATGACTGAGCTGAGATCGCACTCCGGTTAGTCTCTAAGCACGTCAGCTTGTCGACAGCTGATCCTAATAGAGTGAGACAGTGACACGATTGGATCGGCATTGCGAGCCGACTCAAACCACCGGAGAGTCGACATGGACCCTTTTAACCGCATCAACCCACTCGACCGTGACCACGCCGCGGCACCGCAACAGCAGCAAGCGGAGTTTGAGCCTTACTTGGATGAAGTGCCCCAGCTTGATACCTCGACAATCGCAGAGAATCCCGTTTTTCATGATCCCTACTACCCTCATCTGTCTGAAGAAGGCCTTAGACTGGCCCAGGCATTGGGACTTGAGCACCAGAGCACGGACCGTCCTCATCCCGAACACGCAGTCACCAGACGCGAGGACGCCGCTGCGCAGCATCGCGCGCCGCAGGGTGGGCCGGAGGAACTGACTGCGCAAGGTCACGATCAGGATCCGTGGCAAGAGCCGATACGCGAAGCGATCCTAGCATCGTCTCTCAACCGGCCAGCCCCGGGTGGTCTGG
Source organism: Bradyrhizobium daqingense (assembly GCF_021044685.1). NCBI lineage: Bacteria > Pseudomonadati > Pseudomonadota > Alphaproteobacteria > Hyphomicrobiales > Nitrobacteraceae > Bradyrhizobium > Bradyrhizobium daqingense. The sequence goes on from NZ_CP088014.1 coordinate 7,721,042, forward strand.
CACCGGATCCCGAAGAAGCCGTTCGTTACTTCAGCTGGAGCGGCGCCTACCGGCCGGCTGCAAACGAGCTAGCCTCGGTCGCTTCCAGCTCAGGTCACGAAGTCGTTGTGGATGAGGATTACACCGGCCAACCTACGAAGAGGCAGAGGACACTAAGCCTGGCGGAAGAAAATGCCACTGCGCGCCAGCGCACCGAGCCCGGCAATTCAACCGGTCGCGAGTTAATTGAAGACGCCGGCGCACCGCTTCTGGCCAGCAGCCGGTTCGTCCTTCCTGAGGAAGTCTACGATCAGGATCTGCTGTGGGCCATGGTGGATAACGCTCGCCCATCGTCATCTCTCGAACCAAACGAGGGTCATCACCAAGCCCTGGACTCAGAAGCGGCCGTTGGTCCGTTCAACGCGCAGCACGGCGACCAGCACGCGTCCGCTGCGCACGAGCGCAGCAACGTCCCGCCGAGCCAGGACAGCCGACCTACCAGTTTTATCGTTCACAATGACCGTTACACGGCGCTGTTCGTGCCTGCGGGGGCGATGAGGCGAAGCACCCCACTCAATCCGCCAGGCTCAACCATTCAATTCGGATCTCGACCGGAAAACGTTCTGCCGCCCAGCCTGCAGCCAACGGATCGAACCGCCCGATCGCTTTTTGGACGGTCGATTGAGCAAGCCGCTCCGGCGTCCTCCAGGGCTCAGAGGACGTACCCCGCGGCCCGCGAGATTTACGCTGCATCATTCTCCGTTCCCGAGACTTTTTTGCACGGCACCCAACCCGCGCCGGACACGATGCGGGCGAAACTCGGCCAGTGGGGCCTTCTGCCGGACGAAGCGCATCCGACAAAACAATACGACATTCATGGTGAGCGCTACACCGCCCTTTTCGGACCCGGAGGCTCCGATGACCTTCGGCTCATCCATCACCCACGAATGTAGACGCCGAGGGACATCTCAAACGCATGGAGCCCGTCCAGATAGTTCCGGAATTGGACTTGTTATTGGACCATAGCTTGCTCCGGCTGCTCCTGCGAGGTTGGCGCGGTTCTGGGCAGCACAGATGTCCGCTGCTCGCGTCGATGACTTGCCAGCATCATCGCTTAGCAACTCCTCGTTGGGCCGAACTTCTACCTCCGTTTTCTTGCTAACTACGGCGTGATCACGTTGATTGCCTCGAGGCGGTTGTGCAGCGAAATCGGCAGTCGAGTGCCGGCCTCCCGCGCACTTTGCCTGCAATATCTGCTCCACATCCACAGTTGCCTGGGCACGCACTGACGCATTCACCCGCGGGCGGCTCTTGAAGCTGCGATGAAGGGCTTGTCGGCGGCTTGCCGGGCCGCGAGAGCATCGAGCGCGCCGTCGCGCTGGTAACAGGTCATGATCGTGCGACACGAGCTCGCCGCTATAATCGACACGGATCTTTGCTCGGAATGCGACTGACTTGCAGCCCTCCCAGCTCACGGCCTTGTCGCTGGAGGCGATCCGCAGCAGGCGGCCCAATACGCCTGGAGAAGACATAAATTGTGATGGAGGCGCGGATAAACGAGCCTACCAATTCGTGCAGCAGATTTCGCAGCTCACGTCAGTTAGTTTGCTGGGTAGTAACTCCGGGAGACTTCTTCAATGCTGATCGTCGACACAATTTTGAAGCCAGACAGGTTTGGCGGTATTGGACTTTTCTCCGCGACTCGTTTGCCCAAAGGTTCGTTGATCTGGATTCACAACCCAATCGTTGACATCACGGTGACGCCTGAACAATACGAAGCCCTAGCTCCAACATTCCAAGCGCTACTTGATAAGCATGCCTATCCAAGAGACTACAAGGCTTACGATGGTGTTATCGAGTACAATGCTGACAATGCCCGCTTCATGAACCACAGCAGCCGCCCAAACACATACCAAGACGACCGCCGAGTTTTCACAGCCCGTGACGTACAACCCGGTGAAGAACTGACCTGCAATTACTTATTTTTCGATCCACGGTGTGACGTATCGTGGAATGAAGAACCATCCATGAATCTTGATGCCCCAACGGGCTAGGCGACGGTGGATTCAAGTTCGCGGTCTGACGACTTGATCCGTTGGCGAATTACGCCGGCAAGACTTTCGGCAACTCGTTGTGGCCATCGACCGACTCGGCCAATTTTCTAGCTGCCTTACCGAGCAAGAAGATTTTGCGAGCGGAGCCTTGTTCGACAGACATCCCTTGGCGCGCAGAGCTCCTTGGCGCACCGTCGCGGGAGCGCTTTCGATGAGGTATCTCCTCGAGGCGGACTTCATTGCATCTCTAGAGCTTACCCAACGCCGGATCTCCGCGGATGTGCCCGTTCTCGCACTGACTTTTGAGTCTTGATCCTCGATATTTCCTGAGATGGCCCGGGCACCGATCCTGATATTACCTTTAGGATAGGCCGATTGTGCCGCTTGATGTCAGAGTAGCAGATGTGCTGTTACAAACGCACTTGATGAGGGCTTATCGCGGCTCGATCTTTGCGCCTCCGATTTAGCTTCGCGCAATGCAGAGAGCATCCGTCCCATCTGGTCACGATCCTACATACTGCCATATCAGGACCTGTTTAGATAAGAGATCAGCGACTATCGTGTGATCGATTTCGTCGGCCGAGGTCCATCCGATCTTGCCGATCAACTAGCATTACGCGCTCAAGGATGCCGCGAGGGACGAAAGCCGCAAGACAATGGGCGCGTCGATCCTAAAGCGGTCCGAGCACGACTCCTAGCTTCCTGGCGTACTCACGCTCCCAAAAACTAGGGTCCAGACTCAATTGAGCCAATATGCGACGAGAGCGGCGAGATGAACAGCGGCCAAAAAATTACGGGCGAGCTTGTCATATCGCGTGGCGATGCGCCGGAAGTCCTTAAGCCTGCCAAAGCAGCGTTCGATGACATTTCGTCCTTTGTAGGCGCGTTTGTTGAAGCGATGGATGACGACACGGTTAGATTTATTGGGGATTACGGGCTTGGCGCCACGACGAATGATTGCGCCGCGAAGCTTGTCGCCATCATACCCTTTGTCGGCGAGGAGCACGCTCATGGGTGGCGCGAGCGCCAGGACATCGGGAGCCGCAGCGATATCGGCATCCTGGCCTGGAGTCAGATGCAGGACGACCGGCCGGCAGAGCGGATCGCTCAGCGCATGGATTTTTGTCGTGCGGCCTCCGCGCGAGCGGCCGATTGCTTGATTGTGCTCCCCCCTTTTCCGCCGGAGCCACACCGGTGAGCTTTAATCGAGGTCGAGTCGAGCGACAGTACGACGCCGTCTTCGCCAGGCTTGGCCAGCGCTTCGAAGATTGCGCACCATCGTCCTCGCTTGGCCCAGCGATTGAAGCGATTGTAGATCGTCGTGTAAGGGCCGTATTCACGTGGACAATCACGCCATCGTGCACCCGATTGCAGCATGTGAATGATGCCGCTGACGATGCGTCGGTCGTCGTCCCGATCCGGCCCCGTCAGTCCCCTCGGCAGATGCGGTTCGATACGCGCCCATTGCCTGTCGTTCAGCCAAAACAAACCAGCGCGCATTCTCTCGCCCCCGAATCAACACGTAGGCAAGAGAATCACGTGGCGCTATTTAGGTACAGACCCTAGTACGAGCTGAACTTGCAACGGCCGGCTGGTTGCCATCAGGCAGCTCGCGGAGTGAAAAGAACACTAGGCTTGAAATCTCACGGCTCATCCAAGCTGAACCAGCTTGTGCTCACCGGGCAGACCACAAAGTTCCGGCACATGCACGTGCCTTGGACGCTAGCTCCGCAATGCAGCGAACCTCGACACTCGTTCGTCCGCCTTCCACCCAATGTAGGGAAGTTGACGCGGCACGCTCTTAGTAAGCTCCTGCAGAACAAAGGAATTGCTCCGGCACGCGGCTTGCTACGTTGAGGACGTCATCACCAATCGTCGTGCGGTGATCTTCGGAGCGGCCCCGGCTCGTTATTGGGGGCCTGGTGCTCCGACGATTTGCCGTGCGGCGATACTTAGCGAGCGCGACTACAACTCGGGAAAGTTCAGGGCAATCTTTATGCGATCAAGAGTTCTCTTTTTGGGGGCTGCGACCATGGCGATCGCCACAACGGGTACATCTATGGCGAACCTCGGGCGAGAAGCCCTGCCACCGTCGGTGTGGAACTGGTCCGGAGGCTACATTGGCGGGCATGTAGGCGGCGGGTACGGTCGAACCTCTTTCACCAATCCGTTCGGCCCACCGATCTACGGCGACGTCGTCGATATTCCCTCCTTCGTCGCAGGTGGCCAAATCGGCTACAATTGGCAGAACAATAGTTGGGTGTACGGCCTCGAACTGGATGCCAGCGCAGCTGTCGCGAGCGGCTCAAACACCTGCCTCGCAGCCTCAGACTTGATTGTAAGCGCAAACTGCAACGCAGCTCCGAACCTCTTTGCGACCGGGACCGGTCGCATCGGTTACGCCTTCGGCTCGCTCGGGCAAACGCTTGCCTATCTCAAGGCAGGTGCAGCCTGGCAAAATAATCGAGGCGATATCGTCAACAACTTTGAAGGGGGCGACCTGCCACAGGAGAAAACCCATTTCGACTATGGCCAAGTTGGTGGCGTCATCGGGCTCGGTGTGGAGCAAGCCCTTACGCCTTCATGGTCGGTGAACGTCGAGTATGACTATCTGCATTTTGGCGGGCCGAGCGTCGCGACCGCTTCGACCGCGAAGTTATCTCCGTCTACGATTTTGCCGGCGAGCACGACCAGCCTGTCCAGCAACTATCACATTGGGAAAATTGGTCTGAACTACCACTTTGGTGCGGACCCAGAAGCCGCACCAAAGTCCGATTCGCCGCTGCATGCGAGATCAGCCGGCAGCGTACCACCCATTCCCTACACGTCCGGTTGGTCGTTCGAAGGGGGCTCGCGGCTCTGGCTGAGCCGGGGAAGATTCCAGTGGGATCAAAGCGCAGTCCCGTATGGCTGGCCTGAAGACCCCAGCATACTGATTTCCAGGCTCACTTATCATGCACTGGACGGACTTTCGGGGGAGGTATTCGGCCGTGTCGACAGTCCCTGGGGAGTGTTCTTGAAGAGTAGCCTTGGTATCGGGTTCTTCAACAAAGGGAAATCGAACGATGAAGATTGGCTGCCCCACGAGGGATACCCCTACCTAAATACTCGTTCAGGTGAGTCAAACGGGCGATTTGCATATTACACGGCCGACGCCGGTTACGATGTCCTGCGCAGTACGAACTACAAGATCGGCGGATTTATAGGCTGGGCCTATTACAGCCAGAGCTCAGACTCGAGGGGTTGCGTTCCGCTCACAAATCCGCAGGACTTTTGTCGTATCAAGCCGAGCGACGATAGGATCGTTGGCAGCCAAGATACTCAATGGAATGCGCCTCGAATCGGCTTGAGCGCCGAAACTATGCTGACCGAGCGCTGGCGCCTGAATGCGGACATCGCTTACCTGCCCTGGACCGACTTCAAGGGCCGCGATAATCATCTCTTGCGCAAAAAGACCACCTTTAGTGAGCAACACGGCAATGGTGGCGGCGGCGTCCAGGTTGAAGGCCTTCTGTCCTACTTTGTCACCAACAATATCAGCCTAGGCGTTGGAGGCCGCTATTGGGCCATGTGGACGAAAAAGGAAGCGGACTCCGCGGACTGCGGAAACGGCTGCGGCTCGCTAGGATTTGCGAACTACAGCATGGAACGGTGGGGTACGTTCTTCCAGGCGTCTTACAAGCTCAACTAAGGGCTTCACTGTTACGAGGCTCCAAACTGCAGATGCTTAGGGGCCGTTCTGAAGTTCGCTGATGGCCCCAGTCCTCGGCGCCCATTCGCCGCCGAGGACTATGTCGCGATCACGCCTGTACACCGGCTTGCTTCGATTGCAAACCGCCCGCATGGACAAGGCGAGCGCAACTCCGCTCGCGAACCGGAGCTCGTTTCTGGTGATAAGAGCTCGATCCGTTGACCCGGAATTCGCTCCAAAGCCGATTCCGCGCACCATTGCGAAGGCGCCGACCGACCGGGAAGCCGCGGCCGTTGTCTCATCGCGCGGCGGCCGGAGGCGGGCGCAAAGTGCCTGGCGAAAGATCAACGGCTTATTCACCGAGGGGAGAGTTGAACGGCTGGCGGTCTGCAACGGACGAGCCGCTCACAGAGGAATTCAAGCCGTGGGTACACAGCGTCGGTGAGGTTCTGCGCGAGGATCCATCCAGCGCAACGACTCGGGCAGTATTGCTTGGCGAGCTACCCGCCCTTGCATCGCCACGCGAACTCACGCGGGTCATTTCCTTTCATGTAACAGCAGAAGATCACCAGATGGAATGCGAGCCGCGCGTCCTTGCCCCCGATCACCAGACGTGACCAAGGATTCCAGACCGTCCTGATTCCTACACTCCCCGCTATGGCCCGGTCGTCTGCCCCTGCTGGGACCTTCATGAGCAGCATCATCCGACATCAAATTCAGCTTACTGATCGTGTGAAGGGCGAGCGCAAGTTCAGTTTTTGCAATCTGCTCATCGTATTTGCCTGCACTTTGGTGCCACCCCCACGGGCAGATCCTCGGCGCTAGAAGTGAATGCGGCCCAATTGGCTGGGGGAGACTAAAGGCAATCGGCATTCGGCCACTTTTCCTCGCCAGCCAAACACGTAACCGGCGGCAGGGCGCCGAGCCCGTATGGAAGGCGCGCCCCCACGATTCCTAAATTCCGCAGCGGGATCTCTCCTGGGCAATCCTGACCGCGGCGAGCCCCAACATCACGTCGCCGGTGAACCCGAAATGGAGACGATAGAGCCACCAGATTGCGCAGCACCGGTCAAGATGGGACAAGGCTAGCCCGCGCCTAATTGCTGCGAGCATCCGCGCCATGGGCTTCATTCCGTGGATCATGTGGAAGCCTCGGCGTCTCGGGGCCGGCGCTCGCCATTCAATGACTTTCCGGGCGGTGGCGGCTCGCTGTCCGGCGCGTGCACCTGCAATAGATTGGGAGCTGAGATTGATGTTCGCCATGACGTTCTTTTCCGGTTTTTGAGGCTGGTTGCACACGCCTATGTGCATGCGATCTTGCGTGACTCTACGGTGGAGCTACTGCTTGCAGAACGCCCAGATTTGGTAGTGTTAAATTGACACGATTTCCTCGACAAATACGCTCACGCAATCCCACTGCTACGCAAAGCGACTGCGCCACTTGCGACGGTCCTTGCGGCTAGGCGATCTTTGCTGCCACCTCCTTGAGAATACCTTCGCGTCCGCCAAGACAATCCAGCCTCGCACTTGCAGGGCCTCCGCCGTTTCCAAGCAAGTGCTCAACGGGCACCGGTTTCTGCCCAATTTGCCGAACCCAGCCGACATCGAGCGCTGGCTTGCGGCCGAGCCCCGTTTGCCCTGGTAATTCTCGGTCACCTCGCGAAGCACCGCCCCGAGCAGTTCGGCCGCGGCACACCGTCGTGCAGCGCTCACGGGGATCCCTCAGACGCAAAGCAGCCGAGAAGACGATCATCCCGCGCACGGCTAACAGTGCGGCGCTGGCCGGTGATCCCGGGACCGGGGCGCGGCGGCGTGCCTTGGGCACTCCGCGACGCACCCCGGTTCTTCCGATCCCGCGCGCAATGGTGCAACCTCGGACTGGCCCACAGCCGGAGCTGTATCGGTCAAGCGCCAGCAACATCCTCGAGTGAAGCAACACGGCGACAATATTGCCGGCCGGATGACAGGTCGGCACCACGCAGACGAATGGCCAGGATGACCGTGCATCTCGAGCGCTGCCAGCGGGCCCGATGATGCGTACCCGCTGGCGGCTCGAACAATCCACTGCTAAGCGATGAACCGTCTATCCAGGTAAGGACAACCAAAGTGACCGCACGACTCAGACCCAGCGCGATCGGCTCACCGTCAAGTTGGTCTCATACCCGCGTAAGCTTAACGAATCCTCCTTCGGCTAGTTCGGCTTTGTAGGCCCGTCCGTTAAGATGGATGGTCGTGGGGCTATTGGCGGTCGGCATGAAACCTTCTTCGCGCAGCTTGTCTATGAGGGCAGGTGTGGCCCATTGCTGTGGTAGCGGCCTTCCATAGCGTCGGTTCTCCGCGAAGAAGGCTCCGAAGTCCGGTACCCCCGCCCGGCCGGCCCCAAGCACTTGGTCTTCCGCAGGGTTATGAACAAGAAGAACGCGATTACACTCATCCAAACCGGCCGTGTAGCGGTGACCCTGGATTTCATAGGTCATTGTCGGCTGGTCCGAGTCCGGCAAGAGACCCCGGTGGAACAGCCTATCGACCATCGAGTCAGGGGCGATTTGCGAACCGTGTGAAAATCTCTGGGGAGCGGCGAAGGAGACATCTACCGCTTCCTCAGGTGCGGCAGACGATGATGGTCCAGCTTCATTCATGATCTCGCTGAACAAATCATGATCTTCCTGTGTCCAGACGTGCGCTGTCGGTGATTCTGGTGAACGGGCATTATCGATCGGGCTTGGAGCCATAAAGCCCTCCTTTTTGTTAAGAGACCAAAGGCCTCTAGAATATCTCCCAGAGGGAATGAGCTGAAGTTCGTCACGAATTCCGGCATGGGCAGCTTCGTCATCAAGAGGCCAAGTTCGAGTGTTAGAGAGGCTGGCTTTCGAGAAGCTGACAAAGGTCGAAGAAGAAAGACAAACTCGCGGCTGCATCTACCACGTCTGATGCGATCATCTCCGATCCTGAACTCATTCCACCTCAACTCGCGGTCGGCGCGCAGCTCTGCGTCCTGCATCGTTTCATCTGACGGAAAGCTCGTTAGGAGGTCAGGCGACGCTGACCGTAGCCAGCCCCAGTCCCATACCGAACATGTGCATTTCGATCTCTGTCCGCGACCAGTTGTTCTGGCCTGCACTTGAGCCTATGCTTGGTCCGATAAGCAGAATGACCGCGATAGCCGGGCCAACGCGAGAACAGACGAGAGCGCGATCTGAGAGTCCGGCAAGAGCGGAGCGATCTGTTCACCTGATTAAATGAAGAAAGAAATCGCTCAGACGCAAAGCAGCCCAGACGATCATCCCGCGCACGGCTAAAGGTGCGGCGCTGGCCGATGATCTCGGGACTGCGGCTGCCGCTGCGTTTAATGCGCACTCCGCGATGTCCCCAGTGCGTCCGATCCTGCGCGCCATGATGCAACGTCGGACAGGCCGTCAGCCGGAGCTACATCGGCCAAGCTGAGATTTTCATCGTCAGATGAGGCAATACGATCCGCCAACTTTATCCGGCTGCTATTGATGCTACGCGTCATGCAGATGGCGCTCGCGCCTTGTTGTTGGAAAAGAGGATTCACTCGTGTCCTGATTAAGACAAATCGTTGTAATTGTTGGCGAAGCCGCCGCTGAAATGGCCGTCTTCCTCTAAGCGTCCGCTGGCGAAGAAGCGTAGCCGTTTCTTGCTTGCCCGCCCGGGCACACAAACGCTAGCTTCTGCGTGTGGCGCTATCGATTAGCCTTAGCAGCTCTCCACATGGTTGACCAAGATGGGCGACTCTGAAGCTCGCGCTCACCTAACGACTTGAGATCGGCATTCGTCGGTGTTGCGGCCGAACAGCTGGGCCTTCTCACGTCCTGGACGACGCGCTCGCTCGGGCGATAGCCAAGATGCAAGCGAGCGGCGCGGAACGCATGACGGCCTCGGTCCTGATGGTCGCCAGACCCAAGCGGCTCGGGGGAAAGCGGTTTGCCCGTCCGCTGGCGATCCGGCCGCGACGGAAAGTGGAGCACTGGTGAATGGTGATCTTGCTCGCGCGCAAGAGACCGCCTCGGGCGCGTTGATTGGCAGCATCGTCTAGGCGATGACGCAGCCCCGACTGGCTGTTTAAGGAGCGGACGCAACGCGTGACGCTGAGGTGGCTCGCGTCCTCGTCGATCATGTTCGGCGCCAGCCAGTCTTGTCGCAAACCCGCCACAGCAACGTAATGTCTGCGGCGCCCGACAACTGCACCAGGTTCTCATATTTCTCTTACCGTAAGCGACGTTCGCGTCCCACTCGCAAAGGTTTGGCGTGGGGATTGCAGTCTGTTGATCAACGTGTTTGCAAATCGCTGGCGGGGGGTATGGAGGCGACAACGACGGAGAATTACGAGGTGCGGCCGAACGACCAGGGCAGGAGCTCGTCGATCCGGGACTGCGGGTGACCGGTTGCGATCGCTTTGAGCGTCGCTTTCATCCAGACGTAGGGCTCCACGCTGTTGATTTTGCAGGTGGCGATGAGCGAAGCTATGCGCGCCCATGAACGACCACCTTCGTCGTGACCAGCAAATAAACTATTTTTACGCGTCAGAGTCAGCGGCCTGATTTGATTTTCGACGGGATTGGTGTCCATCTCAACGCAACCATCGTCGAGAAACAAGGTGAGGCCATCCCAATGGTTCAGGAGATAGGCGATCGCCTTGCCCATCTCGCTGCCCGGCGACAGGCGAGCGGCTTGCTCGCGCAGAAACCTCTCGAGTTCAGCGACGAGCGGCCGTGATCGCTCGTTACGGGTCGTTTGCCGAGCCGGGGCGTCGGCGCCACGGATCTCCTTCTCGATCGCATAGAGTGCGGCGATGCGCGCGAGAACGGCTTCGGCGATGGGTGAGCCGGCTTTCGGAGTCGCTGCGATGATCTTGCGCCTTGAGTGGGACCAACATGCGGCCAGCCGCAGCGGCACGCCGCCTTTGCGCTTGGGCCGTGCGAGCCGATGATAGCCCTGGTATCCGTCGACCTGAAGGATGCCGTCGAAGCCCTCGAGGATGCGCTCAGCAGCTTCCAGTTCAGCCCTTCAAACAGCGCTTCGAACTGCACGCGCGTCAGATGCATGACGCCGTCGCTGATCTGCGGCCACTCGAAACGACCATCGCGGCCAAGGCGCTTGTAGACCAAAACGAGGCCCGTGCCGTCCCATAGCAAAATCTTCAGCCGGTCGGCGCGCTTCGAACGAAAAACCACGATCAGGCCCGAATGCGGATCGAGCCCAAGCGTGTTTTGCACAAGACCGGCCAGCGCGTCGTGCCCGCACCGGAAGTCAACAGGACGCACAGCAAGCACAATCCGCAGTCCCTGCGCCGGAATGATCATGCGCCGCGCTCGATCGCAGTCACGATCTCCGCGATCCGCACCGCCGACACGTCCGCATCCAGGCGGACCGAAACCTTGCCAATCGTAATCTCGACGGGCCCTCGCTCTTGCCTGACGCCACTGGATCGCTCAGCTCGATCGACACGAAATCCGCCGCGTCGTCCGTGACCAATGCGAGCCGGCCAGCACGCGCCAATCTGCGCCACGTCGTCAACTGCTGGGCCTTCACACCATAACGCCGTGCGACATCACATACCCGGGCGTCGGGCTTCATGCTCTCGAAAACAGCGCGCCCCTTGATCTCCGCAGACCATAACCGGCATCCAGAACGCGTCCGGCGCGTAAGCTTCCCCACAAAGCCATCAGCTTCGGCTTCCTCCCCCGATTGTTCCATCGCCTTCAGTCTCCTCTCGGCTCTCTGACAAGCCAAGGATCGCAGAGCGAAAGCCGAAGCGAAACCAGTCAATCAAATGGGAGAAAAGCTCCGCTTACCTCTTACCGGCCAGGCCTGGGATCAGACCAGAAGTCAAATCGGCCCAGAAAGGCAGGCATTCTTATTGCAGACGTTACCGTGAGGTTTGTAGCGACGCGCTTCAGGCTACATGTGGACAGGCGCAATGGCCGTGAAGGACGAGTTCGGGCAAGCGGACTGCAACTTTGCGCGACCGGTGTCTGGTGGAAATGTTCGGGCCAGGGTTCGCGCTCCAGATCAGGTTGAGGATGGCGAGGCAATTAACTCGAGAGAGGCTGGAGCCGGTCCCCAGTCCGGCAGACGAAGGCTTAACGCGCCGGGCGGTGTTGGGCGCCACCATCGGCAATATGCTCGAATTCTACGACTTCGGCACCTATAGCTTTTTCGCAATACAGATCGGTCAGGCGTTCTTCCCGGCAACCGACCAGTTCGCCAGCCTCATGCTGTCACTCGGAACCTTCGGCGCGGGTTTTGTGACCAGGCCAATCGGGTCCATCGTGCTCGGCTCCTATTCGGATCGGGTTGGCCGCCGGCCTGCCATGACCGCCAGCTTTGCTATGATGAGCGTCGCGGTCCTATTATTGGCCATTACGCCATCGTACGAGACAATAGGATTTGCCGCTCCGTTGCTAGCCATCTTCGCACGCTTGCTGCAGGGCTTTGCTCTCGGAGGCGAAGTCGGTCCAACGACAGCCTACTTGATGGAAGCGGCACCAGCCAAAGCCCGCGGTCTTGCTGTCTCCTTTCAGCCCGCGAGCCAACAGGTCGCTGCGACGGCTGGAGCGTTGGTTGGAGAAATACTCTCGCTCACCATGACAAGTGAGGCGCTCAATGCATACGGATGGCGGATCGCGCTGTTGCTCGGCGCCGTTACTTTGCCGTTCGGACTTTGGCTGCGGAGCGTCCTACCCGAAACGTTTCTCCGCCCGGAGGCGCCGGTTCTGGTCACCCGGCCTGTAAGGCGATCGCCCGCCGCTCGCCGCATCATGAGCTTGGGATTCGTCATCTTGGCCAGCTGCACGATCACTACTTACGTTACGGGATATATGACCACCTACGCCTTGAACACCCTCCACGTATCCGCGCCTCTCGCCTTCGGCGCCACGCTCATCAGCAATATGGCAGGCATTGCTGCGGCGCTGTTGGGCGGCCTGCTCGCCGACCGCGCAGGCCGCCGGCGCATCATGATATGGCCGCAGGCAGCTGCGTTGCTGATGATCTATCCGGTATTCTTGTGGATTGCAGAGAGCCGCAGCGCCTTCGCACTTTTAGGAGGCCTCGGCACGCTCACCCTTATCGGAACGGTTCCGTATAGCGCCTTCTACGTAAGCATGGCCGAGAGTTTGCCCAGGAACATTCGTGGTGGCGCCTTCGGGACGACTTACGCTTTTGCCATAGGCATTTTCGGAGGCACAGCTCAACTGGTCGTCACATGGCTGATCTACTTGACCGGGAGCGCACTCGCGCCCGCCTGGTACATGCTTTTCGCGAGCGCGGCCGGGCTCTTTGCCATGGTGATGATGCCGGAGACGGCGCCACTCAATTTCGAGCGAAACCATAGACGAACATCTGTAACGGCACGATCGCCGCCCTAGTAGCTTAGCCGAACAGGTAAGGATGACATCTGTGACGTCCGAAATGCGAACATCGAGCAGGAGCACGGTATGGGGCTAGCCCGAACAGCAATCTATCCTGAAAACTGGCGCAGCTTGACATCGTGAAGGAGTTCCGGCCGTAACGGCAGCGTCGCGGTCTGAAACGGCTTTCTCCGTTTACCCAACGTTCGCCGATGCTGCAGTTGAGCGATCGGGCTGCCGTCACCCGCCGGCTGGAGTGAGCAATGACTCTGATCATCTTTAGAGAACAAGAAGGCGCGGCTCGCACCATCCGCCAGCGTAAACGAACGGCATAAGGATGCGGCCGCTGACGGAGCAGCGGCCGCACGAGGCTCGATCCTCATTCTCTGCTTGATTGTTTTCCGTCGTCAGTGCAGCACGCACGCGGGATCGGTCAAGCAAAAAAACAGATCGCAGATACCATTCAATGGGTCATCGGCGCACTGAGGATACGATGTATCGGCTACCTGCACGCTGGAGGTGAGCGGTTGCGCGGCAACTTCTGCAGCAAATGGAGGTACCGCCGCGGTCGCAAGTGCGAGGGCGCTCGCCGTCACCAAAACTGACTTCTTCATTGGGAGATCGCTTCCCTAGGTTAGCCCCAGCCGTGGTGACGGTCTATATGACGACGCTACAATCGGTAAAATTGATTTTCTTGATCAGATCTATCGACCGAATGGATAAGTTCGGCCATCACCGCATCGCTCCGTCTACCCGCTCGGAACCTGTAGACCTACTTATGATCGGATGCTCGTCGCACCTCCGTCGATGCATTTCTCGGAGCACCCGACTAGGGTCTGTTTGGATTCAGGATTGAACTTCCCAGCCGGAACGATTCAAACTCAATCCGCTGCAGAAATGCCGGGGCCAAACACCTAGTTTTCCGTTAATTTCTCGGCGTCAGCTTACGGACAGCTAAGCTGCTTATCTGCGGAGTCAGGTCTAACGACCTGAAACACAATGCAACCGGCATAGGAGTGTGGTCGTCATGGACGATCGAGTTAACAATATGTCGCATGTTCCATCCTACGATGAGTATCATTACGCTAGCCCGTCTTATTCGTAAAGGACCGGCTCATGCGTCGGCTTTGTCAGCTTTCTGTCAGCTCGTCCAAATAGTAGCTCGTTGTGATGAGAACCAATTACAACAACTGGCCCTCCGACGGGCAAAGTGTGGACCAGCAGCGCGATGCGCTGGCCGGCACTTCTGGCGCAGATGGTGCTGCTTTTACGGCCGCTTTAGCTGCTGGACCAGCGTCTTCCGCTTTTGACAAGAGGACAGGTGTGTCAGTCCGCCTACACAGAGTAAGTAGCAATATTGGCAACGCCCAAAGTGTTTCTTTGTTTACTGATGCCAATGAACGCAATAAGGTGGGAGCGATGACCGTGGCGCCGGGGCGCAACAGTTTGCGAATTCTCAGCATAGAAAATCTCGGCCGGTCGAGGTACAAAGGGGTCGGGACGGCTATGATTGAAGTCGCCGATCATACTAGGCAGTCCGCGGGCCTTTCCAAGCTATCCCTTCTCTCTCAAGATGAAGGAGCTTCAGCATTTTTCTACAAGAAGGGATTCCGGTTTGCGGACGAGGGCAAGAATGCGGAAATGCGGACTGTCATTTCCAATCCACGATACGTCTCAGATGAAATTCTTATGGGCGAGATGGAGCGCTAGCCCGTCTTATTCGTAAGAGTGCGCCTGAGGGCTGGCGAGCGTGGTGTAAAGCGCTGATGCGGCGTAGGATTCGGTTGCGAAGCCACCCCATCACCTTAAACCACGCCCGCCATGACCGATGATACGATTCTGCCATCCTCGTTTCCAGCCGTTCACGCCAAGAAAGTCACAGCTGCCTTCGATGGCGGTCGATCCACGTCTACGACACGGATAAGAGCCGGCCCGTGGCCGTCGTGCTGCGGCCCGGCAAGACGCCGGGCGGCGTCGAGGTGCGTGCCCATCTGCGCCGCCTGGTACGGCATATCCGCACGCGATGGCACAACACGCAAATTACGTTCCGTGGCGACGGGCACTATGCCCGGCCGGAGGCAATGGCGTGGTGCGAGACCAACGGCATCGACTACATCTTCGGTCTGTCCGGCACCAAGCCTCTCGCCAGAAAAGTCGACGAGGTCGCCGACGACATCCGCACCCGACGCGCCATCGAGAACCTGCCGGTTCTGCGTGGCTATACCGAGACCCGCCACAAGGCAAAGTCCTGGGATCGCGAACGGCGCACTGTCGCCCGTATTGAGGCGGCGATGCTCGGCCTCGACATCCGTTTCGTCGTCACCAGCCTCGATGTCGGCTCGGCCGAGTGGATCTACGACAGCCTGTATTGCGCGCGCGGCCAAGCCGAGAATCTGACAAGCTGCATAAGTCACAGCTCGCCTCCGACCGCACCAGCTGCCGTTCGGCGCTCGCCAACCAGGTCCGTCTCGTGCTCCATACGGCCGCTTATTGGCTGATGCTGACCGTGCGCGAGGCCATTCCCAAAGTCCGGGAATTGGCCGCTGCCGAGTTCGCGACGCTGCGTCTTCGGCTCTTGAAAATCGCTGCCCGTGTGGTCGAGACCACGAGCCGCATTCGCCTTGCGTTCGCCGCGGCCTGTCCGGAAGCCGACCTGATCCGCTGCTTGCCAGGTGCGCTGCTGCCGCTCGGTCCTTGACCGGCGGGGCGTCCGCCCCCCGTTCGCCCAACCTATACCTCAAGCGCGTTGCAAAGTACGGGTCGTCAGGCGGTGAAAAGCCGAAGGCAATCCTGTGCGCCTCGTCAGACAAGATGTTCGGCCGCATCAATCGGGCCCCAAAGCCGCACTCTCACGAATAGGACGGGCTAGCATTGTTAGGAGGTTTGTGCATGTGCACATGATGCGCGCCGACTCGAACGACGGCCAGGCGCGGAGACGTGACCATAGGAGACTCCGTGAAATCTTGGACGGACTTCGCTGCAGGCTCTCCGATTGATCGATATCGTACAGATTCGTCGCACTCTCAGGATTGCTGGCTTCTTCAAGAATGCAGGAGCTTTGAATGAAGGATGGGGAATGCCATGGGTGTGCTGGTTTCCGCTCGATCTCGCCCACCGTTCCGATTTGGTGTCGCCCGCCATGCCCAATCGCTTTTCTTAGCTGCGGCTGAAGTTCGTGCATGGTTTCCTCGGCGCGCCCGGTGCTGCTGCTTCTTCCTCGCACGTGCGTCAGGCATTTCCTGGCATTGGACGGGGTCTTCTCGGCATAACGCATTGCAAGCTCGTCAGGCTCCAAGCTCTTCTCAGGCAATTGCAGACGCGACAACCACAAGCAGTTCTGCCCGCAGCAGCCCATTACCCTTGCCGTCCCACCAAGCCTGGTAGGTGCGATCACGGGTCGTTTCGGGGATGATCCGACGCGAGTAAAGGTGCAACAACGGCTACAGCTATCAACTAGGAAATACGAGCGTCGGCCTCCAAAGAACGGAAGCCGGATTTCCTATGGCGACTGGTTTCACCAGCCAGCGGTGGCGAGAACTGTTTCCCGGACGGACTGATGTCACATCAATCGTGGATTTTCAGGTTGCACATCCGCTCGTCGGTAACGCCGGCGATATTCTGCTCGAGCACCAACTAGGGCGAGACGGCGAACGGCCGCTAGTGAACTGGCGTCCTGCCAATGACGAAGCGAGAGCCCGTGCAGAACAACTGGGCTTCGTTCATGTGGATCCCGATGATATGGTACTTGATCCCACCCAGTCCAAACAGTGGAGATATAGGGATGGTGAATGGCAGCGCGCAACCAATTCTTCGATGTATCTCTCCAAAGCGTCGAGCGATGATGAACCTTCATCAGAGCCCGACTCGGATGGAGACTTCATGTGACGTGAGATCTCTACCAATCCATTTGAGGTGGAGCAGAGCGCAGACCAACCGACACCTGCGGCTTACGATCGAGCCTTGGACGGAGCGAAGCCCAAGCCAATTCGGCTCAAGCCGTGAGGTGCACTGTACTGGCGGCGGTTTACGAGAGCTGGTGCCTATAATAGTGACCTGCCACTGCGTATTTCCTCCAGAAGGAGTTAGAGTCCGGCCCGAAGAAGGACGGACAGATGAAGCGAGCAAGGTTCACGGAAGAGCAGATTATCGCGGTATTGAAGGAGCATGAGGCTGGGGCGAAGACAGCCGACCTGGCTCGCAAGCACGGTGTTTCCGAGGCGACGATCTACAATTGGAAGGCCAAATTCGGCGGCATGGACGTTTCCGAGGCGAAGCGGCTGAGGGCCCTGGAGGAGGAGAACGGGAAGCTGAAGAAGCTTCTGGCCGAGCAGATGCTCGATGCGGCCGCACTTCGCGAGCTCCTTTCAAAAAAATGGTAGGGCCCGCCGCCAAGCGCGCTGCGATCGCGCATCTGCAGGCCGTCATGAGCCTGTCGGAACGGCGGGCCTGCTCGATTGTGGGGGCGGATCGGAAGATGATCCGCTATCGCTCCAGCCGCCCGCCGGAGGCAGTTCTGCGTGGCCGATTGCGCGATCTCGCCAACGAGCGGCGGCGTTTCGGCTATCGCCGGTTGTTCGTCTTGCTGCGGCGGGAGGGCGAGCCATCGGGGATCAACCGGATCTACCGGCTTTACCGCGAGGAAGGGCTCACCGTCCGCAAGCGGCGGGCTCGCCGCAAGGCGGTGGGGACCCGGGCCCCGATCCTGGTCGAGGCGAGGCCGAACGCGCGCTGGTCGCTGGATTTCGTCCACGACCAGTTCGCCAATGGCCGACGCTTCCGCATCCTCAACATCGTCGACGACGTCACCAAGGAATGCCTGGGCGCCATTCCGGAGACGTCGATCTCGGGGCGGCGCGTGGCCCGCGAACTGACGGCAATCGTCCAGCGACGCGGCAAGCCAGGAATGATCGTGTCCGACCATGGCACCGAATTCACCTGCAACGCCATGCTCGCTTGGTGCAAGGACGCAGCCATCGATTGGCACTTCATTGCGCCGGGAAAGCCGATGCAGAACGGCTTCGTCGAGAGCTTCAATGGCCGGATGCGCGATGAGCTACTCAACGAGACCCTGTTCTTCGATCTCGATGACGCCCGCACCAAGATCGCCAACTGGGTCGCCGACTACAATCTCCAGCGTCCCCACTCGTCGCTGAAATACCTGCCCCCCGCGGCCTACGCCGCCCACCTCACCGCAACGGACGATCGGCTGCGCAACCCCGACCAGCTCCGCCGATCGTCCGTTGCTCCATCCGCGCCACTTGGCGTACAAAACCTCAAGACTCTAACTGCCGCTGGATGAAAATGCAGTGGCAGGTCAATAGCACAAAAGAAAACCCCGGCTTCCAGCCGGAGTTTTCGACTCCCGCCCGGGCGGGAGGAGCGGATTGCCTATGGCAGGCGCCAGCGTCATTGTGTCCTCGCCATCAGAATGGCTCGGGATCTTTCCGGGTTGCCTGGGTGAGGAGGGTTTCGTTGGCCGTTTTCTTCGTAGGCGTCTCGAGAAGTGTCGGGCCAACTCATCGAGCAACGAGACCATCCACCCGGGCTCGCCGGCATTGGATGCGAAGATCAAAAAATGGAGCAGATGTCAGGACAACTACCTTGCCTTCGTTCAACTCGCGTCAGTCAGGCTATGGCTGCGCCTTAATGAATCCGCGCCCTAACACTACTTTGGCAGATTGTTAGAATTGGGCTTTTATTAGGATTCTCATCCTGGCTTGGTTGTGATTCAAGCTTGGGATGGACCGATTCGTTTTGACTGACGCCCAATGGGCGAAGATGGAGCCGCTGTGTCTTGGCAAGCCGGGCGATCCCGGCCGGAGCGGCAAGCTGTTTGTCGAAGCCGCGCTGTGGATTGCCCGCACGGGCAGTCCGTGGCGCGATCTTCCGCGCGCCTTCGGCAACTGGATAACTGCGTACACGCGCTTTCGCGACTGGGCGAAGGCGGGCGTCTGGAAGCGCATGTTTGATGCGGTCTCAGACGAGCCGGACATGGAATATGTCATGGTCTGTAGAAGTTTCGACTTAATCTGACGGCAAGGTTTGAACTGGCAGGGAATGGAGCTGCGGGCGAGCAGGAGCGCTCACCCAAAGGGCGCTCCCGCGCAGCCCGCGGCGTCTCACAGGGAGACGTTACCATGACCCAGGAACAGAAGTCATTCGCGCGAAAGTCGGCATGCTGGAATTGGCCAAGCAGCTCGGCAACGTCAGCCAGGCTTGCCGGATGATGGGCTATAGCCGCGACAGCTTCTACCGGTTCAAGGAACTGTACGACAAGGGCGGCGAGCTGGCGCTGATTGAGATCAGCCGCAAGAAACCGGTCCTGAAGAACCGTGTCGCGCCGGAGGTCGAGGCAGCCGTCGTTGAGCTGGGGATCGACCAGCCGGCCTGGGGTCAGGTGCGGGTCAGCAATGAGCTCAGGAGCCGCGGCCTGTCGATCTCCCCGTTCGGCGTGCGGGCGGTGTGGCTGCGTCACGACCTCGCCAACGTCAAGAAGCGGCTGACGGCGCTGGAGGCCAAGATGGCCCAGGACGGCCTGGTGCTGACCGAGGCCCAGCTCGTTGCGTTGGAAAGGGCCAAGTCCGAGAAGGAGGCGCACGGCGAGTTCGAGAGCGAGTGCCCCGGCTATTGCGGTGCGCAGGACACCTTCTATGTCGGCAACATGAAGGGGGTCGGGCGGATCTATCAGCAGACCTTCATTGACACCTACAGTAAGGTGGCGTTCGCCAAGCTGTATGATCGCAAGACGCCGATCACGGCGGCCGAACTGTTGAATGATCGCGTGGTGCCGTTTTTCGATGCGCGGGGCATCCCGCTAAACCGGATCCTGACCGACCGCGGCACCGAGTATTGCGGCAATCCGGAGCATCACGAATATGAGCTCTACCTCGCCGTCGAAGACATCGATCACACCCGCACCAAGACGAGGAGCCCACAGACCAACGGCATTGTCGAGCGCTTCCACCGCACCGTGCTCGAGGAGTTCTATCGCGTCGTGTTCCGCAAGAAGATCTATCCGAGCATCACTGCCTTGCAGAGCGATCTCGATGAGTGGATCGCTGCCTACAATGAGGTGCGCCCACATCAGGGGCGCTGGTGCTACGGCAAGACGCCGATGCAAACTTTGCGTGACGCAAGTGCTCTGTCGAGAGAAAAATTGTTGCCGGCTGCGTGGGGTCGCACATGAAACCTTTGTCGGACACCTGCCGCGACAAAGCACTCGCTGTCAGCTCAAGTCCCTTCTTTTACAAAGTTTTCCGTCTTGCAACACTCAGCGGCCTACATTCTCATCCGAGCGCCGATGTTCGCCACACCCCGCAATGGCAAGCTTGCTTGCGCGCCGATTGGCGATCCTC
Organism: Bradyrhizobium daqingense; assembly: GCF_021044685.1. NCBI lineage: Bacteria > Pseudomonadati > Pseudomonadota > Alphaproteobacteria > Hyphomicrobiales > Nitrobacteraceae > Bradyrhizobium > Bradyrhizobium daqingense. Next base: position 7,741,494 of record NZ_CP088014.1, read on the forward strand.
CGGACTGCGGGCTGATAACCCTCCCGAAAGGAGTGTTCTCTCCAGGCTCCATGCTTTTGTAAGATAGAGCTTGATGGGGCTCGGCGCTGCTCAGGCAGTCCGCCAAGCCGATGGAGGCATGAGCGCTGTCACCGGATGGCTCACCGCCGCAAGACGATACCTCACCGGATCCCCAGTCGAGCCATCTGCGCTGAAGCGTGCTCCGGATCGGGGAGGGGCTGCCACGGCTGGCCAGCGGCGGTGCTTAACAAGGACTTGCAGAACACAGGAGTGAGCCTGCCGCGATGGATCACGACATTGTCGTGCCCCTCGGCGGCTCGAGCGCTCTGCCAGTGCCGATTGTAGCCGCGCTGTTCGTCGGACTTGACGTGGCAAGCGGCGAATTCGCGATCGCCCAGCGTTGCCAATTGCCAGGCATTTACCGGGCGCTTGGTATGGATGTGCACCCACATCGGCCTTGGCATCGCACCGCTGCGCAGCGCCCTGGGCTGCAGCTTGATTTCGAATAGCGTCCCCGGCTCTCCCTTCAAGGCGTGCGGTGGATCCACTGACGCCAGTTCTCCCGCTTCCCGCAACTGTTCTAGGTATTCTTGCGATGGAAACGCATAGGTCTTCGTGCAATCGCTTGTGATTGCTGCCTTTCGCGCGTTCAATGAGCTTGCCTGTCCCTGAACCTCGGACCACATCCTTGTCAGCCGGACTATTTTTTCGTGCACTTCAGGCACTTGCGCAGGCGTGAGCAGGCCTCGCCGGCGAGGCTCCTCCAGCGCGGCTACACAGGCCTCAATCTCGGAGGACTGCGTCTGCATGCGCTTGATGACGACATCCAACACGTGTTCGGCGTCCTCGGGCTTCATGTGGCGAGCTTGCGAGGCGGCGCTTTGCTGAGCCGGCAGATCGAACTGCAGCAGCTGGTCCAATCGCTCAAGTAATCCCGGCAGTGCTTTCCTGGATGGCGGAGCCATCCACATCTGGAGGTTATCGGCCGCAGCGGATGACGCGCGTGCCTGCTCCGGAGTGGCGAGTTTCTTTGTACCGAGATCCGAGAGCACGATGACCTTGCCCGCCGGGGCCGTCGCCGCATCGGGCCTAGCGAGTTGCGGCGTGGCGGGGCTGGCCGTCGAACTCCCCTCTCCTGCGGCTGCTGCGGGCCTTGCTTTGCCCGTTCTGCGCGCCGGACTGCCTCCGCCCGCTGGGCCAATATTATCCGGAAGCGCAGCCCAAGCCGGCGGTTCAATCGTGGCTTGCGTCTTTGGCTGCAATGCCAGCAGCCGCATGACTTCGTTCGCCGTCACCCACGCAGCTTCCACGATCTGGTCCAGCAACGGCAACGGAAGGTCAGTTTCCGTTGCAGTCCCCCTCAGGCTGTCAAGCATGCCGCTCAGCCCCGATGCAAATTCCGAAAGTCGTTCCATGACTCCTTCCAGAACGGCGCGATGCTCCGCTTCGAGCGCCGCTCCATCGCTGTACAGAACGGCTTGGGCCGTCGAGACGAACGCCGGAAAAACATCTCCGATGAAGGCCCCGAGCAGGCGCACCCTCCCGCTCTCATCCATGAGGGCGTCGCGCACGTCTGGTTCCAACGTGCTCGCTTGCGAGTTGACTAAAAGCTCCACGAGAGCGATCCGCGATTGCAGATACATGCACTTCGTAAAGAGCGCCCAGCCCGTATGATGCCTTAGTGCGGCATCTTCGGCCGTGCGCATGGCGGGCGTGCTGCCTGGAAGGTGGGCGGTAGCGGCACAGACTGACTGCATCCGCTCACAGCGCAGCACCTTCTTTCCCCACAACTCCATGCATGCTGCATAGTGGTTCGCAACGCTTGTAAACAGTCGGCTCAGCTGTGCAGGCGAGGCGATGTCTTTGAGGCTGTCGAGCACGCCTTGTGCTCTCTTTCTGCTCTCCTCCAGCTCGTAGATAATCTGGGTCGCCACTTCATTACATTCGTCAGCCTCCCTCACAGTGTCATCGCGGAGCCGGCGAGCCCGATCGTTTGGCAGAATTCGGCGCGCCAAATCGGGTGGCAGACTGGCGTAGTACGCCAGAACTGTTGCGCCTGCTTTGACGACCTGATCCATCAGATCTTGTCTCTCCGGCAAGTTCCGGGCATGCCCGGCCGCTCGGCGGCAAGCTTCAAGTTCCTCAAGCAGGCTGCTCAATTCTCGCTTTGCTGCCTTTATCTCCTCCCTCGTTGGCGCCGCTACGTCCGAAGTTGGCGGCGGGTTCGCAAGCGTCGCCGCTCTCACATCAGGCTCAGACCGTATCCGCCCTACGACGGCATCGAAGGACTGATCGCGTTCCCCAGGGAAGAGACCAGACTCCGGGCTCGAACGGCTCGATTCCCTAATGCTTTCGGCTCCCGCGGCCTCAAGCTCTGATGGACCAGCTCGGCCAATGCCTTTCATGCTTCATCTCCGGATAATTGAGGGTGCGCAGCCTGTCTGGATAGGCCGACTGGCTGACGACTAGCTGACCAAGAGCATTCATCCGGATGCGCAAGGAAGAAGATGCGGCCTTGTGTTCGACTTCTATCGCAGCTTCCATGCTGCTGGAGTAACCGCGTCAGTTCCGGTGTCATCAGCTGAGACGCGAACAGGCCAGACGCCCCCTTATAGAAAACTGACAGCTATAGAAAAATGACAGTCGCGTGCACCAAGCATTCGCCTCACGTATCGTTCTTCACGGGCGATTCAACGTCTGCCCGGTTATAAATAGCTGCCGACAGAACCTTCGCTTCTATCCATTCATCTGCGCAGTTTGAAGAAGCCAAGATAGTTCACATCAATCCACACCCACCGCACACCGGCGGTCGAGACTGTCCCGATCATGGCCTAAGCTTCAATCCGCACGGGGAGAGCGGAATAGCCGTGCACGAAGTTAGATGCAATTCGCTCGGGTTCGCCGACGACCTTGATCTTCAATCCCCCATCCAAAATCTCTTCCCAGAGGACTCTCAACTGCAGTTCCGCAAGGTGTCGGCCAAGACAGCGATGGATTCCGAATCCGAACGAGAGGTGTTGCCGCACATTCTTGCGGTCGATCACGAAACTGTTGGCGTTCTCAATGACCTCTTCGTCTCTATTGCCGGAGATGTACCACATGACGACCTTGTCGCCTGTCCTGATCGGTTTTCCCCCAACGATGCTGTCTATAGCAGCAGTGCGGCGCATATGTGCGATCGGCGTCTGGTATCGAATGATCTCAGACACGGCGCTCGAGATCAACTTGGGATTGTCAGTTAGTTTCCGCAGTTCGGAGGGGTACTGGCTCATGAACAGGAGGCCGCCGGTAATCGAGTTGCGCGTGGTATCATTGCCGCCTACGATCAGTAGAATGAGGTTCCCAAGAAACTCAGTTGGCTCCATATGGCGTGTGACGGGTGAATGCGCCATCAAAGAAATCAGGTCGAGGCGTGGCTCGGCATTGATGCGCTCGTTCCAAAGCCGTGTGAAATAGTCCAGGCACTCCGACAAGATGGTGCTTCGCTTGTCCCAGCTGTCGATGGCATAGCCTGCTTTAGGAGTTGTAACAGCTGCGTCCGACCAATAGGTCAGGAGTCGCCGATCCTCAAATGGGAAGTCGAACAGCGTGGCGAGCGTTTGCGTCGTCAACTCTATGGAGACCTTGGTTACCCAATTGAAGACTTCATTACGCGGCAAGCCATCGAGAATCATCCGGACCCGAGAGCGGATCAAGGTTTCGAGCCTCGTCAGGCTTTCCGGCCCGACGATCGGACTCACCGTGTTGCGCTGCTCGGCGTGCTGGGGAGGCCCCATCTTGATGAAACTTGGGGTCCAGTGCTTATCAGGCACCTCGACAATGGTGACACCTTGCTGTGACGAAAACGCGTGGTGGTTTGTGTCGACCGCTACGATATCCCGGTATTTCGTTATTGACCAATATGGACCATGAGCGCTATTTTGACAGTAGTGAACGGGATCTTCTCTTCGCAACCGCTCGAAGCAACCCCATATGCTGTCGTCTTGAAAGCGCTTGCCCTCGCTTACATCCAGCTCGCTGAGCGGGATAATATATCCATCATCCGCTCTATGGATTTCCAATCGCCTGTTCATAACATCTCCGCAGATTTTGTTCGCGAGAGCTTACGGATCCAAACTTACGATTCACCGGTTTGAGCTGTCGTGGCGTTTGGCTGTGACAAGCTACCCGAACAGACTATCTCAAAGTGCGGCTAGCCAGCCCTACCATGTCGGGCAGTAAGGATCGCATTGACTTTCCGGCTCCATCTACTCAATGGATCGCTGAGAGCTGTCACCACCGCTGGCCTCGCCGTTTCCGGGAACGGCATCGGCGTCAACATAGTGGCTGTCGTTGCCCTGACGGCGAAGGAGCTGGTCCGGCTGCCGCGGCTAGGTCCTGTTCTTCCCAGTGACACCGTCCTGCGCCGCCCTAACAGAGGCCGCCGACGAACGTCATCGCGCTGCCCGATCGCTATCTGAGCGCTACCGCGCGAGCCCAGCGCGAAACTTCGCCTTCATTGAGGGCTCCTACAACCGAACTTGGCTTCATTCCGCTCGCATATATCGCCCCAATCGACATGGAGCTAAGAGCCACCTAACCCCGTCTACTTTTTCGGGCGAAGATCTATGAGTAATCGACTCGCTACGACTGCTTAGGCAAATCGATCCAGATATCCTGAGCACCATTTAGGAGCGTATCCTGATCTGGAACATAGATGCTATCGGAAACCGTGAGGCCATGAGCCATTGCAGCCCCAATAATTAAGAATGGGAGCTTGACCTGCTCTAAATCTTTGAAATTATCAGCGTCGACAATCCGAACAAACTCGAGTCTAAACTGTCGAAACTCTATCCGAGATGTCGCCGACGCGACCAGATCCTTCACGCTTGACGCTCCTCGGGCGATCTCTTCTCTTGAACGGTTGAGTGCCGTGAAGAGACAGGACAGCTCATCAAGCTCGGAACGGTTAAATCGCCTCAAGCGCGACGAAATGGGCACTCCGTTCTTGTATCTCACGGTCGGCACAAACCTTATCTCGCAATCGAGAAGCAGGTCTGCGACGGCGCGCTTTACCAGGATCGCCTGACCTATATCTTTCAGGCCGAAGTAACTGCGAGTTGGCCTCGAATAGCAGATCCAGCGGATTGCTCCAGTAACGGCTTCCTTCAAATAAGTTTCAGGCCCCCCTAAACGCAAATCACAGTCACCTTGCGATACATACGTTCGATAGCCGACCGGGAACATTTCGGTGTCGCTCGACGAAATCACGGCAGTTGCTCCTGAACGTAGGGCAAGTCCAATATCATCGTCCAAATTGAAATCGTAGCTCCCACCTGGTCTAAGCTGGATCTTGTTCGGGTACACTGTGACGATCGCGACATCATTCTCCAATGCCGCTCTTCTAATCAGCTCTGCATGCCCAAGATGCAGGGCGCCGAGAGTGTGGACCGTTCCAATCGTCTGACCTGTTCTCGCGACCTCCCGGATGAACGCCTTGCCTGCGGAAAGACCTGTCAGATGCATCTTCTTACTCCGCTTTTTGAACGCCAAAATAGTGGCGCGTTCGGATCTCGGAAGGCGCGCCGCCCAGCGTCTCGTGGGCCGCGCACGCCAACGAGCACCAAAGAGGTTTTACGCCCTCTCACACCTCGACCACCGCACGAACTGTCCAAAGCTCGCGCGCACTGTTCTTGCAGCTCCGAAGCAGTCAGGTTGACCCTTCTCGACCCCGTCTGATCACCGATGAGAATTCAGCCAGATAGCTTGATGGTTCGCGCGGCTGCCGCCCCTCCAGAGCGACCTGCAGTCCCCGACAACGGTCGGCGAAAAATGGTGGCTCGAAAGTGGTTATCTTAGCGCCCGAAAAGTCCACCTTTACGAAACTGGCCTGGAACGGCGATATCCCACTCAGGTTCGCATCGCGCAGGGACGATTGGTTCATGCGAACGTATGCGGCTCGCGTTGCCTCCAGGTTACTTTCGGTCATATCCGCGGCGAGATATGCCTGAACGAGATTTGATCCCTCGAAATTTGCGTGATTCAATGCCATTGATTGCGGCGGATCACCGGTGATCATCGACCTGTAGAGGTAAGCTTGGGATAGGTCCGCATGCTCCAGATCGCAGTCGCGCACAAAGGCGCAGCGGCCGCGAAAACCGGTGAATTTGGCCGCTCGCATTGTGCTCTCTGTTATCGAAATGCTTTCACCTGATGCGCTAGATAGATCCGCCCCATTCAGCTGACAGGAGTGAATAGATGCACCGGTAAGCACGGCACCCACGAGGTTCGCGTCGGACAGGCCTACGGACAGAAGCCGCGCCTCGGTCAAGTCTGCCTGTTCCAGCTCCGCTCCCGCAAGATTTGATAGGTGAAGATCAGCGAATGGGGCGCTCAGGGCTCTCGCCCGAATCCGCCCGCTCACCTTTGAGAGTCTCAGATACGGAAGATGAGCGCCCTCTAAGACGAGACCATCGATCGAGATGGGACGCACGATCGATAAACAGTCTCCCTTCGACTGAAAGAACGAGCAATCCGCCAGATGCGCCTTCGTGATCGTGACCTGGCTCAGCTTTGCGAAGCGGAAGGACGCTGAAGGGAGGAAGCATTCATTGATGGTTGAGCCCTGTAATTCCGCGCCGTCGAATACAGCATCACTCGCGTCGCACTGGTAAACGAGGAGCCCGCTGAGCATCGCGTTGTCAAAGCGTGTTCTTTTCATGCTGCAACCGTGAAAAAGGCTGCCGGTTGCATCGATTACATTGCGCAGACTGGCATCATCGAAGTTGCAGACCTGCGCTGCCATCGCATGCATATAGGCAAAATCGAGCTTGGCCCCCATGAAACTTGCCCGCTCTAGCCCCGGACAGATAAGGTTCGCCTCAGAAAGATCTGCTCGATCCAACTTTGTTCCGTAGAGCTGCGCGCGATTGAGGGTACAGCGTCGCAGCGGGAAATCTGATAGGTCATGACCGCTAAGGTTCTCGGAGGATAGCTGCAAGCCAATCCCGGTCCTTCTGATTGCCTCCTCGGTTCGCCTCCTAACAGCAGCAACCGCCAGCAGCCGGTCGGCAGCCCGGCTCCAGTACCGAACGAACTCGCCATCTGATGAAAGCTTGTCTTTCGGATCTGAGTAGTGCTCTGCCCCTTCATTCACGGTGCACTCGCTATCAGCGCCGATCCTTTGCGACATGTCGAGAGTTCCGTACTGCCAGGATTACGAGGACCTCTTTGTGCTTGGCATGGACGCAGGCTGCGGGCTTTGTGGCGAACTCGCCGGGGATTTGGTGACACGACGTGTCGACGAGACTCTTATCATGTCGCTGTCCGCGGCGGCCGACGCTTGACCACGTCAGCCGAATTCTTGTCATGCGTGTCCACTGCCAATCGGTGCAATTGTCTACCACACCCACCAACCCTGATCCGTTGTTTGGCAGCGCTGATATGTCCGAAAGTGTGTTTCTTTTCGCCAGCTCTTCGACACTCCACATCACTCTCCATTAACCCGAATGCGCAACATTCTAGGTCTTTCTTCTTGTTCGGAATGGACCCGCGGCTTGCGGGCGGAACAGTGATCGTTCACCTAGCTCTGCACTCAGCCTGGCCTTACCTCATCGGCAGCAACAACCGTGCCAGCCGCATCAGTCGGAATTGTCGAGCTAAATCGGCAGCGTAATTTCCACATGGGCGCAGAATGTTCTGATTCTGACAAACACGGTCCCGCTGACAGAAACCGCATTATGGTCGCTACGCTACCTTGAAAGCAAAAATTCCGACTTCGGTTGCAGGAGGGCAAGAGCCGCAGTCCTTACGGGCACGCAATCGATCAATTGCAATTCGACACTTGCGGATCGCCGGCCTCCTGGTTAGCCAAAGCTCGCGATCGGCTAGGCCTGCTCCGCGAGCCGACGGGTCCATCTATGGGAGAACGAGTTGGGCCGATCGAAGTCGCACCCCCGTGGCTTGTTTTGCGACTAACGCTCGGCGCGCCGACGCGATCCATCGCATCAGTATTCCCAACAATGGATCTTCATGCCACGCGGCCCGGTCAGAGCCCGATGGCCGCGGCATGATCCGGCGTTAGTATCCCCAGCAGCTTCTTGAAGAGCTTTTCAAAGTCCTTCACGGGGAGCCGATGCAAGCTAGTCCAGGCAGGCTGCCCCATGCGGCTCAAGCTTACGGTAAGCGGGCCCTCCCCCGGGCTGCTTCCCCATAACCTTTCATACGGTACTGCCATGAAGCGGAGAGCGACAATGGCCCATCTCGCCAAAACTCTGCTCCGCAATAAACAACAGGCTCGCCGGCACAGACGCAATGGCCACGGGCTTTCTTCAAGCAATTGGGTCTGGTCAGCTGTTCGACAGCTAGGCTTTCCAGCATAACAGCATCTTTATCCGGACTGGAGCCCGACTCGAACACAAATATCTGGACGAGAAGCATGAGCTGGATTGCCGGTCAGGGGCCTGCCGCACGCCTCAACACCGGACGTTCGAGAACCAGACCGGTGCATCTTATACAAACTGCGCCCGTCTCAGTTCCTGCTCCTGATCTGATCAACTTTTGCATGACGATATTGAAGGCCGACAAAAGGAGACCGGAATGGCCCCATTTGACAACGTCAACCCATCCGAGGCTCGGATGCATAACCTCGATCCACAACAGGAAGAGACGGCGCAAGCAGACTTTGAGCATCGGCTTGGAGAGGCTCAGCCAATCCTCGCATCATTAGCTTCACCCGCGGCTGGATCGAACCCGACGGTAACGGACGGCAACAAGAAAGCGCAAGCTATCCCTGAGAACGAACGGTGCGCGGCTGCATCGTTCGTGAGAACGCGCGGTCAGCTTGCCGCAACGTTGACTTGCGCTAACCTTGCGGAACTCAGAAGAGACATCGAACTCGCTGCGCAAAGATCAGCACAATGGCCAAGAGCGACTGGATCGTCAGCCTATCGCGTCGACAGTGACCGCGTTTACGACGACGTGTTGGCATCGTCATACACGGAGCTGCAGCGCTTTCAAAACCACGCCAGCCACTGCAGGCCACATGTGTTGGACCGTCAAAGCGCGATGGCCCATTTGCGTTCCATGGCGGCTTTGCGTTACGAGCAAGCTCCCTGGAATATCTGGGGAGGCCAACGACTAGATCTGGGCCGCGCAGCGGCAGAGCACATGAGGGGCGATACCAATTCTTCGCCTTTTGTGTCACTGTCCGAGGACGCCTCACTACTGCTCGTTTCGCCGGACGACGACAAGGAGTTTGGCGCCAAAGTCATCGCGGAAAACGCGAATGAGTTGCACACCTACACGGTGCCGAGGGTCACAACTTGGACGGCGGAAGACATCGTCAGTATTCTCGAGGATGGAACCGAAAATGATGAACCCGATCTGGCATGGGTGAGTGCTACCCCAACCGAAGAGCGTGAGGTACTATTTCTGGGTGGGAATCTGGACGACTTTCGGACGGCCAGCGCATCGAATCCGTACAAAAAGTCAGGAGCAAAAGGCTGATGACGCAGGCTCCGGAAAGGGTGATTTGCCTTTTCCGATGCTTGGAAAAGTCGAAAACAGCGTTCATGCTATAATCCTCCGGTCCGTCTGCCCGGCGAGGGGGAGCGTCAACAACGCCGGTCCTGGCTGGATCCGCTTAAATATGATGTTCTCACGAGGGCCGCGGGCAGCGCGTGGACGTAGCGAGATCATCTGGACGTTCAACCGAGAGGTATTGGCTCAGCCCCATACGACGACTGCATGAGCCGCCGATCTTCCACCTCAAAGATCGAATGGAGATCGGCGACATTCATGAGTTAGCTGAGCAACAAGTTCAGGCAACTTGATCCTTCCCTGACGAAAAGACGGCTAGAAAGAGTCTGGCAGTCCTGACGATCGAAAAGATCCGTATCATGCCCGGCGAAGCTGTCCACACGATGGAGGATCAAGTCTACGAAGCGCCCGTCTGCTCTGTGCTCTTCGTTACCAGATGAACTTTGCGCCATCCGGCACTTCGCAGATGAATTCGCCTTGATTCGCGAGTTCGGTGGTCCCGACGACAAGTTTGGAGGCTCGCACCGTCAGCTTGCCTTCGCGGCTAAGGCTATGGCGGATGTACTCGGTCACGGCATGTCCGGAGCTGTCGACCGTTTGATGAGCATTGGCGAAGCTGATGCCGCTCTGGCTGGTCACCCTGAAGGCATTGATGACCAGACCGGCCTGCGTCGCCGACGCAGGTTTGCCACCATCCGCGTTGGTACAGTGGGTCATATCGAGGATGAGCTTCACATTCTTCCCCGCTTGGAGGGCTCTGAGTACTTCAGTGTATTTCGGCGAGGGGTCGTCGGCTCTTGCCGGCGCGCTCGCGGCCGAAAGCAAGGACAACAGGATCGTTAGTCCTCGGCCAGTAACCTTCATATGCTCTTCTCCCTCGATAAGTACCGCCGATTGCGGCCTCCAAGTCGTGATGCTCGCGATGCGTTTGGCTGATTCCAGACAACAAGCGCGCTCGTACAAAGCAGCCTGTCGCAACGACGCGCAAGACGTTGTAATGGCTATTCCGACATCACAACCTCGTATGTTAGGTTTGCGGAAGTGGCTTAGCTTCCCGCGCGTCGACTAGACCGGCTTGATCCAGCGTCGTCCGCTTGGAAACAGCAAACCAAACCGGTTGCGCTGGTCCGCCACAGGCCTCTCGAGCGAGAGAATGTAGTTCTCGCCTCTGCATAAGTAGACGATCTACGAACGCGCCTTTCGCCACCTCAAGCACCGGCTCGTCCATCTTGCTGCGCACGGGCTGTCTGCCTTAGATCACGCGTCCACAATGAAGTGGTGGGCGCGTCCTGGCGTGCCGATCCGAACAATCTCAGGCATCCAATAGCAGCCCAATCGAACACCAATGCCAGGAGGCAAACGGCAGCACCGATTTTGATCCGACGCTTCGCGCGACTTCCTTCCGGCTGGCTGTTCGCCATGCTGACTGACTCAATTCGACTCCGTCAAGAGCTGAAACTAAATGGCGCCCTCTCTGGTCTGTCAGCTTCTCGAAAGCTGCGCCTGCAACAATCTAGGCTGGCATCCGGCACTTCGAAGGGAGAGAGATATGAACGTTGATCCACGAAATGCTGTGGACACTCCCTTTGAGGTTCACAACCTGGTACAGCAGGCGCGCCGCGTCCATGGACAACAGGATGAGCTTGGCGCCGAGAGCAGCGCAACGGCACACAATTCCGAAGATCAAGCAAGCTTCGAGCAGCAGCTGAATGACTTGGATATAGACGACCTCGATTCGGCCTACCCGACGCCGCCTTCACTCTGCTTAGCGGCAAATTCCGCGACTGCCACGTCCTCGTCTGCGCCAGGCGAGGCCGCCTCGGAACCCGGTAGCTGCCCAGCCCCATCATTTGTCAGTGCCCGCGCTCAGCTTGCAGCAACACTGACAGGTGCCAATCTTGAAGTGCTTCGCAATGAGATCGACCTTGCCGTGCAGCAGGCGGCGCGCTGGTCACCGGCGAGCGCACCTAGCATTGACCGAGACGGCGTATTTGACGACGTCGTGAGGTCGTCTTATGTCACACTGCGGCGTTTTCAGAATCAGAATAGTGACTGCAAGCCGCATACGGACGAAAACACAAGCGCCATATTGCATGTTCGCAACACGGCTCGGGATCATTCTTCCATTGGAGATCATCCAGAGCGGTATCCTATTGACCGGGCGCGCCAAGCTGGCTGGCATATGCGCGGCAAGACAACAACATCACCCTTCGTATCGTTGGTCGAAGATCCGGCGAAACTCGCCGTTTCTCGCGATCATTGGGCGAGGGCGATCGCCAACAATGCGAACGCACTGCACACCTACACTGTTCCGAAGCACAGTGTCTGGACGCCAGACGACGTGATGAGCAGCATTGCGCTCAGAATGAATGCTGAAGACTACGACAACATCGATGCGGACGTCGATTTGATGTGCTCACTTGGCAGAACGCCAACGAAAGAGACCGAGCGCCTGTTCTTGGGCGGAAACTTGGAAAGCTACCGCACCGGCAGAGAAGAAAATCCCTATAAGCGCGAGAGCAATGAGTAGATGGTCTCTCGGCCAAACCGTTGGGCTGGTTCGTTGGTTTTCAAGCACCCAAACTCCCAAAAGAAAGACCTTGAAGCGGCGTACCAACTCCGCACACGCAGAACAGCTTAAGCTTATGCGGCGACCGGCGGCCCGATCAACTCGCCGGTCGAGCGGCAGAGCGGTTGGGTCTCCGACAAGATGCACTTCCGGCGACGCGAGGATGTCGGACAATCCTCCTCCTGTGCGCGCTCGTTGGAGCATCCCGGCGCCTTGGACATTGTGAGTTCGAACGACATACGAGCTCACGGCTGGCTGGCGGCTTTGGTGGAGTTACGCCGCTGAACGCGCTGCGTCCCTCTCTGTACTCGGTCTGAAATTGGCCGCGCGGTCAAGCAACAGGTGTTTCGGCCGCGATCGCATCGGGCATTCGCTCCCCGCGATAAGCCGCGCTGTTACAAGACAGCCGATCCGTCACCTGGATGCGTTCCATCAAAACAATCGATTTTGCGGAGCGCGCCTAAGAGGCTCATAGTCGATCGCAATATAAGGAGGCCGCATTCAAGATGACGTCTGGCAATCGATTCTCTCCTCAATCCCTTGCCGAACAACTTGGCTCGAGCGATCGACAGTCTTCACCTCGAACGTTGCTTCCTGTTCATCAAGTGGACGTCCACCTCTCGCCACGGTCTCCCCGCTAAATTGACACGCATGAGGCGGATCGGATCGCCCCGCTCCTGGTGTCATGGCTTACCCCGCTTGCCAAGAGCGCCTGCCTCTTCTGCACTCAATAGCGCTTCTGCGAGACGTTTAATTGGACGGACGAATGCTCACGGCTTTGTACACAGCGAGACGGACCGCCGCGCGCAGTTCGACGGCATGGTCGAACTGTGTCGCCGTTGCCTCACAACGATTCCAAACTGAAGGCACCCCGACAAAGAGCATTCAATTGCACTTGAATCTCACCTCGCGTCAGATTGTAGGATTTCCGACAGTCTCGCGACACAGTCCGCTCGTGTGAACTCTTCCTGACGGGTACCAACAATTGCGAACGTCTCAAAAACTCAATGCTCGGCCGATTCGGTTGATCACACTACCCAACTCCTCCTTTTTAGAGCTTGCATCGTTCATCTGCTCTGTGAGGGCTGGGCGAAGCGCCGTCTTCGCAGGCAGACCTGGATCCAGCGCGCGAGAACAACGCGGGCAGTCTTTGTTTCGCCTATGCCGACGAAAGGCAGAGTTCCTGAGCCGTGCACCCGATCCGACGACATGGAGCCGGCGTCGCCGCCTCAGACAAGGCACGACAGCAATGCCGCACGTAATTTGTCCTTCATTGGCAGCACTAGCTCAGTTGGGACGGAGAACGCCTCGGAAGCGACCGAGCATTGGAACGGTTGACATCTTACTTGGATAACGCCGGCAAACGAGAGGACGTCTGTCCCGAAGGACGCGTTGATCGTTTCGTCGCATCTCGGCCTTTTACGCCCCATTGGCCGGCACATAGCGCGCGAAGTGTCTTTAGCGCGGAACACTTGCAATGCCGCGACTTGACGGCACTACGGCCAACAGCCTCGCAAGACTGACCGCGGATCAAGACGAACTGGGAAGTATTCAATGTCGGTTTCGCAAGCCTGTTCGACGACAAATACAGCTGATCTCGCCCGTGCCTTGCTTTCGCTGGGGCAGTCTCGCGCGATCACTACCGCTAGCATTCGCGCAGCGCATGCAGGCATTGCTATGTGCCGCCCACAGATGCATCAGTGCGCCGCCAGGGCTCTCAACCCCGTAAGTCATCGCAGAGCTCTTGCCAACATAACGGATATGTTGAGCTGCGCCGCCCGCCCAGGCGACCCGCCGCGAGCCGTCACATATCCGATGTCAATGGATGCGCATGCATCGGTCGCCTGCCAACAAGCTCTTGCGGGTCGTCTACGGCTTTTCGAATTCATGCCAGACCGGCAGCATCCAGTCGCCGGATCTCTTGGTCAACCCTAACACGCTCAAGTCTTGCCGAGGACGGACGAGAGGCGATGGATGCGAATTCTCCTGGTTGATCATCATGCGGACTTTGGCCGCGCTGTGAAGGCAACGCTCGTGAATTGCGGGTTCGCGGTGGACGTGACGCCCACGCTGGATGAGGCGTCAGCCGCGCTGGATTGCGCAAACTACCACCTCGTACTGCTGGAGTCCGTCTTGCCGGATGGGGATAGTTTGGACTGGTTGAAGCAGTTGCGGCGCGAAGGACGATCAATGCCGGCAATGATGATGAGCAGTCTCAATGATCTCAGCCGCCGGATCGCGACCTTCAATGCGGGAGCGGATGATTTCCTGCCCAAGCCTGTGTCGATCGACGAACTCATCGCTCGCATGCGGGCCATTTTGCGAAGGTCAACGCAAATGACGGCGCCGGTCGTGACATTCGGGAATCTGCATTTCGATCCGATCGCCAGACAAGTCTCGGTGGGTGGCCGGATCCTGAGGATTGCTCGGCGTGAGGTGTGCATTCTCGAGCATCTGCTCAATCGCGCCGGCCGCACTGTGCCGCGCGCTTCGCTGGAAGATAGCTTGTACGCGTTCGATGACGAGGTTTCGACCAATGCGCTGGAAGTCGGGATTTATCGCTTACGCGCGCATTTGAACCAGGCGGGTGCGACGCTCAGAATCAAGACCGCGCGCGGCGTCGGTTACACTCTTGAACTCGTTGGCACAGCATCGGCTGCCTAGCAGCGTCACTTAAAGGCAACAATCGCTTGAAGGTCCTTAATAATGCCGCCGGCGCTACCCAGCCGCCTGCGATCACCAACCCACAACGCTCTGCCGCTCTCAATCGTCTCTGCTACCTCCTATGCGGATTTGCTTTGCTGTTTCCGCTTGCGGCCTCAGCCGAGACCAAGCGGGACGGCAAAGGAGAGATGCCACGTGCGGCACCCGGCAGCACCACGGGCACGCTCAATATTACCTCGTCACAGGGAAAGACGGTGCATTTGAGCGCACCGGCGGCGACCATTTTTGTCGCCGACCCTGCAATTGCCGATTATCAAGCTCCGTCGAGCAGTACAATTTTCGTGTTCGGCAAAAAGTCCGGGCGGACGAGCCTGTTCGCCCTCAACGAAAACGGCGAGGCTCTTGCCGAGCTGCGTATTGTCGTAACCCAACCACTCGAGGATCTACGGGCCGCGCTCAAGGCCGAGGTCGGCGACTATCCAATTCAGGTCAGCTATACCCCGCGCGGGGCGATCCTTAGCGGTATAGCGCCCAATGCCGATGTCGTTGAGGCTGCGAGGAAGGTCACTGAGCAATTTGTTGGCGCGGGCGCCCCGGTCGTCAACAAGATCCAGGTCGCCGGCTCACTGCAGGTAAATCTCAGCGTGCGCGTAGCAGAAGTCTCCCGCACCGCCGTCAAGGATCTCAACATCAACTTCACCGCCTCGGGCCCAAACGGCGCTTTCCTTGCCACCGGCAAACCGGGAGGGTCCGGCAGGGCTGGCGGCGGCGGCACGATTGGGATCGGGTTTAGCACCGGCAATATCAACCTCAGCGCTGTTCTCGACGCTCTCGCCAGTGAGCACCTCGCCTCAATCCTGGCTGAGCCGAACCTGACGGCAATGTCCGGCGAAGCCGCAAGCTTCCTCGCCGGCGGCGAGTTTCCGATCCCAGTCATGCAGGACAACAGGCAGGTTTCGGTCCAATTCCGGCAGTTCGGCGTGAGCTTGGAATTCGTCCCGACAGTGCTCAGCAACAACCAGATCATTGTCCGTGTGAAGCCCGAAGTCAGCGAACTATCGACCGAAGGCGAAGTCAAGATCAATGGTATGGCGGTTCCTGCCCTCTCGACGCGGCGGGCGAGCACCGTGGTCGAGCTCGCCAGCGGCCAGAGCTTTGCAATCGGCGGCCTCATCAGGCGCAACTTCAACACTGATATCGGCGAGTTTCCCTGGCTCGGCGACGTACCGATCCTTGGTGCGCTTTTTCGCTCTTCATCGTTTCAAAAACGCGAAACCGAGCTAGTTATCGTTGTTACACCTTACATCGTACGGCCGGGATCAAATCCAAGCCAGATAAGTATTCCGACCAACCGCATCGCACCGCCATCAGATGCAGGCCGCATCTTGACGAACACGGTGGCACGGCCGCCTCAAGGCCGCGATGCGCCGCGCGCGAGCGCACCGGGACTGACGGGCAACGCCGGCTTTATCATCGAATGAGGATCGACATATGAACATGCGATATTTGTCCCATTCGATTGTCCTTGCCGCAATATTGGGGGGCTGCGCAAATACTGCGTCGATCCATCCCAATCCTGCCGAACAAGGAGTCCAGGTCGAACAGAAAAAGCGTGTCTTGCTTCTGCAGAGCCTCCATGCCCTCGAAAAGCTTCAGCTGCGTAATTTTATCGCCGACGCAAGTGGTGGCCGGCGGGATGCGCTCCATGTGGATGTCAGCGGCTCCCATAAGCTCATTGCGCAGGTGGCGCACGAAGCACGCGCCATGGGGGTTGTTCCCTCTAACATCCGGCTGTCCGCTTCTCCCCTCAATTTATCGGGCCGTTCCGCCGTCAGGATCGAGGCGATTACGTTTGAAGCGCATCTTCCGAACTGTCCGTCGCTTTTGATCGCAGGACCAGCAGTGGACGACAATTCGTTCGAACCGACTCTTGGTTGCTCGACCAAAAACAACCTGGGAGTGATGGTGAACGATCCGCTCGACCTGGTTGATAATCGGTCTGTCAGCACGGTAAATGGCGATCGCGCCGCCGCTCCTCTTGCTAGTCACTCTACTCTCGCAGCGCGCAACAAGGGCAACGGAGAAGATGGAGCAAGCACGACAGCGCCGGACGCAGCGGGACCAACAACACAGAATGTGCAGCCGCTCCGATAGGCGCTTTAAGCGCTTGTCGGAACCTACTGTGCAGCACCTGGCGCTCAGGCGCACGAGCGATGCTGCAAGGCGCAGAGAAGGCAATTGCGAGCCATCATTTATCCTTTCATTCTACCTTTCCGCTTGGCGATGTCAGGTTTTGGAAAGCAAACGTGAGTAGCGAAATAGCGAGAGAGCGAGCCCTGCGGACTGAACATGGACCGATTCAACACGATCAACCCAGCCGATAAGGCGTCCGCTGCGTCGGATGCCGCCGTGGAACAGCCGGATCAAAAGCATGTGGCGTTTGAGCAGCACCTGGCAGGCGTGCGAGAGGCGGGCCCTGTATATCCGCACGCGGCGCTTCATGATGTCACTGAGGAAGACGATCACCTCATCCAGGCGGCATCGGCCGCTGCTCTCAATGGAGGGCCGCCGCCGAGTGAGACCACCGTCAAAATTTATGATCGTCGGCTTCGCAAATTCGCCGAGGGGCTGAAGAAGTCCGGCAAATCAATTGCTGGGCTCGATGACGATGCCTTACTCGCTAACGCTAGGAAGCTGCTGCCAAACGACAGGGTCATCGCGCCAGCATTGTTAATGATCAGTCGGTACCGCGAGCCCGACGCCAACGCTCGCCCCCTCTCAACACATTATCGTCCTTCCAGGGAAGATGAGGGTCTTATCAGGGATGCCGCCGAGGCAGGTTTTGGTCGACAGATCGGCAGGAAAACGGCCGAGAGCTATGCGAGCGGACTGCGGAAGTTGGCGGTAGCGCTCCGACCCTTGTCCATTGCCGACCTCAGTGATGATAAACTGCTCGGACACGCGGATAGGTTGTTCCCGAAGGACAAGATGCTCATCTCCGCCTTGAATGGCCTTCGGGACTATCGCGCCATTACCCTGCAGACCAATTTAGGCGGAGAAGGAGGCAGTTCGCGCCAGGTCATCCAGCCGTCCACCCCCTCAGCTATGCCGGCCGATGAGCAGCCGATTGGGGACGATGCAGATGAGCGCAGCTCACGGCCGCCGGGGTTCAATGCTCCGCAGGTCTGGCATGGAGTGGGGTTGGCCGTCCATTCGCCTACGGAAAGTGTCGCCCAGGACGTGCTTTTCGATGCTGCAGAAGCCGAGAGCTTCTTGCCGGCGACCATGCTTGGGCCAACGGTCAGTTCAATGGTTCACTCGCCGGTGCAAAGTGTCGATCAGGAGGCGCTTTTCGATGCCGCGGATCGTGCGAACCTTTTGTCGGCGGCGACCTCCAATGCGCCGGTACCTTGGCCAACGATGAGTCCAACCATTCCCTCGCCGGTGCAACGTGTCCCTCGGGACGCGCTTTTCCATGCCGAGGGTCGCGAGAACCTCTTTCGCGCGCTGACCTTCGATGCACTGGTGCCTGGTCCAATGATGAGTTCAATCATCCACTCGCCGGTGCAAAGTGTCCCTCAGGACGCGCTTTTCGATGCAGCGGACCGCGAGAACCTTTTGCCAACGCCGACCTTCGATGCGCTGATGCCTTGGCCAACGATGAGTCCAACCGTTCCCTCGCCAGCGCAGAGTGTTGCTCAAGAAGCGCCTTTCGATGCCCCTGCTTGGCATCCGAGCTTGCGGCAGCCCGATTTCGCCTCTGAAGACCACTCTGGACAGATGATGAACGAAGGCGCTGCGGCGCAGACCACCCTTGAGCAGACGATCGCAGCAGCCGGCGAAGCCTTTGATGCGTCTTTGAGCGTTCCCGAACATTTCTCCCACGGGACTCAGGCCGCGCCGAATATGATGCACAGGCTTCGCCGCTGGGGCCTCTTGCCGGATGCAGCACAGCGGGTAAAGGCCTACGACATTCGAGGTGAGCGCTATATGGCCGTCTTGGGACCGGGAGGGCTCAACGATGTTCAGCTCGTCCATCTGCTGTCGCCCGCTGTCGGCGATACGTTTGATGTTTCTTTCGCCGTTCCCAAGAATTTTTCCCATCGCACCCAGCCGGCCCCCGACGAGATGCTGTCCAAGTTAGGCGAGTGGGACTTCTTGCCTGTTGTGGAACATCCAATCATGAACTTTGAGATCGGCGGCGAACGCTACACGGCCATCTTGGGACCGGAAGGGCCCAAGGACGTTCAGCTCATTCATCACCCTCGGCCCGCTTTGCCGGGCGAAGCTAGGCCTGCGGCACTGAGGACTTCCTCAGATATCTACGGCGGTCTTGCGCCAGGGCTTGATTCGGCGGCTCCGTTCGAATGGAGTAGGGACGCTCCCTCGGCGCTGGCGCCGAACCTTCCTCTGCCGTCTGCCGCACCTGCATCAGGCCATCAGCCAGTCCCGCAAGTGCCTGAACTGGGAGAGTTCTTGGGCGACGGCTGGACGCACGCCTCCCAAGAGGCTTCGCCCGCCGTGATCGACATATTGCAGAATCTAGGCCTTCTGCCGAGCCGGGACGTCCCAATGACCGCTTTTTTTATCCACGGTCAGCTCTACACGGCAGAGAGCCTACCGGGAAGCCGCGTTCTTCTCTTCCATCAGCCACAATTTGGCTGAATGAGGGGCTCGTCGGCACCTCGGACAGCTGTTCAGGCGGACCTAAAACCACGTCTGATCCTCCTTCCGGAGATCTTAGAAGCACGCTTCAACGATGCCGGGCGGTGAGCAAATCCGACCTTTCCAGTGCCACCATGATCTCAAGCAGCTATCGATCAAGTAAGCATTCGGCAGCACCGCACTCTGCAGAGCAAGAGAGGCGCGGTCGAGTAGCTCAGCCATTTGGCTTTCGCCCTCACAGATCCGGGCGGGCGGATTTCCCGCACCCGGCTCTTCCCGAGGGTAACCCGCGTCATATCCGCGCCTGCGCCCAAGTGCGAGTGATGCGTGGAACGGGCAGAGGGAAGCGTGCCGTCAGGGTGTCGAACTCCGACCAGCCCATGCGCCGACTTTTCTGGCTGCGTCGTCTCAGACAACGTAGCCAGATCCGACGCACTTCGCGGTAGAAGCCGTTGAGCGCTGGATAATTGTGCGGCCTGCCATAGTAGCCGTAGTGCCCGCGCAGTGCGGCGGCGAACCGCTCGTGCTGCGTGGCCAGTGGCGCGTGCATGAGCCGCCAGGCGTCCTGGCGCAACGCCGTCAGCTTGCGCGTCAGGCGTTTCCCTTCCGTCTTGTGCTTCACGATGAACCGGCCATCTCGGGTCCGCCCGCAGTAGTGGGTGAAGCCGAGGAAGGCGAAGGTCTCTGGTCGCCGCTCGCCGCGCCGCTGACGCGAGACGGCCGCGAACCGGCCAAACTCGATCAGCCGCGTCTTGCCCTCATGAAGCATCAGGCCAAAGCTGGCCAGCCGCACCTTGAGGGCCAAGAGCATTTCCTGCGCATCTGCCTTGCTCTCGAAGCCCATGACGAAGTCGTCCGCATAGCGCACGGTCACGACGCGACCGCGGGCATGACGACGACGCCATTGGTGGGCCCAGAGATCGAGGATGTAGTGCAGGAAGATGTTGGCAAGGAGCGGGCTGATGGTTCCCTGAACGCAAAAGATAACTTTGCGGTGGGGGAGCGGTCACGGAGCTATTGGCGGCGCCGGGCGCCTTTCCACCGGGAGGGGTGGGTGGGAGGGGGATGGAGTGGCGGATGACGATCTTGTCGTCGCCAACGAGGACTTCCTTCACGAGAAGGCGCAGCACGCGTTGGCGTTCGATTATATCGAGCGCGCCGACGGACGAGCGGAGGCGCTCGAGGAAGCTAGTCACGGATTCAGCGAGACGCAGACAAACCTCCTGCTCCTGCGATTGGTCTTCGATCGCCTGCAGCGCCGACAAGCAAGCCTGTTCGCGGCTACGCAAATCGGGCATGCGACTGCGCAGCTCTTCAAGTGAGAGAAGGCTCTCTTGATAGGCCGTGAGGAGACGCTCGATGCTTTTCCGGGAACGCGCAAGATCGCGGCGAAGCGTTTCCTCCCGGCGCTGTGTGGGATCGGAGTTGCGCGCCGCCTTGAGCCGGCGCTCAAGTTCGTCTTCGATGAGCTGTCGGTCTTCAAGTAAACGCGCGATCTCTTTCCATACCACCTCGTCCAGCAAATCCTGGCGCGTCGGGCGACTGTCGCAGACCGGCCCGCCGAGCCGGCGCCAGCCATCCGAGCCCAAGCAGCGGTAGTAATGGATGGTTCGAGCGCTCGACCTGGTCGAGGTGCGATAGAGCCCATAGCCGCATTTGGCGCAGCTCAACAATCCTTGCAGGGCGCTCGGCGTGATCGTGCGTCGCGGGGCATGCTTCTTGTTGGCTTCCAAAAGCTCGTTCGCCAATGCGAAGGTCTCTTCGCTGATGATGGTCGGCACAGGGATTTCGATCCACTCTGTGCGAGGAAGCTCATGATTTGCGCTATTGCGAGGAGCGACGCCGCCGCGCAATCGCAACGGCCGCGTCACACGCATGCGCGGCGCGATCCGCGTCTTGCCAAAGCAGGCCGTTCCTTTATACGCGGGATTGCGCAGCATCGCCCAGACCGTCGAGCGCTCCCAGCGGCCTGTTTCTTTGGCTGTCGGAATCTGGCGCTCATTGAGCAGGCGCGTGATGGCGCCGATGCTGTGGCTTTTTGCGGTGTAAAGCTCGTAGACCCAGCGCACGATACCGGCCTGTCGCTCGTCGATCTCATAATAGGCGGCAGAGTGATCGGTCTTGCGCTTGTAGCGATAGCCAAACGGAGCGCCGGAAAGCACGCTCACTTGGCCTTGAAGGGCGCGATGGCGCTTCCCTCGCCGCGACCGTTCCAGGATTTGCGCGCGTTCATATTCGGCGATCATGCCCTGAAACTGCAGCAGCAGCTCGTCTTCCGGCGTCGCTGCCCGTCTCGAGCGAATGAACAAGACTTCGACGCCGGCGCGCGCGAACTCTTCGATAAGAAGGATTTGATGCGCATAGCGCCGGCTCAGCCGATCGGGAGCGTAGACGAGCACGGCTTGGATCCGCCCTTCTGCGGCGAGGTCGCGCAGTCGTTCAAGTCCGGGGCGCAACAAGCTCGCGCCGCTATAGCCGTCGTCTTCGATCACCCATTCCGCCGGCACGTCGCAGTTCTGCTCGCGCGCGAAAGCGATCAGCGCGCTCGTCTGACTGGCGATCGTGTTCTCCTCCTTCTGTTTGTCCGACGACACTCTGGCGTAAATCGCGGCGGTCTTCATCTTCGCCTCCCGTCACATCGGCGCCAGCGCGCGCGAAGCGCACCTGATCTGGAACGAGAATTTCGTAAACCTGTTCAAGTTTGACGGCGACGAGGCGATCGAACGCAAATTCGAGTCGAACGTCGCGTTTTTTTCGCCGCTCAGCCATCTTCGCGGACAGACGCGAGATAAGCGGCCACCGCTCGGCGCATCACCTCGCTTGCCGAAAGCCTGGAAGCCGTCGCATGCGTCTGGAGTTTTTGGGCAAGATCGGCCGGCATCTTCAGGGAGAGCGTCACTGATGGCTGCGGCGCGGGAAGGAGCCGCTCCCTGCTTTTGGCCACTTCGAGATAGCGATAGGCCTGCCGCAGCGACAAGCCGCTTTCGCGCGACAGCACCAAGGCCGCCTCCGCCATGCCGATTTTCTTCGCGAGCAAGCGTCGCGCCGCCCTCAGCCGCTCGGCTTTCTGCGCTTGCGTCGATCGAATCATATGACATAACGGTATTACCTTTTGCGTCTCAAATCAACAACGGCTCTATCACGCCAGCCGACGATGACGCGTTCAAAGCGGAAGTTATCTTTTGCGTTCAGGGAGCCATGCCTGCCCCTTGCGGCGTGCCCCTGTCCGTCTCTCGCTTCTCGCCGCTCTCAAGAACACCGGCCCGCAGCCACAGCTCGAGGAGCCGTAGGATGCGAGGATCGGCGATCCTGTGCGCCACCATCCGCAACAGCCACTCGTGGTCGACCGAGTCGAAGAAGCTGCGTATGTCGGCATCGAGCACCCAGTTCACACGCTGGCTCATGATCGCCGTATGCAAGGCATCAAGCGCCATATGAGGATTCCGCCCCGACCGGAAGCCGTAGGAGAACCCAAGGAAGTCGGCCTCATAGACGGCGCTCAACACCTCGGCCACCGCGCTTTGGACGATCTTGTCCTCGAGCGCCGGCACACCGAGAGGCCGCTTACCGCCATCGGCTTTGGGGATGTAGACTCGCCGCACCGGCTGTGGCCGGTAGCGACCAGTGTGGACCCGTCCGCAGAGGTCGCGGATGTTATCCGTGAGCCCCTCTTCGTACTTCGCCATCGTTACCCCATCGACCCCCGCGCTGGCCTGCCGCTTTTGTCGTCGAAACGCCCGAAGCAGAGCGTCCTCGTCGATGTGGTGCAGCAAGGCCGTGAACCGGGTTTGGGCAGCCCGCTTGGCCGCCGCGTTCACCCGATCGAGGTTCGGCGGCAAGGCAACCCGGCTCTGTGTCCGGACCCTGGCCTTCTCGCGCGGGCTCCCCTCGGGCTGGCCCCTTCCCTCCATACGTCTCGTTTCCTTCGACGACTTCACAGGTACTATGGACCAGTCCGACTCCCGACCTCAGCTCGGACCGCGGCTCTGGCAGTGCCTCGCCGCTGTCCCCCACTGGAGACCAATCCAGTGGACCCGATCGGGCCTCTCATGTTCCGATGATTGCCTTCCATGCGTGATGCGGCCATCGACCCCGACGGAGCGGCATCGTCTCGCATAACGACGATGCTCATGCTGCCTTCGTGACTAGGGAACACACTCGGCCTCCGGCTGATGGCGCTGGTGGTCGAAGGCATGACCGGCGCGGCATGTGCAGTGAGATCGGCGACAACGTGAAGGCCTTCCTCAACCGCCCGCTCTAGGGCGATCGGCCCTATCTGTGGATCGGCCACGTACGTGAAGCTGCGTCAGCAGGGGCGCATCGTCTCGGTCGCGGTGACCATCGCGTCGAGTTAACAGCGACGGCCGGCGTGAGGCGCTCGGCATTGACGTCGGCCCATCCGAAGCCGAGACGTTCTGGGCCGCGCTCCTGCGCAAGCTCGTCCGCCGCGGCCTGCGGGGCTACGGGCTCGTCGTCTCCGATACTCATGAGGGATCACGGCCACGGTCGGCGAAGTTCTCAACGCCACTAGCGCTGCCGCGTCCACTTCATGCGCAATGCGCTGGCACGTGCCGGCAAGAGCGCACGGCGCCTCGTCTCCGCCTTCATCGCCACGGTGTGCGCCCAGGACGATGCCGAGGACGCGCGGGCGTAATGGCGCTGCGTCGCCGACCAGCTCCGCTCCCCTGCCAAAGCGCGGCGCCTTCCTTGCAGCGCCGGATCCGCTACTGACGGGCAATGCACGGCGGCGGGCAGGAACTCATCTTCCGTCAGACCTCCGGCTCTTGCGATTGATTTGATACGCAAGCGGCTGACCGCTGGCGTTGTCACGTGACGATCTCCTTCATCCCGCTAATCCCGAATCTTTTTCGATTCGCCTGTGCGATGTAGTGCGCGGGCTTCTTCGCCATGTTTCTGAACTTGGCCACTCTAGAATCAGAAATGCCGTCAGTTGCGAGTTCCTTGCGTGCAATGAAAATTCAGATCGAAGCCCGTAGCACGAGTAAGTACGCGGCAACGGGCGGTGCTCCCGCCGCTCTTCGTAAATATGAATGTGCATCACGTCTTCGACCTCTGGACCCACGAGTGGAGAAGCAGCGGCAGCTATGCCGGCGGCAGTCTTATGGGCTTCGAAATAAAACCGAGGTCCTACGCCTTCTCGACGCCCTGCGTGAGCGAATAGCGGAGTTCGGTCTTTCGCTAAATGAGGAGAAGACCCGGATTCTGAAATTTGGACGGTACGGGGCCGAGCGCCTCTCGCGCCGGGGCAACGCCGCCCGAAGACGTTCGACTTCCTCGGGTTCACGCACATCTGCGCGGTGCACCCAACGAAATCCGCACTTCACAATGCGGATTTCACGGATCGTGAGCATCGATTTCGCGCGATCGTGAGCACTGAATTCAGACGATCGTGAGCAGCCCGCTACGGCCGATGGGAGATAGAGTCAGTGTTCTGGTTGCCGTCAAGGGTGATGGTTTTGGCGCTGCGTTTTCGCATGCTTTCTCCGGTGAGCTGGAGGCGGTGGGCGTTGTGGACGAGGCGATCGAGAATGGCGTCGGCGACCGTGGGGTCCCCAATGGCTCCATGCCAGGTGTCCACGGGGAGCTGACTTGTGACGATGGTGGATGCGCGGCCATGTCGGTCCTCGAGGATTTCGAGCAGATCGCGGCGTTCCGCGGCGGTGAGCACCGATAGTCCCCAATCATCCAAAATCAGAAGCTGAGCGCGGCCGAGGCTTTTGAGGAGCCGGGCGTAGCGTCCGTCTCCGCGCGCGAGCGCGAGCGCCTCGAACAGCCTTGGAACGCGATGATAGAGGACTGATCGGTTGTCGCGGCAGGCCTTGTGGCCGAGCGCGCAGGCTAACCAACTTTTGCCCAGGCCGGTTGCCCCGGTGACGAGCAAATTCTCGTGGCGATCGATCCAGCGACCTTCGACGAGTTTGGCGAAAACGGCGCGGTCGATGCCCCGCGGGGTGCGCAGATCGACGTCCTCGACGCAAGCAGTCTGGCGCAGTGCGGCGATCTTGAGGCGCGTGGTGAGCCGCCTGGTGTCGCGTTCGGCGGCTTCGCGGTCGACCAACAGGCCGATGCGATCTTCGAACGGCAGGGCTTCGAGATCGGGCGATCGGCGCTGCTCCTCGAAGGCCTTGGCCATTCCGGTCAGTCGGCGCCGTAGCTTTTGACGAGCGCCAGAATGCCAAGGCAGGTTCGAAAGCCTTGTTCTGGATGGGGCCGGGCGTCGATCGCGGCCTGGAAAAACGCTGCTGTCGAAGGACCGATCCGCTCGCCGGCGGCGATCACCGCGGCGGGGGTCCATTTGCCGTAGCGGCGATGGGCGCTGGGCATGTGGTCGGCGATGGTGGTGTGTCCGCGTCGGTTGGGCGCGCGGGCATGGCTGGCGATCCGCTGGCCCTTGTGGAAGATCTCGACCGTCCGATCGTCGATACGGGCATCGACCAGCTCGCCAATCAGACGATACGGCGCGGAGTACCAATGGCCGTCGACCTCGACATGATAATCGGGAGCGAGGCGGCAGCGCTTCCAGCGTGCGAAGGCATAAGGCTGATCTGGCAGCGGGGTTAGCTTGGGTTTGTCGAGTTCGGCAAACAGTTCGGCGCGGCTTGAGCCGAAGCCACGCATTTGACGAGCATTGAGTTCGTCGACGAGTGTCTTGATGGCGGCGTTGAGCTCGGCCCGGGAAAAGAAGCGCTGATTGCGCAGCCGGGCCAGAATCCAGCGCTGGGCGATTTGCACCGCGACCTCGACCTTCGCCTTGTCTTTTGGGCGCCGCGGCCGTGCGGCGAGAATGGCGGTGCCGTAATGGCTCGCCATCTCGGCATAAGTGCGATTGAGGCCGGGATCGTAGCGGTCGGGGTTGCTGACGGCGGCTTTGAGGTTGTCGCAGACCACGAACGTCGGCGTTCCGCTCAAAAACGTGAACAAGTTGACGTGGGCCCGGATCCAGTCGGCCAAGCTCTCGCTGGGGCAGGCCTCGGCGTAGGTGTAGTTCGAAGCGCCCATCGCCGCGACGAACAGCTTCATCGGCTGCACTTCCCCGGTCAGGGGATCGACGATGTCGATGGTGTCGCCGGCGAAATCCACGAACACCTTCTCGCCGCCCAGATGAATCTGCCGCATCGAAGGTCGGACCCGCCCCTTCCAGGCCTCGTAGGTAGTGCAGAACCACGTGTACCCGAAACCGTCGGGATTAACGGCGCGATACTCCTCCCAGAGCAGGCGACGGGTTACGTTGCGCCGGCGGAGCTCTTTATCGATGTAGCTCCAGTCGGGCACCGGCCGCTGCGGGCTCTGAGACGCTGGTCGTGGGGCCGGGAAAAGCAAAAGCTCCAGGTCTTCATCGGTCATTCCCTCCGGAAGCGGCCAGCTCAACCCAGCAGAGCGGGCGCGGCTCAGGTAGCTGTGCACAACGCCGTTGCTGACGCCCACGCTCCGCGCGATGGCCCGCTCTGGCAGGCCTTGAAAATGTTTTAACCGAAGGACTTCCTTGATCCGGCGCATCGACAATCTCTGGGTAGGCATTGGACTTCCTCGTTAACCACGAGGTCATCCCTAAGCCGGTTGAGTTGTCGGCCGAAGCGCTGCAAGGCTCCGAAAGCCTTGCTCACGATCCCGCGAAATCGTTGCTCACGATCCCCTGAAATCCGCGCTCACGATCCCGCGAAACGCGCATCACAATCCGACGGGTGACAATCGACTCCCGCAATGCCAGGATGGCACGATACGACACGGCGTAACGAACCGCCGCCAGGCGTTCATCGTTGATACCGGCGCGTGGCTCCGCCGCGTGTTGCAGGGATACCTGAACTACGACACCATTCACGGGACTCTGATACGGGCTCGCGCCTTGGCCCGGTGCGATGCTTACGCGCTGGCCCGCCGAGCGACCACAGCGCGTTCTGCAGACCCTCGGCCAGGCGACGAAGCTCTCGCCCCAGGACTGGTAGTCGCCTCACGTGTCTCGGCGATCAGCTTCGGATGTTGTCCGTGAACAAGCCTCCAAGCACTTGATTGAGAGTCTGTTTTCCGGTTGCGGCGGCATTTGAGATTGCAGGGGATTGGGGCTTCACAGCAAAAACCTGCAATTTCGATTTTGGATTTCCCTGCCGCTGCGAACCGTGATTCTGTGCTGCATCGGAGGGACCGATGCGACCAAAGAAGCACAGGACGACAGGCTCGAACGATCTGTTCCGGTCCCGGCTGGACCAGATCATCAACATGCGACACGAGCTGGTTCTGCTCGCCGGCAGGGTCGATCGGGACTGGATCGACGGCGAGATCGCGCCGCTCTACAGCGACAACGGCAGGCCGGGTATCGCGACCCGCTTCATGATCGGATTGCTGCTGCTCAAGCACATCTACGAGGGGGTGTGCGAGCGCTGGGTCCACGATCCGTACTTCCAGTTCTTCACCGGCGAAGAGTTTTTCCAGCACGTTTTCCCGCATGAGCGCTCAGACCTGAGCCACTGGCGCAAGCGGCTCGGCGACAAGCTGGAGCGGTTGTTGGCCGAGAGCCTTCGCGTGGCGCACGCGAGCGGTGCGTTGCGCAGCCAGGACCTCAAGCGGGTCACGGTCGACACGACCGTCCAACCGAAGGCCATCAGCTTCCCGACCGACGCCAAGCTGCTGCATGCAGCGATCCGCGGGTTGAACCGCCTGGCGAGGAAGCACGGGGTCAGGCTCCGGCAATCCTATGTTCGCGTGGCCAAAAGCGCGGCGATGATGGCGGGCCGCTACGCTCATGCCAAACAATTCAACCGGCATCAGCGACAGCTGCGCATCCTGCGCAGCCGGCTGGGCCGGATCATCCGCGACATTCGCCGCAAGACCGAGGGCCAGGCCGCATTGGAGGGGGCATTCGCCCTGCCGCTGAGCCGAGCCACCCAGATCGGCTCGCAGCAGCAGCGCCAGCGCGGCTGGAAGTTGTATTCCTTCCATGCTCCGGAGGTCGAGTGCATCGGCAAGTGCCGCGCGGCGAACAGGATGGAAGTGGAGCGTCGACCATGATGAGAGGGCTACGCCGGGCTCGTGACGCAGGGAGGGCGTAGCCCGACCGGAGTTACGAGCCCGGCGTCGGCGCGATCCACAGCGGACCGCGCCGACTGGTGATCGCGGCCGGCTGGTTATGCAAGTGGTTCTTCCGCCAAGAGGAATCACTCGCGTGCCAGGCCGACACATTACCGATCACCAAATGAGGCTCTACATGAAGTACCGTCAGACCGATAGCCCACCCGTGGCCGCCGCCAAGGCTTCGTTCAGCACCTCGACCGCTTACCGGATCGAGAAGGATCGACGCCTTCCGTCGCAGAAGAAGGCTCCCCGCGGCCGTCGCCGGCCAGATCCCTTGGCCCGCGTATTTGAGACAGATATCGCGCCGATGCTGAAGGCCGCCCCCGGTGTGCGGCCGGTCACGATCTTCGAGGAGTTGCTCCGACGCCATCCCGAGCTCGGCGCCGGCATCCGTCGCACGCTGGAGCGCCGGATCCGGGCCTGGCGGGCGATCCACGGCGAGGAGCAGGAGGTCATCTTCCGCCAGACCCACGAACCCGGTCAGCGCGGCCTGTCCGACTTCACCGACATGGGCGAATTGGGTGTCACGATCGCGGGCGTACCGCTCGACCATCGTCTCTATCACTTCCGGCTGGCCTATTCCGGGTTTGAGCACGCCCATGTCGTGCTCGGCGGTGAGAGCTTCGTCGCTCTGGCCGAAGGCCTGCAGAATGCCTTGTGGTCACTCGGTGGGGCGCCACGGGAGCATCGCACCGACAGCCTGTCGGCCGCCTTTTGCAATCTCGACCGCGACGCCAAAGACGATCTGACGCGGCGATACGAAGACCTCTGTGCCCATTACGGCATGCGGCCTTCCCGCAACAATCGTGGCATCGCCCACGAGAACGGGGCGATCGAGAGTTCGCATGGTCATCTCAAGCGAGCGATCGGCGACGCGCTGTTGCTGCGTGGCACCGCCGACTTCGACGATCTAGCTGCCTATCGTGGCTTCATCGATGAGATCGCCAGCCGCCGCAATGCCCGCAACGCCAAGCGGATCGACAGTGAACGTAGCGCACTTCAGGATCTGCCGGACCGCCGCACGTCGGACTATGAAGAGGTGATCGTCCACGTGACGTCGTCCGGCGGCTTCACCTTGCGCAAGGTGTTCTACACGGTGCCGTCGCGCTTGATCGGCCATCGGCTGCGGGTGCGCCTGTATGACGATCACCTCGACGTGTTTGTCGGCGGCACGCATCTCCTCACCTTGCCGCGCGGGCGGCCGCATCCCAATGGCAAGCACGATCAGGTCGTCGATTATCGGCACGTGATCCATTCCTTGCGGCGCAAGCCGATGGCGCTCCTCAACCTGGTCTACCGCGACCAGCTGTTCCCCCGGGAAGCTTACCGCCGAGCCTTCGACGTCTTGCGCAAACGCTTACCGGACAAGAAGGCCTGCCGGATCATGGTCGATCTCCTCGCACTCGCCCATGAGCGCGGTTGCGAGGCCGAACTCGCCAATCA
Source organism: Bradyrhizobium daqingense (assembly GCF_021044685.1). Taxonomy (NCBI): domain Bacteria; kingdom Pseudomonadati; phylum Pseudomonadota; class Alphaproteobacteria; order Hyphomicrobiales; family Nitrobacteraceae; genus Bradyrhizobium; species Bradyrhizobium daqingense. The sequence continues at coordinate 7,771,441 of NZ_CP088014.1, forward strand.
GCTCACGGCTGACCTGAACGACGGCCGGCTGCCCGACCTCAACCGGCTACGTACTCACTTCGCCCCGGATCCCGCCCAGGTGCCGAACGTCGTGGTACGCCTCGCACCGCTCGCCACCTATGAATGCCTCATCGGTACCGCCGAGATCGGAGGCGCCGCATGAGCACAACCAACGTAGTCGACACCGCGCGCCTCAATCTGTTGCTCAACGAGCTGCGGCTGCCCGCCATCAAGGCGCTGTGGCCGCAATTTGCCGAGCAATCCGATAAAGAAGGCTGGCCGGCGGCGCGCTTCCTCGCCACCATTGCCGAGCACGAGATCGCTGAGCGCGGCCGCCGCCGCATCGAGCGCCATCTCGTCGAGGCGCGGCTGCCTACCGGAAAGACCTTTGACAGCTTCGACTTCGAGGCCGTGCCGATGATCTCCAAGGCGCAAATGACCGCACTCGCCGCCGGCGACGGCTGGCTCGGCAAGGGCGCCAATCTGCTGCTGTTTGGTCCGCCCGGTGGAGGCAAGAGCCACTTGGCGGCAGCAATCGGCTTGGCCCTCATCGAGAACGGATGGCGCGTCCTGTTCACCCGCACCACCGATCTCGTGCAGAAGCTCCAGGTGGCTCGCCGCGAGCTCAACCTCGAGGGCGCCATCAACCGCCTCGATCGCTTCGATCTCGTCATCTTGGACGATCTTGCCTATGTCACCAAGGACCAGGCCGAGACCAGTGTGCTGTTCGAGCTCATCAGCGCACGCTACGAGCGACGCTCTTTGCTGATCACCGCCAATCAGCCCTTTGGAGAATGGAACAAGGTCTTTCCGGACCCAGCTATGACCCTCGCGGCGATCGATCGCCTTGTTCACCACGCCACCATCGTCGAGATGAACGTCGAGAGCTATCGCAGGCGGACTGCCCTCGAGCGAAAGCGTGGTCCAGGGCGGCCACCGGAGCACGCGACACAAAAAACGCTCGCTTGATTGACGCTCCGCGACAATCAAAGCAAACAAAACTCTTCGTATTGCCTCTCATATCGATGCTCCCGGGCGCGATCAGTTGCCTCATTTATTTTGCTCCTGGCCTGAGTTGAGGAGGAGGCCGGGTGCGGAGATGGCCGGGGTTTCGGAGCGCCCGGCCTCCTCCGCTGGCACCTCGCACGTCATTGGGGTGTTGTGACCTCATGCCCTGGCGGCATTTTTTCTGAAGCAAACAGCAGCGCATTCGCTTGCTCGCTGCGCCAGGATTTCAACCGACGTTGAAGGGTTCGAAGAAGCTTGTTCGGATAGTCTCCAGGATATTCCACCTGCAGGCGCGAGAGCAGTTCGCTGCCGGTCCGCCAAGGCTCGGCTTCAAACCATTTTCTCAAATCTGACGTTGCCCGGATAAGCGGATCGGGACGACGCCGGCCCCTTTTAGCCTTCACGATTGGCCGATCCGTCGGGCGCGTGGCGCCGTCCTTCCAGGCCGTTCGCAGGCTTGCCAGGAAGCGATCAATCGATTGTGATGCCGCAGCAGGATGGGCGGATGGTTGGATATCCGCGAGCGCCGCGAGGCGCTCCTGCACGTCGCGGATGTCGCGCAACAACGTGACCGGATCGAGAGCGGTATAGATTTCCTGGAGATGGTGGCGGACCGCATCAGGCGTGCGGGCGTCCGCTGACAGGCGCTGGTGGGGTGTTGCCGGCGCGCTGTATGTCTTACGTACACGAGCACCGTCGCGCTGCTTGGCTAACAGTTTGAACGAAGGTTGGAAGAAGTTTACGAACAGCCGCGCTGACCGATAGAGTTCCGCCAGTAGCTTGGCCGCCTCCAGGCCTTCGAACCTACGATAGCCGACCATCCTGCGCACGACGGCGCCGTTCTTTTGCTCGACGAACGCCTGGTCATTCTTCCGGTAGGGACGGCAACGCGTGAAGACAATGTTGGCCGCCTCGCAGTAGGCCTTCAACGTCTCATTCATGAACACGGTGTCATTGTCCGTGTCGAAGCCGAGCAGCGCAAAAGGCAATTGCTTGCGCAATTCCGTCAGCACCGTGCTCACCAGCGTCTGTTCGCGCACGATCAGAGGTGCGCACTCTGTCCAGCCGGTAGCAATGTCGGTGAGCACGAGGGTCTGGATGAAGCTGCCGCGCGCAGATGGACCGCTATGCGCTACAAGGTCGGCCTCGACGAATCCCGGCGCCGGATCATTCCAATCTGCCGAAGTCCGTATTGGAATACTGCGACGCAGGGAATGCCCCGCGTGCCGCCGGCGCTTGCGACCCAATTTTTCTCGAACCCGCACCAAGGCGCGGTCGATCGTCGCAGCGCTCATCGCCAAAAGTTTGGTGCGAATCTCAGGGGCAAGGTCGAGGTGCCCGTACCGTTCCATCGCCTCAATCAGCGCGGGCATTAATGCTTTCAGTCGCTTCCCGCAGATGCGGTCTGACGCCTCCCAAAGCAGCACGAGTGCGGTGTGTTCTGCTTCATTATATATCCGACGTCGCGCCCGTCGGCCCGGATGTACGCCTTCCTGGTTTCGAAGTAGACGCATCGCATGCTTCCGATGGAATCCGGTGATGTCGACGAACTCGTCCAATATCCGCGCCTTCTTCGCGCGATCCGACCGCCGATAGCGCACGCCTGCCGCCGCCGTCAGTTCCTTCCGCGTTGCCATGCTTAGCCACCCCATCTCCGCCCCTCGCTCGTTCCCGGTCCAGGGGAGCAATTTACGTGAGGCAACGGCTTAGGATCCGGTAACAATTAAGGCGAGGCAATGCGCTCTTGCGCGCGACAATCATCGCGGCGATCATCATCGCGCCGCGACACTGACTCGCCATCCTGATCGCCGCGCTCTTCCGACCCAGATCGTCGCGCTATATCGGCAAGGGCAAGGCCGCCGCGCCCTATGAGTTCTGCGTGAAGGCCTCCATCGTCACCAACAACCAAAGAGCTCCGGGCGGCTTGTTCGTGCTCCACGCCTGCTCGCTGCCGGACAACCCCTACGACGGTCACACCCTTCGCAACGTCATCGAGCGCACCGAGAGCCTCACCGGCTGCCCGATCGAACGGGCCTATGTCGACAAGGGATATCGCGGCCACGACACACAAAATCCCCGCCGCGTCTTCATCTCGGGCCAGAAGCGCGGCGTCTTCGGCGTCATCAAGCGCGAGCTACGCCGCCGTTCCGCCATCGAGCCCATCATCGGACACATGAAGAACGAAGGTCACCTTGGCCGCTGCTATCTCAAAGGCCGCGCCGGAGATGCCGCTAACGTTCTCCTCTCGGCCGTTGGCCACAACCTCCGCCGTGTCCTGGCTTGGCTCAGAGACCTTTTGTCCCTCTTCCTGCTCTCACTCTGGCCAACGCTCAACTGTCCAGTTCAGCCCAATTCGGCTTATTAACGATCGACTCGGATCGCAGGCAGCGCGGGCGACTCGCCGCCTTGGCTGACTTCAATCGGGAGCTAGTTCAGTTTCTGCGGAGAAAAATCTCGTGTTCCGAGCCTGGCGGCCCGATACCGGCTGTTTAGTTCACGTCCCCGAGAGTAAGACTTTTATTTGGCTCAGATCCGGATGGGGCAGAAGCTTGTGCAAACCCATTCGCAACTTGAGGTCTTCCGGCGCCCACGGATCTCCCTGCTGCCAGCTCGGGGGCACATAAAGAGACAAACTTGGCAGCGGCTGGTTGCGCCGCACTTGCGGCGCATAAGGCGAGGATGTTGAGTTGAAGCCGTCCATGTTCCACCCCCTGAACGCTTAAAGCCGACTACAGAAGGTCAGCGACAGGAAACAGCGCGGGCGCGGCCTGGCGCCTACCGACCTGGGGGGCTGGATAAAGGCACTATCCCTGCCGCTCCGCGCTGCCGTTGAGTTTAGCGGAAAGCGTGACTCGGCGCTGACCGTTCTGGATAGATAGCGCTGTCCCTGCCACGTCCCGTTAACCACAACGGCTCTGTATCCGGGCTGGCTTACTGAAAGCTGACGAGACCCGGCAATTCCCAAAACGAAAGCGGCCCGTGTGGGCAAGTTGCAGTCAAGCGTGAGAACGACGTTCCGGCGGCACGCTTGGTACCACGTCAGCCTGAGCATTCGCCAGCTAGCAGCTCCGGTGTCCAGCGCCCGGCCTGCCGGAGGGCCGCAGGCGGTGGCCACCAGAAGGGCCTCTTCCTTGTCGTTGAGTTCGCGCTCTGCCCGGTAGGCGGCTCTTCGCTCTGGTTCTCCGCCAGGTTGCCTTCGACAAAAACGTCGAAGGGTGGGAGACCGCCAAGTGGCCGACGCCCAGGCTTGTGGCGATCACGTCATCACTCATCCCGGCATCGGCCGCCAACCGGATCTGCGCCCCCTTGAGCGGACAGCGGTTGCCTGCCTCCGCCTAAGAAAAGCTCTATTCGACAAAAAGAGAGGTATCTATGGCAAACGAATCTTAGATAACTCGCGGCATCTTGAGTTCAGAGCAATCGTGGGATTTGGCGGGTGAGCTGAAGCCACTAAAGCGACCCACACCCTCGTCAGTGGGCGACATATGCCCTCGGCTCTGGAGGAAGTAGCTGCGATCGGGCTCTTATCGCAAGCTCAGTGAAGCGCCTGCCTTCCCGCGGGTGATGGCTGTGGCTTGAGATGATCCAATATCTTCGAGCCGGCGCTGAACGACCTCGACCAGAATTTCTCCAGAAAATCCAGGTGACACCGCAACAGCTCCGAGGAAGTTTTGGAGTCCGCGATATCCTTCAGAAAGGTGGCCTGATCGTGCAGGGAGGAAGCCGCCAAACCTAGTCCGTCCTTCAGGGCCGCAGCGAACAGGTTGCTTGTCGCTTCAATCGAGCTCTGCCATTCCCGAAAAGTAAATGGAATAGGCGATGCGGCTGTCGTAGATTTCCCAGCGCCATCGGCGGAAGCGCCAGATATCAGAGCCGGGTCGTGCCCGACATGTGGCCGCCGCTCGCGTTTCTCGTCTTCTCTTGCATTCGGTGCCATTCGAGATCTCCTAGCTTGAAGGGCTTATAACGTACTAAGTTGTTCGCCGCTCATTTCGATCATCCCCTACAAGGTACCACAATTGCCAACACGCGATACCTACCTCATTTGGTAACGTGGCAGCAAAGGAGGCAGTGAACGCGATACGGCCAGAGCCCATAGGCTGTAAAGCGCGCGTCCGTGTGCTGTCGCTTTGCCCACCGGTGCCGGCCCAGAGGCTGAGAACTGGGGCGATCGGATGGAGGATGGTGCCGGCTGCGCGTAGATGGCTGGCGGCGGCAAAGTCGGTGAGCGCACGTACATGGAGCAGCAATCAACATTCAATAATTGTTTAAGATTCTCCAAGCCGCTGGAACGGGCGATCGCTTCTACCCTGCTTCGAAGGCTTCACTGGCAGCCTGCTCGGCCTGTTGACGGCCCTGCCCTCTGAGCCAACGAGCGCTTCTGGACGGGCCACATGAAAGCGACTTTGAATCGCGGTGGATGCCCTCGACGGCTGGAAGCCGATTCGGCCGGCTGGCGTATATGATCTATTAGAACCATCTCGGCGGCTCGCGCAACCAGGCGACCGCCAGGCACTTAACCGCCGCGGCACCGCTATACGGGATCATCCAGAGGTTCTTGCCGACCGAATGCGAAATCCATGCTTCGATACGACGAGCTAACTGCCGGCGCAAACTTGCGATGTTCGGCGAAGCTTGTCCGGTGTCAGCTAGCGGGTTGGGTTAGGTGAAGCAATAGACGTTGCAAGCACCCCGCGCGGGAAAACGGCGTTGATGGACAATGGCGGCAATACCCTTGCGTCTCGAGTTTAGCTGGAGGCTTGCTTTTTCTCTCGCACGCAGGCTTACGTCCTGTGGCTCTCGAACGTGTGCGGCGCAATGTGGCACTCGGGCGATCTTGAGACGTATAAACGCTGTGATCGTATGAACTTGTAGCAGCGCGGCTCGAGATAGACGACCAGAGACATGCTCCAGATGGCACCGTCCCTAGTACCCGGAATCAGAGCTGAGTGATACGGCGGCCTTTGAAACGGCGTTGACGGACCTTTTTCTTGGTCCAGACGAAGGGCTCGGCTCTGTCGTTGTATGCGTTGACGTAGGCATCGATGTGTTCCTGAAGCTGCTTGAGGCTCGTGAAGGAGGTGCCGCTGAGCGACTGCCCCTGCAAGATGGAAAACCATACTTCGACCTGATTGAGCCATGGCGCACTTGTCGGCGTGAAATGAAATTGCACGTTGGGGTGGGCCTTGAGCCAGTCCTCGTTCTTTTTATGGGTGTTGAGGTTGTCGAGGATGACGTGAAGCTTGCGGTTCGGAAAAGCCGCGGTGACGCTGTTCATGAAATCGAGAAACTCGACGCGGCGCCGGCGTTTTGAATGGGTCGCGATGATCTTTCCGGTGGCGACTTCGAGCGCCGCAAACAATGTTGTGGTGCCATGCCGCTTGTAATCGTGGCTTTGGCCGGTCAAGGCGCGGCCATTGGGCAACTTCAGATAACCCTGCGCTCGCTCCAAAGCCTGGATCGAGGGCTTCTCGTCCACGCACAGCACAATGGCCTTCGCCGGCGGCGCGACATAGAGGCCGACAACATCGGCGGCTTTGGCCGTAAAGTTCGGGTCGTTGCTCTCGCACCAGGACTTGCGAGCCACCAGGTCAATCTTGTGGCTGCGCAGGAACCGCCAGACATATTGGACATCGACATCGCCCAGCGCCTCGGCCAGCAGGGGGCCGGTCCAGCGCGCAAACCCTTGCGGTGGCGGCTTATCCAGCAGCTTCAGAATCCGCTTGTCGGTCGTCTTCGTATAGATCGGCTGCTTGCCAGGCCGCGGCTTGTCTTGCAGCCCTTCAAGGCCATGGTCGGCATAGCGATGCCGCCAAAGGCTGACAATCCGCGGCTGGACCCCAACTTCCTTGGCGATCGACCGGGTGCTGCGCCCATCCGCCGCCAACAGAACTATCCGCGCCCGCTTCAAATCGCGCTGCAACGTCACCGGTGAGCGACAGCACGCCTCAAGCACCTTGCGATCTTTCCTCGAAAGGTGGACTTCTCTTGCTTCGGGTATCATCCCGACCTTGAATCACGACTCACGTTCCAAGAAAAGTGGGTACTAGTTGACGATCAGCACTACCGGCTTGTCAACCGAGTGGCAGGGTCCCCTAGCCAAGGTGGTACAAGTCGACGTCCTCGAGGGTGTAGGCGCTGAAGCTCCCGAAATGGGCGAACAAGTTGTTGCGCTTGGCGCCGCAGCTGATCCGGTGATCCGGTCGGCGAGGCCGCGGCCCAGAGGCTATCGGGCGAGCGCATCGGCGCCTCGCGGAAGATGCGAGCATCGATTGAGCGCCAGCCTGCAGATCGCAGCGTCAGGACAGGACGACCTAGTCACGTGAATCTAATGTTCGCCACATAAAGTCTGCTGGGTTTTGTGGCAGAAGCGTTTGACGGAAGCCAAAATCTGGTCTGCGGACTTGGTCCATTTGAAGGGCTTCGGGTTTTGGTTGTGCAGGTGGATGAAGGTGCAGATGTCGGCCTCGAGTTGCCCGACGGAGGTGTCGTCTAATCGCTGCTGGGACGTCAAGCATTTAGTTTCGTCAAGAGACGCTGCCGGGTGCGTGGTTGTCTTCGCGGTCGACATTGGTCGCCGCATGATGGAGCTTCGCGGACGAGCCTTCAATGTGGACGACGCACTTTGCTGAGTCAGCAGTGCAACCCCATCAGCGGAATGGCTCGGCTCACGTCCTGGCAGGGATACCTTAGGCGTTCAGGTTCTGAACGCTATCCGAGCTTATGCGGCAGCTCCGGCATTCGGATTGAACAGCTCGCCGGTCTTAAGCATCGTATGCTTATCACCGCCAGTTTCCGTGCCACAGCCACGGCGGCTCTTTTGAAGCCGATCCTCTCCCGGAGATGCCGTCCCCACGTCCGCAGAGCGCTGTCGGTTGAGCTGCGCGTCAGAATGACCGCTGCCGCTTCATAGAGAAGCCCACGCAAATGGCGGTCGCCACGTCGGGATATATGGCCATCATAATCGACTTCTCCGGATTGGTAGCGGCGCGTTGTCAGGCCGATCCACGCGCCAACAGATCGGGATTTCCTAAAGTTGTCAGGCTCCTCAATAGCTGTGGCAAAAGAGGTTGCGGTGATCGCACCGATGCCCGGAATCGACATGAGGATGCGGCAGGCCTGACTCTCGCGCGCATCCCGAACCAACTGGCGACCGAGTTCGGCGGCGCGGATGCGAATGCCACGCCAGGCTTCCAGCATCGGAAGCACGATGGATGCAAGTCCGTCCTGATCAACCAGAAGGTTCCGGACGTTCTCGAAGGTGCTTCCCTTTCCGGCGGGAACAAGCAGACCGAAGGTCTTCATGACGCCGCGGATCTGGTTCGAAAGCTCGGTGGTGATCCGGACCAGCCGCGTGCGCGCCGCGACAAGCGTGCGGGTCAGCATGCTGTTGAATCCCTTCACGCGCACCTCACGAAAGAACCCGACTTCCGCGAGCTGCGCCAGACCATCGGCGTCGTTCGCGTCCGTCTTGTTCGCCGCCATATCGAGCGCCGCTTTATCATGGCGCGCATCGACGCAGATCGCCGGCAATCCTTCGGTGCGCAAAGAATGATAGAACCATACCGACAGCGGTCCCGTCTCGAACACCACGCGTTTCACGGCCGGCGCCCGCTTGCGGATGAGCGCGGCGATGACACTGGGATCAGATGCACACTTGCCGCGCCAGATCCGTTCACCTGCTCGACGGATCGAGACCGCCGTCTCTTTCATCGACACATCGAGACCGATATACTCTTCCATGGCTGTTCTCCATTCGATGCTTGGGCCCGGCGTCCAGTCGTGAGCCCGTATTTCCATCCTATCGGGGAACAGCCACCCTCCAAGACTATTGATTGTCTTTAGGGCAACACGCTCCTGCGATTACCCCATGTGGACGCCCCCTCACGGCATCGCTGTGCCAAAGTGGTGTCGTTGACCATCACTTGAACGGAGGCGTCCATGTCGGAATTTAGCATAATCGCGTTGGATCTGGCGAAGAATGTGTTCCAGATGCACGGCGCGGATGCATCAGGAACCGTGCTTTTCCGCAAGAAGCTGCGCCGGGATCAGATCCTTAAATGTCTTGCCGCGCAGCCGACGTGCACGGTCGCAACGCGACTTTGCGGCATGGCTGGGGCTTACCCCGCTGCAGCGCTCCACCGGAGGCAAGCAGAAGCTCGGCAAGACGTCACGTATGGGCGAACGAACCCTGCGACGACTACTGATCATCGGCGCGAGCGCGGCCGTGCGCTGGGCAATGCGCAAAGACTCGACAGCGGATTCTTGGCTTGCGCGCATGCTTGCCCTCAAGCCGCCCATGCTGGTGATCGTCGCCCTCGCTAACAAGATGGCGCGCATCGTCTGGGCATTGATGGCGAGAGGCGGAACCTATCGGGCTCCGGCTGCGGCGAAGTAGTTCCGCGGCAGGGACCGTGAGTGTGAGAAGGTCAACCGGAGAGTATGGCGCACGGTCACGAGACAGGAATGGGAAAACCAGATCATGGATACGCGCCTCGAGCACGCGAAGTTGAATTGGACCCGTTCCGCGAACTCCCATACGGGCCAGCGGCATGTGGCAGCCGCAACAAAAGGCCGAACACATGTCAGCGCCCGACCACGCTCCGCACTCTTCGAAAGATTCTTCTTGCACCAACGGGGGCGTCTACACATGTCCATGACGATATGGACATCGAGGCCTTCAGGAACTTGAGCATCGATCTCTTTTAAAAACTTCAAGACTCGACTGCCCGGTGGCGCTTGTAGCATTTGCCGATGACGAACCCCGAGGCGACATCGAGCGCGGCAAACAGCGTGGTCGCACCATGCCGCACATAGCTGTGCGTACGACGCTCCGGTATGCCGGGCATCATTGGCAAGACCGGCTGCTCGCGATCGAGTGCCTGAATCTGGCTTTTCTCATCGATGCTGAGGACAAGGGCTCGGTTCGGCGGGGACAGGTAAAGCCGACGATGTCGCGTGCCTTGTCGACGAGCCGCGGATCGCTCGACAACTTGAATGTCTGGCTACGGTGCGGTTGCAAGCCGAACGCCGACCACATTCGGCGGATCGTGGTGCGGGAAAAGCCAGTTTCCGCAGCCATCGAGCGGATCAACCATTGCGTCGCCTCGGCCGGCGTCGTACGCAGCGTGCGATCGATCATGGCGGCAACCTGATCGTCGTTGATGGTGCGAGGGCGGCCAGGGCGTGCCTCGTCAAGCAAGCCATCACAGCGATCCTTCAAAAATCGGCGGCGCGACTTGCCAACGGTGTGTTCGTGGAGGCCGAGTTCGGCAGCCACAGACTTGCTTGGCAAGCCATCCGCCCACCGCAGGATCGCGCGGCATCGCTCAGGAAAGCAACCGCGCAGCACGATGACGACGAACTTGCCTCTCCAAGTACGCCCGCTCCTGCGGACTCAGCACCAACGGCGCGATCGGCCGGCCTTTCCCACCTGCATTCGCCACAAGCGCTCTCCTCTCTCGAGATTCAAGCTATCAACCAATGCGACGAACTTGCGTTCCGGATGACTAGGGTCTGTACCTAAATAGTCGTCCGTGAAGAAGGACTAAGCCACTGATCGGGAATCTCGATTTGGGCTAAGGGGCATTTCCAGATTGCAAGGTTTTGATGCTTTGGGCGTCAGAACCTTGCGATTTGGTTTTCGTGGATTCCCTCGAAGCGGGAAGCATGATTCCTTGTCTGCATCGGAGGGAACGATGCGGCCGAAGAAGCACAAGACGACGGGATCGAACGATCTGTTCCGGGCTCGGCTCGACCAGATCATCAATATGAAGCACGAGCTGGTTCTGCTCGCCGGCAAGGTCGATTGGGACTGGATCGACGGCGAGATCGCGCCGCTCTACAGCGAGAACGGCAGGCCCGGGATCGAGACGCGCTTCATGATCGGTCTGCTGTTGCTCAAGCACATTTACGGGCTGTCCGATGAGGAGGTGTGCGAGCGCTGGGTCCATGACCCATACTTCCAGTTCTTCACCGGGGAAGAGTTCTTTCAGCACACGTTCCCGCACGAGCGCTCGGACCTGAGCCATTGGCGCAAGCGGCTTGGCGACAAGCTGGAGTTGCTGCTGGCCGAGAGCTTGCGGGTAGCGCACGAGGCCGGTGCATTACGCAGCCAGGACCTCAAGCGGGTTACGGTCGACACCACGGTGCAGCCGAAGGCCATCACCTTTCCGACCGATGCCAAGCTGCTGCATGCGGCCATCAAGGGGCTCAACCGCCTGGCGATCAGGCACGGCGTCAGGCTGCGGCAATCCTATGCTCGCATCGCCAAGGCCGCCGCGATGATGGCCGGCCGCTACGCCCATGCCAAACAGTTCAGGCGGCATCAGCGGCAGTTGCGTATCCTGCGTAGCCGGCTGGGCCGGATCATCCGCGACATCCGCCGCAAGATCGAAGGCCAGCCAGCACTGGAGCAGGCGTTCGCCCTCCCGCTCGGCCGGGCCACGCAGATCCGCTCGCAGCAGCAGCGCCAGCGCGGCTGGAAGCTCTATTCCTTCCATGCCCCGGAAGTGGAGTGCATCGGCAAGGGCAAGGCCAGCGCGCCTTACGAGTTCGGCGTGAAGGCCTCCATCGTCACCAACAACCGCCGGGCTCCCGGTGGCCTGTTCGTGCTGCACGCCAGCGCACTGCCCGACAACCCCTACGACGGTCACACCTTGCGGGACGTCATTGACCGCACCGAGACACTCACCGGCTGTCCGATCGAGCGGGCCTATGTCGACAAGGGATACCGCGGCCACGACGCACAAAATCCCCGTCGCGTCTTCATCTCCGGCCAGAAGCGCGGCGTTTTCGGTGTCATCAAGCGCGAGCTGCGCCGCCGCTCCGCCATCGAGCCCATCATCGGACACCTGAAGGCGGAAGGCCACCTCGGGCGCTGCTACCTCAAAGGCCGCGCCGGCGATGCCGCCAACGTCGTCCTCTCAGCCGTCGGACACAACTTCCGCCGCATCCTCGCCTGGCTGAGATATCTCTTGTGCCTGTTCCTGGCCCAGCTATGGCGCACGCTCGCCCGGCCAGCCTCGATCAATCCGGCTTCTTAACGGACGACTAAATAGCGCCACGTGATTCTCTTGCCTACGTGTTGATTCGGGGGCGAGAGAATGCGCGCTGGTTTGTTTTGGCTGAACGACAGGCAATGGGCGCGTATCGAACCGCATCTGCCGAGGGGACTGACGGGGCCGGATCGGGACGACGACCGACGCATCGTCAGCGGCATCATTCACATGCTGCAATCGGGTGCACGATGGCGTGATTGTCCACGTGAATACGGCCCTTACACGACGATCTACAATCGCTTCAATCGCTGGGCCAAGCGAGGACGATGGTGCGCAATCTTCGAAGCGCTGGCCAAGCCTGGCGAAGACGGCGTCGTACTGTCGCTCGACTCGACCTCGATTAAAGCTCACCGGTGTGCCTCCGGCGGAAAAGGGGAAGCACAATCAAGCAATCGGCCGCTCGCGCGGAGGCCGCACGACAAAAATCCATGCGCTGAGCGATCCGCTCTGCCGGCCGGTCGTCCTGCATCTGACTCCAGGCCAGGATGCCGATATCGCTGCGGCTCCCGATGTCCTGGCGCTCGCGCCACCCATGAGCGTGCTCCTCGCCGACAAAGGGTATGATGGCGACAAGCTTCGCGGCGCAATCATTCGTCGTGGCGCCAAGCCCGTAATCCCCAATAAATCTAACCGTGTCGTCATCCATCGCTTCAACAAACGCGCCTACAAAGGACGAAATGTCATCGAACGCTGCTTTTGCAGGCTCAAGGACTTCCGGCGCATCGCCACGCGATATGACAAGCTCGCCCGTAATTTTTTGGCCGCTGTTCATCTCGCCGCTCTCGTCGCATATTGGCTCAATTGAGTCTGGACCCTAGACTAGCCCCGCCGCATAGAGCGCTTTTGCGACTGACTCGAAATACTGCGAAGGCACCGGGTTGCCGAGCCTTGCCTTGCCGAGCAGCTGACGCGCCAGAACATTGTCCTCCACAATGTTGAGGCGAAGCGCGCGCGCCTCACCAAGCAGCTGTGAAGCAGCTTCACCCTCGCCACGGCAGACCAACACCGGCACACCGGTCTCGCCGCGAACATAGCGCAGACCAATCAACGTTGCCGGTCCCCGCAATATCAACGTGGCCCGGCTGATGCCGAGTGGAGCCTCGTTTGCCGACTCTTGCCGCAGCCGCCGGTGCTCGCGCTTCACCTGCGGATTGCCTTGCTGTTCCTTGTTCTCCCGCTTGGCCTCCGTTTCCGTCATGCGCATGTCCTGCATAAACAACCAACGCTGGATTAGAAGGTCAGCCAATCCGCCGACCAGAAAAGCTCCAGCGGCAATGCCAATCAGCAGTTTAACCTCGGTGAAGACGAAACCAAAACAGCCCATGCCGCAGACTGGCAGGTACACCAGCGCTTTCCAGCTCGCGGTCACGGTTAAAAAGAAGATCGCACCAAGCAAAACCACTTTAGCCAGGGTCTTGCCAAGCTCGATGGCCGAACGTTTCGAGACGATACGCTTCAAGCCTTTGATGGGATCGAGTTTCTCGAGCTTCGGCTTGAGCGGCTCCGAAGCAAACATAAAGCCGCCATTGGCCAGGACATTGGCCAGAAGAGCTGCTGTCACGGCAGCGGCGAGCAACGGAGCGACAGTGGCAATCGAAAGTTCTAGCAAGCCGCTGAGCGCTTGTGGCACCGCGCTTGTGAACGGCTGCTCCTGCAGTTTATCGACCAGCCGGACCGTCTCCTGCCACTTGTCCTCAATGGCACCCGCTCGCCACCACAGACAGCCGAAACCGGCACAGGCGCTGACGCCGCTCACTAGATCGGAGCTGCGCGCGCTCTGCCCCTTCTTGCGCGCATCGCGCAGCTTCTTGGGCGTCGGAGGAAGCTTTTTCTCCTCACTCGTAGAGCTCATTTCAACAGCTTCCTCAGATGATCGAGCATGTCGTTCGAGGTCAGGATTTCAGAACCGGCATATTCGAGCAGATAGACGGTGTAGCTGACCATAATGACCCCGAATGCAACATTCTTGATCATCGGAGAGAGATCGTTCATCTTGAGCTGAGATGCAAAACGGCCGAGCATCATGACCGAGATATCCACCAGCAACAGCAGGGCCAGAACCGGCCCGGCGACCAACAAGGTCGTCATCATGATACGATCGAGAAGGGCAAGACACTCCATTGCCCCTTGCACTGTCAAGGCAGGCAAAAACTGATAGACAGGCCACACTAGGTAGCTGCCATAAAGGCCGCTCACCATGGTCTGCAGCCCGCCGACCAGAACGAAGATCGTAACCGCCGTAACACCGAGAAAGAGCCCGGTTCCAGTCGCTTGGCTGTGCGTCGCGGGATCCTCCCCCGCAACTTGGCTTGAAATTCCTCGTTGGGTATCGATGATGTCGCCGACTGCCTGTATGCTCCATAGTGGAATACTGAGCAGGATGCCGAGCATCAGACCGACGAACACCTCCTTCACGCCAAGCATGGTAACGCTAACCAAGCGCGTGTTCGGGTCCAAGGCCTGCAGACCGAGCTTGATCTGAGCAAGGCAAGGCAGGCCAATCGCAATCGTCAGGCTTCCCCGAATGAGGCCGCTGATACGCGGCCGGGTGAAGACAGGAAGCACCAGCATGATGCCTAGGGCGCGGGCCGCACTCAGGCCGGTTGCGGCGACGAATTCGATCGAGCCCTGAACGAGAACTTGCGCCTCTGCGGGTGACAGGCCAGCCATCCAAGCTCTGCTAGTATCTTGCGGTGAGTGCCGGAAACTCGCTGAAGATGCGCTCGGCCTGGTCGATCAGCGGGGCGCTGAGAACCGGGGAAAAACCGGCGAGCACGGCGACGACAACCAGAAGCTTGACCGTCAGTGGCAGGGTTTGGTCCTGGAGCTGAGTTGCCGCCTGGATAAGGCCAATGATCAGTCCGGAGATCAGAGCTGCGAGCAACGGCGGCAGAACCCAGATCATGAAGAGCACGAGCGATTGACTGAGGTGCGTAAGGATGCTGGCTTCGTTCATGGTCAACCTCCTGGCGTGGTGTAGCTTAGTACTAGCCCGTGCATGAGACGTGACCAGCCGTCGATAGTGACGAACAGAAAGAGCTTGAAGGGGACAGATATCACTGTGGGGGATACCATCGACATACCCATGGCCATCAAAATCGTGGTGACAATCAGATCGATCGTGATGAAGGGAAGATAGAGAAGAAAACCGATTTCGAATCCCCGCTTGAGTTCGGAAATCAAGAACGACGGCACAAGAATTGAGAAATCATCTGCCGTTACGCTGCCGCGCATCTCCTCCGACCAGACATGTTCGGTGGATGACAGGAAGAAGCGGCGCTGCTCTTCATTGGTGAATTTCTTCAGATGAACACGCAGCGGCTCCTGTCCCTCCTTGGCGGCCATCACCCAGTCATCGAAACTCTGGTAGCGAAGTTGCGGATCGGTAAGGCGGTTATAGGTCTGCTCGAAGACTGGAGCGCTGATGAAGACGGTCAGGATGAGTGCCGCTCCGTAAAGGACGATGTTCGGCGGTATCGATTGAGTTCCTAGCGCATTGCGCACGAGGAAGAGAACAACCGAGACCTTGATAAAGGCTGTAGTTGTGACGACAGCAAAGGCCAGGAGACCAAGGCCGACCGTTATTGCAAGAAGCGCCAGGATGCTGGGTTGAATTTCAGTCATTAAGCGCCAACCTGCCGCGTAACCTGACGGCGAGCTCCTCGCCGATCCGCACGATGTCGCCTCGGCCGATACGTTGGCCGTTCGCAACGATATCGACCGGCCCGTCAAGATGCCGGCCAAGTTCGAACACGTGGCCTTCGTTGATGGTTCGCAAGGTTCCCAACGGCATCGGCCAGCGGCCACATTCGAATACGAGTGTGATCTCGATGCTGTCGATATCCGCCTCTGACGGGGGCTGCTGTTGCATCTGGTTTTGGGGCATCACATCTTCACTTTTTAGAGGGTGGGATCGCAAGCGGAATGGTCCTCGCAGCACCAGCCTGTCGCCGCCAATCTCTGCAGGGGCCCACAATCGGTCTGCAACGAGAACAATTTGGCCTCGCGCGAGTGGAATTGTGTCCGGGAGCAGCGCATCGCCTTGCTCTGCTTGGCGAAGAACGCCGATCGCGACGCGGAGCGAGCCGATATGGCCTGCAACGATGACCGGGAGTTCGGAAAGCAGCCTGGCCGCCTGTCGCGGTAATCGGCCGAGCAGCTCGCCGAGGACGGTGAAAGCCGGAGGCACCGGACCGTCGAACGGAGAGAATAGAAGCAGCCGAGCCTTGCTGGCGAGCTCACCATAGGCGACGTCAAATTCAAGATAAGGCTGCGTACTCCGCGCTTCCTCGGTGCGAACAAGCTGCAGATTCCGCTGCGTCATTCTTTCCAGCGCAGCAAGCAAGGGTTCAAGCGCAAGTTCCAGGACCAGCGAACGCGCCGGCTCAGAAGGTAAGGTAAGCCCATTCTGCACGGTCCGAACCAGCGCTTCCGCAAGCTTACCCGGCAAGGACAGGATCAAGGTTTCACCTTCTACTTCGAAGACGCAGTCGAGCATCGGTGCCGCAGCCGGCTCCGCCTGCCAGACGGTCCGGCTCACGCGCACAGATAGCGGCTTCTCGCCGAGGAGGCCTTGTAGAGGCGCACGCAACGCTGTGATCTCGTTAAGCCACGAGGCCACTGCGTGCGACAGGATCAGCGACGGCATGAAGGCTGCGCGCTCAGCCGGCCGGTCCGAGGCCGGTGCGGCTTCCGCGCCGCAGGCCCCGAGCTCGCGCGTGAGAGGATCTGCAATCATGCTGGCTCACCTCCCGTCTGCCCTGACGGGCCGCGCCGGTAGCGGAGCAAGACTTCATCATCAGCTTCGATTTCGGCGGCGGCTTCGAAATGAGCACTCGTGGTGCGCCGAACGTCTTGATCAATCTCACGCCATTTCTGGCTCGCCGCTGAACGCCTGGCCCAAACGGCCCTCGCCTCAAGAACCGCAGTCTCAGCTTGCGTCTGAGCAGCACGGGCATTTTCAAGAACCTGCTGCGCCGCTGCAATCTCGTCTGTGAGCCGGCCGATGATGAGATGATAGCGCCGCTGCAGCTCGCAAACAGACATCGCATCGGCTGCTAGCATCTCCCGATAGAGCTCTGCCTCGAGCTTTGCCCGGCGCTCTTCGGCATGTGTAAGATGCTCGAAAGCTCGTTGGACAGCTTGGATCGCAAGGTGGCGCTTGGCTTCCATGTTAGACAATTCACGAATGGCGCTTCGCTCCCGCATGTCCTTTACGAGCCGCAGCTTCGAGGCGTGAACGGGACTTAGGCGGTCAGACGCGATATCCATGCGATCGTCTCCTCAAAGCTGCACGCCTCACCCTGCCCCTGGCGCAGAAAGGCACGCAGTTGCTCGATCGAGGCGATCGCCCGATCGGTCAGCGGATCAGAGCCTTGTTTGTATTCACCGACCTTGATCAGGAACTCGGCCTCAGCGTACCGTGACAGCAGATCACGGAAAAAGGATGCCGCCTTGCGATGCGGCACGGACACGATCGCATCCATGACGCGGCTGCGGCTCGACAACACGTCGATCGCCGGAAAATGCTCCCGGGAGGCCAACGCGCGGGAGAGAATAATGTGGCCATCGAGGATGCCGCGTGATTCTTCCGCTATCGGATCACCCGTGCCGTCACCTTCGACAAGCACAGTATAGAAGGCCGTAATGGAGCCATGCTCGCCCATGCCGGCGCGCTCCAACAAGCCCGGCAACAGTGCAAAAACGGATGGCGGAAATCCGCGCCGGGTCGGCGGTTCTCCTGCGGCAAGTCCGATTTCACGCATGGCGCGGCTAAAGCGCGTCAAAGAATCCATCATCAGAACGACGCGAAGGCCCTGATCACGAAAATATTCGGCTAGCGCTGTCGCCATGTGGGCGCATTGGGCCCGCTCCATCGCCGAACGGTCGGAAGTCTCCACCACAACGACGGAACGGTGAAGGGCTTCGCCAAGATGACGTTCGATGAATTCACGCACCTCTCGACCGCGCTCGCCGATCAGCGCAACGATAGTGACGTCGGCCGCTGCGCCTCTTACGATTTGCGACATCAGCGTCGACTTGCCGCAACCGGCATCACCATAAATTCCGATCCGCTGACCTTCTCCGCATGTGAGAAGACCATCCAGGACACGGACGCCGAGCGGGAACGGCTGTTCAATCGCGCGCCGTTTCATCGGATTAGGCGCCCTGCCGCGCAGCGGTCTGGCTTCGCCGGCTTTTATAGGGCCCTTGCCGTCGAGCGGCCGGCCAAAACTGTCGATCACGCGGCCGAGCAAATCGGGGCCGGCAGCCACTTCCTGCATTCGCCCGGTCGTCACCACCTCTGCGCGATTGGACAGCCCCACCATGTCCCCGATGGGCGTGAGTAACACCCCATCCGGCAACAGACCGATTACCTCGGCCTCGAGCGACCATCCGCTGCGAGGATCCTGCAATAAGCACAGTTCTCCGACCCTGGCCTCCGGCAAGACGGCGTGCAGCAGCGTGCCCACGGCCCGCGTGATCCGGCCGCGGACAGCGCGTGTATCGATGTGCTTGGCGGAAGATCTTAAGGATGAGAGTGCGGCCTTTACGGTTCCTTCTGCGGCCGCGGCATGATGGGTCGGTCGTTGCACGGTCACGATTCAGCTTCCTCCGTCAAGCCAAAGCCGAGGCGCAGCGCGCGCAGCTGCGCGGCAAGCCCAAGATCGACGTTGCCGAACTCGCTCCATAAAACACATTGGTCCGCGCTCAGCGCCGGATCCGCCTCAATCCTGAGCTTCGGCCGGCCCTCAAGTCCGTCATAATCCTTGAACTCACTGGCTAGCAGGTCGGCTTTCAGTGGGGATACGTGAAGGCAGACCTCCGTGTTTTTATATCTTTGCTCGATGGCATGACGAACGCACTGGACCAGCATCTTGCCCGAATCAAATGCGCCAAGCAGATCGCGAACGATCTCAAAGACCAGTTGCGGCAATTCCCGCTCCAGAACCGCCTTGCGTTGGGCCAGTTCACAAGTCGCCTGCGCAATCAGCCGGGCCATTTCCTCTGCGCCAGCCTTTGCACCCTCGGCGCGGCCCTGCGCACGTTCCCGCTCATAAGCCAGGCGTGCCCACCCTCGAACCCGCTGCAGATGCCGCTCGGCAGCGGCCAGCGCCTGTATGGCATCGTGCCAGATCTCAAGCTGCGCAGCTGGGATCAGCGGTCCAAGAGCCCGAATCTTCGGGGCCGCGGGTGGTGCGAGGGCATCGGCCGTCATGCCCCAGCATCCTCAGTGCGCAAATGAGCCATGACGAGGGAAAGCAGCGGGCCTGCTGCGCTACGGTGCTCGGCAGTTGAGCTCTCGGCGGCCGTCCCAGCGGGCAAGCGTAGAAGCACGCGGATACGAGCAAGCGATGAAGTCTCTTCGAGCCAAGCGCCGAGACAAGCATGCCCGTCATATTCGATCTGTCGGGACAATTGCTCTGGATCGGCGATCGGGGCCGTTGCGACGGCGCAGGATAAATGCCGGACTGCGAAAGCATGCGCCTCGGCACCGATCAACTCCACCAACACAGGCAGATCGTGCCTGGAGAACAGCTTGAGGATGGAGCGTGCATGCCAAATGCCGCCCGCGAGCAGCGCAGCCCGCCGCGGATCATGCCCCAGGAGAGCATCTTCGCTCCAGTCGCCGCAGCTCACCTCCCCCTTGCTGCCCAAAAGCAGTTCGGCGAGCCTTGGCTGTAGCCTGGCACTCTGCTGTAGCCGAGCCAAAGTGGAAGGTGAAAGCAGCGGGTCAAGAAGCCCGGCGAAACGACCGGGATCGGCCGAGGCAGCAAGCTCGCGCAGCCGATCGGCTGCGAGCGTGAACGAGCGATTGGTTTTTGTGGCTGTGGTTGACATTGATGGCGGCATGAGCGTCCAGACTATGACGCATCAGCAATCATCTTGCCCGCCGCTTGGTCAGCAGACAGGCGCGAGCCCCTACCGAACACGCTCAGCTTACGCGATGATTTTCCAAACTGACGCATGCGCGGGCCCAGCAATACGCAAGCGACGATGCCGAATACCGCTCCGGCGCTTCCTACAGCAAGCGCAAGTAACGGCGATGAGCCGGCTCTTGCTGACTGAGCCACAGGGACTCCCGGACCGGCAGACTGCTCGACTGGAGCGCGCTCGACCGGCACGAAGACAACGGCGACCTTGTCATAGGACAGCCCTTCAATGCTGTTTGCGACGAGCATCTTGATCTGCGGCAATAGTGCCGAAAGCCTCGCGCTGGAGCCATGTCGAATGAAGACCGATGCCGAGGATGGGGTCGCACCTTGCCGCAACAAGTCGTTCTTCGGCAGAACGACGTGAACGCGTGCTGAAAGGACGCCATCTATATCGCTGATCGTGCGCGACAATTCTTCGCTTAGAGCATAAACGTATCGTGCCCGCTCCTCGATCGGCGAGGCAACGAGGCCCGATCCCTTGAACACCTCGCCGAGATTCTTGAAGGATTGGCGCGGCAGCCCCTCAACATTGAGCAGGTCAATCGAATAAGCGAGCTGCTTTTCCTCGACCTGGATTGTGCTGGTTCCGTCCTTGGCGACAACACGGACAGCATCAACGCCCTTGCCAAGGAGAAGCGCGAGCATCTCATTAGCCTCGCGCTCCTGAATTTTGGTGTAGAGATCGGTCTTACAGCCGATCAGCGAGAGGAGAAGGGGCATAGCAAGAAACACGCGAAGCCGTCGCCACGATTGACGGCCGCCGGAGCTCCCCCTCTTCATATCGCCAGTCATCAGCTTACTCAGCCGGCCGATAGCAGCTTGTTTAGCGACGAGCTGACGGCGCTGGTGCCCTTGGAGACGAGGGAAACCTGAACAACGTCTTTGTAGACGTCTCGCAGATTCGTCATCATCGATTCGAAATCAGCTCCAACCGGCTTAACAGCCGCATTGGCTCCGGCGTTATCCGCCGGCAAAAGTGGCTGCGCAGCCGGCCCAGGCTGCACCCCATTTACGACAGCCGGCGCAATCGCCGGAGAAACGGCTCGACCCTGGTAGATGCCGGAAAGGGTTTGGAGGATTCGGTCGCCCGGCGGACTTGCCAGCACATTCGTGCGCTGGACCTCCAATATCGGAGGAGTCGCTGCGGGTGGATTCGCGGTCGGGAAAGGCGACCCCTGATTGGGAGCTACTTGCGCCAGGGACTGCTCGAAACGCGCCTGCTCGCCAGCAGCTGCCGGAGAGCAGGCACCGGAAAGACAACCGGCTGAACTGGGAGGGATCGGCGTTGCGCCTAACAACATGGAGTGTGTCATTGTGCTGGTTTGATGACCTAAGCTTTAGCCGATGAACCGATCAAGTTCATAGGCTGCCGAGCTGACGAAAACCTGACGGAGATCAGGTTGACTTGGTCATCTAATGATCACGTTTGGCTTCCAAGCTGCGGCGAAACTCTAACTTCATAATGAGCGGAAGGCGTCAAGGAATGCTCGCGCGGTCCACGGTGGTACATATCTTAAAAAGAACTTTTTGTGCCGGTGTTCTCATCTGTGTCGGAATTTTGCGCACGTCTGCTGCATCCCTTTCGCTGCCGCCCGCCCCTTATAGCTACACCGTTCTCGATCAGGATCTTGCTGCGGCGCTGCAGGAGTTCGGAAACAATCTCAATATCAGGGTCAATGTCAGCGCCGACGTCAGGGGCCGGATTCGTGGACGAATGCCGGACCTGCCGCCACGAGAATTCCTTGACCGTTTGACTGCTTTGTACAATCTCCAGTGGTACTATGACGGACTTGTCCTTTACATCTCCGCCGCCCAAGAGGCGCAAAGCCGGCTCATTGTATTGAACCCAATCAGCTTCGATGCGCTCAAGGCCGCGCTCGACGCGCTCAACATCTCGGATGAGCGCTATATCGTGAAACCTGCCCCGGGAGAGGGCCTCATCCTTGCTTCTGGCCCACCCAGATTTGTTGCGCTGGTGGACCAGACCCTCAAGGGCCTTGTGGCGGAAGCGCAGGCCCGGCGCAGTCCCGCCGCCGAGAGGTCACAACACGAGTCGGTTTTGATGTTGTTTCGCGGCTCCTCGAGCACGGTCTTCCGGGACGGGCGGCCGGAAGCTTCTCCCGAAACGCCGCTTCATGGGGGCGCTGTGCGCGAAGCCGGTCCAGGCCAGAAGTGATGGTCGAAGATGCAAGACCGCTCCGACTGAAGTCGCATCCGATCGTCAGCTTTTCGAAAGCTAAAGCCCCCAGCATGAGCCTGCGAGGTCTTGACGGCTGCCCTGCTTGAGGCAGCCCGATAGATGGATAAGAGACCGGATGCTCGAGGGAAATTGGGTAGCGCTGCCTTCACGCAGTGCGAGGCATTAAAGATCAATGTGGGCCTCCGCACGCGCGCTTCCGAGCTAGCTGAGGCTTCGCATAGCTCAATGCGCGTCATCAGTTGGAAGGAGAAACAGGGTGGATTTCAATGCAGTCGCCCCGGCGAATACGAGCCCGGAGCCCGACACAGCACGGACGGCTACAGATGCAACCGAGTTCGAGCGGCAGCTCAGCGGTTCAGAGGCTCCCGCTTCGGCGCAGGGAGTCGCCCATCCAGTGCTGCAGGGCGAGGCTTATTCACCCTATCTCGACGCGGGCCATCCCTACTCTCCATACTTGGAGACAGGACACCTCTATCCGCCTTACCCAGATTTAGCGCATCCCCTTGGGCCAGACTCGGGTTGGCAGGATAATCTATATGCCGCGCCTGCGGCCGTCGCTGCGCCAGAGCCGGACAACGGCCAGCAGCATCTCTCGCCGCAGGCCATAGCTCAGGCGATCGAGGAACATCCCGGCTTCGATCAAGATGTGATATGGCAGACTCTGGATGTCGGCCCATCGGAAGCCGAGCCACGGCACGGTGAGCCTCAAGCGGGGACATCGCATGCAGGACCATCGCGCACCGCCCCTTTTTCAGGATGAGCCGCCGCACGCCGGCCCCTCGCATGCCCGGCCATTGCAGGCGGGACCGCCCCAACCTGGGTCTTCTGAAGCTCCGCCAGAAAGGACCGCGAGGCGATCCATGTCGTCGAGATGAAGGTAAGCGCGTTGCGGATCAGGATAGTCTGGGTATGACCGGCCCCCCTAAATACCTTCAACATACCGGTTGTTAGAACCAGCACAGTTCTTCGCACAAACCTCCAAACACCGGACCACCTGAGATCACTCGGGGCACGAATCGCGGCATCAATCCGGCCTCACTCTTCGTCAGCTTCTTGCAAGCTGCCCCTGCTAGCACGAAAGGAATAGGTCATCTCGCGGCACCGCCGCTATCTGAGTTTTATGACATGGACACAGGCGCAGCCGATATCGCAGCAACGGCGCCAGACGCTGGCACAAACACCGATAACGCCGCGAACGGCGGCGACAACTCGCACGCAGCATTGTTGCAGCGGGCCTTCGAAAAAGCTCTGGTTGCCGTCGCTACCCAGGTCATAAGCGATACCCAGTCAGACATGGATGACGCTATGAGCGAGCTAGATGATGGCTGAAGGCCGGATTATCAGACGCGCACAGGGAGGACCTGACGGACGGCAAGCCGAACCGAAAACGATCGGGTGAAGCAGGCGGACTTGGCAACAGCAGCCGCTAGACCGTCTTAGGTGATCCTCCAGGCAGGCGGTGCGGCCGTTCTGCAGGACCTCGCAACTTTCGGAAGACGCCGCAGCGACTTGCTCATGCCGCCGTGTCACATATTCTTCGATGAGGGTTCATCAGGAGCGCTCTTTAGCCAGGGCACCAGACGTTCTAAGCGAGCCCGAGCGCTCCCCGCCGATGAACTTCGTCATCTATTATCCTCGATTGGTTCTGCAGCCGCCCGCGAGATCGTGCGCTAGTCACATGAATCTAAAGTTCGCCACATAAAGTCTGCTGGGCTTTGTGGCAAAAGCGTTTGACGGAAGCCAAGATCTGGTCTGCGGACTTGGTCCATTTGAAGGGCTTCGGGTTGTTGTTGTGCAATTCGATGAAGGTACGGATGTCGGCTTCGAGCTGCCTGACGGAGGTGTGAACACCTCGCCGGATCTGCTTTCTGGTGAGTTCAGCGAACCAGCGCTCGATCTGATTGATCCACGACGCGGAAGTCGGCGTGAAGTGGACATGATAGTGCGGCCGGCGAGCGAGCCACGCTTTAATCTTGGGGGTCTTGTGGGTAGCGTAGTTGTCCATGACGATATGGACAGCGAGCCCCTCAGGGATTTGAGCGTCGATCTCTTTGAGAAACTTCAAGAACTCGAGCGCCCGATGGCGCTTGTAGCATTTGCCAATGACGAAGCCGGAAGCGACATCGAGCGCGGCAAACAGCGTGGTCGTACCATGCCGCACATAGCTATGCGTGCGACGTTCCGGCACCCCAGGCATCATCGGCAAGACCGGCTGCTCGCGATCGAGTGCCTGGATCTGGCTTTTCTCATCGACACTGAGGACAACGGCTCGGTTAGGCGGCGACAGATAAAGCCCGACAATATCGCGCACCTTATCGACGAATAGCGGATCGCTCGATAGTTTAAATGTCTGGCTGCGGTGCGGCTGCAAGCCGAACGCCGTCCACATTCGGCGGATCGTGGTGTGAGAAAAGCCAGTATCCGCAGCCATCGAGCGGATCGACCAGTGCGTTGCGTCGGGCGGCGTCGTACGCAATGTCCGCTCGATTACCTCGGCAACCTGATCATCGTCGATGGTTCGAGGGCGGCCCGGGCGGGCTTCGTCAAGCAGGCCATCACAACGATCCTTCAAGAATCGGCGGCGCCACTTGCCGACGGTGTGTTCATGGATGCCAAGTTCGGCAGCCACAGACTTGCTTGGCAGACCATCTGCACACCGCAGGATCGCGCGGCATCGCTCAGATAGCGATCGGGCTACACGATGACGACGAACTTGCCTCTCCAAGTACGCCCGCTCCTGCGAACTCAGCACCAACGGCGCGATCGGCCGGCCTTTCACACCTGCATTCGCCACGAGCGCTCTCCTCTCTAGAGATCCGAGCGATCAACTAATGTCACGAACTTCCGTTCCAGATGACTAGAGAGATCCTCCGAGATTTTCCGGAACATAGGCAGACTTGGCGCTCGCTGCGCCCATATCTGCAGAACTCCGGGGACCGCTACCCCTCAGCATCGAGGCATGTTGCTGCTGCCTGATCCTGAGTTATGGCGTATTTGTCGCTACGAATTGGCGCCAAAGCTCAGACTGCCCCTATCACGCTAAGAGCTAAGATCCTCATCGAGGCCGCCGCACCTAGTACCCGGAATCAGAGCTGAGTGATACGGCGGCCTTTGAAACGGCGTTGACGGACCTTTTTCTTGGTCCAGACGAAGGGCTCGGCTCTGTCGTTGTATGCGTTGACGTAGGCATCGATGTGTTCCTGAAGCTGCTTGAGGCTCGTGAAGGAGGTGCCGCTGAGCGACTGCCCCTGCAAGATGGAAAACCATACTTCGACCTGATTGAGCCATGGCGCACTTGTCGGCGTGAAATGAAATTGCACGTTGGGGTGGGCCTTGAGCCAGTCCTCGTTCTTTTTATGGGTGTTGAGGTTGTCGAGGATGACGTGAAGCTTGCGGTTCGGAAAAGCCGCGGTGACGCTGTTCATGAAATCGAGAAACTCGACGCGGCGCCGGCGTTTTGAATGGGTCGCGATGATCTTTCCGGTGGCGACTTCGAGCGCCGCAAACAATGTTGTGGTGCCATGCCGCTTGTAATCGTGGCTTTGGCCGGTCAAGGCGCGGCCATTGGGCAACTTCAGATAACCCTGCGCTCGCTCCAAAGCCTGGATCGAGGGCTTCTCGTCCACGCACAGCACAATGGCCTTCGCCGGCGGCGCGACATAGAGGCCGACAACATCGGCGGCTTTGGCCGTAAAGTTCGGGTCGTTGCTCTCGCACCAGGACTTGCGAGCCACCAGGTCAATCTTGTGGCTGCGCAGGAACCGCCAGACATATTGGACATCGACATCGCCCAGCGCCTCGGCCAGAAGGGGGCCGGTCCAGCGCGCAAACCCTTGCGGTGGCGGCTTATCCAGCAGCTTCAGAATCCGCTTGTCGGTCGTCTTCGTATAGATCGGCTGCTTGCCAGGCCGCGGCTTGTCTTGCAGCCCTTCAAGGCCATGGTCGGCATAGCGATGCCGCCAAAGGCTGACAATCCGCGGCTGGACCCCAACTTCCTTGGCGATCGACCGGGTGCTGCGCCCATCCGCCGCCAACAGAACTATCCGCGCCCGCTTCAAATCGCGCTGCAACGTCACCGGTGAGCGACAGCACGCCTCAAGCACCTTGCGATCTTTCCTCGAAAGGTGGACTTCTCTTGCTTCGGGTATCATCCCGACCTTGAATCACGACTCACGTTCCAAGAAAAGTGGGTACTAGTATCTTCATCTCCTCACTGAACACGAAAAGCGGGCGCTAGCGCCCACTTCAGTGACTTATCCCATAAGCTGGAACCGCTTCGCAGTACCAGCCAGACCTCAGGCCAACTCAAGCATCGGACGTTGTGCCTGGATTCTCATTGCTGTCGATGATTTCCTGGTTCACCTGGCGTCCAGACCGGTCAACCCACCCCGAGCCTGGTTGTTCATAAATCGTCTGGGCTCCGTCCGAAGTCAATTGATCAAGCGTACGGCCCGCATTCGACTGCGTCACCTTGAGATTGTTCTTACCGTCAAAGCGGTCTCCAAGCCCTTCGACGACCATGGCATTGTCGCCGTTAGTAATGGTCAGCTTCGAGGCCATCGTTTTGCCCTTGCCGATATCAACGGTGTCGACAGTAATCTTCGTGCCGTCGTCGAGCTGGAAAGTCATGTTCTTCTTGAAGTCAAAGTCGACCTTGCCGTCACCGTCGGCATCGACGTGGGGATCGCCTTTAATCGAGGTGATCTTGCCTGTTTGACTGTTACGAATGAGCACTGTTCCGTCATTTTCGTCGACCAAGATCGAATACTTATCACCAAGCTTGATCTCAGCCTTGCCGTCCCTGACCTCATGTGACCACACTGGCGCCGGCTGAGAAGACTGCGTGGGCACCTGGGCAGCCGCAACAGGCACCATCGCAAGAGGCGGCGGCGGAGGAGGAACGAAGAAGACGGGCGCCGTAGAGGTGGGCGCTCCGCTTGCATACTGGTAGTTGCCCGGCCCACGCCCTTGCTCGCCGTCGTCGATACTCGCCTGATTCACGGCGCGTCCGGCGCCATCGACCCATCCCTGTCCACTCTCATGGATCGTTTGGGCACCATCAGACGTCAACTCGTCAAGGGTCATCCCAGCGTTGGACTGCGTCACCCTCAGATTGTTTTTGCCATCCTTGTCGTCGCCGAGCCCCTCGACAACGATCGCGTTGTGGCCGTTCGTAATCGTAAGCTTTGAAGAGATGGCCTGGCCATTGCCGTAGTCGACATTATTCACAGTAATCTTCGTGCCGTCGTCGAGCTGAAACGTCATATCCTTCTTGAAATCGAAGTCATCCTTGCCGTCTCCGTCGGCATCAACGTGCGGGTCGCCATGAATGACCGTGACATGGCCGGTCTGGTTGTTGCGGACTGTCCACGTGCCATCCTTCTCATTGGCCGTAATCGTATACTTGTCCCCAAGGTTGATCGTGGCCTTGCCATCCTTGACCTCATGCGTCCACACCGGATCCACAGCAGGCTCGGCATTCTGATTCAGCTGGCTCATCAGCATGGTGGAAGGAGGAGGCGCCATCATGTACGCCTGCGTCGTAACGACGGCTGGCGCCACGACGACCGGAACGACACTCCCAACGGCCGTACCGACGAGGGCTGGTGAGGCTACCGGCAAGTACTGGTAGCTCGCCGGGGCATATTGCCCCAACATGGCGTTGAAGGTGGGAGTGACAACAGCGCCCTCCGGCGCCACTCCGTTCATCGAGTCGGGCGCACCCACCACTGGCAGGCCGGCCACGGGAAGATACTGCATTTAGTTCACTCCTGTTGCATAGACGACATCTGTAAAACTGTGAGCGTTACGCGCATAGTCACCCAAGATCCGCCGCTTCAGATCTGCATGAGAGCGCCTGATCAGCTCATCCGAACGAACGACTAATTCCCTTGCCAGAACCGGCAGCCTATGGAGATCCTCTCTCGCCCCATCACCGTAACCGCACGAGCACATCACGCGCATTCAACTCACAGATACGGTAGCCCGAACACCTGTCGAAAAGCTGACGATGATCAGCGAGCCAAGCCGCACGCACTTTGGCATCGATCGGATGTCCGAAACGCATCCTTCGCTGAACGTATCGCAAGATTTAATATTCCCTCCTGGCAAGATTCGTCTGGTACCAGCGGTGCTCCCATGTCTTCAGGCAAATGACACGACGTTGCCGGTTATCAGCCAATCATCTCATCCTCACCGCAATCAGCGCTCCCGCCGGAACTGCACATCATCTGCGAGGAGCGATCAACAGCTTGAACTCTCGCTGCATTTTCCCAAACATCAAGACTTCGCGAAAGGTGAGCTTTCGCAAGCCGCCATCTTAGCCAAACGGGACAAGCGAGGGCTGAGATCCGCACGGCTCGATGACCTTATCCCGCTTCCGTGCTCCACCCTGCAAGCCACGCGCCTGCGAAGGTTCCGCCAAGTCAAATCATTCCTGAACGCGCAGCTAAGCACGGCTCAACTCGCCTTCATCCAAGCCGGCTATAGGGCGCCGCTGGGAGCGACAGGGCGATCCGATGATTGCGAGCAGATGCAAGCCTGCCGCAAAATATCACTCGCCTCAACGTGAGGCTCGTCAGCTTTTCGAAAGCTAGCGCCCCTAGCATGAGGCCGCTGAAGCTAGGCGAACAGTCGTCTGCGCAACAAGACGAACATAGGAGAACGCAATGATCGGAGAAATGATTGGAAGCGCCGCCGGCGGTTACCTAGGCGGCCCGGCCGGAGCGGCAATTGGTTCGGCACTGGGCGGGACCGTGGACAAGGTCTTTGACAAGGTGGTCCACACCTTGGTGCCCGACGAGGGTCACCATGATAAGGCCGAAGACCACAAAGACGCCGGCGAAAAGACCGAGGTGCAATCCAAGCACGAGACTGCCTGCAAGAGCCCGGAGCTGAACCTCGGGCTCAGCACGCTCGGCGGTACGCCCATGTTCCTTTCCATTCCTGCGATCGTCTCGCCGGCCCGCACCTCGTAACAAATCAGAACCAGCGTTATCCCAAAAGAAAGGCAAATAGACATGGCGGTTGACAATGTTGGCGGAAATGGCGGCGCTGCTGGTGCCCAGCAGACCGGCGATAGCGGCTTCCAGAACCAGATGGCTGAATTCGAGCGTGTGAGCCAGAAGGTTCAGGCCCAGGCCGTGGCAATGCGCAGAATTACGACCGAACTCTCGTCCGAGAAGAAGGTCGCCGACGAGCGCGTCCAGTAATTCTGCAAGACGGGTGGCTCACCGCAGTTGCTACCGTCGCCGCGCTGTGAATGACGAAGTCTGGATGAGCCGTACGGCACCGCCGTACGGCTTCTCTCGTTATTCGGGGGATTATCGTGAACGACTCTGTTTCGCTTGAGTTCGAGGTGCTTTCGGGGGTCTATACCGGGCTCAAAGGAAAGACGGCGGGCGGCGAGAGCATTGTGGGCAGCGGCCTCGATGCGGACATGATCTTCGTTGAACAAGGGCTCGAACCGCATCATCTTCGCGTCATCCCGCAGCGCGATTCGATCGAGCTCGAAGCGCTCGCTGCCAGAATCAGCATTGACCGTCACGCTAGCATTGCAACAGGTGAGCGCGTCAGAGTGCCGCTTCCCGCGATCATTCATGCCGGCGCGATGTCCATCCGCTGGTCGGCAGAGGATTTCCAACCAATTGCTTCGAGCAAGCGATCTCGCCGCTCGATCGTGGCACTCAGCCTGATCTTGCTCAGCTCTGTCGCGATCGGCACCGTCTCAATCATCTTTGCCCCCGGCGATAGGGCGGTGGCGCCAAGCACCGGATCATCGCACGCGGTCGAAATTGCCGCTAAACCAACCGTCGATCATTTTGACGCGAGAGCTGCTGATGAAATGGCCGCATCACTGCGCCAACAGATCGAACGAGAGGGCCTTCCTGACGTCAAGATCGGGCACGGGCCCGGCGTCGTGACCGCGGAAGGGACGATTGCGCCGGACCTCGTCGCAAAATGGAAAGAAATCCAGCAATGGTTCGATCGTCAAAGCAATGGTACCCCGACCCTTGTGAACGCTGTCGCGGTGAAAGAGGAAAAGATGCCGTCTTCGATTGCTGTCCAAGCCGTCTGGCGCGGAAGCGAACCTTATCTGCTTATTGCCGGGCAGAAGTATTTCGTCGGCGCGCTCTTAAGTAATGGATGGACCGTTGATCGAATCGAGGATGGACGAGTTCTGCTCAGCCGCAACGGCCGATCTGCCGCTTTGCCCTATTAAGGTCTCTACCCTGCAAAAGAGAAGGAGAAGGCTATGGCTAGGCTGCCTCAGAACTCCGTAGGGCCCGGCAACTCATCGCAGGGGTTAGATGCGGGCCAGCACGCACCAGTCATCGGCTCGCCTCCTTCGCGAGGTGATAAGCTCGAAGTCGGAGGCGCCCATGCGGATAGCGGCACGAAGCGGGCGTCGTGGCAGGATGCGGCTTCGTATGATCTGCCAATTGATGGCGCGAGCGAAGCGGCGCTCGGGGTCGATTCCGTCGGCGCCATCTCACGCGTCACTTTATTCGAAAGCGAAGCAGGAGCGAATGAGGTAGATGCACGCGCGAGATTGGCTTCGCTTTATGGTCCCAATCTGTCCCGCGGACTACTCTCCTTCGTAGTTCCGCGCCTTCGTCATCCCGACGTACTGCGCGCTGACAAGCATGGTGTTCTTCTGGAACGCTTGACGCGAACATTGGAGGCGACGCCGGAAGACAAGACGGCGCGAGAGTGCTTGGCAATCCTGCAGCAGGAGCTGCAGCGGTTACTAATGCTCCGACAAAACCAAAACAGCTTAATCAAGGGTTAGCCATGGCCGATCCTGATGGATTGCATCGCGTCGCCGTTCCCCTGGCTCCAGGAGTCTCAAAATCCGGCGATATTCCGTCGATCTCCGGGCCAGAGCGCGACCTGCTTTGCGCACTCTCATATGTCCATCTCGCGTGCGGGCAGAGCGCACACAGCCTGGCTCTGTTGCGAATTGCAGCTCGCGAGCATTCCAACGACGTCGGTCTACTCCGCATTCTAGCCTACACGCTCATCGCCGAGGGCCTCGGCGAGGAAGCACTCCATGTGCTGGACCGGCTGGACGCACTTGATACGCAACCCTCTTCTCGCATACCGATGACGCTGTTGCGCAGTCACGCGCTACGGCACGCTGGCCGCATGGCCGAGGCTCGCGAGGTCTTCCAGACCTATGTGTCATTGCGCGCGAGTACAGCCCTCATCCGAAAGCAATAGGGATCTATCATGGCTAACACCTTGCGCGGCTTTGTCGTGCGCGCTCCGGCCCACCCGGATTTCATGGTTGCCTTGATGCTGCTTCTAGCGATCGGCATGATGATCATGCCAATCCCAATCATCGTGATCGACATGCTGATCGGCTTCAATCTTGGCTTTGCCATATTGCTGCTGATGGTTGCCCTCTATCTCAGCACACCGCTTGATTTCTCGTCCTTGCCGGGCGTCATCCTGATCTCCACCGTATTTCGGCTGGCGCTGACGATTGCAACAACACGGCTGATCCTCGCCGAAGGCGACGCGGGCAGCATCATTCACACCTTCGGCGACTTCGTCATTTCAGGGAATATTGCGGTCGGAATTGTCATATTCTTGATCGTGACCATGGTCCAATTCATGGTTCTTGCCAAGGGTGCCGAACGCGTCGCAGAGGTGTCTGCGCGCTTCACGCTTGACGCGCTACCAGGCAAGCAGATGGCGATCGATGCGGAGCTACGCAACAGCCACATCGATCAACACGAAGCACGCCGCCGACGTGCCGCCTTGGAACAAGAGAGTCAGCTTCATGGCGCTATGGATGGTGCCATGAAGTTCGTTAAGGGAGACGCGATCGCCGGGCTGATCGTGATCTGCATCAATATGCTTGGCGGAATAAGCATCGGCCTGCTCTCCAAGGGCATGTCGCTCGATGAAGCGCTGCATCAATATACTCTTTTGACGATTGGTGATGCGCTCATTTCGCAGATTCCGGCGCTGCTGCTGTCAATTACCGCCGCGACCATTGTCACGCGCGTCAACGGACCCTCCAAACTCAGACTCGGCGCCGATATCGTTCACCAACTTACCGCAAGTACGGAGGCACTTAGGCTAGCCGCTTGCGTCTTGGTATTCATGGGGCTCGTTCCTGGCTTTCCTTTGCCCCCGTTTGCCGTGCTGGCCGTCCTGTTCGCTGCCGCAAGCTACGTCAAGGTCGGCCCCAAAGACGACAAGCCTGCCGCCAAAATAGGAGCTAGCGCCGCGGCATCGGCGCCGGTTCCTGCAGCGGTCCAAAAGCAGGCCGCACATGCGGAAGCGCTTCCGATCGCGTTGTTCCTTGCACCAAACCTGACGGATTCGATCGACAAAGACGAGCTGGAAGAGAGCATTTCGCGTGTTTCAAGGCTCGTGTCGGCGGACCTTGGCATCACCATTCCGCGGATCCCTGCCCAGATTGGCGACAGCTTGTCCTCGTCGCAGTTCAGGGTCGATGTCGATAGTGTGCCAGTTGAGCGTGATGTGATCAATCCCGGGCACTTGGCACTCAACGACGATGTCGCGAACATCGAATTGAGCGGCATCCCCTTTCAACAAGACCCTGAAACGAATCGGGTCTGGATCGAAGAACGGCATGCAGCGGCTCTCAAGGCCGCCGGAATCGGATATCATCGGCTAAGCGAAGTTCTTGCCTTACGTCTCCATTCCACATTGACGCGCTTTGCACAGCGCCTGGTCGGTATTCAGGAAACCCGCCAATTGCTCGCTCGGATGGAGCAGGAATACCCTGATCTGGTGAAGGAGGTACTGCGTACGGCCACCGTCCCTCGGATCGCCGAGGTCCTGCGCCGCTTGCTCGATGAAGGCATTCCAATCCGCAATACCCGCTTGCTTCTGGAGGCATTGGCAGAATGGAGCGAGCGCGAGCAAAACGCCGTCCTGCTCACCGAGTATGTTCGTGCTACCTTAAAACGCCAAATCTGCTTCCGGTATGCTAATGCCCATCGCGTCGTGGTCGCCTTTATCATCGAGCGTGAGAGCGAGGAAATCATCCGCGGCGCAGTACGGGAAACGGCCGTAGGCCCATATCTCGTCTTGGATGAATGGCAGAGCGAAAAGCTGCTTGCACAATTTCGTCAGATTCATGCGACCATCGCGCAAAGTAAGAGCCAGCCTGTCGTCCTCGGTTCGATGGATATCCGGCGTTTCGTGCGCGGTTTTCTCACGCGCAACGGAATCGACTTGCCTGTTCTGTCCTATCAAGATCTCGCCGCGGACTTCACGGTCCGGCCGATCGGATCCGTCAAGCTTCCAAAGGCGCCTTCCTCAGGAGGGCTCCTAACAGCTGCAAGCTAAGAGTGCGCAGCACTACCTTGTGAGTAGCCGATGAAATCTAATGACACCAGCTTCCGCCGATATCTGTGCTCCGCCAGTCCAAGGCTGCGGCCGGCTCTGCTTGCGATGCTGACTGTTGTGCTGCTCGCTGGTTGCGCTACCGCAGACAAACATGGCCTTTCACCGCAGCAGAGGTCCGCATCAGACCTCGCAGACAGCGAAGAGATCGACCCCGCCGCGCGCGAGCGCATTTCGCACGCGCTTGGCCGAGATGCTGATGAAGGGGCTCTGCGCGACGCATTGAAGCAACAGCCGAACAACATTGATGCGGCTATTCCTCTTGCGCGAGCCCTGCTGGCACGCAACTGTCCGAATGATGCGCTTGAGGTGCTCGACGGCGTGTTATTGGCAACCCCTGGCGACCTGCGCGCATTAAATGCCAAAGCAGTTGTTCTCGATCACGAGGGCCGTCATCAGGAAGCCCAAGAGCTATACCGCCAAGCTCTCGCGGCGGAACCTGCAAACCCGATGCTGCGCAACAATTTCGGACTGTCCCTCGCCCTTCAAGGCAAGATGGACGCCGGCGATGCCAGCGCAGCACCTCAGGCGGGCAGCCGGAAAGCATTGGCTCGTTCAAGATAAGGCGATCAAGAGCGGGCAGGAATAGCGAAGCGTGATGCTTAGCTGTCAGCTTGCCGACAGCTAGGCTTACTATGAGCGCGGAACCCCACTCCGGCGCGGCCTCGCCGACATAACAGGACGTGTTATGTTTCAAAACACTAAAGCTCTATCTAACAGCGAACGTGCGTCCGAGCTCGATGAAATGGGAACGAGCTCGGACGATGGCTCCCACACGGATAGCCCAAGATTCTTGGATGTATTCTCTGCTCTGAGTTTGGCGCCATCGAGCTGCTCCGTTGATGCATCTTTGGCAGCAGTCCCGCCATACGCGCTGGTTGACGAGCGGCCGGTGGTTGAGATCTCAAAATCTTCGTTTGAGAATAAGCTGGCAGATTTTTATGGAGGAGACATAGAGGATATTGCTGCCAATCCGCAGCGATACTCGCGCTGGGTTTCCGAAAAGGCTCACGCACAGCGGACACTGCATTTCGCTTCGGCACGAAGTCTATTTCGGAGAAATCGTGCTTTTTCAGCTATCAGCTTGGGAACAAGAGCGTCGGGCTTCTGAGAACGGAACCCGGAGGCCGCATGAGTGAGCTGTTCAAGGGCAACAATGATTAGCGCCATCAATTTCCTGGACGAGATGAAATCACCTCAACAATAGCTTTCCGGGTTACTCATCCGCTCGTCGAGAACGCGGGCGATATCTTGCTTGAACATCAGCTCCAGATCGACGGAAACAAACCGCTCGTTCTCTCCCACTCTTCCAATCCGGAAGCGAAAGCCCGCGCGGCAGCGTTGGGCTTTCTTGAGGTTAGTGACTCGATGATGGTGCTAGATCCCACCAAGCACGATGACAAATGGAAGAACGAAGGCGGCAATTGGCAGCGGGCGGGTAAGCCGCCTTTGTATCTTGCCGCGACTGAAGACAACAGCGGCAATGCCAAGTATACCGAGAGTGTAGCGAAGCCCGCGAACGATCCGTATGATGAGGAATATGACTTTATGTAGAGCCTACAGGCATCACACGAAGAGCGATTGGCCGGATCGGCGGGGCAAGATCAGGCCTCTATCTCATTTCCTGCTGCATGTACTCTTGAGCACCGACATCTTTTCCGTATCCGCAGGCGGAGTTGGACTGCGCTGTGGGCCCTTTCGTCTGGCGGAATCAAGCCGGACGAGCAGCAGATCGATTATCTCTCGGACTCCGCAGCCTCGTGTTCCTCCTGATCTGCAGCTTGCGCCAGCAAAGAGCCTCCTTGTATCAGCCGAAATGACGCGGTCTATCGGCACTGCGAAGCTACAGCGCGCGATGGCGGCGCACGATCTCCATGACACCCGGTCCTGCCATGTGAGGATCTCCTCCTCTGCCTTCCCGGGAAAAAACTTGCTCGCAAACCGTTTTCAGCCCTTTAGCCGCCGGCAGCGGACGGCATGATTGGTTGGCAGAATCTTGCCGGCATGAACGTCCTCCGGGAGGATCACATCCTCATCAAACCCGCTCGGCACTGCTACATCCACGCCCTTCTGGCATCTTGTCGTTCAGATAAGAGAGAGGAGAAATAGCGAAGTAGTTAACATGCGCCAACCAGGCTCCGGCTTGCAACCGCAAATCACATGACCGCGATCT
The DNA here is from genome assembly GCF_021044685.1 of Bradyrhizobium daqingense. Lineage (NCBI taxonomy): Bacteria > Pseudomonadati > Pseudomonadota > Alphaproteobacteria > Hyphomicrobiales > Nitrobacteraceae > Bradyrhizobium > Bradyrhizobium daqingense. Next base: position 7,807,207 of record NZ_CP088014.1, read on the forward strand.
GCGGTGCCCTTGGTATCCTTAATCTGAGTGACTTGTTGGCAGGTGATTTAAGGACGGTGAGCGGTGCGCTCGGCTTCCCTTTGCCTTACGTAAACCGCGACGGCCGGCAAGTGACTTCCACTGTCTCATCGAAGCTATCGCTGAGCATTTGTTTACCTCGCGCGTCAACAACCGATGGGCTTTTGCGGCAAATCTTCTCAATCGCGCTCCCCCGCGGCACCTGATGCGCGCGGCCGATAAACTACGCTGTTGTCGCACGTTCATCCTGGACTACTTCGGCGCAGTGTACTCAGAGGAGCTGCTCGCTGGCAGACAAATCGTCAAGCCGCTCATCGTGTAGAGCGAGATGTGTGACGGCAAGCTGCTGAGTGTTGTGCCAGCGTATATCGCGCTTGATCTACCCCCAAATCTCCAGAGACGCCAAGTTCTCCTGAGACGTTGTGCGCAAGGTTGTGTTCATGACATGTCGACGGTTACATTTGGCCACCTGAAGCCTTGGACTCGACGACGCGCACCACTCCGGCGGTTAGCGTCTATGCCGGCACGGTCAGATCAGATCGAGCAGCATGCTTCACGCTTCAGAACGACCTGCAGGTGGTTGTGATCCAGGATCATCGCACACCAGTCGTCACTCAGATGATCTGGTATAAGGTCGGTTCCGCGGATGAACCGCCCGGCAAATCGGGGCTTGCGCATTTCCTCGAACACCTGATGTTCAAGGGTACTTCCAAACATCCGGCGGATGAATTCTCCAAGGCCGTGCTGCGCGCCAGCGGCTACCAGAACGCCTTTACCGGGTTCGACTTCACCAGCTACTTCCACCACGTGCCTCGAGAGCACCTCGGCAAGATGATGGAATTTGAAGCCGACCGCATGACCGGTCTCGTTCTCAAGGACGAGAACGTGCTCTCCGAGCGAGACGTCGTGCTGGAGGAATTCAATATGAGGGTCGCCAACCATCCAGGTAACCGGCTTGCTGAGCAGATGATGGCGGCGCTTTACCTCAACCACCCCTACGGCCACCCTATTATCGCGTGGCGCCAGGAAATCGAAAAGCTTACCCGAGAGGACGCGCTTGCCTTCTACCGGCGCTTCTATGCACCTAACAACGCGATCCTGATTGTCGCTGGCGACGTAGCCACCAAGGAAATGCGCTCCATGGTGAAGGAGACGTTTGGCGGCATCCCCGCGCAACCTTCGATTCCCAAGGAACGCCTGCGGCCGCAGGAACCGCCGCCGGCCGCGCAGCGCAGAGTGACACTGGCCGATGCCCGCGTCGAGCAGCCGGCCCTGCGCCGCTATTATCTCGTACCCTCGACTCGCAGCGCGGCCGCGGGCGAGGGTCCAGCGCTTGAGGTGCTCGAGCAGTTGATGGGCGGCGGCATTAACTCATATCTCTATCTCTCGCTGGTTGTCGAAAAGCAGCTCGCGGTCACCGCCAGGGCGAGCTACCACTCTGCCGCGCTCGATCCATCGCTATTCGAGATTTCCGTCATACCAAAGCCTGGCGCCAACCTCAGCCTGATCGAGCGCTGCATCGACGAGGTAATCGCCGGTATTGCCCGTAATCCCGCGAGTGCCGAAGATCTCCAGCGGGCGAAGACGCGGCTAACCGCGCAAGTCGCCTACGCCCAAGACAGTCAGGAACTGCTCGCTCACTGGTATGGCCGCGCCCTGACGACGGGACTATGCATCGAGGATGTACAACGCTGGCCGGACGACATCCGCGCGGTCGGCGCACCGCAGGTGCATGAGGCCGCGCGGATATGGCTCGACAAGAAACGAGCGGTAACCGGCTATCTCGTCAAAGAGTCTACCCCGCAACACTGGGAGACGCTCTAGTGATCCATCCTTGCACTCGACGCGGGATCCTCCTTGGAGGAGCCTCCCTCTCCATGGCGGTGCTCGCTTCGTCAAATTCGCATGCCGCACCACGATCACTGGACCGGACCAGGATCAAGCGTTTGATTTCGTCTTGCGGCATAGAAGCCTGGTTCGTGCAGGACTCCACTGTCCCATTGATCTCGATGGAATATGCCTTCACCGGCGGCGCGGCTCAGGATCCCGCTCAAAGACCTGGCGTAGCCCACATGGTTTCTGGGCTGCTCAAGGAAGGTTCCGGCAAATTTGACTTCAAGACCTTTCATCAGCGGCTGGACCGCCATGCCATTGAGCTGCGTTTTCACGTGACCCATGATCACTTCCGCGGTGCCTTGCGCACGATCAATGACAGCGCGGAGGAGGCCTTCGAGCTTTTACGGATCGCGCTAACCTCGCCGCGTTTTGAGGCCGCCGACGTCGAACGGAACCGTGCCGCTGTGCTTGCGCGCCTTCGGCACGACTCAACCGATCCTTCGTCGCTGGCTCGCCGCAAGTTCCTCGAAGTCGCTTTTGGGGATCATCCCTATGCTCGCCCAGTCGATGGCTACTTGGAAAGCGTGCCGAAGATAGAGGCCGAGGATCTCAAGGGTTATGTCCGGCGCGTCATTGCAAAAAGACACGTTCAAAATCGCGGTGGTCGGCGGGGTCGATCCAGGGGCCGTCTGCAAGCTGCTCGATAAGACCTTTGGCAGCCTGCCGAGCAACGCGGAAGCGATGCCGGTCGCCGACGTCATCGCAGCAAAGCCGCCGCAGCGGGTCTTTATTCAGCTCGATGTGCCGCAGACAGTTGTGACTTTTGGCGGTCCAGCCGTCCGTCGCAGCGAGCCGGGTTTCATGCCCGCCTGTATCGTCAACCACATTCTCGGCGGCGGCGGCCTGACGTCACGCCTGTTCCGCGAAGTCCGCGAGAAGCGCGGACTGGCTTATTCAGTCCGTGAGCAGCTTGTCTGGCTGGATCATTCAGCCATGTTTCTCGGTACCAGCGGCACCTGCGCCGATCGGGCCGGTGAAACGGTTGAAGAAATCGAGAAGCAGGTCCGACAGATCGCCGCGGAAGGACCGACTCAGCAGGAGCTCGATGACGCAAAGTCCTACCTGAAGGGCTCGCAACTGGTAGCTCTCAACACATCATCAAAACTGGCGCGAACGCTACTGCAGCATCAGCTTGACAAGTTGCCTATCGACTATCTCGAAAACCAGAATGCCGTCGTCGATGCGGTGACGCTGGAAGACGCCAAAGAGAGCAGCGCAGCGGCTGTGGGGCGGGGGTCTGCTCACAATTATCGTCGGCCGCGCCCCAAAGGACGCAGCGCAGGCGGCCATTGTGCCGTCCAGGACTACACCCCCGCCGGGCGCCGATCAGCTAGACACCGGCCCGACGACGCCGCCCAATTTATTTTCTAGCAGCCCATGTGCTTAGCTCTCGCGCGCAGAGAGGCCTTTAGCCACTCACCTTTAGCTCGTGGAGATATTCCTCGGCATACCGAAAAGACGGCGATCTGATCCAGTAGACCTTTGATGGTCTGCGAAGCCATAGTCGGACCGCCTAGCATCCCCCCGATTTGCGCTTTCATCGAGCTCGCAATCTGACGCTACGTAAGACTCGGTCTCCCATTAAAATTTGATAGCGGCAGCGACAGCATCCATAGCGAACCTACGGCAATCCAACGATCACCATGGGCAGACTTTGATTCTTGCCCCGCATATTCCAGCCGCACACAAACCTCACGTAAATCACCAGTACAAGTGATTACTCCCATTGCCGGAGCTGCATCATCACGCGACGTTACTCGCTAGATGTTGAAAACGCTTATCAGTTGCAGAGCTCTCGCATCGGCGGTTCATTGCCCCTTCTTTCCGCCATGTTCGCACCCAAAGCAGTGACGCGCCGATAGCGCACTTTGCGCGCGGCAATAGCAAGAGCTCAGGAGATTTTTCTATGGTGAAGCCAGTGGTAATTGTAGTCGGTGCGGACAAGGGAGGAGTCGGCAAGACGACCGTATCACGAACGCTACTGGACTACTTTAGCGTCAATAACGTGCAAATACGCGCGTTCGACACGGAGTCGCCCCGGGGAACGCTGAAGCGCTTTTACCCCGGGATCACTGAGATCGTCGACATGACTGCGACGGCGGACCAGATGAAGATCTTCGATACCTTGAACTCAGGGCTGTCCGTCACTGTCATCGATGCTCGCGCAGGCCTACTGTCCTCTGCGCTGGCTTCCTTGCGCAACATCGGCTTTCTGGACTCGGCACGGTCTGGCCAGATCACATTTGCCGTGTTCCACATCCTGGGATCATCTATCGCGTCGCTAGACGAGATCGAGGAAACCGCGACTTTCATGACCGGTGCAAAGTACTACCTGGTCAAGAACTTCATCAACGACACTCAATTCTTCCAGTGGGATCAAGCCACTTATAATTCCTATTTTCATCGCATCAAACATGCGACTGAGTTGACCATCCCGAAGCTTAACGAGATGGCGTATGAGCAGGTGGAAGTCGCGTCCGTCCCGTTCATAGACTTCGTCGCGAACAAGGGACGCAATGATGAACCCGCGAACAACTCCTTCGTGCTGCGCGGCTATGTCCGGCACTGGCTGGCAAATGTCTGGAGCGAATTTGATCGCATCAACTTGACGGAATTGGCCGGGGCCAAGTCCGCCACCCGGGCCGGCGAGAAGTAGCCGTATATCCGGCAAGCTCGAGCCCACGCACAGAACGAAATTGATCTGCTGGCTATGTTAGCGACCCCCATCTACATCATCTGCTCACCTAGCCCGCAGGTCGGTAAAACCCTCATCGCTCGGGCCATGAGCGAGTTCTTGCTGCTGAAAGACGGTACAACGCTGTCGTTTGACGTCAACTTGAAAGAGCCATCATTGCTCGACTACCTGCCCAACATCACGGAGACCGCGGATGTGATCGACACATACGGCAAGATGCAGCTGATGGACCCTCTCATCGTTCACGATCGTGTACCCAAAGTAATCGATCTCGGCTTTCACGCCTTCGACGAATTCTTCAAGATGTGCGAGGAGATTGGCTTCGTCAAGGAGACGGCGCGGTGCTGTGTCACCCCTGTCGTACTCTTCGTCGCGGGCGCAGATCGCATCTCCTTTCGTGGTTACGAGATGCTGCGGCGGCGAATTCCCCCGGCCTCGCTGGTCATCATCCACAATGAATTCGCACTGCGCGGCGGATTACCTGAAGCGATGGACGGCGATCGGGTGATTCGAATTTCCGCACTACCGCTGTTCCTTAAGAGATATATAGATCGGCTTGGCTTTTCCTTCACTGGGTATCTGCGCAACGAGAAGGACTGGTCCACCGAGCTGCATCAATGGATCCGGCGGAATTACGGCATGTTTCGCGATCTGGATTCGAGTGTGACGCTGCGAAGGTGGGATCGGCCGCGGGGGACGGACATCGGTAGCCTACGTTGCACGAGGGCGACTTGAAGAGATCGGTCTGATCCCCCATCTATTTGTCTGGCCTATGAGAGGCCGTTGAGCGCTGAGTTCAACGGCGCTCGCAACGTGAACGCATTGCGTTTTGCTAATCTTCTCTTGGATGTCCATCCTATACCATGATCGTCCGCACGGACGCACGGGCGCAATTAACAGAGCTCATTCGGCAATGGCTCATGCAGACAGTCCGTCATGCAGGCAGTCCGTCCCGGAAGGCGTCGATTAAATTTTGACTTTTGTGACCGGCGAGGCGGATCGACGGACCCTCCTTCGGAGGTGCGCTCATAGCTGAAGGCCGAGCTTCCCGAGGACCTGATGCAGGAGCGCGCTTTTGATCGCGCGGGCAATCTCGTTTCGTATCTGGCGCCGAGGACCGGCTCGGCATCGGCATCGCCCGTCAGACCATGCTCAGCCAGTCGCTCATCCAAGCGGGTTTCAAATTGTACACCCATCACGCCGACGAGCCGCTCCTGCATTTCAGCATAATCTTGGGGTACCATACGCCTCACCACGCTTTCCATGGTTGCCATCGCGTCGCTAAATAGTCCCGAAATTCCGCCGCTTCCCGTCCCGCGCCGACGCCTCGGCCCTGGCCACATCGGCCTCGGTCACTTGAGACACATTCATGAAGCGCATGTCGGGAGCGTTGTGCCGCAGCTCCAGGGCGTCCCGCAGCTGGGCTTGGTAGGCAAGATAAACCTCGATCTCGTCGACATCCGCGTCGGGATCGGCACGGCGAAGTGAGTTGACCCTCTCGCGCGCGATCCCGTCAAGCGCTTCCAAGCGAAACAAGACGCGGTCGTTCTGGAGCAGTTCGCCGAGGCGCCCGTCATAGAGTCCGTCCTCGACATCAGCGTTCAGGCGTGCGGTCTGCATGCCGTTCCAGACCAAAGTAACGCGATCTTCGCAGCTCCCGTTCGCTCCCGAAGCCAACTCGAAATACTGCTCGCGTAAACGGGGCCTGACGGCTGCCTGCCGCAGATCTTCGGCGACCGCCAGGCGGAACGCCTAGTGATGGTAGTTCACGGTCTCTGCAGGCAGGCGCGTCAGCCCATTGCTGATGGCCTAGAGCCGCTGGAGGCCGGTCGAAAGTGTCTCGGGCAGGCTGTCGAGCTGATTGTGATCCACATTCAGGCGGCGCACCTCGGCCAAAATGGGCGCAGGCAAGGCGGTAAGGGACCGAGACGACAGATCTAGCGGCTGATTGAGATCACCCGTCCCCCGCCAAGCCGACGTTCGGCTTACCGCTTGTTGCCGATCCCCATGTTGCCCCTGCCCGTCTTCGGCAGCCCAGTTGGCCAGCACCTCCTCCGGCGAGGCAACCGCTCCGGCAGCGGACGTGTGCACGCCGGCCAAGGTCTCTCCCCACAGCGGTGCGGCCGGAGAGCCTGGTTCGGAGCTTTCCAAATCGGAAGTTGCGGAAGGAATACGAGTGACGAGCTGTTCTGTGTTCATCGATATCGTTTCTTCGGTAGCAAAATGAAGCGAATGCGCCGGGGCGGCGCATCTTAGAACCGCCAATCCTCCACTATGGCTGACGCGCCACCGGCCCACAAGGAGTGAGGTGCGATCCCACAAGCGTGCCGACAGGCACGAATGGCCCGGATACGCTTCTGCAACTAGCACCCACTGCAGACAGTGTAGCGAATCCAGACGGCGTTTCGCTCGCGGATCAATTGATATTGCAGTCCACCGGTCTCGCCTGCGAGCTCTGCGCCCATTGAGCCAAGCCTGCAAGGGAGTAGCGGCGCTCATGATACGAGCGCCACCTGTCGATAACCTGACGCAGTCCGGAGCGACGAAATGACGGATGGCGTTTGTAATTCCGTAACCTTGGGCTCAGCTCTCCGCAGACGAATCACTTTGTGCTGGACCGGCTGGTGGCGGGTGCCGGTCCGCCGGCAGCAGCGCGTTTAGGCCGGCAACTTTGCTGTGACGTGAGGCGAGGCGGCCATACTTCTCCCCGGGGTCAAACGCTTGGGCGATAGCTGAGCTCAAAAGCTTGCAGCCTATCGCGCTAACGCGCTTGGCTACGAGACGCAGCGCGCCCCGATGTCAACACCGCGGGCTCGCTAATTCTCTTCGACGCGGAGTTCCCAGCCATTTTAACATTGGTCACGTGAACCGGCAAACGGCGATCGGGCGGCTCTTCACGGTATCCTTCCGACTGGATAATCGGACAGGTGCATCTGTCACTGGTACGACAGATTTTCTGTGTCGAGCTCAGTGTAGCCTAGCTGCGCCGCGACCAAATAACTCGAGCAGCTAGTGCGCCTTGTTGATCTCGCGTTAAACACGCTTAACCCTATGAGCGCTGGAATTGTGCAGGACACACGTTCGCGGCGCATTGAAACCGCGAGGATCTGCCGCGATTTCTCGCCAAACGCGCGGCGTAGGATAATATTGACTTATAAGCGTCGCATACATCGGACTTCTCGCCTCCTCCGGACACGAGCGGGCGATACGCCGTTGTCGGCTCAACTATCCGGCAGGAATGCGGAGCCAGGGAACGACCGCTCGACGAGCATCGCCATGTTTTACACTTAAGGATCAACATCCGTGATGACTTCGATTGATGATACGCTAAGTGAGATCAGATGGCTGCGAAACGGAATCTGGCGCTGCCGCCGGCTACTTAACACCGACCTGCCTGGCACCGAACGCAAGGCCCTTGAGAAGCGTCTGCATGAACAGCTCTCTGCCTTTGAACGGCTCTCGTCGACGGCGTTTCCTTTCGCCTTGAGCTCTAAAGTGTATTCGGTCAGGAGCACCACAATCGGGCGAAGCGACTCCCCTGAAGCGCCCATAGAGAACGCCGCAATGGTATCAAGCGGTTGCATGGGGAAATCGATCAGCGGCTAACAAAAGAGGTTTCCTAGCCCAATCTGTTACAGCTCAGTCTAGCCGAAGGTAATCCTGAGAAATCTAAGGCAACCGCGATGAAACAAACGCGCTGATATTCCGGCAATCATTGGCTGTCGCAGCCGACTTAGCCACTTCCGCAAAAATACGTAGTCGCGGGCCACAATGCCATAAATTGATGACAGTACGGTCCACTGCCTCCACAGCTGACGCTGATTGCCCTTGGGACCAGCCACAGAGAGACGAAAGCAACTTCACAAAACCTCGAAGCCGCGAATGGCTACAGCGCTGAACAAAGCGCAACTGCTGCAGCACGAAACTCGAAATTCAAGGCCGCACCACGCCTGGGCAACTGTATCGCTAATCGAGCCAATCCAATCACGGATCGGTCCCACCCAGCCGACTGCGCCTCGGCAGGCTGATGCTCCAGCCCGGTCGACCTTCAGCCACCAAGCTGGCCAACCCCGCCGCCCGTCAGTCTGAATACTTCACTATCGTTCGAGTTCGCAACTGCCGCGTCTCTCGATGAGGGCCTACCGGGCGCTTGTTGAGCGATTGTCTCGGTGCATCGTTTTCGTTTGCCGCGGTTGGCATCATGCGCCGGCATTCGCGGTGCAAGTTTTTGAAATTGTCCCTAAGACAAAACATGGCCACGTCAACATCGCTACGGCCTGTAAAGCGGTCACAGAAGCGGATCACGTCTGATTTGCACGACGCCAAGACTTCCTCGGCTCGCCGATCTCGCGCGCGAGCGTGTCCTGTGCACCATGTCGCAGCGATCGCGATCGCAGCGAGGACGGCTGCAAAGCGATGCGCATTGCAAGTCCAGCCCATTCGTCGCTCTTGATTGACCAAACCCCTCATAAGACGCCTGTGCTTCTCTGTTTTTCTTTGCCCCGAGAGGTGATCTGTTTACCGGATTGGAATGCCTCGGCAGCCATGAGTCTCGCTTCTCGCGGGCCGGCTGCAATGATTGCCGCGCTCCGAATCATTATCCCGCCACTCGCAACACGCATTGCGAAGACCGCGACAAACAGAGATCGGCCGTTTAGCACTTATGTGCCCATGTTGGCTCCCAATATGGTTTTCTGCTTCGCCATGCCTACAACCTGACGTTACGGTCGATTCAAGCACTTTGAGCGCGCGGGCACCGCATATCATCTCGGTCAGCGCTTTCGCCAAGCGACCGTCTACAGGCCTTCTCCGCCGAGTAGATCGGATGGCGCGTCAGTCGGATGGCATGGAGTTGTGCATCATTGACGAGCTCTACGGCCGCATATTCGCCAAAGCACGATCTCGAACGCGAGAGGCTTGGCATGATCCTTGGGTGCCGCCTCACGGCCCTGCATGTGCGGTTGGAGACGCGAGCGTCAAAGTCCTACAATAGGATGCGGCGATTTAAGACGCGGAGTGGAGACAGATAAAACGCCTCCCTTGCCGCTAACCGCCCAGTTATCACTTCGAACGGCACGCGGATTGCTGGGTAAGTATCAGCCAGTTGCCGGGAAGGAAGCGGCTCAGGCGGAGCCGGAGTTCCAATGAGACTTATTCGATTCATGTTAATCGACCTGGCGCTGATGCTGGTCGCACCTGAGAGTGCAGAGGCTACGATCAGCTACTGGGCAGACTTCAAATCGGCTCGCGAAGCTGTGGGATCATTGATGCCGATTTCCGGCCGCGGGCCAGTATTCAGCTTTGGCGTGAGCCGGCATCTTTGCCCCCCAACCTCTCAAGCCGCGCCATTCAACATTCACCAGAAGGCCTCGGCCCGGCCAAGCAGACCAAAGACCTCGCGTTGCTGGAAAGGCGGCGCTTAACTCTTAAGGTAAGCGCGCCGGCCACCGTACCGATTGCCACGATCCACCGGCGTGGAGCTGCTCAACAAGGCTCCGGACTTGAAACCGCTCTGCACGCCTCCCTCCCACTTTATACCCTCTTGCGAGCAGCAGCGCCGTGCTGGAGCGGAATAGACTGGATGGCCAGCAGCATAACGATCACCTCCAGTGCAGCCGCTAGGCTCCTCACTTAGATGGAAGATACAGCACATGGGCGGGTTCACCAAAGAAGCCAAGAAGGGCTATATTGAGGTTGCCTTCAACGGCTCGCTCGCGAGCATTCTGCTTGATACGCAGTTCAGCGTACCGGCCAAAGGCGTCACAGCGATTTTTGGTCCGCCTGGGTGCGGCAAAACTACACTCGCGCGCTGCATCGCTGGCGTGCAGCGTCTGCCGAATGGCTTCTGTGCGATTGATGGGGAGATTTGGCAAGATGAGACGACGTTTCGACCGCCTCATCTGCGTCGCGTCGCATATGTATTTCAGCTACCGATCCTCTCTTCTCATTTGTCGGTACGACGCACCCTTTTATACAACGCGTCAAACTCGGAACCGACACTGATCGATTTTGATGGTGTGGTCGAATTGCTCGGCTTGGCGCCACTGCTCGAGCGTACGCCATCACATCTTTCCAAGACCGAGCGGCAGCGACTTGCCCTTGGCAGTGCGCTGCTAGGCCAGCCTCGGCTACTCCTGCTGGACGATCCACTCATTGTGCGCGACCGCTCCGCCAAATGCGAGATCCTGCCATTTCTCGAACGCATCCTGCAATCGCTTGCGTTGCCGATGATCTACATCAGCCATGACATCACCGATATCGAACGTCTCGCCGATCATCTCGTCATGATGAAAGATGGCACCGTGACTGCGGCCGGTCCGCTCAATGTCACCCAGAGCGACCCGGCGCTCGCCAGCCGCAGTGAAGCGGCAATCTGTCTGGATACTATGGTCGGCGGTTATGACGGGCGCTACGGGCTGGTCAAGCTCCGCCTCAAATCCGCGCGCTTTCTGATACCAGCAGTACCGCTAAGGCCGGGCGCAAGGCTGCGGCTGCGCATCGCTGCCGGCGACGTCAGCATTGCGTGCGAACCTCCGCGCGCAAGCTCTATCCTCAATGTATTTCGAGCACGCATAACGGCCTCTCTGCCGCACGGCGATGCTGAGGTCACCTTGGTTCTGACCCTTGAAACTGGCCACTCTGGCGTGCCGCTTTTGGCGCGCATCACGCGCCGCTCCTTTGATGCCCTACGGCTCAGTATTGGAGCGGAAGTATTCGCGGAAGAGCTATGCGGGAAACTGGGTGATGACGGAATGAGATAGGCGGCGTATCGAGGCGGGTGTCGAGCCTGCCAGAACCTCAAGGAGAGCGATACGCCATGAACGAGCATAGCAACATTGTCCCACTGCGTCAGCCCGATGAGATCGACGATCCACTGACGAATATTTTGCGATCTGGTGCTCGGCAGCTGCTTGCGCAGGCTGTCGAGATGGAAGCCGAGGCGTTTCTCGCCGCGATGAAGGGCTTGAAGCTTCCCGATGGCCGCGACCGCCTCGTGCGGCACGGCCATGGTCCAGTGCGGACGATCCAGACGGGGATCGGCGCCGTCGAAGTCGCCCGGGTAAAGATTCGCGATCGCGCGGTGACCAGCGATGGCGAGCGGATCCGCTTCACCTCGGCGATCCTGCCGTTGTGGGCACGGCGCACGAAGAGCTTGGATGCACTTTTGCCGGTTCTGTACCTGCGAGGCATCTCGACGGGCGACTTCCAGGAGGCGCTGGCGGCGCTCCTGGGCAAGGATGCGCCGAATCTTTCTCCGGCGGTGGTTTCCAGACTGACGACGGAGTGGCAGCTCGAGTACGAGCGTTGGCAGAAGCGCGATCTGTCGGCGCGCCGGTACGTATACGTGTGGGCGGACGGCGTCTTCCTGCAGGCTCGCATGGAAGACCACAGCGAATGCATGCTGGTGCTGATCGGCGCGACGCCGGAAGGCAAGAAGGAACTCATCGGCTTCCAGGTCGGCGTGCGCGAGAGCACGCAGAGCTGGCACGAACTGCTCGTCGAGGCGAAAACCCGTGGGCTGAAGATCGCCCCGGAAATCGCCGTCGGTGACGGCGCGCTCGGCTTCTGGAAGGCGCTCGACGAGGTCTTTCCCGCCACGCGACATCAGCGGTGCTGGGTGCACAAAACCGCGAATATCTTGAACAAAGTCGCAGTGTCGGTACAGGCCAGCATGAAGAAGGATCTGCGCGAGGTCTATTTGGCGTCCAACCGAGCTTCGGCCGAAGTGGCGATCGATGTCTTTGCCGAGAAATACGGAGCGAAGTACGACAAGGCGGTCGAGTGCCTGACGAAAGATCGCGACGCAATGCTTGCGTTCTACGAATTCCCCGCCGAGCATTGGGACCACTTGCGGACGACGAATCCCATCGAAAGCGTGTTCGCGACGGTCCGGCACAGAACGGTGCGCACGAAAGGTTCGTTATCGTCAACGACTGCCAAGTTGATGGTGTTCAAGCTGCTCTGCGCCGCATCAAAGACCTGGCGGCGGCTGAAAGGCACAAATCAGTTGCCGAAGGTCAGCGCAGGTGTCAGATTCGAAAACGGCATCGAGGTCATCCAAGTGCCGGAAAACCACGCCGCCTGATCGCCTCGTCACCCAAAATCCCGCATAGCTCTTCGCGGAAGTCGCGCGCGCCGTTCCGCTCGGGCTGCCGAGCGGTGGCTTGCAAGGCCTGCCACATCCCCATGAGCACCTTGGACGGCTATGTCTGGACGCGAGAAACACACCAGCAAGATCGCGGCCATCATCGATAGTCTAGATGAGATAGATTCGAATAGCGCTCCGGGCAGTTCTTTACCTGCCAAAGACGATCTTGAGGCTACCTGCCGATTCCGCTTTGGATGTCGCGCAGCGAGGAAGGCATCACCTTACAGGTGCAGCGGCACTCGAGGGGGGCACACACATTATGCTCGCAAGCGAACGTTGCGAGGGGAGAACAGATCTCGATTTCCCAACCGTTCGGCAGCAGAACAATCCGGTCTTGACAAAAACGGTTGCCGAGGCTGCGCCCGCCGTCTCCCGGGCGCTTCGCAGCAGGACCCCATCTCCTTGCGATCAGCAAATTCGCCAAACAACGGGAATGAGCTGACCGGACCTGCGCGCCGAATCGTTACGATAGCCAGGCGTACCGGACTTAACAGACGTTCCGAAAAACATGCCTTGCGGCCGGCGCCGTTCAACCCCAGCTGCGGCTATTGGTCGGAACGATACCGGGCGGCGCACGCCCATCGAAACCCTTCGCCATTTGCGGAAGCCGCCTTAGCTCCCGCGTCCGCTGCTGCGCCGCCTCGATGCCTTGCGAACGCGCCGATTGTGGACCTTGAACGGCACGACGTCGCAGTTACCAGCGGCGAGCGCCAAACTGCCATAGCCCGGCCAGGCCGGCTGTGCAGTGCCTACCGGTCGGGGACGAGATTGCTTCGGTTTAGGTCTGGCTGCCGTCTTCCCGCCAACCGCGTAGCCAGCGCCCGTGTACTTTCGTGCTCAAAGGCGCCTGTATCCAAGCCGCTGGGCTGGTCTTGTTGCGCCAATTCTAGGTCTAAGAATGCGTGGCATATGGTTTGCTCCACCAGTGAGGTCACGATCTACAAAAGCAAGTTTGTGAGGACACCATGCTCGGAATTGGAAGTCAGTTGCCGCCATTCGACATCACAGGCGTGAAGCCCGGTTTTCAAGCGCAGGAAGAGGAAGGGCAGAGTGCGTTTGAGACGCTGACCGAAATGAGCTTTCCGGAGAAATGGAAGATCATCTTCTTTTACCCAAAGGACTTTACCTTCGTCTGCCCGACAGAGATCGCAGAATTTGCTCGGCTTTCCAAGGAATTCGCTGACCGAGATGCGGTTGTACTGGGTGGCTCGACTGACAACGAGTTCTGCAAGCTTGCTTGGCGGCGCTCACATGTCGACCTGCACAATCTACCAATCTGGCAATTTGCCGACACAAAGGGAACGCTCGTCGATGGCCTCGGGGTGCGTTCACCCGAAGGGGTTGCCTATCGTTATACCTTCATTGTTGACCCCCAAAACACGATTCAGCACGTCTATGCGACCAATCTGAGTGTGGGCCGCAGTCCTAAGGACACACTCCGCGTTCTAGACGCGCTGCAAACCGACGAGCTCTGTCCCTGCAACCGCGAAATCGGCGGGGAAACACTGAAGGTTGCGTGACGCAGCATGTCGCCGATCGAACAAATCTACGACAAGATTCCCGATTTCGCGAAGGATGTCAGGATTAACTTGACCTCCTTGATGGCCGATGAGACGCTTTCGCCGCGGCGAAAATACGGGGTGCTGGTAGCGAGTGCAGTTGCCACCCGCAATTCAGCCCTGATTGCCGCGGTGGAATCGGCAGCCTCGGGCGTGATGACATCTGTGGCGATCGCCGCAGCGAAAGCTGCGGCCTCCGTAGTGGTAATGAACAATGTCTACTACCGCTTCGTTCACCTCGCTTCCAACCCAGAATACAAGACGATGCCGCCGCGGCTGCGCATGGACGTGATTGGCAATCCCGGCGTGGACAAGTCCGATTTCGACCTGTGGTCGCTTGCTGTCTCCTCCATAAACGGCTGCGGTATCTGCATTGATGCCCATGAGAGGACATTGAGAGCCGCGGGCGTCAATTCGGAGACGATCCAGACCGCCGTGCGCTTTGCTGCGATCACACAGTCAGTGGCGATCGCACTCGAGGCCGCTGGGCCTGCCTCCCCTCAGGCAGGAGACTGATCTTTTCTCTGCCATCAGATCGACGGCATCGTGGCGCTACTCAGTGGCGCCACAACGAGCCTTTTGCTGCTTATCTGCATGTCACGTCTTGCGTCGCGTTGCGATGACGGGTGTCTTCTCAAACAACCCGGCGCTATGCAGGTGACAGTGAGCGCGCCACAGATACAGTGAGATTGCGTCGGCTAACGCCGCACCACCCTTCGCTCTGTCATCACCCAAACTTGAACAGAACACCATATCCGCCGCGCGGGTGGCTCCATTCGATGTCGCCGGTCGGCTCGGCGATCACGCGGCAGGTACCGCATTCAATGCAGCCATCAACTGTAACTTCGACCTGGCCGTTGTCGTTGAGCTCGTAGCATCGCGCCGGGCAGGCCTTCAAAAGTGTGAGGAGCTGCGGCGATGGCGTCTTGTGCGCACGTACCCTGACGTGAGGGTGCCCGGCGTCGACAAGATAACGGTTGTAGTACAGCTTGTCTTCGACGCGCACGGAGGGTTCGACATTCATGCTTTTGCCTTCCACTGTTGGACTTCACACTGTCGCGATCACCGCCAGGCCCTGGCAAAACGGTAAGCATCGCCGACCAGACCTGACCATGACCGCGTCTTGACAAAGGATTTGAGGCTCGCCTTCTCCTTCTCAACCTTGGGCGTACCATCGACGCGCACAAAGTTCTGCATCGCCTTGGAGATAAGCTGCGGATAAGTGAGAAAGAAATTTTCGGAGTGGGTATGCATGAGGGGTGGCAAATCCTTGTACTTCTTGAGATCTTTGATGACGAAAGAATCGTCCAACATCTTTTTGTAGATTGAGAGATTTGTTGCACTCATCGGTTCGCCGCGCGATTTGACCAGACCTATCGCTTCGGCCGCGATACGGCCCGATGTCATCGCGAGATTGGAGCCCTCACGATGAACGGCATTGTTGAGTTGGGCGGCATCGCCCACGACGACCCAGCCCTCCCCATAAAGCTGTGGGATCGATTTGTAACCGCCTTCGGGAATGAGATGCGCCGAATATTCCTTTACTTCGGACCCTGCTATCAGTGGCGCCACAGAGGGATGCCTTTTGAATTCATCGAGCAGGCCATACGGCGTTTGGCCCGTGCGTTGGAAGTCGGCGACGAGACAACCGATGCCAAGCGAAATGCACTCTTTGTTGGCGTAGATGAAACCCATCCCGGTCATGCCGCGGGAAATGGTACCGGCAGCCTCTATCACGACGCCTTCATCCCCCTTAAGATTGAAGCGTGCTTCGATGGTTTCACGGGGCAAGAAGTGCATTTCCTTCACCGCGAGCGCAACGTTATCGGGTGCCGGACGGGCGCGCAGGCCCGCACGCGTGCCGAGCAAGCCATTGACCCCTTCGGCCAGAACGACGACGTCAGCATGTATCTCGCCGTCACGGCGATCTGTACGAACACCGACGACCCTGTTACGATCGTCCTGCGCGAGCTCTGTGACGGTGGTCTCGCAAAGCACGATCGCGCCAGCTTCCCGCACCTTTGAAGAAAACCATTTGTCAAACTGGGCGCGTATAATCGTATAGCGGTTCGGCCTCTGCTCGTTGAAGTCCTCCGAACGGTAGTGCATGCCGACATGCGAGCGATCGTCCATCATCCAGAACCGCTGTTCGATCAGGTGGCGTTCGAGTGGCGCCTCCTCTCGAAACTCGGGGATCAGCTTTTCCATCATGTCGGCATAGAGGATGGCCCCCTGCACATTTTTCGATCCGGGATATTCGCCCCGCTCGAGCTGCAGCACCTTCATGCCCTGTTTGGCCATCGTCAATGCCGCCGCGTTGCCGGCCATACCGGCTCCGACCACGATCGCATCGAATCTCTCTTCAATCATCAATATCTCCTCTAGACCGCGATCCTGGCGCGCGAATCTGGCAGAAGCCGCGCGCGAAATGCAGCCGTCAGGGCTGGCAACAATTGCATAGCATCACTGACGATCGCGAGATGGGCGAAGTCGAAGATCGGAGCGTTTTTGTCCGTGTTAACGGCGACGATCAGATCCGCGCCCTCGACGCCGACCCGGTGCTGGATCGCACCGGAAATGCCCGCGGCAATATAGAGCTTCGGCCGGATGGTTTTGCCTGTCTGACCGATTTGCCGGTCAGACGTAACCCAGCCCTTTTGCACGAGAGGACGCGAGCAGCCATATTCAGCCCCAAGCAGAGCTGCGAGCTCGCGTACCAACCGGAAGTTCTCAGGCGATCCCAGTCCAAGGCCGCCCGCAACCACAACATCGGCATAGGCCAGAGTGGAAGTTTCTGCATCGCGGTCGGGTAGGAAGGACAATACTTTCGTGACTATATCGTCTTCTACAAGGCCGAGCGGATGAACGACGATACGAGCGGCATCGCGCATAACGCGTGCAGGCATCGGCATCACTCGCGGGCGGACCGTGGCCATCTGCGGGCGGTAATTCAAGGTATAGATTGTGCAGAGCAACGAGCCGCCAAAAGTTGGCCGCGTCGCCGCAAGTGAACCGTCGGCGTCCACGTCCAGCGTGGTGCAGTCGGCAGTAAGCCCCGTCGATAGATTCGTCGCCACGGAACCTGCGAGATCGCGACCAAGCGTCGTGGCACCCAACAGTAATATCTCGGGCTTGTAGGTGTTGACGAGTTCGGTGAGCGCTTTCGTATAAGATTCGTTGCGGTAATCCGACAACACATTGTCGCTCACGAGATAGGCCAGATCGGCGCCGTAGCAAAAGGCTTCAAGTGCGGCGTTGCGTGTGTGCTGCCCCTCCGGACCGACAACGACAGCGGCAAGATTCACCTTTAGCCTGTCGGCAAGACCACGCCCCGCACCCATGAGCTCCCAGGAAACGGGATGCACTTGGCCCCGCTCCAGCTCGACGAAGACCCAGACGTGCTTGTACGACTTGAAATGCTCCGGCAGTTCTTTTTTGGCTGCTCCGCGGCCGGCCCCTGCTGGCATCGCCGTTTTGCTGACCTTGCTCATAGTCTAAATTCCTCTGGAGATAGGCGCGCCCGCGCCACGGGTTGCTTTTTCGCTTTCGTTAACCGAAGTTCACTTTTGGCCGGCAAGTGGCTGGCTGCTCTGCCCGCCTGCGCGCTCGGACCAGTCGCACCACAATACGCGTCGTCGCAATTGGCGCACCCATTCGGCCGGCTTTGGAGGGATCTTGCAAACTGAATCCTTGGGTGCCGGGCTCGACGAGCGCCACCGTGGCCGGCCAGGACGAGGTGATCCTGACCGGCCACTTCCATGCCTTAGTTGACTAGTCCGTTCGCGGCGCCTCGCCGGTACCATCGATGGAGGTCCTGGCAAGGCTTCTGTCACGCGACCGTGCCGAGCCTCCAGCGCTGGCACTCCGTGTGGGAGGAGGGCACCACTTTTCGTAGCGCAGTTTCTATCTGCGATGAGATGCAGACACATTTGAGCGGGATCGGGGGCCGATTTGATGCGGACGCTACTGTGCATAGCCGCCGCAAGAGCCGCGCGAAGGGGACACCTATTATTGACTACCATCTCACCGTCACTACGAAACTGCGACCGCGTCAAAGACCGTTGCGAACAGACCTGACGGCATCGTAGGCCTCGATATGATGCCGCAGGGGGGCTCGGCAGGCAATGTAAGCAGCATCATGGGTCCTCCTTCAAACTCACCGCGGGCGCCACCATCTGTCGGCATCGATGATCAGATCAGCAGGACAACAGCAAGTGTCGTACCAGTTGCAAAGACGATTGAAGTCAGTGGGACGTATTGGCTTGCGCCACACATCAAACAGCTGCTGATACCTGGTCACGAATAATCCGGACATGGGTCGGGAATACGACAGCCGTTGGCCGGGCCATGACTAAGAGACTTGCCGCGATAAATAGAAAGCCGCATTAACGGAGCGCCTCGGCGTCCGCCGGACAGACTTCGCTTACAGTGGAACGCTAGGTCACTTCAACTCGCTCAAAGGAACGAAGGCCGCAGCCTTCTTGGAGTCTGAGACGGCATCCTTCAAAACCTTGAACACTCGCTCGTCGATCGGTGACGATGCCACGAAATCTCCATATGCCCGTTCCAGCATCGCCTTGCATCGAGTTCTGATTTCCGGCTCTGCGGCACCAGCAAATTTCTCCTGTGCGAGGTATTGTCCCATGCGCTTCAAAATGTGAAGGCGCGCGACATTCACGATCTTAGGGTCGTACTCGACGCCAAGCAGCGAAAAAAACTCCTCTGCCGATGAGGCCTTGCCGAGTCGATCTAGAATACCGGTTGCTGGGGATGAGCTGATCATCGAATATTCTCCTTCGGTTTAGCTCTGGTGAGCGCCCACATTGAGCGGATCCGAAACAGTAACGACAACGCGCCCGCGGGTTTTGCGGTTGCGCTCAATCTGATGAGAACTCGGTGACGGCGCGGAAAGACTTCTCATGACTGACACCTGAAGTTCGCGGGCCCGGTATATCCTAACACTTGGTTGACCTTTTCCATCGTTAGCTCCTGATGACTACACAGCCCGAAGACGGCATGGATATTGTGGCAAGGGACCACATATTTCATCGACACCCTTGCGTCGACCCTCGCGTCGGCGCCTCTTTCCCGGGTCCGTGCGGCACTCCATCATGGTAAGCGGAAGATCTGCTTCGATAATTGCGCGGACGCGATGTTTTTGTTGACCGCGCCCGCCGTTACCGCCGCAGTCTTTGTGATCCTAACGGCCGACCTAGTGCAAGAAGTCACGCTTCTCTTTATGACCTTGTTCAGCAAATGCATCGTGGCAAATGCGACAGCGCTATGAGGCCGAACGCGTTGCCCTTTGGTGCGACAGGTCCGTTGCGGCGCACCAACACGGGTGAACTGTAGCCTAGCACTCGATCTTGCCGCCTTAACCACACGGCCGTCCGCTCGCATCCAAGTTGGTGATCCGCGCCCTCCTCCGACCTGCGGCCTACAAATGCGCTGAAGCCTTTTCGGATAACGATGCGACTGCGGTCTCTCCTGGCGTTTCAGATGCCCGGCCGCTGGACACAGCCGGCCATGCTGCGGCCTGCAACAGCAAATCGCGCCGACGCTCGGCCATCCGGCTCTCACCGCTTTCTTCACCGAAACAGATGTTGAATTCGTTACATTGATTGCACACGGGTGTCGTGCACATCGCAAGGCCTTCGTCCTCGCAAAGCATGCGGTAGAAGAAGCGCTTCCAACGCATATTGTTGACATTGCTCGCGGCGAGCGGCGCGAAATGCCGGCTCATCACGAGCGAGAGTTCGCCACGATCACGCAAGCCGAGAGCTTCCCAAAGATGGTCCGGCTCCATGGCGCGGCGCGCGATCATCGCAGCCAGCCACCGGCCGATATCCCCTTCCGTCGAGCGATGCTTGAGCAACAGATCGCGAAGCTTTGCGATCTCCTCATCCTCTTCCCGCTTGAAGGGCGCGGCCTGCTCCGGGGCCCTGATCCCGGTTGGGAGAAAGTGCTGCTCCAGTAAGACCGCCAATTCAACGCCGGACAGGCCAACTTTCTCAGACAGACAGCCACCATCCATCGTGGCAGCCGCCAGGATAGACGCCAGGGCATGGCGATCGAGATTGCTGTCGATGGCGATATCGGCATTTGCAGGATGTTCACCGGTGAGCAGCCGGTAGGTTGAAATTCCCTTGTGCAACTGGCTATTGGCGTCAGCAGCACAGGCAGTCGTGAACGGAAGGACGTGCGGCTCGGACATAACTCTGCGGTTTTTCACAATGCGTGGTTCGTCACGGCGCACTCTGGTTTTCGCGGCCGATCGTCAGTATGCCGGCCCCCCCCCGGGAAGGGGGGTGAGGGAGACCGGCATCTGTCGCTCGCCTTCGCAAGGCGGCGACTCGCGGCCTTTACGAGGCTGCGAGTTCGGCGGCGGTTTTGCCGATGATTGATTCATCCACGGCCTTTATAATGCCATGCTCCATCAGCATGTCCTCGAGCTCATCCATTGAGATCGGGGTCGGGATGATGCCCTTGCCGCCATTATTGTGAACCTTGGCCGCTAGTTTCCGATAGTGATCAGCCTGCTTGGAATCGGGTGCATATTCAAGCACCGTCATGCGACGCAGCTCTGCATGCTGCACCACATTGTCACGCGGCACGAAGTAGATCAGTTGAGTGCCAAGCTTCTTGGCCAACGCTTCCGCCAGTTCCAATTCCTTGTCGGTCTGCCGCTCGTTGCAGATCAGGCCGCCCAACCGCACCCCACCTGAGTTCGCGTACTTCAGGATCCCCTTGGAAATATTGTTTGCGGCATACATTGCCATCATTTCACCAGACATCACGATGTAGATCTCCTGCGCCTTGTTTTCGCGGATTGGCATCGCAAAGCCACCGCAAACAACGTCGCCAAGCACATCGTAAGAAACATAGTCAATGTTCTCGTAGGCTCCGTTCTCTTCAAGAAAATTGATCGAGGTGATGACACCGCGGCCGGCGCAGCCGACACCTGGCTCAGGGCCACCGGACTCAACGCAGCGAATGTCCTGGTAGCCAACCTTCATTACGTCCTCGAGCTCTAGATCCTCCACGCTGCCGGCGCTCGCGGCAAGACTCAAAATCGTGTCTTGAGCCTTGGCGTGCAGAATAAGGCGAGTCGAGTCCGCTTTCGGATCGCACCCTACAATCAGGATCTTCTGACCCATCTCTGCCAGCGCCGCTAGCGTGTTCTGCGAAGTGGTGGACTTGCCGATTCCGCCCTTCCCGTAGAAGGCGATTTGTCTTAGTGAAGCCATGCTTCTCTCCATCAACCGATTTGCCAAACGTTGCGCGCTTCTTTTGCGAGCTTTGCTTCCCTCGCAGAAGCGGGGGCACACGGGTTCAAGGGAAGGAGCGCATCGCTCGCCTTACACGTCGGCGTGCACTCAGCCCTCACTCAGTGTTGCTGCCGCTTATCAGCAACAGCCGTGCCAAGGTCTAACCCGGCACCTTAAGCTTCTGATTACGTTTCCAAAAGCAACCAGCCGGCGCGCGATCGTAGGCTGTTTTGGATCTGACAAGATCTGCCCGGCTGTCAGACAACGAACAAACAATCGCAAACATGAACGCCAACAGCCAAATAGGCTGACTTAGCCGATGCCGCCATTGTGGAACAGAACTTGCTGCCGCTCGCGCAAGCTCAGCCATGTGAGGAGTAAAGATGCCGGACGGAGTCAAAATGAGACGGGCCAGCGGCTTTGCAAATTCGCTGAGGGCGCACCATGCGCTGATATTGACGTTGACTGTCAAGAACTTCGAATGGCTCCCGGGAAGCAGCAGCCCTGTGCTATTCGCCCAGCATAGCACGCCTACATAGGTACGCCGTGGCTACAATCATCTTTTATCAGAAGCCCGGCTGCGCCACGAACGCGCGTCAGATTCAAGCGCTAAAGTCCGCCGGTCATGACGTGGTCGTCCAGGACATCTTGAAGGAGCCATGGCATGCGGACGAATTGCGCAGCTTCTTTCGCAATATGCCCGTCGGCTCCTGGTTCAACCGAGCCGCGCCTCGTGTCAAGTCGGGCGAAGTCAATCTCGATTCTATCGACGCGGCGAGCGCACTCGCATTGATGGTGAGTGATCCACTCCTGATACGACGACCGTTGATCGACTTAGACGGAATACGATGTGCCGGGCTCGATCGCGAGCCCGCGCTGTCGCTGCTTGGCCACCAGACGCAGGAGCATCTCCAGGGATGCCTGCACCAAGCAACTCGCACGCGCTGCCCGAAGATGGGATCAAGCGAATGAGCCTGTTCCGGACGATCACACCAGAAGAATGACGTTCTCGACTTGCGGCTTGCTTGGCGCGAGTATTTCCTTTAGCAAAACGTGTTTCGCAGCTGTGATCCTGATGCAACTGAGCGGCACGATCGCTCCCATATTTGATTGGTATCAAATCTTTCGCCGTTCCTTATGTGTGACAGAGACCTTGCGCGGCTTCTCGCGCGACTTTTGGAATGGAGAATTCGATGAGAGCAAGAACAGTCCTGGCAACTGTATCGGTCTTCGCGCTAGCGACCTCGTTGGCCAGCAACTCGGTACGTGGTGCTGATCTGGGTCCGGCGCCGGTCTACTATAAAGCTCCCCCTATTGAACCCCGCAACCCGTGGATGATCCGCCTGCGCGTGCTTGGCGTTTTGCCGGATACCGCAGGCAGTTCCGTCAACGTTCCAGGGACGCCGTTGCTGTCATCACCCAACTCTGGGCTTTCGATCAGCGATCAAGCTATACCAGAGCTCGACATCACCTATTTCTTCACAGCTAACTTAGCCGCCGAACTCATTCTCGGCGTGACCAGCCATCACGTCAGCGGCAATGGCGCGCTCACAGGGCTCGATATCGGCAAAGCCTGGCTCTTGCCTCCTACACTGACCCTGCAATATCACTTCACCGATTTTGGGCCGCTTAAGCCCTATGTCGGCGCGGGCATCAACTACACTGTATTCTTCAACCAATCGGCAGCCAATACTTCGCTCGCCGGGCTTTCCGTCACGGATCTAAACATCAAAAACCAATTCGGCGCGGCAGTCCAATTCGGTTTCGATTACATGCTCGATCGCCACTGGGGCCTCAACTTTGACGTTAAAAAGCTGTGGCTGCGGCCGGAGTACTCGGCCACCTTAAACAATGCGATTGCCGTTACGGGCCGCGCCCATATTGATCCATGGCTCGTCAGCGGCGGCGTCGCTTACAAGTTCTGACGTTAGAGCAGAGCCAGAGTGGAGAGGCCGTTTGATAAACTCGGATCCCAGCAGGATCATCGAGCTCGTCTCCTACTCTCGCCGGACTGACACGGAAAGCCGGCTGACGCGCCATCGACGCGTCAGCTCGCAAGAGAGGGAACCGCTGGCGTTGCTCGCGCTGCAAGTTACGAATCGCGCAGCACGTGAGTAACATTACACAAACGTCGACTCAGAATATGATCATACGTCTGTTTCGCCACGCTTAAGACCGAAGCCATTTTCCCATTTGCCTGATAAGAAGGCGATACGCCGCTGACAGCCTAATCTTGGCCGCGAAGTGCCCGGTTAATCTCAGACGATCCGCCCCCCAACGTCGAGCCGACCATGCTAGCTAACCCGGCAAGCGGCCGCCAAGCGACGCCTCTAGCTTCGCTTGAGCACTATCACAAGCCGGTCGACACGTTGGCCGTGCTTGAGGTGGGATATGACGATCTCGTCGACATCCTCAGGCGTGGTCGCGCGATACCAGACTCCGTCGGGATAGACAACCAGCAAAGGACCAGAGTTACAAAAGCCAAGGCAGCCCGCAGTCGCGAAGCCAATATCGTCGAGGCCTTGCGCTTCGATCGCCTTGCCCATTCGATCCCACAGAGCTTGCGCGCCGGAGGCGCCACAACTGCCGTGGGGATGGTTTGGCGGACGCTGCGTGTTGCACGCAAAGACATGGTGCCTATAGAGTTGAGGGAGATGAAATTCTTTTTCTGAGTTCACGCGCCTATCCTCTGATAGTGAATTTCAGCTGTCGGGATGAGATGTGAGCGCATAGCCGCCCGCAATGTCCAACGATGACCGTCCATTGGCGCATGGACACCTGCTGACACCAACTCCCGCTTGCGAAGGCAGTCGGAATGGTCGGGCGCCTTACTCGCTGTCGTCGCTGAGATGAGCGATAGGCACATTCACGTCCGAAGGTCGCCTGCTGATCAATGACAACCTCTTCTCCCGGCATCGAGACCTCTCATTCATGCAACAATCCCCCCGATCAACTTTCTCGAAGAGCAAGTTGCACACCAAATGCGTCATAGCGCGCCTCACAATTGAGGGAAGTTGCGGCAATGCCGACGTTCTCGCCGCTATCAGCGATTGAATGCCCATGGCCTCGCTCAGAACAATAATGTCGGCCGGAGAGACGGCGTCGCCCTCGATCTGTTCACTCATCAAATCGCGGTTACCGGTTCGCTCAACCCGGCCCCGTCGTTTCCTGCTTTAAGGTATCGACAGCAGTTCGGCTCAACCGGAATACCCCGCGGCCACGAGCGAGCGGCTGATAAGCCGAGCTGGCACGGGTGTTGAGGACATCGAACCACCCGTTCGGAGTGAGCTTCCCTGGACGCTGGCCGATTTGTATCACCCGCCCATTCGGGGCGAAGCGGACGTGGATGATGATTTGTTACAAGCTCATACCGATTCCTTATTTTGGCCGCTTACGATCACGAGCTGACACCCGACAAGCTCGACTGTAATGTGGTCGATTTCGAATATCTTAGCGGGACTCCTTCACGTGATTGCAGATGCGCGTCGTAGCACTGCTCGACCATGCGACACCACTCCAAGACATCATCGGTAGGCTTGCACAGCACTGCGCCGTATTCGGCCGGCTCATTGCTCACGGCCCAACATTCCTTTGGCCAATGCGATCCCGGTCGCCCGCGTTGAGTGTCGAACTCACGCATCACGCCCCGCCCGCGGCGCAGCTGGACAAAGGGACCCATGCCGTCGCTATCGGCAGCAAGCAGCCGTTCGATCTCGATCAATTCCTCGGTCGTGATCGCCATCGTCGTTCTTCTATCCTCGGGGACGGTGGTCCTTCATTGCCAGAACAGGCGCTCAGGATCCGCATTCAATTCGTCGATTGCAGGGATCAAGCGATGATAGAGGCTGTAAAATTCCCAGACTCCCCCCGCATGATTTTTGCGAAACAGCTTCCAGATCCCGGTCACGCCATCATAAAGGATCAGCGCGACATCGACGAGCGCGCCATCCTTGTCGATATTGCGCGAGCAGCAGGGACTCTCGATGCAGTAGCCGCCCCACACGGGCGTCACGTTTGGCGAGACGTAGAGATAGCGCTTCCGCGCGCTCAAGCCGCGTTCGATCCGTTTGCGATCAAGCTCGTTGAGATGACGCGCCAACCCCGGTTTTACTTTCCTCATCAGTGCGGAATTCATGATGAAAGCCTCCCTTCAATGCCTTTTGATGTTCTCTTGAACTCCAGCAGATGAGCAGCTCCTCACCAAAATCAACGATAAAGATAGGCTCATGCGCTTTGTTGTTGAGAGTATCGATGACGGTCTGGCGGCTCGGCCTGGCGGCGAGCGAAGCTCCGTCCGTCTCCGTATCGACCGATGAGCGGTGCTTGATCAGGTCGGCTGTCGGTTTACCCCGCTGGCCCCACCAATATTTTGGAAAACCTCGCTGAGTCATGACTCCTCCGGTAGTGGCAAATCATCGACCTCCTCGCCTGCATCCACTGGCTCAAGTTCCTTGCGTTTCATGCCAACGCGGTAGCCGCTTTCCAAAAACTCCACGCCGTAGATGTAGAATTGCTGCAAGAACGTGCCGATCGAGACGACGTAGCCCACCTCCCCCTTCTTGACCAAGACGTCTCCGATCTCCTTGCCGGGATAGGTGCCATCATTCCGGATGACGCGATTGGCGCGAAGCTTTTGGCCAAAGCTGAAGGCGGGTGGGTCGCTTAGCTCGACGGCGTCGCTATCCCGGGGAATTCTGTTCATATTTCGCTCCTCATGCACCGACGGCGCGGGGGCACGCCGAGGGGACACTCTGCTCCGCATCACGAGGCGCCCTCGAGCGCCGAAATGTCGCCAGGCTGTGCTGCCCGCCAGCAACAGCCCCATCGCAGGAATCCAGAGCGGCCACCGTCCGTAAGAGCAGACGCCGGCGCCTGCGGAGCCGCCAGTTCGCAGCGCGACGTTTGGGACGTGTTCAGCACCAGCGATTGCATTGCCGGTCAGGCTCCACACTTCAGACGGGCGCCTGGTAGCGAGGCAAGGCCCTGTCAACCACGCAGGTGTTGTCGACCGGACAGGCAGCGGCACATTGCGGTTCGTCAAAATGCCCCACGCATTCGCTGCATTTCGCCGCTTCAATGACAAAGTTTCCCCCCTTCTCCGAAATAGCAACGTTCGGGCATAAAGGCTCGCAAGCTGAGCAGCTCGTGCACTGCGAGGCGATGATTTTGAATGGCACATATTCCTCCTTACGCCGCAGAGATCCGATCTCCAGGCCAACGCGGGGGCACGCCGCGCTGCACATGCTGGATCTCCCCGCGCTTTACTTTGCCGACATAGGCCCTGAACCAAGCGATCGTCGACTTCTCAATGTACTCATAGGCGAATTGATCGACCGGCTCGATCCCAGCCTTGATCAGGCCGCTCTTGGGGCAGCCGCCGATCTTAGCCACGAAGACCGCGTGGCAGTCACGGATGTCGCGCATGATCACGGATAGCCTATCTTCCTCGCCATAGCCGGCCTGGCAGTAACCCTCCACACGACGTAGCCCGACGAACTTGGCGCCGGATGTGGAGAGCTCGTACAGTTGGAATTCCTTTGCATGTCCAAAGTGCTCGTTGATCAATCCCGAGCCCTTAGTTGCGACGGCTACTAGAACAGTGATCGCGCTCATCTCTCCGGAGACTCCCGCCAACTCCTTTTGACCGGCCGCGACTTTGGAGACGCGCTCATTCTCTACCCTTTTTTGATAAGCCTTGCGCATCTCTAGGTCATAATGGACGTCCATTTTCATCACCTGATCATTGGTGAACTCCGCGCTGCGATCCTCGCCGAGTAGACCGACCGCATCAGCGCGGCACTGCCGGCAATGCCGCATCATGTTTATCTTCCCTTCGCAAGCATCTTGCAGCGTCTTCAATTCTTGAGCCGTCGGACCGCGCTGACCGTTGAGGCCAAATGCTGTTCCGTGCTCGGGTACGGAGATCAGCGGCATGATATTGTGAAGGAAGGCACCGCGCGACGTGACCGCCTTGTTGACCTCGACCAGGTGGTCATCATTGATATTGGGGATCATCACCGAGTTGATCTTGCACAAAATGCCCCGTTCGCTAAGCATCTCGAGCCCTTGAAGCTGGCGATTGGTGAGTATCCTTGCCGCCTCGATGCCGGTGTATCGCTTGTGGTTGAAGAAGATCCATGGATAAATCTTGGCTCCGATTTCAGGATCGACCATGTTGATGGTGATGGTGACGTGGTCAACTTTGGCCCTCACGATGGTATCGACATAGTCTGGCAGCGCTAGTCCGTTGGTTGACAGACACAGCTTGATGTCAGGAGCAGCCTCGGTGACCAACGCGAGCGTTTTGAACGTCTTTGCTGGATTGGCCAGGGCATCGCCGGGACCAGCGATGCCAAGTACCGTCATCTGCGGAATGGTCGTCGCGACCGCGATCACTTTTCTCACTGCCTGCTCAGGGGTGAGCTTCTCGCTCACCACACCCGGACGCGATTCATTGGCGCAGTCGTATTTTCGGTTGCAGTAGTTGCACTGGATATTGCAGGCAGGTGCGACCGCGACATGCATGCGAGCGTAATGATGGTGCGCATCCTCGCTGTAACAGGGATGGTTTTTCACCCTTTCCCAGATTTCGACCGGCAGATCGCCTCGGCCGGCCTGCGAGCCGCAGCTCGCCCGCCCGGTCTTCGCCGAAGCGCGGCAGCCCTTATGCTCGGTTATGGACTGCATGATCTTCCCGCTATTGACCGCTGCTTTGATATATTTTCCGCGCTCCACGACCGAGATCACTCCCCTGCAAGCATCGACGCCCACAGATCATCCTAGAGCGCGCTTCAGGAAGATTAGCAACTTGCATGCCGTGGCGAGGATGATGCGAATGCAACCACAGTACACCGAGTAGGCGCAGCGATAGCGTTGGCACTTGCAAGACAGCAATGATGAGCTTGTTGGCAAAGCGACAGATGCGTCGCCATTCTCACTCGGGGCTCCATCTCGTGTGCTTTTCACTCTCGCGGGGCTCGCCCCGATCCAGCTCATCTGAACGGGCTTTCGCGCGCTGCCGCTCTCAATTGGCCCGATCCGAACTGGGGAAGCCGGACATCATAAGGCCAATACTAGGGCAACACGCGTCCGAATATGACAGGCAGCAATGAGGGCCAAAGATGATGGTGCAATCGCCTTGTCCCGACTGGCTGAGTAAACCCCGCCTCATCAATGCCGTCGCGGCGGGCCGACGTTTGCTGATCTTGATATGCTGCGCCGCAGCCAGTCGACCCCCAAAGCCCCGAGACAGCGCCGACTTACCGGCGAATAA
Source organism: Bradyrhizobium daqingense (assembly GCF_021044685.1). NCBI lineage: Bacteria > Pseudomonadati > Pseudomonadota > Alphaproteobacteria > Hyphomicrobiales > Nitrobacteraceae > Bradyrhizobium > Bradyrhizobium daqingense. The sequence continues at coordinate 7,836,065 of NZ_CP088014.1, forward strand.
GCCGACCGATGCATCTGGTGTGCTCAGCACATCGCATTTTCAATTCCCTGATGCCAGGACGAGAGAGACGACAATGATCTCGGTCCCCAGGGCGGGCGCCAAGGTCCGCGAGAGTAACCTTTGCATCCGCCGCATCGACAGCGCTCATCTCCGTGAGCGCTTCATGGATCGTCGCCGCTCTCATCCCGCTTCTTCGCGTCGATTGTGATCGGTAACCGTGTGTCGCTCGCCATCTCGGGCAAATCGAGCACCCAACCGTTAGCGACTTTGATCCAGCCGCCCCATAGGGTCTCGTACTCGGAGGCCACGATTGACTCTTCGATATCCTTTTTTGGCACGTAGATTGACAAGCCCGTGTCCGGAGAGCGGCGGATCATGATTTTCACGAGGTCTGCTCCCTGACCGTGGCGCGGGAGCTGGCGCGCATGCGAGTCACGATATCTGACACAGCGCACACGGCCTCATCGACTTCGGCGAGGGAGGTTTCGCGCGAAAGAGAAAAGCGCACGGCGCCGTGCATCCGCCACGCAGGCACCTGCATGGCACGCAGAACATGCGATGGCTGCATTGAGCCCGACCTGCAGGCTGACCCGAGCGATACGGCGATGCCCGCCCGGTTAAGACGGTGGGCAATCGCTTCACCTTCGAGATGGTCGAAGGCAATATTAGTCGTATTCGCCAAACGATTGCGAATGTCGCCAAGCACAACGCACTCGCCATTGCGCAAAATTCCCTGCTCAAGGCGGTCACGTAACGCGCCAATGCGGATGCGCTCGGGTTCAAGCCGCTCCGCCGCAAGTTCGGCAGCTTTTCCTAGTCCGACGATTCCGGGAATATTCTCGGTCCCAGCGCGCCGCCCTCGTTCCTGTGATCCGCCGCAGATCAGCGGCTGGAATTTTGTCCCTTTACGCAAATATAACGCACCTACCCCCTTCGGGCCGTGCAGTTTGTGCGCGGATAGTGAAAGCATGTCGATCGTGCTGTCCTTTAGGTTTAAGCGTACTTTACCAATGGCCTGCACCGCATCTGTGTGAAATAGCGCTCCCGCCTCACGGGTCCACCCGGCCAGACACTTCACGGGAAATATCGTTCCGGTCTCGTTATTGGCCCACATAACCGAGGCAATCGCTGTGCGTGGCCCAAGCGCGCAGCGAAACGCCTCGATGTCGAGCCGGCCGCAAGCATCTACGGCAATAATGCGCGTCTTGACTCCCCTTGCCGCCAATTGCTCCGTTAGCGCAAGTACGGCGGAGTGCTCAACCGAAGTGGTGACAACCTCGTCTCGACCTTCCTGGGTTGCAAGTGCCGAGAGGATTGCGGCATTATTGGCTTCGGTCCCTCCCGAGGTGAAGACGATTTCGTGATCGTATGCACTACCTAGCAGGCCGCTCAAGCTTCTCCGTGCCTGCCTCACCGCAATTGCGGCCTCGTTGCCAAAGGCATGCGCGGACGAGGCATTGCCGAATTGCTCAGTGAAGAAAGGCAACATGGTTTGCACGACGGATGGATCAGTTCGCGTCGTTGCATTGTTATCGAGGTAAATCGGCGCTCGATTCTCGCTCACTGCACCACCCCGCCTGCAGCAACAACGAGGACCAGGCGATCCAAACCTCCGATCTTACCTACCAGGTGCCCCTGAATCCCTTCTAGACTCACGCTCGGAAGCTTGTACGGCTTGCCAGCATTGTCGAGCCGCGCCAAGAGCATGCTGCTATCGTGCCGATCAGCTAACAGGCGCCAGCTTCGGCTTGGCGATTGGGTCCGATCTCTTCGTTCGCGCAGCGAACGGGACCCTCTCGCATCGTGGGGATCGACGAGTTCTTCAGTCGGTCTGGTTCGGCCGGTGTGGTTCATTGCCCTTTCCTTATCGCCTGATCAATGTTTCCATCAGCCGAATGATTTTCCACAGGAGCAGTTGGTGGCCGCGTTCGGGTTATGAAAGGTAAAGCCAGAGCTCTCCGGTGCCAGCACGAAATCGATGGTTGTGCCGGCCAGATGCTCTCGGCTCTTGCTATCGACAAACACCTTGAGCCCATCGCAGTCGATCACGGTGTCGTCAGGCTTTGGCTCATCGGCGATGCCCATCTTGTATTTGAATCCATTGCAGCCGCCTGCTTCGATCATGACGCGCAGACCACCCGCCCGCCGCTCCGAAGATGAAATCGCGCTCTTGATTGCATTGACTGCGCTATCGGTCAGGTTGATCACGTCTTTGCCTCGTCAGCTTAGGCCCAGCTAAGAGCAAGTCACGTGCCAGCGCGCAGACGCCTGATGATGCTCATTTCCGCGCCCCTTGGCTGGCAACGGATGTCGGGTTCCTGACAAGGCACGTAAGGCGGTGCCAGCCACCGGCGCGTTTTCTTTCCGAGCTTCACTGAACGCCGCCACGCAGGCGACGGCAGGCAATTTGCATCGCATCTGGCTCCGACAACGCGTCGGTGAAGAGCATAGATCAAGGACAGATTTAATGACCGCTATCGAGAACACTGCACTCGGCAGACTTGAGAAGGAGAGCCGCCTTCTCAACGCCGTATTCAAAGGCGCGACCACCAAGCCGGGTCGGTTCGGCTTTCGCGGCGACGTCGCACTAAAGTTCCAGACTCAGGTCGCGGACGAGAAACGACCGCCAGACTATTCCATTGAGCAGGTTCTGACGATCGCCCAAAACGGAGAACGCACTATCCCCGTGCTGGCCGGCTACCTACATTCCTTCGCGTATCTTGTTGACGTCGCGACCGTCCTCGACGGTGCCTTGAGCCCAATCGGCAGCTATTTCATTTTCTGCAACAACATCGATTTGCTGGCGAAGTATCGAGTTAAGCTCGGCGATATTAACTTCCACGTCTTACCCTGCGATGAATCCACGGTTTGGAAGGAGATGATGGACTTGGTCGGGCTGAACAAGGACGACATCAAGAAGCTCGATCCGGCCGGCAAGCTTGATTACCTCCTCGATGCCACAAGGGATCTCGATCTATCCTATGAGGAAATCTCGTATGACGACGGACTAAAGAGGATGGAGGCTGTGAAAAACCGCAACGAGAACCGCCCGGTCTGAGGGCGGTCTTCAGTTGTTGGCTCATGCATCGTCCTCCGCGAGATGCACACCGACGGCGCAGATGTCGCCATCCACAACTACCAACGCGATCGGCGTAAGCGCTCTACCTTGACATGGACCTTCGACGCACCGCCCGGTGCCGAGTTCGAAGGTCGAACCGTGCTTGCCGCACATCAGCCGGATACCGTTTGGATCGAGGAATTCGTTCTGCTCCCAGTCCAAATTGACGCTGTGGTGCGGGCATTTATTGACATAGCCAAGCACCTTCTTGCCCCATCGCACCACAATGATGGGCCACGGCCGGTGATTGCCGTCATCTTCGAGGACCATAAGATGAAATCCGATGGCCTGGCGGCTCGGAATGTCGTTAAAGCTGCAAATCGCATAGACGAGAGTTGGCTGCATAGGTTGCTCTTGCAAGACTTAATTGTCGCTGTGCAATTGCCCCTGCAATAACCGTACGAGCGCCGAAACGAATCGTGTCTGGTCATCCGACGCGCAAACTTGGCTATTTCAGCAGATCTCGTTGCACAGCGGCGTATATTTCAGACAAAGGCACATTGAGCCTTCTCGTTCCCTCCGTGCTAGCTGCAGAACTGCTGCTCCGCGCTCCGGGCTTGCCGGACGGCCAAACGCGGCGGATGTCGCTGCTGCTCGTTAATGGCCACGCCGCATAGCGGGGCCACGGTGCCCTCCGATGGCGTATGTCTCACGGCGTCGCGGCCTTCGCAGAAGAGCCATGTGCTCGCTTCCAGCCGGCGCAGGGCGCGCGCAGCGAGCGCGCGCCCCCTTTGAACTAAGACTGTTGCGCCCGCGCTTTGAACGGTCAAACGCCCATCACTTCAGGTTCGGTGTTGCTATTGCAGCCACCTTACTCCATGCGCGTTCGGCAACATGCACTTCAAGCAAGGTGACGGCTCATCGTGCAACAATTCGCTTTCGAAACTGAGTGTCGATATCACTGCTCTCAGCTTTCGAAAAATGGCTCAGGGTCGCCGTTGCGTTACTCCATGCTTAGCCCCGTGAAGACGCGCTCCAAATAGACTGACGGATCATCTTCGTCAGAATAGTCCGCCTGGACCGTCGATTCAGCGGCGGCATCATCATCCTCCACCTTACTAAGGTACTTCGTAGGCTTGCCTACTCGCTGCCACTGGTCGTTCTCATTCTTCGTCCACACCTCGGGATGCTGGTGAGGATCAAGCACCCAGTGATTTCGACCCACATGAACAAAACCCATTTCTGCTAGGCGGGGTTCCATGCCGGGCAAGCCTGGTTTTGACAAGATCAAGGGATCATCACCATCCTCTCTCAGCTGGTGCTCAAGCAAAATATCGCCCGCGTTCTCAACCAGGGGATGAGTGACCCGAAGGTCCACCACGGACGTGAGATCGTTGCGCCCAAACTTTTCCCGGAAGGTCTCCCCCTTGATCCGAACCGGACCTCCTGCTCTCAACAGGCCAACTGTTTCGTCACCCAATTGATAGCTGAAGAAGCGCACGGGCCTGGCTGGATCATAGTGAGTGGCGCTATAGCTGCCAGCAACCGTTGCTGCCCGCTCAGCTTTCTTTGATACGAAGTCTGAGTACTCTTGCGGATTAATGGCGATGTTCATGATGTCGCGGCCCAAAAATCTCCGCAGCCCTCGATCGAAGGAACGCTGGTCGATCTCAACAATGGGCGGACCGGAATTCAGATAGTACGCCCTTGTTTCAGATGACGACCCGCCTGGCTCCATACCTGCAAGTGTTTCCGCAAAGCGGGGGCTATCTCCCGGTTCATCAACTTGATTAGCGCTTGTGGATTGGCTGGATGAGCCAACGACTCTGCCATACATCAGATCGCTCTCCTATCGGCAACATTGCACGCGATTGAGCTCATGCCGCGCAAGCTCGCGTTCATAATATACAACCTAACTGACCACAACCTGACCTAAGCATCTGCCGGCGCTCGGAGGCTGCGGCTGCGCAATCCGCAAGCGAGTCACGCACCCGCTGGCCAGCAATCGCAGGCTGATAACGTGCGATATTGTCCGCGCTTGATCATCAAAAATGTGACGTTCAACGGCGCAGATCTGCAGCACCGCCCTTTACTTTCGGTCGTCGCTGCCATTGACCAATGCAGCCGTCTATCGAGGATCGGCGGCGTGCGCGCAGAATTGCTGCCCGGTGCTTTTGTCGCGGCGTCCGCGACTCGCACGTGCTATTGCACTGTCATCCAATTCGGAGCAGCACCATCCGGTCCCAGGATAGAATCGCGAAGACACAGGTGCCACCATCACATGCGCTTCAACGCGATCGGCGGCTATGATCGGCCGGACAATTGTAAAACCCGTGGACCGCGGCAGACTTTCGCTCCTGCCGATCCCGCAACCGAAGGCCACAGGATAGGATGAGCACGACTGGCTCCGAAGGAAGTGCCTATTCGGAAAACCGACTAGACGACCACGACGGTAATATGATCGCCCGCCCAAGGCCAAGTCGCTTTTCGAAAAAAACGCGGATCCTGCGATACGAGCGAGACTTGCAAGCAGGCGCCAGACAGCCGGTATGGCTTGCCTCGGGGCTGAGCAGCATTCGGCCATGCGCATCTCCGCTCGTTCCGTCTTGCCATTCAGGGAAAAAATCGGGCCATTCGGGCCGGCTGGCACGAGTCTCCGTTGCGGATTGACCTGATCCAGCGGGGCCTCCCTCCACGCGTGGCGAACGGGAGATAGATCCCCTTCGCTCATGCAGCTGCGGCTGGGACGTGGGTCTGGCAGCTGGCCGGGCAAACCCTATCGCACGCACCGCAGCCGATGCAGGCGCCCTGATCGTTCAGAACCATAATCTTTTTTTCGACTTCATCGTCCGCGTCATTGTCAAGGTTGACGAGTTCGCCCTCCTCGTTGATGCCTTTCAAAGTCATGACATCTTGACCGCACACCTTGAAACAGCGGCCACAGCCGATGCACTTCTTGGCATCGATCGAGGCTAGGTATTGTGGCATCCAGTCGCGGCCGTCTCGCGTTGCAAATGACATGCATTGCCCTTCAAGTATTTTCCAGCTCTTTTAGCTCGCGACTCTTGCGCTCCAGTTCGACATAGACATCGTACGCCTTCTGCGCCACCGCCATAATCGACGTCCAGTTGATGGGCAATTCTTCCGAAAGGTCGTGCAGATCCATCTTGGCCTGTATCGCCTTGGCGGACACTTTCTTTAGTTCGGCCTTCAGTATTTCACTGATCGCCCATGAGTGAGTATCCTCAATAGTTAGCCACGTCTGGAAATTTCCGAATCAGGCCAATTCCCTCGCTGACATATCTATCCCCCTCTTGAGCCAGCTTGACGCAATTATCGAATCCCAAGCGATGCACGTCGCGCAGCTGCTTGTTTACGGCGACCAACCGCCCTGCGATGAGCACTATGCGCCCGAAGCCTTCATGATGCAGCTTCAGGATCGGCTGAACCATAATGCCGGTCTCCCTCTCTACTGACAGGCCGACCGCATTGAAGAACAACTCAAGCCGCCATAGTGTATTGGGATCGGGATCACCGATGATCGGCAATGCGCGTCGTCTCTCCCTGTTCAGGATATAGGGTTCGAGCAGATCAAGGTCGCTCTTCCCTTCCCAGGCTTCATTGGTATCCTGGGCGCGCCAAAGCTTGACTAACTCGATTAGAAATGGTGCGTCGACGACGCTGCCCTGCTGCGCTATTTTTGCGGTCATATCATCTCATTCGTCGAACTCAAACGATCGCGGTTGGTCCTTTGCAAGGACCTTGCGCAGCCAGGGAGGTGGCGTGCCCTTCAGCACCGACTCGAGCTTTTCCAGCAACACGTGAATGCTTTCCGGTTTGCTCACCTTGATAGGATGAATTTTGCTGGCCACCACTCGCGCAGCCGCGGCACCACCAATGGCCGCGACGTATAGGATGGCGCAATCCTTGATCGCCTGGATCTTTGGCGCCAACTTGTCACCACTGCCGTCCTCCTCAAGATCGCCCTCAAACTCGATAGCTTTAAGAAAGACATGCCCGCTGGGCGCGACATCGTAGATTGCAATATTCTTTGCCCAGCCAAAATGAGCATCGACGCGTCTCAGATCCTGAGTGGCAAAAGCGACCTTCATGCAATTGACCTTTCAGGCGCGCCAGTGGAGCGGCGATGCCCCACGTGTTGTGGCAGTCCGGGCGTGGTCCGCCACCTATCGGGTGTAGGTCGGTCATTCTCGTCGCGATGCGCGATCACGAGATTGGCGATTTGGAAGATCACATTGCGGGTACCACGATAGCCGACGGATACTTGGTGGCCCGCGCCAAGCCGATCGAATATCGGAAAACCTACGCGATAGAACGGCACTTTCAGCCGCCCCGCCGCTTGCCTTCCATGCGAATGCGTGATCAGCAGATCGCAATGCTTTTCTTTTGCAAATCCTTCCAGATCTTCGAGGTCACCAATGAGAACCTCCTTGGTCCTGATTCGCTCGATCACCTCAGACTGAGTGGTCGTCACGGCGACGGTCACCTGCGCGCCCATATCGTGCAGCATGCCGGATAAATCGAACAGAAGGTCTGGCTCGGCACCGATCGCGACTTTGCGGCCGCCAATATGGAAGTGCGCGTCCAACATAGCATCGGCGAGCTGACTGCGCTGGCGTCGATATTTCGAGGGTATCGGGCGCCCGCTAATCTCGCTCAAAAACATCATGAAATCGTCGTTTGGATGAAGACCACACAGTCGCTCGAACACACGAAAAGGCACCCCGGTTTTAGTCTGCATGACCTCAGCCGCGCGCTGCATCTGCGCACCGATTGCAATGGTCCACCCTGCGCGCCCCATGCTCGCGATCTCGTCGACGTCAATGCCGCCGATGGTCGTTGACGTAAACTCATCGGGGATATGCCCGTCGAGCGATCCCGCCAAGTCAGGGAGAAAGGAGGGGTACAATCCGAAATCCTCCAGCAAGGCACGGAGTTCATCAAGGTCGCCGGGCGTCAGGTGACACCCCGGTAGAACATTTACCTTCGAGGGATCCCGCAGGCCATTGGCACTTGGCCGGTCCACCAGCACCTCCACCATGCGTGCAACTGCCTTCTCCCACCCATCCTGGAACGCGCCCTTGAAATCAGGCGTTGATACATATACGAGCGGCAACTTTGTGAGTTGCGGATACGCACTCCGGATTAGTTTGAGGTACGCTTCCACATCGTCGCCGTTGGTCTCGGTGACACCGGTCGAGCAGATTCCGATGATCTTCGGCTTAGCGCGCTTGGAGATGTTAAGTATCGCCTGCTCCAAATTTTCATATCCGCCGAGTACGGTCGCGACCTCGCTCATCGCGGTGGTCTGCAGCGGTATTGCTTCTTTGAAGTGCCGGACAAAGAGCGTGAGACCGAAGGATGTGCACCCCTGTGAGCCGTGCAGAAGCGGCATCGCACCGCGCAAACCCATGAAGGCGTATGCGCCGCCGATCGGCTGGCTCATCTTCAGCGGGTTGACAACGCAGGCTTTTGTCGGCGCCGTGACCAGGGCCATGGCGACTCCCTACTCTGCGGCCTGTCGCATATCAGATGGCTCGGACATCAACATATCTTCGATGCGTCCTTGACAGCAGCCACCGGCCGCATTGGTATGCTCTCGGACCGCTGCGACGCTCCTCAAGCCGTGCACGGAGATTGCGTCCTCAATCGTGCCCAGATCAACCCTGTTACACACGCAGATATTCCTCGCGCGGCGCGCTGTTTCGGCGAGGACCGGATCGCCGGCGATCGCGGCCATGGACTGCATCTGCTCCCGCGCTTTGGCCAAAGCCTCCCATGGCGCTGGCCGACGTAGCTGCTCCCACATCGGGCTTGAGAGCGAATTATCGATCTCCTCCACCAGCTTGACTATTCCGGCATAGCCCATATAGGCGTGGCAACGCTCCTGGTTGATATCGACCCATGGCACCGCCGCCTTCAGCGCGACAAATTGCGACTTGCCGCCCGATAGCATGATGTCCGCTTCTGCGTCCTTCAACATCTTGTACATTTCGCGCGCAGTCATGTCGTCGATCATGTGGGCATCCTGCCCCATGAGCTCCTTGATGCGCTCCTTGTCTTCCATGGTCGATTTCTTCACACTGGTTCCGACTAATTCCAGCCCGGCTTCCTGGAGCGCCGAGACGACCGACCATGACTTGACACCGCCGGTCATTAACAAGGCCCTTTTGCCTTCGAGTCGCGGCTTGTACGGCTGGATGGCAGCCCACGCCCGCGCTTCCTCGCGCGCGATCACCGCTTCGGTGCGCCCGAGCAGATCTGCCGGGGCGCCGCGCTCAACCAATAAGCGGGCGATCTGGCGTAGCGATTCGCTTGAATCCTGAATACCGTAGAACGACCCCTCGAAGAATGGGATCCCGTAACGTTGCTCCATCTTGCGTGCCACGTTGATCATGGATTTTGAGCACACCAACATTGCCGCCCGCGCGCGATGAGATGAAGCGACTTCGCGGTATTTGCCATCGCCCGAAATGCAGCAGAGAATTCGCACTCCAAGCTCGTCTAACACTGGCTTCACCTGCCAGAGCTCTCCTGAAAGGTTGTATTCTCCGATCAGATTGATGTCGTACGGCGTGGTGTAGTCCGGTTCTCGCGTGCCGATCACGTAGTCGAGCAAGGCTTCGCCCGCGAGCTTGTTACCGAGGTTTTTCGAACCGGCGAAGCCCGGAGAATTGATCGGGATCACCGGTTTTGAGAATCTTCGCGACGCTGCCTTGCAGACTGCATTGATGTCATCGCCGATCATCGCCGGGATGCAGGTTTGATAGACGAAGATTGCGGGCGGATCGCACTTGTCGATGATCTCCTTGATCGCTTTGCACAGCCGCTTCTCGCCTCCGAATACAATATCGGTTTCGCTCAAATCGGTTGTGAAAGCGGTGCGCCACAAATCCGAGCCGGACGACGCCGCGCCGCGATTGTCCCAGGAATTACCTTCGCACGCGATCGGGCCATGTACCAAGTGAGCGACATCGGTGAACGGCTGCAGCGCAACCTTCGCGCCGTCGAAAGCACAGCCACCCGCAGCGCTACCCGGCTGCAACTGTCTGGTACAGCCGTTCCTGCGTTCCGCCTCAGACTTACTGCCATTCTTGGCGCAGCCCGGCTCGTCGAAGATATCCTGGACCGTGGCCGCCAGTGAACTCATCCTGCTTCCTCTCAGGGCAACAAATTGTAAACTCAACCGTTATGTGCTCGTGCCATCGTCCAGTCCTGGACGATGGCACGTGTAGTTGCTCATCAACGAATGATGTCGAAGCTGTAGTCGGTTTTGCCAAGAATGTTGGTCTTGTTGTCGATCTCGTCGAAGATCTTGTCCAGGATCTTGACCAGCACATTCAGACCGCCCTGATAGCCCCATATGGGGGAGCGGTGATGGTGATGCCGGTCGAAAATCGGAAAGCCGATGCGGATTAGTGGCGTTGCGGTATCACGCTCCAGATACTTCCCATAGGTGTTGCCAATCAGAAAATCGACCGGCTCGGTGAACAAGAGTGAACGCATGTGCCAGAGATCCCGCCCCGGATAGACTTGGCAGCCCTGTCCAAATGGCGAGCTTGCAAGCAGCGCCTGCATTTTCTCCTGCCACGCTTTGTTGCCATTGGTGGACAGCACATGGGTCGGCTCGGCGCCGAGTTCGAGCAGAAACGCAGCCAATCCATAGCAAAGATCCGGATCGCCATAGATCGCGAACTTTTTGCCATGAACATGAGCGCTTGAGTCGGCAATGGCATCAACCAAGCGGCCACGTTCTCGCGCGAGTTGCTCCGGAATCTCCTTGCCGCTGATGCGTGACAGCGCGACGATAAAGTCATCCGTTGCTGATAAGCCTACCGGGTAGTTGAAGGATAGAACGTCCTGGCCATGCTCTGCCGCAAATGACAGCGTTTTTTCCGTGCACCATTGCTGCATGGAGATGGTCGCCTTGGCGTGAATCGCGTTCGCCGCATCCTTCAGCGTCGTACCACCGTCATACATCCGGAATTCGCCGTCTGTCGGAGTGTCGAACACTTCAGAATTGTCGGCGAGAACTGTGTGCTGGATGCCCATCAATTCCAAGATGCGCTTAATCTCGCGAAGGTTCCCGACGGTATATCCATCGAACCCGCCAATGATGTTGATCGCTCCATTCGGTTTGCGCTCCAGCTTCGGCGCTGTTCCGGCCTTGCCGTCCCAAAAATGCTCCAGAATGCCTTTGAGGGCATTGTCGTAGCCGGTGACGTGACTGCCAACGAATGCGGGCGTGTGGGCGAACGGCACGTCGAAGTCTGCCGGAACCGAGCCCTTTTCTTTCGACGTCTTGATGAAGGCGTTCAGGTCATCGCCGATCACTTCGGCCATGCAGGTTGTGGAAACCGCAATCATCTTGGGCTTGTACATCTTGTAGCTGTTCGCGAGCCCGTCGGTCATGTTGTTCAGACCGCCGAATACGGCAGCATCTTCCGTCATTGATGAAGAGACACAGGAGCTAGGCTCCTTGAAGTGCCGCGACAAATGACTGCGGTAATAGGCCACACAGCCTTGGCTGCCGTGGACGAAGGGCAGCGTGCGCTCAAAGCCGACAGAGGCGAATACGGCGCCAAGCGGCTGACACGCCTTCGCCGGATTTACCGCCAGCGCCTCCCGCGCGAAGTTTTTTTCGCGATATTCGGCCGTTTTGGTCCATTCCTTGATACGTTCGACCTCGGCAGGATCGCGCGGATTCTCGAATATCTTCTTCTTCGCCAGCATTTGCTGGTATTCTGGACCGCGGAACAGTTCGACATGATCGAGCACGTGTTCGGCACTCTGCGGCATCGGTGAAATCCTTCACTATCAGATTGGAATCGCCCGGGCTTTCCCGGAGAGCGAGACGAGTTGCGTTATTCTGCAGCCTGGAGCTTGGCGCTCGGCGCTTCCTTCCAGGGAGCTTTCGTTCTTTTCCAAATTGGCGAGTTGACGGCCATGTCCATGTCGCGCGCGAAGATCGCAAAGCCGTCATAACCGTGATATGGACCCGAATAGTCCCACGAATGCATCTGCCGGAACGGCACACTCATCTTTTGGAAAACGTACTTTTCCTTGATGCCTGAGCCGACAAGATCAGGCTGGAGTTTTTCGACGAAGCGCTCGAACTCATAGCCATTGACGTCATCATAGATGAGGGTGCTGTCTTTCACGTAGTGCTGAGCTGTGCGCTGATAGTCGTCGTTGTGACCGAACTCGTAGCCAGTGCCAATGACGTCCATCCCGAGGTCCTCGTACGCGCCAATCACATGACGCGGACGAAGGCCGCCGACGTACAGCATCACCGTCTTGCCCTCGAGGCGCGGGCGATATTTTGCAATCACGGCGTCCACCAGCGGCTGATACTTCTCGATCACTCGCTCGGCGCCTTCCTTGATCTTGTCGTCAAAATAACCCGCAATCCTGCGCAGTGAGTCCGCGATCTTTGAAGGTCCGAAGAAGTTGTACTCGCACCAAGGGATGCCGAACTTCTCTTCCATGTGGCGTGAGATATAGTTCATGGAACGGTAGCAATGCAGAATGTTGAGCTTTGCCTTCGGCGTTGCTTCGAGCTCGGCCAGTGAACCGTCGCCGGACCACTGCGCGATTACCCGTAGTCCCATCTCTTCAAGCAGAATTCGCGATGACCAAGCATCGCCGCCGATATTGTAGTCTCCGATGATCGCAACATCGTATGGTGTCGGCTCGAACTTTGGTTTGCCCTCGGCCTCGATATGCCCGAAAATCCAATCGCGTACCGCATCGTTTGCAATGTGATGGCCTAGTGACTGCGACACACCCCGAAAGCCCTCACAACGGACCGGCACGATGGTCTTGCCTCCATATTCTTTGGATTTCGCCCTTGACACCGCCTCGATATCGTCACCGATCAACCCTACCGGGCACTCTGATTGTATCGTAATGCCGTTGTTGAGTGGAAACAGCTCTTGGATTTCATCAAGGATTTTGTCCAGTTTCTTGTCGCCGCCAAATACGATATCCTTTTCCTGGAAGTCGGAGGTGAACTGCAGAGTCACGAAGCTATCGATGCCCGTGGTGCCAACGTAATAGTTGCGCCGCGAGCCCCATGAATATTGGCCGCAGCCAACCGGGCCATGGCTGATATGAACCATGTCCTTGATTGGTCCCCAGACCACCCCCTTCGACCCTGCATAGGCGCACCCTCTTATCGTCATCACGCCGGGTATGGATTTGATGTTGGACTTCACCCCGCAGTCCGACTTACCTGCTTGGTGCACGTTGAGGTGCTTGGCACGCCTTTTCGCGGTTTTCTCCGGATAGACCTTCAGCACCTCCTCGATCAGCTCTTTGTTGCGAGCCCTGATTTCTGCGACGCTGTTGGTCGTGGCGAGACTCATCTGGTGTCCTTTAAAAGGTTAGCTGTTGGGAGGGCGGCTTCTTGATCCAAGACTTTGCAACCGGCATGCCAGGGTCTCATGAGCACTAAAACTAGAACAACAACAGTTTCTTAGCGCGACTTGTACGGTGACGGGCTGTTGTTGCGAATCCGACATCTCGCCTTTGCGAGGGACTCTTGGTTTGGCGGTGTTCGAAATGGAACAAGGCGGCCGCGCGTGAAATTCACGGCGGAGTTTTTGAGTTTATGCGCGACAGCAACGCTCTGCGGTGTAAGGCGGAAGCAGGCCGCAAGTCTGGCTTCCAATCCTTCATACTTATTGAAACCTACAGGTGCTCACCTGCGATGTAATGACGTGCGCGATCTCGCGCTCTAGATCTCAAGGCGAGCTACCTCGACGCCACGTGAACTTCTTAGGCTCGTTAGATCACACGAGCATCGTCGCGCCTTGATAAGGGGCACGCACGATCACATCGATGTCTTCGCGTGCGTTGTACATGCCGAGGGACACAGAGCTGGCCCCGCAAATTCGGACAGTAGCTTGAGTGGATTTTCTGCCTGACAGCGGCGAGGATTCTTGCTGCGAATCAGGAGCGAAGATGACGAAGAAGAGCCGCCGGACGCATTCTCCGGCATTCAAGGCGAAGGTTGCTTTGGCTGCGGTCAAAGGCGGCAAGACACTGGCGGAGCTGGCGCAACTGTTTGATGTTCATCCGAACCAGATCACGATCTGGAAAAACCAGCTCCTGGAAGGCGCCGCCGGCGTGTTTGGGCATGACAAGACATCGGCCGAGACGCCGGTCGATTTGAAGGCGTTACATGCCAAGATCGGCGAGCTGGCGTTGGAAAGCGATTTTTTGTCCGGCGCGCTCACCAAGGCGGGCCTGCTGAGCGCAAAGCGATGATCGACCGCGGTCATGATCTTTCTATCGTGCGCCAGGCGAAGGTCCTGAAGCTGGCTCGCAGCACGGTCTACTATGAACCTCGGCCAGTTTCGGCCGAGGACCTTGCCTTGATGCGTCGGCTCGATGAGCTGCATCTCGATTATCCCTTCGCGGGAGCGCGTATGCTGCGATCGTTGCTGCGGCGGGAGGGGGTATACGCCGGTCGCCGCCACATCGCGACGCTGATGAAGCGCATGGGGATCGAGGCGGTCTATCGTCGCCCGAACACGAGCAAGCCGGCTCCGGGTCACAAGATCTACCCGTACCTGTTGCGCGGATTGAAGATCGAGCGGCCCGACCATGCGTGGGCAATGGACATCACCTACATTCCGATGCGGCGTGGCTTCGTCTATCTCGCGGCGGTCGTCGATGTGTTCAGCCGACGGGTCCTGGCCCATCGCGTCTCGATCACAATGGAGGCGGCCTTCTGCGTCCAAGCGGTCCAGGAGGCGTTGGCGAAGCACGGCAGACCCGAGATTTTCAACACGGATCAGGGCAGCCAGTTCACCAGCCTCGAGTTCACCGATGTGCTGCTGGACGCGAAGATCGCCATCAGCATTGCGTTGTGGCTAGGGGACGCGCCCGACGACTAGGCGCGTTGGACGGCAAGGGCGCCTGGCGCGACAACGTGTTTGTCGAGCGGCTCTGGCGCACGGTCAAATACGAAGAAGTTTATCTCCGCAATGGCCGCATGACCGTCGCCGACGATTTTGTCGTCGCTCTGGTCGGGCTACGCCCTCCCGACGCAACGACAAAATCGTAAAGCCCCGCGTTCAGCATAACCCGGCAGGAATCCACTTAAATCCAGCGGGGCGCTGTCCAAACAACCGGGGCCAGCTCTCTTCGAACACGGGGCTAGTCCCCGGAATCAGAGCTGAGTGATACGGCGGCCTTTGAAACGGCGTTGACGGACCTTTTTCTTGGTCCAGACGAAGGGCTCGGCTCTGTCGTTGTATGCGTTGACGTAGGTATCGATGTGTTCCTGAAGCTGCTTGAGGCTCGTGAAGGAGGTGCCGCTGAGCGACTGCCCCTGCAAGATGGAAAACCATACTTCGACCTGATTGAGCCATGACGCACTTGTCGGCGTGAAATGAAATTGCACGTTGGGGTGGGCCTTGAGCCAGTCCTCGTTCTTTTTATGGGTGTTGAGGTTGTCGAGGATGACGTGAAGCTTGCGGTTCGGAAAAGTCGCGGTGACGCTGTTCATGAAATCGAGAAACTCGACGCGGCGCCGGCGTTTTGAATGGGTCGCGATGATCTTTCCGGTGGCGACTTCGAGCGCCGCAAACAATGTTGTGGTGCCATGCCGCTTGTAATCGTGGCTTTGGCCGGTTAAGGCGCGGCCATTGGGCAACTTCAGATAACCCTGCGCTCGCTCCAAAGCCTGGATCGAGGGCTTCTCGTCCACGCACAGCACAATGGCCTTCGCCGGCGGCGCGACATAGAGGCCGACAACATCGGCGGCTTTGGCCGTAAAGTTCGGGTCGTTGCTCTCGCACCAGGACTTGCGAGCCACCAGGTCAATCTTGTGGCTGCGCAGGAACCGCCAGACATATTGGACATCGACATCGCCCAGCGCCTCGGCCAGCAGGGGGCCGGTCCAGCGCGCAAACCCTTGCGGTGGCGGCTTATCCAGCAGCTTCAGAATCCGCTTGTCGGTCGTCTTCGTATAGATCGGCTGCTTGCCAGGCCGCGGCTTGTCTTGCAGCCCTTCAAGGCCATGGTCGGCATAGCGATGCCGCCAAAGGCTGACAATCCGCGGCTGGACCCCAACTTCCTTGGCGATCGACCGGGTGAGCGCCCATCCGCCGCCAACAGAACTATCCGCGCCCGCTTCAAATCGCGCTGCAACGTCACCGGTGAGCGACAGCACGCCTCAAGCACCTTGCGATCTTTCCTCGAAAGGTGGACTTCTCTTGCTTCGGGTATCATCCCGACCTTGAATCACGACTCACTTTCCAAGAAAAGTGGGTACTAGCGAGCGAGGAAAACGGGAGACGGGTCGCAAAGGCGGCTGTTTTGGATATTATCTTCATCATGCTTCGTGCAGGAGCCCCTCTCATCGGCTGCCGCTCCTATGCGGGCACGCAAGTATCTGGCACGGGGCAAACCACGGCGCACTTTGGCGCGTCAGAATGCCCCTCACATTGGGTACACTGGGACGGATTGATCACATAGATGTCGTTCTTCAGGCTAATCGCGGCATTGGGACACTCGAACTCGCACGCACCGCAGACCGTGCATTGGGATGCGATTATCTTGTAGGCCATCAGTGCTATTCCATAAGCAAAAGGTGCGGAACAGTTTCTTGCTATCAAGTCTTGTGCCAGACATCTTGAGCTTGATTCATCTGAAGAAATTTCGATAACGCAGGTCGCCGACCCGATACGGTGTCGCAAATCCTACAACGAACATGACAATCTGATCTCGATCCTGTGGTTTGCGCATGATCGGTGTCACGGCCGTCAGCGATCAGGTAAACCACCTTCTCCAGCATTAGGGAACGATCCGAGATCCTTAAGGCCGCCTGCCGCGGCTATGATCGATGTGTCGCGACATCATGGAGCTGTCCGGGCAAGTATCAGGTCGCCCGCGGCGCATCTTGTCGGCTTCACTCAATGGGACCGGAAGGTACATCGTCTCCCTATCCTGGCGGCGGTTGAGGCAGGCGTTCGTCCGGTGATCCTCTGCTTCGTTCCGCACTCCTAATCAATACTGGCGGAGGTCAGTTGATTAATAGCCGAAAAAAAGAGCCACCCCGAAGGGTGGCCTTAGTCAGGGAGGAAACGCCCATGAGGGCCTCTGGGATCAGGCCGCAGCCTGTTCGATCGGGGAGAAGGGCAGCCCGAGGCTCTCGGCCACCGCCTTGTATGTTAGCCGGCCCCGATGGACGTTGAGGCCTGCGCGCAGATGTGGATTCTCGAGTACGGCGGAAAAACCCTTGTTGGCCAGAGCCAAACCAAACGGCAGGGTCGCGTTATTCAGTGCCTGGCTCGAGGTTAGCGGCACGGCACCCGGCATATTGGCCACACAATAATGAATGATGCCATCTACTTCGTATGTTGGATCAGCGTGAGTGGTTGGGCGCGATGTCTCAAAGCAGCCGCCCTGATCGATAGCGACGTCCACGAGTACGGCTCTCTTGCGCATTGAGCTCAGCATGCTCCGGCGGACCAGCTTCGGAGCGCTTGCCCCTGGGACGAGCACCGCACCAATCACCACGTCCGCCGCAAATACCTCTTCCTCCACGGATTCGATGGTCGAAAACCTAGTGCGAACCCGTCCTTCGAATAGCTCGTCCAGCTCACGGAGCCGGATGATCGAACGATCGATGATGGTCACCTCTGCGCCCAGACCAGCCGCCATGCGCGCGGCGTGCGTACCGACGACCCCACCTCCAATCACCACGATTCGGGCAGGCTGAACCCCGGGCACCCCACCGATCAGCAGCCCTCGCCCCCCTGTACTCCGCTTTAGAGCGCTACCCGCCGCTTCGATCGAAAGCCTGCCCGCGACCTCGCTCATCGGCGCCAGCAGTGGAAGACCACCATGAGCATCAGTTACGGTCTCATAGGCGATTGCAATGCATCCAGATTTCAAGAGGCCGGCAGCCTGTTCCGGGTCCGGGGCCAAGTGCAAATAGGTGAACAGGATTTGATCCTCACGCAGCTGGGACCATTCGGCCGGCTGAGGCTCCTTGACCTTTACGATCATCTCGCTCGATGCGAATACCTCAGCTGCCGAAGTTAAGATCGTTGCGCCGGCATTGCGATAATCGCCATCGGTTGCACCAATGCCAGCGCCGGCATTGGTCTCGATCATCACGCGGTGGCCCGCTGCCACGTATTCACGGGCAGCTCCTGGGGTAAGGCCCACGCGATATTCGTGCGCCTTGATTTCCTTTGGAACTCCGACCTTCATTTGAATACTCCCTGCCTGACGCGCCTTCTTATCGGAAGCGCGCAGCGATATCGCGACGCAGCCGGGCAAAATGGCGCAGGAATTCAGCGATATTTGCGAGGCTTCGCAGGATTTCAAACCCAGGGGTGCTGGGTAGATCGTGTGATCCTGTTCGCTGAACTTAGCCGTCGAAAACTGCGCGATGCCGGTGAATCGTTCCGAATTGCAGTCGCGGCCCGCAGAAAAGCCAACAACCGAAATCCAGCCTCGCCGAACTCCTCAAGCAGCAAAGACAGCAATTTGCCAATTAGGTAGGATTGCCTATCAAGCGAAACGCTTGTTGAGCTGAGGGCTAATGGCGTTGTCAGTAAATGGCGGCCAAGAAATGGACGTTGCGCAGCCTGTTCAACAGATCCGAGGCAATTGTTCCCCCCACAGCCAGTCGACGATTCGCCGGCCGCCGAAATCGGTCGTCATCTGCACAAATTTGTGATCGTCAGCCACCGCCTCACCGATATCGGCCGCATTGGACCCGAGGGGGTGCGCCTTCATGGCTGCGAGAACGGCATCGGCAGAATCCGGCGCCACGATCGCGACGAGCTTGCCTTCGTTGGCAACATGGATCGGTTCGAGTCCAAGCAGTTCGCAGGTAGCCGCAACCGCAGGCTTCACCGGAATCATCGATTCCTGCAGATGGAAGCCGAGCTCTGATTGAAGCGCGATCTCATTGAGAGCCGCAGCGAGCCCGCCGCGCGTAGGGTCGCGCATTACCCGGATGCCGCCACCGCCAGCGGCAACCATGGCCGCAGCGAGACTATGCAACGCTGCTGAGTCGGAGACGATTTCGGTTTGAAATGCAACGTTCTGACGCTTTGACATGATCGCCACCCCATGATCACCGAGGCTACCGGACAGCAGCACACGGTCCCCGACCTTTGCCTTGTCAGCGGAAAGATCGAGCCCATCGGCCACCAGCCCGATCCCGGTCATAGAGATGAACAGACCGTCCGCCTTGCCACGCTCGACCACCTTGGTATCCCCGGCAATGATATAGACGCCGGCGGCACATGCCGCCGCGCCCATCGACTCCGCGATCGTCTTGATATCCGAAAACCGGAAACCCTCCTCGATGATAAAGCTGGCCGACAAATAGAGAGGACGCGCACCGGACATCGCGATGTCATTAATCGTGCCGTGCACAGCCAATGACCCGATGTTGCCGCCAGGAAAGAACAGTGGCGAAATCACATAGCCATCAGTCGTCATCACCATCCTGCCTGCGGTAACATCGAACGCCGACTGATCATTGGAGCCGGCGAGCCATTCATTACCGAAGGCCTGATGAAAGAGGCCGGAGATTAGCTGTGCCATGGCACGGCCTCCGGCCCCGTGGGAAAGTTCAACGCGTCCGTTCTCCACATCGAGCTTGCGTTGATAGGCTTTCACGCTCATGACGTCTGCCTCGCCTGCTCATCGCGAACTCGGCGATAGGTCCAATACGCCGCACAAGCTCCTTCTGATGACACCATGCAGGCTCCTATGGGCGTTTCCGGCGTGCAGATATTGCCAAACAACTTGCAATCGATCGGCCGTTTGGCGCCACGCAGGATCGCGCAGCATTCGCAGGCCGGATTGTCTGCGACACGCAGGTCATGGATCGCAAAGCGCGTCTCGGCGTCGAATTTTGCATATGATTGCTTCAGCTTCAGTCCGCTGTTGGGTACCAGTCCAAGCCCGCGCCATTCAAACTGCTCACGCAGCTCGAAGACCTGCGAGACCTCCTCCTTGGCGCGCCGGTTGCCTTCGCGTGTCACTGCACGGCTGTATTGGTTTTCCACCTCGTGGCGGTTTTGGTTCACTTGCCGCACCAGCATCAGGACAGCCTGCAGCACGTCGAGGGGTTCAAATCCGGCGACCACGATCGGCTTCTCGAATTGTTCCGCCATGGGCTCGTAAGGCTGCGTACCGACAATGGTGCTGACATGTGCAGGCCCGATGAAGCCGTCAATGGGGACCCCGCCCGTGTTGCGGATCTTCGGGTTCTCGAGAATGCGGTGCATCGCAGAGGGCGTAAGAACGTGATTGCAGAACACGCTAAGGCCCTCGAGCCGCTTGTGCTCGGCAATCCTGATCATGACCGCCGTCGGGGGCGTCGTGGTCTCAAATCCGATGGCAAAGAAGACCACTTCGCGGCCCGGCGTCTGTTCGGCGAGCCGGATAGCGTCGAGGGTCGAGTAGACCATCCGAATGTGGGCACCCAGCGCTTTGGCAAGCAACAGGGACTGCCCTTGCGACCCAGGCGCGCGCATCAGGTCGCCGTAGACGCACAGAATGACCTCTGGCCGCTCGGCGAGCCGGATCGCCATGTCGATACGGCTCGCCGGCAGAACGCAGACGGGACAACCGGGCCCGTGGATCATCCGAACGTTCGCGGGCAGCAGATCCTCAAGACCGTAGCGGGAGATTGCATGAGTGTGTCCACCGCAAAATTCCACGAACCGGTAGGCTCGTTGTGAACTGACCTCAGCGTCAATTGCTCGCGCAAGTCCCTGCGCGATAGTCTTGTCGCGAAATTCGCTGGAATATTTCACGATCGGCATTCCTTCGCAGCGCCTAGCTCCTGCAGGAGCTCTAGCGTGCGCTTGGCTTCCGCTGGATCGATCTTAGCGAGCGCATAGCCGACATGGACCAGGACGAAATCGCCGACGTCGAGCTCGTCGAGGAGGGCAATCGATATCTCCAGGTTGACGCCATCGATGAACACGAGGGCCATTTCGTTGGGAAGAATTTTCGCGATCTTTGCCGGAACCGAAAGACACATATCAGGCAGCTCCTGCCCGGCGGGCGGCTGTTGAGCAATCTTTAGAGCCGCAATCCAGGCCTGGCCGAGGCTCAAACCGCCGTCATTGGGCGGCAGCCGTCGCGGTACCAGGGGGGTAAGACCGGCATCGCTGCACCCCCGCGGGATTTTGTCCGCCAGCACCGCGTTCAGGAAGCAGCCGCCGCTCAGAACCACGGTATTGATGCCGGTTGTCCGCGCAGAGCGTGTGACCCAGTCAACGCAGGCAGCGGCTAACGTGCCATGAAACAGCCCGGCTCCTCCGGCAGCGTCAATGTCATCAGCAATCAAACGTGAAAATAGCGGACCAAGGGACAGCACGCCGCCCTCGATCGTCCAGCCGGCTTCCAGAATCGTAGTACCCCGCACCAGCGCTTCGAGCTTCAACGCTGCTTCGCCGTCATAGCTCTGCAGATTCGCAATACCTAGCAGCGCCGCTGCCGCGTCGAACAACCGTCCCGCACTGGTCGTGGTGGTCCCGCCCGGCTGATCGAGCAAGTCCGACAGACAGCCGGCTTGCCGCTGCGCGGCAAAGCGCTGCCCGATTTCGTTACCCCGGCCGAGCCCGTGTAATACTGCGCTGGCCATGCGCCACGGCTCGCGGGCTGCACGATCTCCACCCGGTATCTGCAGGGGCGCTAAGTGCCCGATGCGCTGGGACGACGTCTCTTCGCACAACAATAATTCGCCACCCCAGTTACCGCCGTCGGAGCCAAAGCCATGGCCATCGAGCACCAGGGCAAGCGCAGGTCCCGCATGGCCGTGCTCAGCGATTACTGCGGCAGCGTGTGCATGGTGATGCTGAACCGCGACTATCGCGCGAGCATTTGCTTCCGCAAACCGGGTAGAAGCCATATCGGGATGCAAATCATGGGCGACGGCGACAGGCTCCACGCCGAGGCTCGATGTGAGGTGCCGGATCGTCTTCTCGAACGCACGGATGCTTTCGGCCGTATTTAGATCGCCAATATGCTGAGAGACGAACGCTTGGTCGTCCCGCGTGATGGTGACGGTCGACTTCAGTATCCCGCCGACGGCGAGCACGGGCGGGACAGACCTTGCAAGCCGAATTGGCTCGGGAACATAGCCGCGAGCACGACGGATGAATTGGTCCCGGCCAGCGGCCACCGAAACCACGGAATCATCAGCGCACGCCAAGATATCGCGATCATGGGTCACGACCAGGTCGGCGACCCCCTTGAGCTGTCTCAACGCCTCCACGTTATCGATCAGCAGGGGTTCGCCGTAGAGATTTGCACTGGTGACAACGATGACCGGGCCAGCCTCTCCACGCTGCGGCAACGCGGCAATAAACTCAGACGTACGGTGCCCCTCGACCTCGATGAGAACGCCCTCGGGACCATTGATGACAAATCCCGCCAATCCGTACCGCATGGCTAGTCCATAGACGTAGGGACGAAAGCCAACCCCTTGCACTGCTCCACTCACGCGCACGCGCAGTCGCTTTCGATCGCAGGTGGCTGCGGCGCTCATCGCCTTGCGTCCTCTAAGGCGCGCCTCTGACGGCGCGCCTGCCTGTTGATCCAGGCGTAGAGCGCGCCAAAGCCCTCGCCAGTACGAGCCGAAACGACAAGCACGTCAATCTTTGGGTTGACCCGTCTGGCATACTCAGAGCTGGCCCCGGTTGTTTGGACAGCGCCGCGCTGGATTTAAGTGGATTCCTGCCGGGTTATGCTGAACGCGGGGCTTTACGATTTTGTCGTTGCGTCGGGAGGGCGTAGCCCGACCAGAGCGACGACAAAATCGTCGGCGACGGTCATGCGGCCATCACCATAGCTTGCGTGCCGAAGTAAGCCTCGTCGGGCGTGCGCCCGTCAAGGCTCGAGTGAGGGCGTCCCTGATTGTAGAAGGCCAGATACTTGGCAATTGACGCTCGCGCCTCGGACACGCTGTCGTAGGCGCGGAGATAAACTTCTTCGTATTTGACCGTGCGCCAGAGCCGCTCGACAAACACGTTGTCGCGCCAGGCGCCCTTGCCGTCCATGCTGATGGCGATCTTCGCGTCCAGCAGCACATCGGTGAACTCGAGGCTGGTGAACTGGCTGCCCTGATCCGTGTTGAAAATCTCGGGTCTGCCGTGCTTCGCCAACGCCTCCTGGACCGCTTGGACGCAGAAGGCCGCCTCCATTGTGATCGAGACGCGATGGGCCAGGACCCGTCGGCTGAACACATCGACGACCGCCGCGAGATAGACGAAGCCACGCCGCATCGGAATGTAGGTGATGTCCATTGCCCACGCATGGTCGGGCCGCTCGATCTTCAATCCGCGCAACAGGTACGGGTAGATCTTGTGACCCGGAGCCGGCTTGCTCGTGTTCGGGCGACGATAGACCGCCTCGATCCCCATGCGCTTCATCAGCGTCGCGATGTGGCGGCGACCGGCGTATACCCCCTCCCGCCGCAGCAACGATCGCAGCATACGCGCTCCCGCGAAGGGATAATCGAGATGCAGCTCATCGAGCCGACGCATCAAGGCAAGGTCCTCGGCCGAAACTGGCCGAGGTTCATAGTAGACCGTGCTGCGAGCCAGCTTCAGGACCTTCGCCTGGCGCACGATAGAAAGATCATGACCGCGGTCGATCATCGCTTTGCGCTCAGCAGGCCCGCCTTGGTGAGCGCGCCGGACAAAAAATCGCTTTCCAACGCCAGCTCGCCGATCTTGGCATGTAACGCCTTCAAATCGACCGGCGTCTCGGCCGATGTCTTGTCATGCCCAAACACGCCGGCGGCGCCTTCCAGGAGCTGGTTTTTCCAGATCGTGATCTGGTTCGGATGAACATCAAACAGTTGCGCCAGCTCCGCCAGTGTCTTGTCTCCTTTGACCGCAGCCAAAGCAACCTTCGCCTTGAATGCCGGATAATGCGTCCGGCGGCTCTTCTTCGTCATCTTCGCTCCTGATTCGCAGCAAGAATCCTCGCCGCTGTCAGGCAGAAAATCCACTCAAGCTACTGTCCGAATTTGCGAGGCCAGCTCTCTCGATGGTCTTTTCCAAATCGAATTCAAGCAGCGGCGCCAGATCGATCTTGTTGATCACCACGAGGGATGAAGCAGCAAACATATCAGGACATTTGAGGGGCTTGTCTTCACCTTCCGTAATCGAGAAAACCACGATCTTGCAGGCCTCGCCAAGATCGAAGGCAGCGGGACAGATCAGATTACCGACGTTCTCGATGAAGAGAATGCCGCCTGAAAGCAGGGGCAAGCGGCGATAAGCTCCGCCGATCATTGCAGCATCGAGATGACAATTCTTGCCGGTATTGATTTGAACGGCTGGCACGCCGACAGCCTGAATACGTTCAGCGTCGTTCGAGGTCTGCTGGTCGCTTCGATGACACCGACCGGGCGGCTGCGCTTGAGCTCGGACGCGGCACGGACCAGCAGCGTCGTTTTACCTGCACCGGGACTGGATAAAAGATTAAACACGAGAACGTCATCGGCAAGGAAGAGGGCCCGGTTGACCGCCGCAATCCCATTATTCTTGCCCAGGATATCGCGCTCGATCTCGATGACCTGCTTTCCGCTCATGCCCCCGACCCTTGAATCAGCCGAGCCGGCGCCGCCGCTCGGAAGCGGCTGTATGCCATGTGCCTGATGGTGGGCCGGCCGGCGAAGAGGAGAATGGCCATCGCAAGAGTCCCGCACATGGTCATTGTATCGCTCGTGGCTCTTCGCATCATTTGTCCTCGAGTGTTTGGTCGTCGGTGTACCTTCCGTGCAGCCGCAAACGGTACACATCAATCGATCTCCAGCGCTTTCACGCGCATCTGTTCGCCCGCGGTTACCTGCAACTGATAACTGCCGCAGCAAGGACAGCAATCACCCCGGCGTGCAATTTCAACGCTCTTCGAACAGCTCATGCACCAGGCAACGCCCGGTAGTTCAACGATATTAAGCGCGGCGCCTTCGGCAACGGTCCGCATTGCAGCGACAGCAAAGCAGAACCTGATCGCTTCAGGCGCGGCATGACTCAGCGTTCCCAATTCCAAACAGACGCTCCGCACCCGCGAAGAGGATCGCTCCCGTACCTTCTCCTCGACGATCTGAATGATCCCCATGCAAATGGCCATTTCATGCATCGTGAAATTCACGAAAATTGAGAGTGAACCCGACGCACGGATCCAGCGACGCAATCACCGCGTGGACTGCATCACAGCGCCGCGGAGCTGTCAGCACGGCGCCCTGCAGGTTCCGTACAAGCGGTCCGCGCTTATGGAAATTCCACTCCGTCGGCGCCAGGAATTCGAAGCGAGATATCCGGCCGTGAGCGTCAAGCTCAACAGCGTGGTAGAGACGTCCCCTGGCGCATTCGACCGCGGCACGACCGGGCCCAAGCTTATATCTTTCGATAATCCCATGCTCTGCGGTATCCGGCTGAGCGCCGGCCTCAAGCCAGGCACATAGCCCGGACGATTTCAACTATTCTGGCCATCAGCCGCTCGGCCGCACCGAAGGGTCTCAGCAAGAACCGATCCCGGGTCATTTGGCGCGCCCAAGGACCCGTCTCGGGCACATGTCCTTCCAGATCCGGACAATCGCAAAACGTCGAATCATCCCCGAGCAATCGCTTCGCGATGTTGAAGTCGTCAGCAGCGGACAGGAACGAGTATGCTGCCGGAGCCGACTTCAAGCCGGCCTCATGAAGCGCCGCGACGCGAAGCGACAGTGGGCTGCCGGACCTGAGCGCGCGTCCCTCATTCGGTACGCCCAGCGCGGCCAGCGCCGCCGCGATCCGCGCTGTTGCTTCCCGTTGAGGGGGGGGCACGAGGCTCGCTGGGCGGAGCGAACAAGCGCTGACAATTCCGACATCAGGGAGCGGATTGCTGCCGCACTGGCGACCTCTAGCGTGAGATGTCCGGCAAATAGGCCCCGTGCCAAATCCATGATGCGCTCGGTAACGATCAGCGCAATACGATGCTGTTTTTTTTGCGAGGGTGATCACTTCGTCGCGCGCCGTTTCGATCGCGGTCAACAGTGCGGTTTGCTGCGCAGCGGCACATAACGCGAAGAGCCGCGGCACTGCGTTGAGCAGTGACGAGGCCTGCTTTCCGGCGAATATCCGACCCAGCGGCGGCCGGACTCGCGGCTGGATCTCGACCGAGGCGACTACGTCGGCAGCTAGCAATACGCGGACATGGATTTTGTTGCTTGCAGTGAGGTTCATGCGCAATGCTGCCCCCTCCCCCCGCGCAAGCTATGATCCATCCGAAGGCGCCGTCTGTGGGATCGCAACTGATGTCGAGTGCCCGAGCGCATCATGTGAAGTACGCCTCGAGAATTTCCTGCACGCGTCCGGCAGAGTCCTGGAAATCCTCGTCGGCAGCCAACGCAACAATCGGCACGCCCCCGACCTCCACCGTATCAAGGATGATGTTGTCCGTAGAATTGAAGAACTGCACGGACCAAACATTCCTAGTCCCGGTCGCCTGCACTCTGCAGGCACCGTAGCCCCGCAACATGAGTTGGACGGGTCCGTTGCCCAAGCTTTGCTGCAGGAATGTCAAGTCGACAACGCTCATTGGCAGTAACGTCAGATTGATGACATGCGCATTCATGCAAAATTGCCAGACGCTGGCCCGCTCGCGTATTTCGGCCAGCACCGGTTGAACGTTCATCGCGCCATCCGGCGGCGTGTCAATCAGAAGTTCGGTTGATGTCAGGTCAGTTGCGGCACGCCGGACAATCTGCGGAATCGCTCCAACCTCGACATATTCGTGCGCCGGTTCGGTTCCGATGCGCACGCGCCAGATTCCGGCATGCACGGACTCCCGGATTTGTGCCAAACTGCCGTCCGGCAACGCAACCACCCGGTCACCTCGCCTTCCCCGAGCAATTCGTCAATCAGCTTGCGCTCGGCATCGCTGAAATTTGCGAGTCCGTACAATTGTGTCGGATCACCGCTTCTCTGACCCCCAACAGCAGCAGCGACATTTGACATTAGCAGGGCAGCGTTCGGATACTTCCTTGCACGTTCGTCGCAAACCCGCCAAACGCGATTGACAAGCGCACTTGTCGCGCCGCGATAGAATACATCGAGAGTTCCAGAACCTGTGGTAAAGCCGCTCGCCGCGCGGCCGGCGCCGCCAGATACAACGGGGATCGCTGCTTTCACGATGCGATGTTCCATTGTCTGTGTCGAGGGGTATTGCACTTGCCGGCGTCGGTGCTGCCGGCGAGTGCCCAAAGGATCGGTGAGGAGATGCGGTTGATCGTGAGCAAACGATCCGGTCTCTTGCCGATCAGGCAGAGTATATTGTTCCTCGGGGATAGGCGCGGCGTCGACAGTCTACGCTGGCCGGGCCGGCCGGTCAGTGTGCCACCAGGGCCGCGCGAGGGTGCTTCACTGATCCGCAGAATATGTAGGGGATCAGCCGCCGGCAGCGGCATCAAGGTCGCCTTCCTGGGAACGTGCGCGACCAGGCGCGCATCGGCGCTAACGCCCTCCACGTCGTCGGACGGAGCGGGCCGTGTCAGAGCATGCTGAGCCGGCTGCAACTTCATCACACTCCTCTCTGATCATGATCGGTTCTGCCAGCATGGCGGTTAGCAAGGCGCATGCCAATCATCTCTAGGTGCGCGAGTCGCGTTCGACCCAACGGCGTAGCGCCTGACGTTGTCCAAGCCGATGGTCCTGCGACTGGAATCCGGTCTATGAACCCCAGCCGGTGCAAGGGAGCGGAAGCGCTAGCGTAGGTGCTCCGGCAATTGCGGCTCGTGACCGATCAAGTCCGCAAAGAAGCGATCGCAGCTCTGACCGTTGAGGCTGGCCTCAAGCCCGTCAAGTGCTTTGCAGATCAGCCTTGCTTCGTTTTCGTCCAGGAGCCGCACTGCGCTGTCGATATGAACGAGCACCTTGGCGCCGGCCCGTACATCAGCGAGCAGCACGACGGAGATGCGCCGCTGCTCATTGCCATACTCGCATAACGCGGTGACACCGTCGGTCTCGACAATCGTCATTGGCAAGCCAAGGCACATAATCAGCCGCAGGCCGCTAGATCGGCTCTGCCTTTCATTTCATAATTCGCATGGTCAATATTGTTCGCCAACAGCCGTTCTGATGCAGGCAGCGGCGCACTCCGCGGTTTTGCCGGCGAGTCCCACTGCTCTAGGAGCTTACAGGCCAGTCTAATCGCGGGGGGAATCTGAAAGCGCACCGGCGCGGTCAGCGGACCGCCCCAATTCTCCAGATCCATCGGCTGGCAGCCGATAAGAGCGAGCTCTCGCGGGCGGCGGCCAAGCAAATCGGCCGCGCTCAAGACCTCCTGGAAGCCCATCTGATGCAGGCTCACCTTCTTGGCCCCCGTGAATTTTGGCACTTCGTCATCTCGTACAAGCTCCAACTGCCCGGGCAGCAATCCATAGTCGATGGCGTCGAACACGATCAGGCAGTCGGCCCCCTCAAGAAAACTAACGAGGTAGAGCCCCTGGGTGCCGCCATCGAAAACGGTGACGTATCATCGACCGCGTAGCTACGATGAAACTCCTCGACCGCACGCACACCGAATCCCTCATCGGCCCACAGAATATTGCCAATGCCGAGCACCAAAATCCGCTTTTTCTCTGTTGAATTGAGCATCCGCTTCCCAGTCAATCGCCAAACCAATGCTCACCTACTTGATAGAAGGGAAGCTGCGGCGCGACACGACGTCGTCCCAGAGCACCGCGTAGATGTGGACCAGCGCGAACATCACGATCACCCACAGGCCGAGATGATGCCAGGTGTGAAAGTCCTGGCTGTTCGGCCAGAGTGAAAACACCCAGCCGAACACCTTGTACTGCCAGCTGTCAGTACCGGCACCTTGCCCGTAAAGTGCAAAGCCGGTGACGACCATGAACGTGATCGTCTGCGTAAACATGAAGAACATTGCTAGCTGAGCAAGGCGGTTGTGCCCGAGGCCCCTTTCAGGCTCAACCGCAAGGAACGAATACCGGCGAATCTCGTGGTGCAACTCCCGCCAAAAGCACCGGCGCCAAAGCGGCACGCAAAAGATCTGCATGGCGTGCGCGTTTCCCATCAAGGCCCAGTAGATACGCAGAAGAAAGCCGGCGCTGAGTACATATCCCGCCGAGAAATGAGCAAAGCGGATATAGCCGAATAGAAAACCGCCGCTTGCCATTCCCCATATCGCCGGTGTCCCGGTTCCAATAAGATAGCCTGTTAAACTCAGTACCAGAATCGCGGCTGCATTAGCCCAATGCCAGAGTCGCACCAGCGCATAAATGTGGGCGGTGCCCCCACGGATGCTGCGACCAGCCAGTGCCGCATCGGCGGCGGCAAGAAACTTCTGAGCCCTGTTCCGCATGGGCCTAACGAACTCTAATTGAGGCCATTTCTTGACCCTCATGACTCATCACGTGCGTCGAGCAAGCCAAGCACGGATCAAAGGAGTGGATGGTGCGCAAAATCTCCAACGGGCGCTGCGGATCGGCCATCGGAGTGCCGATCAGCGAAGCTTCAAAAGCGCCAATATTGCCGCTTGAATCGCGAGGAGATCCGTTCCATGTCGTCGGCACGACACATTGATAGTTGTCAATCTTAGCGTCCTTGATCGTAATCCAGTGCCCGAGCGCACCGCGAGGCGCCTCAGTGAACCCGTAGCCTTTGGCTTCCTTGCGCCAGGTTTCCGGCCTCCACCTGCTGATATCGGCAGTTGCCGTGTTGCCCGCCTTGATGTTGATTACCAGCTTATCCTGGAAATGGCGCATCTGATGCGCCGCCCATTGGCATTCGAGCGCCCGCGCCGCAGTACGGCCAAGGGTCGAGAACAGCGCAGTCACGGGAAGATTGAGCCCCTTGAGCAGTCTCTCGGCGGGCTCCTTGAACTCGGCTTTGCCTTGCGCATAACCGATAATGTATCGGGCCAACGGCCCAACCTCCACGGCGCGGCCGCGCCATCGCGGCGCTTTGATCCAGGAATATTTGCCGCCTTCGTCGAGTTCTTTAATATCTGTCTTGCTGCCTTTGAGTTTTGGCCCAAGTTCAAAACTCGGCTCGGTGATACCATCCCAGGGAAGCAGTCCGCAGCAATGGCCGGGGTATTTATACCATGAATGCGCGACGAATTCCTGGATCTGTTCGGGATCACCATGGTCGATCGGCAATATCTCCTTGAGATTGCCATCAAGAATGACCCCGCGCGGCAGCTTGAAACTCTCGCCGGAACAGTCATTGGCCTTTTCGGGGATATCGCCATAGGACATCACGCTTTTGCTCGAAAGACCGCCGCCGTGGAGCCAGTCCTTATAGTACGAAAAGATCGCGGCAATGTCGGGCAGATAGACCTGCTCGACAAACTCGATCGAACGGTCGATGATGGAGGATATAATGTTCAGTCGCTCCATGCCGATTGCGCCCACCGCTCCGATTCCGTCGATGTTGATCGCGCACGGCACGCCGCCCACCAGCCAATTTGGATGCGGGTTCTTGCCGCCATAAATCGCTTGGGTTTTGACGATCTCCTTCTGGAAGTCGAGTGCTTCAAGATAATGAGCTACCGCTATCAGGTTCGCTTCCGGTGGCAGTTTGTAGGCCGGATGCCCCCAATAGCCATTCTTGAACGGACCGAGTTGCCCTGATCCGAAGAATTTGCCGAGCCGGATCTGTAGATCCTTGAAATAGCCAGGGGATGACAGCGGCCAGGGCGAGATAGATTGCGCCAGTGTAGAGGTCGACTTGGGATCGTCCTTGAGGGCGGAGACCACGTCGACCCAATCCAACGAATGGAGGTGATAGAAATGTACGAGGTGATCATGCACGAGCAGGCACAGCTGCATGATGTTGCGGATCGAATTTGCATTCTCCGGAATCGTAATTCCTAGTGCATTTTCAACCGCGCGCACGGAGGTGAGCGCATGGGTACCGGTGCAGACCCCGCAAATCCGCTCGGTGAACGCCCATGCGTCGCGCGGATCGCGCCCACGCAGGATGACTTCGATGCCACGCCAAATCGTCCCGCTTGAGACTGCATTGCGGATCACATTGTCGGAATCGAGATTAGCTTCGATGCGCAGGTGGCCTTCGATGCGAGTCAGCGGATCGATAACGATTCGCTTGCCGGAACGATCGAGATTGAACCCATTCGGCGTCTGGACGGCCACCGTCGTTACCTCCTCAACTCGGCTTGCCTTTGTGGGCAGGGCGATCCGGCCGGTGCCTCAACCGCTTCGCGGCGGTGACCGCCGCGTGGGCAGCGACCGCTAGCCCCACCACGCCGGCAGCGGCCATGCCGATCTCGTCGGCGTTCTGCTCGATGCCGAACTGCTTGATGGTCGTGAGTCGGTCGTAAAATGACCCTTTATCCCAGAAGCCATCTTCGGAGCAGCCGAGACAGCCGTGGCCGGATTGAATGGGAAATGAAACGCCGCCGTTCCACCGAAGGGCCGAACAGGCATTGTAGGTGGTTGGTCCCTTGCAGCCCAACTTGTACAAGCAATAGCCCTTGCGTGCGTTGGTGTCGTCCCACTCTTCGACGAATTGACCAGCGTCGAAATGGGACCGCCGGTAGCACTTATCGTGAATGCGCTCGGAATAAAACATACTTGGACGCCCTTGGTGATCAAGCTTTGGAAGCTTTCCGAACGTGGTAATGAAAGTCACGAGGCCGCTCATGACCTCTGCGATCGGCGGGCCCCCGGGCACCTTGATGAAGGGCCTGTTGGTGATTAACTTATCGATCGGCACCGCGCGAGTCGGATTTGGCTTGGCCGCCTGCACGCATCCCCAGGACGCACACGTGCCCCAAGCGACGATCGCCATGGACTCTTCCGCCATCGACGTGAGCTTTTCAACGAACGGCTTGCCGCCGTCAATGCAGAACATGCCACCCTCGTTCAAGGGCGGGTTACCTTCAACGGCAAGCACATATCCGCCTTTGTACCTGGCACGGGTTTCCTCCAGGATGGCCTCAGCCTGGTGTCCTGCCGCCGCCATGATCATATGGTCATAGTCGAGCGAAATCATCGACAGCAGCGCGTCCTTGATCAAGGGATGAGCCGAGCGGATAAAGCTTTCCGAGCAGCAGGTACACTCAAGCCCGTGCAGCCAGATGACGGGCACTCGCGGTTTGGTTTCCAGGGCGTGCGCAATACTGCTTGCACCAAGCCCCAAGCTCGCGGCCGTGAAACTGCAGAATTTAAGGAAACTGCGACGCGTGATACCCTGTCGTCTGATCACGCCGTAGAAGGTTTCCGTTGCATCACCCATGAAACCTTCCAAGCGAGTTGTCGCCAGCGTTACGATTGGTGATGTTCGGCAAGAAACAAGCCAGCAGAGCGAAACACCTGAAAGATAACAAGCCACCGCTTTAAGATTTTCGGCTTGTCGAATCCGGCCAGCGTCCCAGAAGCTAGGCCATTGATCTGCTACGCTATTGGTGTCCAGTTTTCGACGTCGATGTGAGCACTTTAACAAATCAAGCCGATCGTTCACCGCTGAAGGGAACTACGCTCCTGCAGGCGGCACTCATGATGCCGATTGTTGAATAGAATTGGTTCAGTCGACGGGCACCACATTGCCCGGCCTCAATCAGACTTGCCGATCGCTGACCAACGGTGCGTTAAAGCGCTCATAATCGAACCTAATGCAGGCAGCACGTACCAACGCGGTTGCCGAGCAAGGAACAGAGCCCGCAAGGGACTGAGAATGTGGTGCGCACGTTGGCTTGACTTTAGGTCTGATTTGATCCGATCTGCCCCTGGTTCCAAGGGGCTCGTCGCCTACGGGGCTGTGCGCGGCGACAGGCTGGACGTTTAGAGCGATCGCCCTGGCAAACCTAAGATGATTCGTTGCCTCGCCCGGTACAATGTCTGTCGATGATGGCTAAGGTGAAGATTGTCGCAAATGCGAACATCACCATACCAGCGGCAACCACACTTCCTCGTGCCAGCGCGGCTCTTGGACGTAGTCCACGACATAGGCCGACAACACCTTGGTGCGTCCAGGAATATTTCCGCCGATCATCATCACGACGCCGAATGTGCCTATCGTGTGAGAAAATCCAAGCACGGCCGCTTTAACGAGCTCCAGTCGCGCCAGCGGTGCGATGATAGCAACGAAGCCATACAATGGCGAAACACGCCCTGTCATTTCCAACGGGTGATCGCCAACCGCAAGAAAGGCGTTACGTATCGGCTGCACGACCAATGGCAGCGCCGAGAGCACCGATCCGACCACGATCCCGACGAAGGTAAGAGCGAGCGTGCGCTCGCCCCAGAAAGAGGCGAGAACGCCGCCGGGTCCGTCGGGGCCGAGCAGAACGAGTACGCAAAAGCCGAGAGCCGCTGGGGGTAGTACCAGCGGAAGGGCAATTAGCGCAGCGACAGCCTCGCTCAGAAAAGTCTTTGAACGCGCCAGCCACCAGGCGAGGGGCACACCAATCACGAGGAGGATCACGGTCGTCACGCTAGCGAGCTCTATCGTGAGCGCAATGGATTGCGAGATCTCTGACGAATCAAAATCCATGTGCGTCAGCCCGCCAACGAGCGCAGGTCGCCGTATCGCGATAGTGATTGCCTGCACGTCGGGCTGCCCAGCGATGTGGTGCGAATAGCCATTTGTTCGTGCGGCAGCTCGCTCTGTCCCCCAAATTTACGCGCACCGTTTCTGCGAGCAAGAGCAGCATCGCAAGGCTCATCGGCAACTCCTGTGACAAGTCCGCTTCGTCCCACCCGACGGCGGCAGCTTCTCATTTGTCATCAGCAATTCGAGTGCCACGTGCGAACAGCGGCGGCGCTATGCTTATGTGAAAGCACTTTGCGTAGACGCCGACGTCACCGTGGAGTGGACCTAACGCTTTGTCAGGTTTCTGGCATCTTTGTTTCCAAGCGGACAGCAACAGCCGCCCAACGAAAACGGCAGACTCGACTCGAGAAATGCCTGTTTGGTTTGTCGGCGGCTCAAATCCCGTGCTCGCAGGGCCGGTAGCTGAACCGATCGCAAGAAGCCTGCCGGTCGGCAGCTACGCAAACGAAGTAGCTGAAAACTCGTCGTAAGGCTGGTTCGGCGACGCGGCAAAGGCGCGAGGGGCCGCGAGCGACGGCCGCTCCCCTGACCGGCTTAGCTTGCACATCGTCAGCACAGGCGTGGAGACAAACGCCGCGTCATCGACGAGATTGGCCGCTTGCGGAAAAACGCAGTCATCCATCAGAGGTCCTACCCGGGCAACGCAGCTCCTAGCCAGACTTCCATTCGGTAAATTCGTTCAATCCAAAATAGCAATTTTACCAACTGCACGTACTGCTGCACGATCTCAACACTCCAGCATTCCGCTAATGCGCGCTACGCTGCAGCCTAATGTTCGACCTTGCGAACACGGCTAAGAGCACTCAAGCCGATGCCACCGAAGGGAGGCCATTGTCCGCGACTTTTTAGTCCGCCGCAGTTTGGGATTTGGTGCATATCTTGCTTAGCGAGAAAGGACAACGCAACTAAACGCCTGCCTTTGGAAAGACGCGCCGGCTCTCGGACGCGTCTTCAATCGCGCAAGGCTATAATGATTAGTCTCGTATGACACTGTCGCCTCTCACCGAGCCGCGGCACACATTCGAGTATATTCGGGAAGGAAGCGTCATGACCACCATGGCAACCGCGGCGCCTGTGCGCGCGTCGCAAGCTTGGTATAAGATACTCTACGTCCAGGTGCTGATCGCAATCCTAATTGGCGCCATGGTTGGCTGCCTATGGCCGTCTGTCGCCACAAACGACTGGGTCAAGGCGCTCGGTGATGGGTTCATCAAGCTCATCAAGATGGTGATCGCGCCCATTATTTTCTGCACCGTCACGTCTGGCATTGCGCATATTCAAGATGCCAAGAAAGTCGGGTGCGTCGGCGTCAAGGCGCTGTTCTATTTCGAGATCGTCTCCAGCTTTGCCTTGCTGTTGGGCCTTGCCATGGGCAATCTGGTCCGGATTGGCCATGGCCTTGCGGTCAAACCGGATGCTGCGGCGGTCGCCAATTACGTCAAGCAGGCGGAAGCCTCGAAAACCGTCGACTTTATTCTCAACATCATTCCCGATAGCGTGGTCGGCGCCTTCGCTCGCGGCGATGTTCTGCAGGTTCTCCTGTTCGCGATCCTTTTTGGCTTCTCGCTGATGGCGTTGGGAAAGCGTGGCGAGCGTCTGCGCGGCATGATTGACGACGTCGCGCACGCGGTGTTCGGGGTAATAGCTATTGTAATGAAAGCGGCCCCGATCGGCGCCTTCGGCGCCATGGCTTTCACAGTCGGCAAGTTCGGGCCCGCAGCACTCGGCAATCTGATCGGTCTGATCGCGCTGTTTTACGTGACTGCTGCCCTATTCGTAGTAGTCGTGCTTGGTCTGATCGCCCGCCTCGTCGGCTTTTCAATCTTCAAGTTCCTTATCTATATTAAAGACGAGCTTCTGATCGTGCTCGGTACTTCATCCTCCGAAAGCGCGCTCCCTCAATTGATGGAGAAGCTCGAGCGGCTGGGCTGCTCCAAGCCGGTGGTCGGGCTGGTGGTGCCGACTGGCTACTCCTTCAACCTTGACGGCACCAATATCTATATGACACTTGCAACATTGTTCATTGCCCAGGCACTCGGTGTCGATCTCAGCTTTGGCCAGCAGCTCACGATCCTGCTAGTAGCAATGCTAACTTCGAAGGGAGCAAGCGGCGTCACCGGCGCAGGCTTTATCACGCTCGCTGCGACATTATCGGTAGTAAACCCAGCTCTGGTGCCGGGCATGGCAATCGTGTTTTCTATCGACAAGTTCATGAGCGAGGTGCGCGCCCTCACCAACATCATCGGCAATGGCATCGCGGCTGTGTTCGTATCCTGGTGGGAAAGCGAGCTCGATCACGTGACGCTGCAGACTCGGCTCAACAAGTCCACCGCTTCCACTACTATCGACACTACAAGCACATGAGGTAGGTCCCGGATCTGAACCGCCGCCATTCGGACACGAATACTCCCCCTGCGCTCTCCGGCGCACAGCATTATTCCGCGCCGCAGCCAGGGCAGCTGCCCCTGAGAGGCTAGGGTCCAGACTCAATTGAGCCAATATGCGACGAGAGCGGCGAGATGAACAGCGGCCAAAAAATTACGGGCGAGCTTGTCATATCGCGTGGCGATGCGCCGGAAGTCCTTGAGCCTGCAAAAGCAGCGTTCGATGACATTTCGTCCTTTGTAGGCGCGTTTGTTGAAGCGATGGATGACGACACGGTTAGATTTATTGGGGATTACGGGCTTGGCGCCACGACGAATGATTTCGCCGCGAAGCTTGTCGCCATCATACCCTTTGTCGGCGAGGAGCACGCTCATGGGTGGCGCGAGCGCCAGGACATCGGGAGCCGCAGCGATATCGGCATCCTGGCCTGGAGTCAGATGCAGGACGACCGGCCGGCAGAGCGGATCGCTCAGCGCATGGATTTTTGTCGTGCGGCCTCCGCGCGAGCGGCCGATTGCTTGATTGTGCTCCCCCCTTTTCCGCCGGAGGCACACCGGTGAGCTTTAATCGAGGTCGAGTCGAGCGACAGTACGACGCCGTCTTCGCCAGGCTTGGCCAGCGCTTCGAAGATTGCGCACCATCGTCCTCGCTTGGCCCAGCGATTGAAGCGATTGTAGATCGTCGTGTAAGGGCCGTATTCACGTGGACAATCACGCCATCGTGCACCCGATTGCAGCATGTGAATGATGCCGCTGACGATGCGTCGGTCGTCGTCCCGATCCGGCCCCGTCAGTCCCCTCGGCAGATGCGGTTCGATACGCGCCCATTGCCTGTCGTTCAGCCAAAACAAACCAGCGCGCATTCTCTCGCCCCCGAATCAACACGTAGGCAAGAGAATCACGTGGCGCTATTTAGGTACAGACCCTAGTCCCCGGAATCAGAGCTGAGTGATACGGCGGCCTTTGAAACGGCGTTGACGGACCTTTTTCTTGGTCCAGACGAAGGGCTCGGCTCTGTCGTTGTATGCGTTGACGTAGGCATCGATGTGTTCCTGAAGCTGCTTGAGGCTCGTGAAGGAGGTGCCGCTGAGCGACTGCCCCTGCAAGATGGAAAACCATACTTCGACCTGATTGAGCCATGACGCACTTGTCGGCGTGAAATGAAATTGCACGTTGGGGTGGGCCTTGAGCCAGTCCTCGTTCTTTTTATGGGTGTTGAGGTTGTCGAGGATGACGTGAAGCTTGCGGTTCGGAAAAGTCGCGGTGACGCTGTTCATGAAATCGAGAAACTCGACGCGGCGCCGGCGTTTTGAATGGGTCGCGATGATCTTTCCGGTGGCGACTTCGAGCGCCGCAAACAATGTTGTGGTGCCATGCCGCTTGTAATCGTGGCTTTGGCCGGTTAAGGCGCGGCCATTGGGCAACTTCAGATAACCCTGCGCTCGCTCCAAAGCCTGGATCGAGGGCTTCTCGTCCACGCACAGCACAATGGCCTTCGCCGGCGGCGCGACATAGAGGCCGACAACATCGGCGGCTTTGGCCGTAAAGTTCGGGTCGTTGCTCTCGCACCAGGACTTGCGAGCCACCAGGTCAATCTTGTGGCTGCGCAGGAACCGCCAGACATATTGGACATCGACATCGCCCAGCGCCTCGGCCAGCAGGGGGCCGGTCCAGCGCGCAAACCCTTGCGGTGGCGGCTTATCCAGCAGCTTCAGAATCCGCTTGTCGGTCGTCTTCGTATAGATCGGCTGCTTGCCAGGCCGCGGCTTGTCTTGCAGCCCTTCAAGGCCATGGTCGGCATAGCGATGCCGCCAAAGGCTGACAATCCGCGGCTGGACCCCAACTTCCTTGGCGATCGACCGGGTGAGCGCCCATCCGCCGCCAACAGAACTATCCGCGCCCGCTTCAAATCGCGCTGCAACGTCACCGGTGAGCGACAGCACGCCTCAAGCACCTTGCGATCTTTCCTCGAAAGGTGGACTTCTCTTGCTTCGGGTATCATCCCGACCTTGAATCACGACTCACTTTCCAAGAAAAGTGGGTACTAGCGAGAAAAGAGGCAGGAGCTTTTTCAGGGTTTCGCTTTCGCACTCAAGGGCTACCGGCCATCTGAACGCTTGTGCAACATTTTTGCCAAGCCGATGACGGGACTGACGGACTAGGTATTGGTCCGCCTACGAAGATCCATATGCGCGTCGCTCCACTTGCCTCACGCGATTAAGGACGACGTAGGGATCCTGCGGACGCAGCTTGTCGTTCTCGTTACGATGCGCGCTGCGTTAGCAGAGAGCATGGTGGGTGTGATCAGCGTGAATGGCACTCGACAAAGCCGTGGCGAGTCATACGAGGCTGCCCTGCGTTCTGCGACGCCGCTCGCTTCCAGCGGAACCAGTTTTTCGCAGCTAAAGCGCGATAAGATTGGAACGAATCATCATCGCGCGTAGGACTCGCGCGACTCCGGCTTCTGTGTCGGCAGGCGAACTTGCGCTTTCTTCGCGGGAGCGGCTGTGTCGGGGAGACGAGTCATTGGGCAGCTTTTTTCTGATCCTTGCCGGTCCGGAGGCGCGCCTTCGAACCTATCGGCTGAACTGAAACCACTGTCCTCATTCCGCGGCCTAATGGGGCGCATTGGCCGTAGGCTCGAGCGATGCGCAAAAGCGGACGTTTCAGCTTCGACTAAAGTCGCGTCAGCGACACCTACTGAAGGTTTAGGACAAATATACGTATGTTTATAATGCGTTTTTTCCCCGCGCGTGCTGAGTTCGGCAGCCGATGATCGATCTTGCACACGCTATCATGCGGACCCAAGTGTTCAAGATTGCCTCATTTTTGCCTAAAATGCTATAGCTCTCCCGCCGGATAACAGGCCGGACGGTCTCAAAATGTATAGGATCAGCAGTTTCAAACGTTCAGCCCCTCAGTTGACCTTGGGCAGCATAGCGCTAGCCGCGGTTACACTGACTTGCGTGTACTTTCAGGCGCATTTCGCCGCCGCGGCGTTCGCCTATTTGTTAGTAGTCTTACTATTTTCGTTGATGGGCAGCTTCATTGCTTCATCAGCGCTTTGCATCGTCGCAATCGCTGCTCTCGCATACTACTTTGCGCCGCCGGCGTTTAGTTTACGAATCGATGATCCCCGCGATGTTCCTGTGGTTGTTGCATTTCTTATTGTCTCTGTTGTCGGAACGTACCTGATTGGAAAACTCCGCCAGGAAAGAGAGGCTGCACGTGTGGCTGCGGCCAAGCTTCAGCGGAGTGCCTCGGATTTGGAGGATCGTGAAAAACGGTGGCGCGCAATTTTCGAGCACAATCCAGCCATGTACTTCATGGTCGATGAGGCCGGCATTGTCCTCAACGTCAATACGTTGGGCGCGACACAACTGGGATTTGCTTGTGCAGAACTATTGGGCCAATCCGTGCTCGACGTATTTCTGGAGGAGGATCGCGCATTCGTCCGCAAATGCATTCAGACGTGTCTTGAGGATGTTGGACAATCGCGCACTTGGGACGTCCGGAAAGTCAGGAAGGACGGTTCTGTATTGTGGGTGCGTGAAAACGCCAAGGCCATGCTTTGGGCCGGCGACCGCCCCGTCATCCTCATGGCGTGCGAAGATATTACGGAGCGCAAGCAGACCGAGCTTGCGCTGCAGCGGAGCGAAGCGCATTTGGCTCACGCGCAGGAGTTGAGTCATACAGGCAGCTTCAGCTGGAACGCCTCTACCGGCGAGGCCTTCTGGTCTAAGGAGACATTTCGGATTTTCCAAATCGATCTTCAGACGACACCGGCGCCACAACTCGTCATTGAGCGCACGCACCCAGATGATAGGGCTTCTGTCAAAGAGATTATCGATGAAGCGATGCGAGACCTGAGGGATTTCGAGCACGAGTACCGGCTGCTGCTACCTGACGGCTCCGTGAAGCACATCCATGCGCAGGCACGAGTCACGCGAACCGCCTCTGGTGAAATTGAGTTTGTTGGGGCAGCCACCGATATTACGGCAGCTAGGCGAGCAGAACAGCAGTTGCGCCGAAGCGAGGCCTATCTGGCCGAGGCTCAGCATCTCACTCACACAGGCAGCTGGTCCTGGGACGTCCACACACGAGATTTCGTTTATCGCTCCGCTGAGGTCGACCGCCTGTTTGGCTTTAACCCACAAGAGCCGGTTTCGCTAGAGACTATTCGATCGCGCATCCATCCGGAAGACTTGCCAGGGTTGCAGGAGGTGCAGCGTCAGGCGATTGACCAGGAGCACGAACGGTTCGAATATGATTTCCGTGTTATTCTGCCAGATGGCGGGATAAGGCGCATACACTCCGTTGCACACGTTGTCGTCGGCAGCGATGGTAATGTCAGCGAGCTGATCGGAACACATATGGATGTTACCGAGCAACACGCAGCTAGGGAACGCTTGGAAAACACGCTTGTAGCGCTGCGCGAGAGCGAACAGCGCTTTCGCGACTATGCCGAGACTGCTTCCGACTGGCTCTGGGAAACCGGGCCAGATCATCGGGTCACTCACTTGTCCGAGCACACCAGCGCTGCGGGAATTTTGGCGACAGGGTTAACGGGCCTGCTTCGCTGGGACATCGCGTGCGACATGGAAGAAGAACCGGAGAAGTGGCGTCAGCATCGGGCGACGTTGCAGGCACACCTGCCGTTCCGGGATCTCATCTACCGTACCGTAAATAGGATGGGATCTCCGATCTACGTCCGCACGAGTGGCAAGCCCTTCTTCGACGGAAACGGAAATTTTTTGGGCTATCGCGGCGTCAGCACTGACATCACCGCTACCATTCGCGCTGATCAGGCCGAACAAGAGCTGCGAAAGGCACAGGCGGAGCTTGCACATGTGACGCGTGTAACGACCTTGGGAGAAATGACAACTTCTATCGCCCACGAGATAACCCAACCACTCGCCGCTATCCTCAGCAACGCCGATGCGTGCCTCGGCTGGATGGCTCGCGATGTTCCCAATCTTGCAGCCGCGCGCTCTTCAGTCGAATGGATCATAGAAGATGCAATCCGGGCAAGCGAGGTGATCCGTAGTATTCGCGCACTCGCGAAAAAGGGCGAGATCGAGATGGTGCCGCTCGACATTAATCAGGTGGTTAGGGACGTCAGCGCGCTGGTAACACGAGAGCTGGTGAGCCACCAAGTGACGTTGCGAAGCGAGTTGGCGTCTGCGCTGCCTAGGGTCCTCGGTGATCGAATTCAGCTACAACAAGTGATCATCAATCTGGTGATGAACGGAATCGAGGCCATGGACGCAGTTACAGACCGGCCGCGTGAACTTCTGATTCAATCATCTACGGACGATCTGGGGTACGTGCAGCTTTCCGTGACCGATTGCGGCGTCGGGATCGCCGAGAATGACGCGGACCGCGTCTTGGACCCCTTCTTCACCACCAAATCGAGCGGCCTAGGAATGGGCCTTTCGATCTGCCGGTCGATCGTGGAAGTTCACGGAGGACGAATTTCAGTGGTTCAGAAAAATGGACCGGGCGCGACGTTCCAGTTTGCCCTTCCGCTGCATAAGGAGGCCATCTCGTGACAGGACGATTTGACTGGAGAGGCCAAGGCGGACATGCCGAGGCTTCGACGAAGGCAATCGTCTTTGTCGTCGAGGATGACATCTCTATGCGTCGCTCGCTTACGAACCTTTTTCGATCGGTAGGCTTGGAGGTCGTGGCGTTCGGATCGGCCCGTGAAATGCTGCAGAGCACAATGCCGGACGTCACAAGCTGTCTAGTTCTTGATGTCCGGCTGCCGGGCCTGAGCGGCCTTGACTACCAGACCGAGCTCGCCAGGTTGAACATACACATCCCAATCATCTTCATTACCGGCCATGGCGACATTCCCATGACCGTCAGGGCCATGAAGGGAGGCGCGGTCGATTTCCTCAGCAAGCCCTTCCGCGATCAGGAACTGCTTGATGCCGTCGTTGCGGCGACCGAACGCGATCGCAAAAGACGAGAAGCTCAGCGAACCGTGGCGAACCTGAAATCTCTATTTGAGACCCTAAGCCCGCGAGAACAGGCAGTGATGAAACTGGTCGCGACGGGGCTGATGAACAAGCAGGTAGCCGCCGAACTTGGGCTCGCCGAGATCACCGTCAAGATCTACCGGGGACACGTAATGAAAAAGATGCGTGCCCGCTCGCTGGCTGACTTGATCAGAATGAGCGAGACGCTCGGAATTAGCGCCAATCACACTGAACAAACCCAAGTATGATTTTACAATTCCATCACTTAAGCCCACTTTCGCGAAAGTGGCTGACGGTTTGGCAGCCGCTGTACTGCGTCGGGAGGGCTCATCTTGTCCACGCCTTTGATTTCCGTCGTTGACGACGACCCCTCGGTCCGTGCGGCGACAGAAAACCTTTTGAAATCGCGTGGCTACGTCGTGCAGATATTTGCCTCGGCCGAGGCGCTCCTGCGGTCGCCGCGGTTGAACGAGATATCCTGCGTCATAACTGATGTGCAGATGGCAGCGATGAGCGGCCTGGAGCTGCTGGCAGAGATGCGGACGCGTGGTTACCAAGCACCCTTCATTTTCATTACAGCTTTCCCCAACGAGCGCGTACGCGCGTCAGCCTTGGACGCCGGAGCGATCGGCTTCCTCGCCAAACCATTCGGCGTACAAGAGTTACTCAAGTGTCTCGACAGCGCACTGCAGGCATATGGCGACCGAGGCCGCATCTGATTCGATCAACTGCGCGTTCTTGTCCGATCTAACGACGATCACGCACCGGGCAACCTCTTTGCGGCCGGAACCGCGACCTGCCCTAACGTTATTAGGAGCTAATTCTTGCCCGCCAAAGCATTACCGGCTACTGTCGGCTGCAAAACAACCTTTGACCTTGCGAGAGACGGAGGGTACGCCGGCTCGATTCATTCCAGGTCGTGATCAAAGTAATGCCGGCCCAGAGCGATCAGCGCCCCTAGCATTTAACTCCACCTGGAGCGAAGCTATATGCTCCATTGCAGAGCGGTTCCCGAGAGCGCTCGGCAAGCACGAGATTGGTTGTGCTCAGCCCAGCCGCGGTGACGACGAAATGGAGCTTCGCCAGGACGCCCCTCATGTCTTGGTCACCGCTTTTCCGGTGAAAGCGCTTTGAACGATGCCCAGCCCAAGGAATTGTTACGTCCGCTGACGCGTGCGGGTTGGACTTGTCTATAGGGCCGCCGCTTCGTTATCGATTCCCAGCGCTCCGGCTATCGTCAAGCTCCCACATCATGTGTGGCAGACCTCTGGTCCAACCCGTCAAACGTGCTCGGCGCAACACGTCC
This sequence comes from Bradyrhizobium daqingense, assembly GCF_021044685.1. Classification (NCBI taxonomy): domain Bacteria; kingdom Pseudomonadati; phylum Pseudomonadota; class Alphaproteobacteria; order Hyphomicrobiales; family Nitrobacteraceae; genus Bradyrhizobium; species Bradyrhizobium daqingense. The sequence goes on from NZ_CP088014.1 coordinate 7,879,405, forward strand.
CCACCACGGCCGGGCTATCACACAGGTGTCCTCGCCGCAGCGAGCATCGGCAGCAACTGGTTTGTACTGTAGCCCCCAATTTCTTAGGGCAAACAAATCAGTCAGCAACTGCTAAGCTAAGGAGGACCGAGGAGACAGCATTGATGTCTCCTGTGTCAGAACGTAACCTAAGTTCGTCTGAGCTATGCGGGATTTTGGGTGACGAGGCGATCAGGCGGCGTGGTTTTCCGGCACTTGGATGACCTCGATGCCGTTTTCGAATCTGACACCTGCGATGACCTTCGGCAACTGATTTGTGCCTTTCAGCCGCCGCCAGGTCTTTGATGCGGCGCAGAGCAGCTTGAACACCACAACTTGGCAGTCGTTGACGATAACGAACCTTTCGTGCGCACCGTTCTGTGCCGGACCGTCGCGAACACGCTTTCGATGGGATTCGTCGTCCGCAAGTGGTCCCAATGCTCGGCGGGGAATTCGTAGAACGCAAGCATTGCGTCGCGATCTTTCGTCAGGCACTCGACCGCCTTGTCGTACTTCGCTCCGTATTTCTCGGCAAAGACATCGATCGCCACTTCGGCCGAAGCTCGGTTGGACGCCAAATAGACCTCGCGCAGATCCTTCTTCATGCTGGCCTGTACCGACACTGCGACTTTGTTCAAGATATTCGCGGTTTTGTGCACCCAGCACCGCTGATGTCGCGTGGCGGGAAAGACCTCGTCGAGCGCCTTCCAGAAGCCGAGCGCGCCGTCACCGACGGCGATTTCCGGGGCGATCTTCAGCCCACGGGTTTTCGCCTCGACGAGCAGTTCGTGCCAGCTCTGCGTGCTCTCGCGCACGCCGACCTGGAAGCCGATGAGTTCCTTCTTGCCTTCCGGCGTCGCGCCGATCAGCACCAGCATGCATTCGCTGTGGTCTTCCATGCGAGCCTGCAGGAAGACGCCGTCCGCCCACACGTATACGTACCGGCGCGCCGACAGATCGCGCTTCTGCCAACGCTCGTACTCGAGCTGCCACTCCGTCGTCAGTCTGGAAACCACCCCCGGAGAAAGATTCGGCGCATCCTTGCCCAAGAGCGCCGCCAGCGCCTCCTGGAAGTCGCCCGTCGAGATGCCTCGCAGGTACAGAACCGGCAAAAGTGCATCCAAGCTCTTCGTGCGCCGTGCCCACAACGGCAGGATCGCCGAGGTGAAGCGGATCCGCTCGCCATCGCTGGTCACCGCGCGATCGCGAATCTTTACCCGGGCGACTTCGACGGCGCCGATCCCCGTCTGGATCGTCCGCACTGGACCATGGCCGTGCCGCACGAGGCGGTCGCGGCCATCGGGACGCTTCAAGCCCTTCATCGCGGCGAGAAACGCCTCGGCTTCCATCTCGACAGCCTGCGCAAGCAGCTGCCGAGCACCAGATCGCAAAATATTCGTCAGTGGATCGTCGATCTCATCGGGCTGACGCAGTGGGACAATGTTGCTATGCTCGTTCATGGCGTATCGCTCTCCTTGAGGTTCTGGCAGGCTCGACACCCGCCTCGATACGCCGCCTATCTCATTCCGTCATCACCCAGTTTCCCGCATAGCTCGTCTGCTGGGTTGAGCTGGCCGCTTCCGGAGGGAATGACCGATGAAGACCTGGAGCTTTTGCTTTTCCCGGCCCCACGACCAGCGTCTCAGAGCCCGCAGCGGCCGGTGCCCGACTGGAGCTACATCGATAAAGAGCTCCGCCGGCGCAACGTAACCCGTCGCCTGCTCTGGGAGGAGTATCGCGCCGTTAATCCCGACGGTTTCGGGTACACGTGGTTCTGCACTACCTACGAGGCCTGGAAGGGGCGGGTCCGACCTTCGATGCGGCAGATTCATCTGGGCGGCGAGAAGGTGTTCGTGGATTTCGCCGGCGACACCATCGACATCGTCGATCCCCTGACCGGGGAAGTGCAGCCGATGAAGCTGTTCGTCGCGGCGATGGGCGCTTCGAACTACACCTACGCCGAGGCCTGCCCCAGCGAGAGCTTGGCCGACTGGATCCGGGCCCACGTCAACTTGTTCACGTTTTTGAGCGGAACGCCGACGTTCGTGGTCTGCGACAACCTCAAAGCCGCCGTCAGCAACCCCGACCGCTACGATCCCGGCCTCAATCGCACTTATGCCGAGATGGCGAGCCATTACGGCACCGCCATTCTCGCCGCACGGCCGCGGCGCCCAAAAGACAAGGCGAAGGTCGAGGTCGCGGTGCAAATCGCCCAGCGCTGGATTCTGGCCCGGCTGCGCAATCAGCGCTTCTTTTCCCGGGCCGAGCTCAACGCCGGCATCAAGACACTCGTCGACGAACTCAATGCTCGTCAAATGCGTGGCTTCGGCTCAAGCCGCGCCGAACTGTTTGCCGAACTCGACAAACCCAAGCTAACCCCGCTGCCAGATCAGCCTTATGCCTTCGCACGCTGGAAGCGCTGCCGCCTCGCTCCCGATTATCATGTCGAGGTCGACGGCCATTGGTACTCCGCGCCGTATCGTCTGATTGGCGAGCTGGTCGATGCCCGTATCGACGATCGGACGGTCGAGATCTTCCACAAGGGCCAGCGGATCGCCAGCCATGCCCGCGCGCCCAACCGACGCGGACACACCACCATCGCCGACCACATGCCCAGCGCCCATCGCCGCTACGGCAAATGGACCCCCGCCGCGGTGATCGCCGCCGGCGAGCGGATCGGTCCTTCGACAGCAGCGTTTTTCCAGGCCGCGATCGACGCCCGGCCCCATCCAGAACAAGGCTTTCGAACCTGCCTTGGCATTCTGGCGCTCGTCAAAAGCTACGGCGCCGACTGACCGGAATGGCCAAGGCCTTCGAGGAGCAGCGCCGATCGCCCGATCTCGAAGCCCTGCCGTTCGAAGATCGCATCGGCCTGTTGGTCGACCGCGAAGCCGCCGAACGCGACACCAGGCGGCTCACCACGCGCCTCAAGATCGCCGCACTGCGCCAGACTGCTTGCGTCGAGGACGTCGATCTGCGCACCCCGCGGGGCATCGACCGCGCCGTTTTCGCCAAACTCGTCGAAGGTCGCTGGATCGATCGCCACGAGAATTTGCTCGTCACCGGGGCAACCGGCCTGGGCAAAAGTTGGTTAGCCTGCGCGCTCGGCCACAAGGCCTGCCGCGACAACCGATCAGTCCTCTATCATCGCGTTCCAAGGCTGTTCGAGGCGCTCGCGCTCGCGCGCGGAGACGGACGCTACGCCCGGCTCCTCAAAAGCCTCGGCCGCGCTCAGCTTCTGATTTTGGATGATTGGGGACTATCGGTGCTCACCGCCGCGGAACGCCGCGATCTGCTCGAAATCCTCGAGGACCGACATGGCCGCGCATCCACCATCGTCACAAGTCAGCTCCCCGTGGACACCTGGCATGGAGCCATTGGGGACCCCACGGTCGCCGACGCCATTCTCGATCGCCTCGTCCACAACGCCCACCGCCTCCAGCTCACCGGAGAAAGCATGCGAAAACGCAGCGCCAAAACCATCACCCTTGACGGCAACCAGAACACTGACTCTATCTCCCATCGGCCGTAGCGGGCTGCTCACGATCGTCTGAATTCAGTGCTCACGATCGCGCGAAATCGATGCTCACGATCCGTGAAATCCGCAGTCTGCTGGGCGATCGCCTGCTCGCGCGTCAGGCGGGCCATTTCGACCGTCGAGACGCTGCCCGATTTGATCAGTGACGAGGCCCGCTCGACGGCGGCCACTGCCTTCTCCCGTCGCGCGGCCGCGGCCTCGATCGCCGACTGGATTTCGGCAATGCGCGCCTGGAGCTGGAGGATGCGACCGTCGCGGAACTGGGCCGCCTGGCGGGCGAGGTCCTGTTGCGCCGTCTCGGCGGCCGCAAGCTTGGCGGCGAAACTCGGGCGCTCATTTTCCATCCGGGACATCTGCCGCCGAAGATCGTCGAGCCGCACGCGATCGCCACGCGCGTTGACGACATGAAGGATCGCGTCGCCCTCATGGACCACGCTGAGTTGCGTCGAGCCTTGCGGCGGCTTCGCGCTCACGGTGCCGTCAATCGGCGAGCGCAACGTCACGATCCTGGCATTGACCACGGCCGCAACGCTCGAGGTCTGCAGCACGGCCTTCAGCGGCAACCATCCGAAGACGGCCACAATCGCAAGGCCAATGCCGACCTTGAGCAGGCGGCGAACCGGCGCGAGCCTGCAGGTACTTCGGGATGGGAAGCACTATCGCTGACGGGCTCGCTCACCGGCTCGTCGTGCGCCGGCTGCAACCGATCCTGCAAATCGCGCTGCAACCCTCGTGCGCCCGATTCCTCGTCCTTGCTGACGGACGTATGATCTTCGGGAACGGGCTTCTGCTGTTCCTGATTCTCTCCTTTTGTGAGACGTCAAGCCCAACATATTGCTTCATAGCCCCTCCGATTCGTGTGATTGCGTGCAGGCTTGAAGATAGCGGACCTTTCGTCCCGCGGGCGCCGACCGCAATTATGTCATCGTGTGGGGTCCGGACGCCGATCGGCGTCCCAAGTACTTGATTGACTTCGCGCGTACGGGGGTCAATGTTCAGCGTCGATTCACAGCCAACTCTATCTCGCCCACGGCGACATCAGCCCCTGAGTCGGTTTTGCAGTGCCTGCCGATCGACGACGAGCTGGTCCAGGTGGACTGTCTGCCCTCCTTGCTCCAATTGCCTAACCAGCGCCCGCGTCCCGTCCACGACAAAGACGCCGCAATCATAAGTGTTCTGCTGCTGGGCCATGCCGGCTGGCTCCAGGCGGAGGTGCAGCCTACTTGCGAGATGCTCTGCATGCTTTTTGTTGAGTCCCCTGTAGGAATCGTAGTGGTAGGCGACCGGCTGCCCCCGGTCACTGCGATCAACGAACAGCAGCGACCAATGGTTGCCGAGGTTATTAGGATCTTCAGGGTTGGCATTAATCACGGGCAGGAACAGGAAGTCGGCTGTATCATTAAATTCATCATCATGGACGATGCGCTGGAACTCGGTTTGCACGACGCCATCGTCGTTAGAGCCCAGATAATTTAGGACGATGAGGGGATTCACGAACCGCGTCCGGGCGGCGAGATCCGGATCGTTCCTCTGCAAATCCTGCTCCTGGAGCCGGTAATCCCTGTCGATATGCTCGTCGCCCAGCCATTCCGTGTCCTCGAGCACCAGCCCGTGGCCGTGAGACGAGACTGTCGGATCTAAAGCCCCGATCTGAGCGTTGGCGGAGGTGATCGGAAACGGCCGTACAGAATTAGCATCGTCGCGTGATTCGGACGGCGTGGGCGCAGTCAGATCAACCAATGGAAAACCGCGGTAGGTGTCCGAGCGCGCCCTGGCAGCGGGCGCCGGCGCAAAGTGAGCATCGTCGCGCAATTCCCACGGCGTGGGCGCATCCAGATGCACCAATGACTCAAGGCCGCCGTAGATGTCTGAGGGAGCCCTGCCGGTTGATGGTGAGGCCGGTTCTTGCATCTGCCGTCGCGCCAGCTCCTCGCGCAACCACGCCAAAGCTTCATCATCCGAGAAGGCTGGCGCCGGAGAAAGCCCCTGCGGCGAGCCGGGCTGTCGAGCGCCCTGGTGATGCCCCGGTACTGGCCCGGCAAACAGCGGCCGAAAGTCAGGCGCCGGGGCCCAAGCATTGTCACGCAACTCGAATGGTGTGCGCGGATTCGGATTAACCGCTGCCTCAAGACCGGCGTAGGTGTCTGAGCGAGCCCTGGCAGGATGCGCTGGCGCAAAATGAGCATCGTCGCGCAACTCGGACGGCGTCGGCGCATTCAGATCAACAAATGGCTCAAGACCAGCGTAGGTGTCTGAACGGGCCCTGGCAGGATGCGCTGGCGCAAAATGAGCATCGTCGCGCAACTCGGACGGCGTCGGCGCATTCAGATCAACAAATGGCTCAAGACCAGCGTAGGTGTCTGAACGAGCCCTGGCAGGATGCGCTGGCGCAAAATGAGCATCGTCGCGCAACTCGGACGGCGTCGGCGCATTCAGATCAACAAATGGCTCAAGACCAGCGTAGGTGTCTGAACGAGCCCTGGCAGGATGCGCCGGCGCAAAGTGAGCATCGTCGCGCAACTCGGACGGCGTCGGCGCATTCAGATCAACAAATGGCTCAAGACCAGCGTAGGTGTCTGAACGAGCCCTGGCAGGATGCGCCGGCGCAAAGTGAGCATCGTCGCGCAACTCGGACGGCGTCGGCGCATTCAGATCAACAAATGGCTCAAGACCAGCGTAGGTGTCTGAACGAGCCCTGGCAGGATGCGCCGGCGCAAAGTGAGCATCGTCGCGCAACTCGGACGGCGTCGGCGCATTCAGATCAACAAATGGCTCAAGACCAGCGTAGGTGTCTGAACGAGCCCCGGCAGGATGCGCCGGCGCAAAGTGAGCATCGTCGCGCAACTCGGACGGCGTCGGCGCATTCAAATCAACAAATGGCTCAAGACCAGCGTAGGTGTCTGAACGAGCCCTGGCAGGATGCGCCGGCGCAAAGTGAGCATCGTCGCGCAACTCGGACGGCGTCGGCGCATTCAGATCAACAAATGGCTCAAGACCAGCGTAGGTGTCTGAACGGGCCCTGGCAGGATGCGCTGGCGCAAAATGAGCATCGTCGCGCAACTCGGACGGCGTCGGCGCATTCAGATCAACAGATGGCTCAAGCCTGCCCTTAGCATGTGACGGGGGCCTGGATGGTGATGCTGGTTCGTGCAGCTGTTCACCCAACCAAACCCAAGCTCCCGCGCTTGGGCTTGCCGGCGTTGAGGGAAGATCCTGCGCCGAGCCGGGATGCCGATCGCCCCACGCGGCCGGCGAGCTCGGCTGCTCAGGGCCTGGCAGCCCCAGCTCTCGGTTCGCCTCGATGAGTTTTAAGTAGCTGCGAAGATGCGACAAATCGGGACGGTATCTTGCGCCTCCGGTCCGTTGGAACGCCAGCACATCGTTGTCCAGCGTTAACTGCTCCTTGCTAGAGCCGTTAAGTCGCCCGATGATGCTCCCTTTGCGATTCCCTTTAAGCCACGCACTCAGCGCGCGAAGACGTGTCGCCCGCTTTTGCGCAGACCCCTTATCCTTCGCAGTTTTAACATGTTTCAGAGCTTGGCTCAGCGCGCCCTCGATGAGGGGCGCATCTTCTGGATGAGGAACCAGGCGACGTGGGGCACCGAGGACGCGGGGTTCGGGAGCTTCGGCTTCTTCACCCCCACGCAAGAGCCGCCGGAGAACATCCAGGGCCGATGTAATGCGGTGCTGGGGGTCACGGCCCAATCTCCGGTACGCCGCAATTTCCTCATCCAGCGGTGTACCTTTTCGTAGCCGAGAAGCTACGGACCCCCCATGCTCTGCGTTGACCCAGCGAACAAATCTCCCAAGCCCGGAAACACTGTTATTGATGGCGCCTGGGGTGAGCTTGCGCCGCTTGGCGTCTACACGAAACCTCGCCAAGAGCTCCGCGTCTTCCCCCGAGAGCGGCTCGCCGATCAGCTCGTTTTGCGACAGCATCGGAGCCTGCATCTGCGATGGGGACGCCGCCAGTTGATGGGATGGCGTCTGCATCAGCTGCCGCTCAACGGCGACGCCCTGCGGATTGCTTAGCGTCTTCTGCCTCTTCGCTGATCTCAACTCCCCTATATCATGCTCATTGATGACGAGAACCTGCTCGCCTGGCCCGAGCGGGTTCCTGTGACGTTTATCCGTCAGTTCGTCGTCATGGTGGCGCCAGTTCAGGGACCCTGCAGCATCCAATGCCAGGCCATGCGGCGGTGAAACCCCATGGTCGGCGCGGGGCAAGTTCAAGTCACGAAAAGACCCTCCTGCATCCGCTGCTTGTTGATGGTGCGCAATTGTCTCGATAGGCGGCGAGGAGCTGGGTCCGTCCATCGTCTCCAAAAGCAGATCCTGCTGGTTCGCAGGCAGAGTCTCCGGCCAGCTGATAGCTCCGCTCGAGCTGTGCTGTGCAGTCGCGGCCCGGGTCCGGCTCGGCTCAGCGCGAACCGCGCCTTCGAAATCAGGAACGGGGCGAATATGAGGCCGGAGCTCGATCGCTCTAGCACCCGCCGGCGACCTCAGGAGATGAGCCAGTGCGGCCCCGGCTTTTCTGCGGCCACGGGGGTCCGCCTCCTTATACTGGCTGACATCATTATCCAGCGAGCCGTCGCCAAGTCGAGCAGCAATGCCGGGCTTATCGTTCTCACGGAGGTAATCACTGAAATCGATAAGAAGAGTTGCATACTTCCTGACGGTGTTGGCGGTGCCTGACGCTGCATCTTCCTTGTACCCTTTGATGAGATCCGCATCTTGGGAATAGGGATTCAGCTCAACCCGGCTTGCAATCGGCGCGATGCCGCCCGGCGATTGGGAGGCTCGAAGATGAACCAGTGGCGTAGCGATGGCCTGCCCCTCCTGCTTGCCGAACTCCAGGGCATCCTCGACCAGCGACTCTTCGGAAAGCCGGGCAGCAATGCCCGGCTTTCCGTTCTTTACGAGCCAATGCCCCAATCCGAGAAGACAACGTACATTGCGCCTGACGGTGCGCTCGGAGGCCCCAGCCTTGAAGAGTGCCGGCCCGAGCCCCTCAATAAGAGACGCATCGTCGGAATAAACAGGATCCATGCCGCTTCCTGCGAAAACCAAATTTGCATGGCCGAGCGGCAGCGCCGACGCATTCAGCGTCGTTCCACCGCCTTCACCGTGCGGAGCCGGCGTATATGGTTGCCCGCTCGCCCGCACGATGGGTCGCGCCTCAGATCGCGATGCATCCGCTTGATAGGCGCGGACCTGCATGAGCACGGGAGCGGACAGGACAGCGACCTCGCTCAGCTGCCGCTGAAAGGCCGCCGCCTCTGCCGACGAGTCGGCTGGAGAGGCATCTTGCGCGTCCACGCTATCCGTTTGTTGCCCCCCCCCGATTCATTGAGACGAATTTCATGTGTACTCACTTTCGAAGATGAAGAGCCTGGAGCGCTGATCGCATGCGCCTGGACTTGAGACGACACATCGCCGGCATTTGACGGTTCAGCTGCCAAGCGAAAGGAAGTTGGGGTCACGACGCTCCCGATCGAATTTCAATCGGACCCTGTTGTCGATCTGTTCGAGGAAGCCCGCGCCGGCTTCGAGCTCATCGAGGATTTCCTCTCGGTGAGAAACGGTCCACTTGATCGTGTCACCACAGCGACGCTCTGGCGCGGGACACCCAGGTAACTACATCCCGAGGCGCGCGAACTGCATCGACGCGTGCTCCGCCTCGGGAAGGGGATGCCACGGCTGGCCGCCAGCTGCGGTGCGCAACAAGGACCTACAGAACGCCGGCGTGAGCTTGCCGCGGTGGATCACGACGTTCTCGCGCCCCGTCGCAGCTCGAGCGCTCTGCCAGTCCTGATTGTAGCCGCGCTGGTCATTTGACTTCACGTGGCAAGCGGCGAACCCGGCATCGCTCAGCGTTGCCAACTGCCTGGCATGTACCGGCCGCTTGGTATGGATGTGCACCCACATCGGGCTTGGCGTCGCGCCATTGCGCAGGGCCTTGGGCTGCAGCTTGATCTCGAACAGTGTCCCCGGATCATCCTTCAAGGCGCGCGGTGAATTCACAGCCGCCAACTCCCCGGCCGCTCGCAACTGTTCAAGATACTTCTGGGACGGAAACGCGTAGGTCTTCATGCAATCGATCGTGATCACCGCCTTTTGCGCCGTGAAAGAGTTTGCCTGTCCCTGCACCTCGGACAACATCGCCTTGAGCCGGGCTATTTTGTCGTGCACTTCCGGCACTTGCGCAGGCGTGAGTAGGACACGTCGGCGAGGCTCCTCCAGCGCGGCTACACTGGCCTCAATCTCGGAGGCCTGTGTCTGCAGGCGCTTAACGACGAGATCCACGGCGTGATCGGCGTCCTCGGGCTTCCCGTGGCGCGCTTGCGAGACCGCGCTTTGCTGAGCCGGCAGATCGAACTGCAAAAGTTCGTCCAATCGCTTGAGTAATCCGGTCAGTGCGTTCCTGGAGGGCGGAGCCTGCAATATCTCCAGGTGCCCGGTCGCCGACGATGACGCCCTCGCGAGTGCCGCCTCCTCCGCGCTCGCGAGTTTCTTCGTACCCAGATCCGAGAGTACGATCACCTTGACTGTCGGGGCCGTGGCAGCGTCGGGCGTGGCGAGCTGCGGCTCGCGCGGCCCGGCCGCCGAACTTCGCTCGCCTGCGGCCGGTGCGCGCTTGCCCTTCCCCTCCCTGCGGGCCGCGCCCCCCTCAACCACTACGGCAGTCCGGGCCGTCGGCTCAATCACGGCGGGCGTCTTTGGCTGCACGTCCAAAAGACGCGTGACGTCGTCCGCGGTGACCCATGCACCATCCGCGATCTGGCCCAACAGTTTTAATGGAAGGTCGGCATCCGTTCCGGCGTCCCTTAGCCTGGTAACGATTCCGTGCACCCCTGAGGCAAATTCCGAAAGCCGCTCCATGACTCCTTCCAGAACGGTGCAGTGGTCTGCGTCGAGTGCCGCTCCGTTGCTGCTCAGAACGGCTTCGGACGCCGAGTTAAATGCCGGAAAAACATCCTCGATAAAGGTCCCGAGCAGACGCACCCGCCCATCCTCACCCATGAGGGCGTCGCTTACAGCTGGTTCGAACGTGCTCGCCCGCGACTCAATTAGAAGCTGAGCAAGAGCAACCTGCGATTGCAGATACACGCACTTCGTATAAAGTGCCCAGCCGGTCTGCAGGCGTAGTGCGGCCTCTTCGGCCTGCCGCATCTCGGGCGTGGTGCTCGGCAAGTTGGCGGTGGCCGCGCAGACGGACTGCATCCGTTCCATGCGCAATGCCTTCTTTCCCCACCCCTCCATGCAGGCCTCGTAGTGCTTCGCCACGCTGGATACCGCTCGGCTCAGCTGGTCAGGCTGAGCGTTGGCAACTCGCATATTCTTGAGCAAGGCTGTTGCTTTCTTCCTGCTCTTCTCCAGGTCGCCGATAATCCAGGTGGCCACGATGTCGCATTCGTTTCCCGCAGCGATAGTTTCCTCGCGGAGTCGGCGAGCCCGACCGTCGGAAAGAAGCCCCCGCGCCATGTCCGGGGGGAGGCTCGCGTAATAGCCCAGAACTTCCGAGCCTGCCTTGACGACTTGATCGATCAGCTCTTGCGCCTCCGACGGGTTCGGGTTCCGGGCTCGTGTGGCTGCATTTTTAGAAGCATCAAGCCCCGCAAGCAGGCTGCGCATTTTTTGCTTCGCTGCCTTGATTCCGTCGCCACTTGAGGAAATCTGGACTGCCACCGCCGAAGCTGGTGGCAGGCTCACGAGCGGAGCCGTTCCATCTCGAGGCCCGGAGCGCATCCGCTCCACGACAGAGTCGAAAGATTGCCCGCCCTCCCCGGGGGCGGGACCGAGCTCCGGGCTCGAACTACTCGATCCCCATGCGCTGTCGGCTCCTGCGGGCCCAACGTGCGATTTACCAGCTCGGCCAATGCCTGTCATATTCCACCTCCGATAAAGTCGAGAGTGCGCAGCCAGTCTGCATAGACTGGCTGGCTGACGAGTAGCTGACGTAGGGCGCTTCTCCCCGATTCACAGGAAAACCCGGATCACCGTGGGGTGCAATTCCATCGCGCCTGGCGTGCTGCTGGAGGCAGCGGGGCATCGTCAACTTAATCGACCGCGAGCCGAAGGAGGCGCTTCTCAAAGGTTCGAGATTCGGCGATAGCGCTTGTCGCGGAGATCTCGCGCCAAGTCGCAAAGGCTCGCCCGCGCGAAGCACGACGGAAGTCGGCAGTGACGGCTCCAGAATAGGGGATGTGGAAAAGGTTCGCGACCTGATCGTGAACTGACAGAAACCGTTGAGCCTGACGGGACGATTTGAAACGCTCCATGATCCGCTCGCGCCGCCGCGTCGGCTGATGAGAATTCTCGGCCCAATTGTTGAGAGCTTTGTGCTGGCGATGTTCGACGTGAAAGCCCATCTTCGCCCTCGCAGCGCCGTACGAACGGAGCTTGTCCGTGATTGTCCGTCGTTAGATGGTCGTTCAGCCGCCGGCGGCATACAACGCGCCGGATTCGAGCGAATGGTGGCGGAGGTTTGCCTCGGCAGGGTTGGTGCGGTTTGCGCCCGCGAGGTCTCGCGCTTCGCCCGCAACAGCCGGGATTGGCAGCAACTCATCGAGATGTGCCGCGTGGTCGATACCGTTCTGGTCGATCAAGAGACCATCTATGCGCCAAGGCACGGCAACGACCGCCTGCTGCTCGGGCTCAAGGGCAGCCTCAACGAGTACGAGCTGGATCTGTTGCGCCAGCGCTCGCTCTCGGCCCGCTACGAGAAGGCGCGCCGGGGCGAGTTGGTTGTGACAGCGCCCGTCGGCTTCGTGAAGGCCGGCGACCGTTATGAGAAAGACCCGGATCGGCGTGTCCAGGAGGCGATCAAGCTGGTGTTCGACAAGGTCGAGGAACTGGGCAGCGCGCGACAGGCGCTCTGCTGGCTCCATGAGTACAATCTCGATCTGCCGGTGAAGCAGACCAACGGCGACACGGCCTGGCGGCGACCAAACTACTCTGCCATCCACCGGATCATTGAGAACCCGGTCTACGGCGGCGCCTATGCCTATGGTAAGACAGCTGTGGCGGCGGGATACAGCACCGCTGGCGTGAGCCTGAAGATCCGCCGCAAGGCGCGGAACGAATGGCTGACGCTGAAGCCCAACACTCACGAAGGGTATGTGAGCTGGGAGAAGTTCGAGGCGATTCGCACCATGGTCAGCAGCAATGTTCCCACCAGTCGGCATCACGGCGCGCCCAACCATGGTGACGCGTTGCTGGCCGGTCTGATCCGCTGTAAGCGCTGCGGTCGCAAGCTCACACTCCGGTACTCCGGCATGGAGAACCATATCCCGCGCTACAGCTGCAACCGTGCCTGGATGGATAATGGCTGGGCCCACTGCATCGCCTTCGGCGGACTGCGCGTCGATGACGCCATCGAAGAATCGCTGCTTGGAGTCGTCGGTCCGGGCGCTGTCGCCGCCGCAACCGCTGCCGCCAAGGGAGCCAGGGAACGGCGCGATCAGGTACGCGATGCTCTCAGTCGCGACCTCGAAGCGGCGCGCTATGCCGCCGACAGGGCTTTCCGGCAATACGATGCCGCTGATCCCGCGAACCGGCTGGTGGCCAGTGAGCTGGAAGCGCGCTGGAACAGGGCGCTCGCTCACGCGGCGGAGGTTGAGGCCAAGATCGCCATGCATGATGCGGCCACGCCCGCACCCCTTGCCGATCCAGTCTCGCTCGGCGTTCTGGCCTCGAACCTCAAAACGGTCTGGGATGCGCCGACGACGGATGCTCGCCTCAAGAAGCGCATTGTGCGCACCCTCATCCATGAGGTCGTGGCCGATATCGACGACGCGGCCTCGGAGATCGTTCTCATCGTCCATTGGGTGGGGGGCGCCCACAGCGAGTTGCGCTTGCCGAAGCGCCGGCGCGGACAGCGCAACAGCACCTCTGCCGATATCGTCCAGGCCGTGCGTCAACTGGTGCTGATCGCCAGCGACGATCTGATTGCCGGCCTCCTCAATCGCAACGACCTCAAGACCGGCAACGGCAATCGCTGGACCCGCGAGCGCGTCACATCAATGCGCTCGAACTACCACATCCCGGTGTTCAAGCCCGCCGAGGACGCGATCGAGCCATGGCTCGGGGCTTGGCAACCTTGACCATCACGCTACTCAACAAAACAGGTTATCGAATCTAGTCCCCGGAATCAGAGCTGAGTGATACGGCGGCCTTTGAAACGGCGTTGACGGACCTTTTTCTTGGTCCAGACGAAGGGCTCGGCTCTGTCGTTGTATGCGTTGACGTAGGCATCGATGTGTTCCTGAAGCTGCTTGAGGCTCGTGAAGGAGGTGCCGCTGAGCGACTGCCCCTGCAAGATGGAAAACCATACTTCGACCTGATTGAGCCATGACGCACTTGTCGGCGTGAAATGAAATTGCACGTTGGGGTGGGCCTTGAGCCAGTCCTCGTTCTTTTTATGGGTGTTGAGGTTGTCGAGGATGACGTGAAGCTTGCGGTTCGGAAAAGTCGCGGTGACGCTGTTCATGAAATCGAGAAACTCGACGCGGCGCCGGCGTTTTGAATGGGTCGCGATGATCTTTCCGGTGGCGACTTCGAGCGCCGCAAACAATGTTGTGGTGCCATGCCGCTTGTAATCGTGGCTTTGGCCGGTTAAGGCGCGGCCATTGGGCAACTTCAGATAACCCTGCGCTCGCTCCAAAGCCTGGATCGAGGGCTTCTCGTCCACGCACAGCACAATGGCCTTCGCCGGCGGCGCGACATAGAGGCCGACAACATCGGCGGCTTTGGCCGTAAAGTTCGGGTCGTTGCTCTCGCACCAGGACTTGCGAGCCACCAGGTCAATCTTGTGGCTGCGCAGGAACCGCCAGACATATTGGACATCGACATCGCCCAGCGCCTCGGCCAGCAGGGGGCCGGTCCAGCGCGCAAACCCTTGCGGTGGCGGCTTATCCAGCAGCTTCAGAATCCGCTTGTCGGTCGTCTTCGTATAGATCGGCTGCTTGCCAGGCCGCGGCTTGTCTTGCAGCCCTTCAAGGCCATGGTCGGCATAGCGATGCCGCCAAAGGCTGACAATCCGCGGCTGGACCCCAACTTCCTTGGCGATCGACCGGGTGCTGCGCCCATCCGCCGCCAACAGAACTATCCGCGCCCGCTTCAAATCGCGCTGCAACGTCACCGGTGAGCGACAGCACGCCTCAAGCACCTTGCGATCTTTCCTCGAAAGGTGGACTTCTCTTGCTTCGGGTATCATCCCGACCTTGAATCACGACTCACGTTCCAAGAAAAGTGGGTACTAGTCAGGCTCCTGGTCGGCCTGGGGCTTCGGTTCGCGCAGCACGATTTTACCCAAAACGGCCAAGCCGGGCGCGATCACGATATTGAAACCCTTGCCGTCATCGTTCGGCCAAGCGGCGCCGATCCGCGTCCATGTAGAATTTCGGCCGTCACCGGCCACAGCGAAGGCATCGTGCGTGGGCTTTCGACTTTCAGACATGAGGTTTCCTTTTCAAAACGAGGGATGTTCATCATGACCGACAATCCGCGCCAGGGCTCGGCGCGGGATGACTTCTTTCGGGCCTCGGCGCTGCAACTGCTGACGGCGTTGATCGCCGATGTCTGTTTGTCCGGTCATACGGAAAAGAAGGATCAGCACCTCCGCCAGGTCCGCGCCAACCTGTCGGAGCCGGAGCCGAAGTTGCGCCAGCGGCTTCAGACGATTTACGACAACTCCGAGTCCGGATTCGTGAAGGAGAATGTCGCGCCCTTCATCGCCATGACGCCAGAGACCTTCAGCGGCGTCTACGCCAATGCGGTGAAGGAAACCCACTGGCTCTCCTATGGCAACTATGCCGCCCTGGTGTCCGGATCGAGCTTCACGACGGCCGAGCTCGCGGAGGGCCGGACGGACGTCTTCATCAATCTCGACCTGAAGACCCTGGAGAACCATGCCGGCCTCGCCCGCGTCATCATCGGCTCGCTGCTCAACGCCATCTACAATCGCAATGGCGAAGTGACCGGCCGGACCCTGTTCCTACTCGATGAGGTCGCGCGTCTCGGCTACTTACGCATTCTCGAAACCGCGCGTGATGCGGGGCGCAAATACGGCATCACCCTCTTGATGCTCTACCAGTCAATCGGCCAGATGCGCGAGGCCTATGGCGGCCGCGATGCCACCAGCAAGTGGTTCGAAAGCGCATCCTGGATCTCCTTCTCGGCGATCAACGACCCCGAGACGGCGGACTACATCTCCAAGCGCTGCGGCGACACGACGGTCGAGGTCGATCAGCTGAGCCGGTCCTCGCAGACGTCGGGTTCCTCCCGGACGCGGTCCAAGCAGCTCGCGCGCCGGCCGCTGATGCTGCCGCATGATGTCTTGCGCATGCGAACCGACGAGCAGGTCATCTTTATTGCGGGCAATCCACCGCTGCGATGCGGACGCGCCATCTGGTTCCGGCGCACCGACATGCGCGCCTGCGTCGGCGAAAACAGGTTCTATCGGAGAGACGCTGGTCGGCGTCGCTGATTATCGCGAACGCGGCGATGAGAAAGACGTGGGCGGCATACAAACGACCGGCTGGTTCCCAGGCAGAGAAAGAAAGGGCGTACGTGGAAGGGCAGTATTGTCTGGGAACGGAAAGCCGAGACGGAGCGCATCCAGCAACGACGGCATACCGGGCTCGATGCTCGGCTCGTCGTACGAGCCGGCGCATCATCTCGCCCGCCACCTGTAAGCCGCCTAATTTTTGATCCAGACGTAGGGCTCCACGCTGTTGATTTTGCAGGTGGCGATGAGCGAAGCTATGCGCGCCCATGAACGACCACCTTCGTCGTGACCAGCAAATGAACTATTTTTACGCGTCAGAGTCAGCGGCCTGATTTGATTTTCGACGGGATTGGTGTCCATCTCAACGCAACCATCGTCGAGAAACAAGGTGAGGCCATCCCAATGGTTCAGGAGATAGGCGATCGCCTTGCCCATCTCGCTGCCCGGCGACAGGCGAGCGGCTTGCTCGCGCAGAAACCTCTCGAGTTCAGCGACGAGCGGCCGTGATCGCTCGTTACGGGTCGTTTGCCGAGCCGGGGCGTCGGCGCCACGGATCTCCTTCTCGATCGCATAGAGTGCGGCGATGCGCGCGAGAACGGCTTCGGCGATGGGTGAGCCGGCTTTCGGAGTCGCTGCGATGATCTTGCGCCTTGAGTGGGACCAACATGCGGCCAGCCGCAGCGGCACGCCGCCTTTGCGCTTGGGCCGTGCGAGCCGATGATAGCCCTGGTATCCGTCGACCTGAAGGATGCCGTCGAAGCCCTCGAGGATGCGCTCAGCATGGTCACCACCGCGTCCTGGCGCGTAGTGGTAGACCACGATTGGTGGATCAGCGCCGCCGTGGCCGCGATCGTCGCGCAGGACAGCCCACAGATAGCCGGTCTTCGTTCGGCCCCGGCCCGGATCGAGCACAGGCGCCCTGGTCTCGTCTATGAACAAGCGGCCCGATTGCTTCATCACGACGCTCATGCGCTCGACCAGCGGCGCGAGGTGGAAGGCGACCGTTCCCATCCAGTCTGCCAGAACGGCGCGATCGATGAAGATGCCATGCCGAGCCAGAACCTGCGACTGACGATAGAGTGGCATGTGCTCGCTGAACTTGGCGACCGCCACCTGCGCCAGCAGCGCCTCGGTGGGGATGCCACCCTCCACGAGATGGGCGGGCGCCGGCGCCTGAGCAACACCGGTGCAGCCCTTTGCACAGGCGTAGCGCGGTCGCACCGTCTCGATCACACGATACTGGGCGGCCATGACATCGAGACGGCGGGAGCGATCCTCGCCGATCTGGGCCATCCGGCCGCAGCCGCAGGGACACTCGAGGTTCTCGGGTTCGATCACCTGCTCGATGCGCGGCAGGTGCGCGGGAAAGGCACGGGCAGCGCGCCTGGTCCGGCCGCTGGACGGCGCCGTGCCGGCGCGGCGCGCACGATCGTCCTGGCGTTCCTGGACTTCGGCGATGGCAATCTCGATGTCCTCGAGAACCAGTTGCATCTGATCGGGATTGAACTTCTCCGAGCGTTTACCGAAACGTGCGCGCTCGTACTCCTTCACGAGCAGTTCGAGGCGTTCGACGCTCTCTTTGGACGCAGCCAGTTCACTCTCGACATGAAGGCGCGCCGAGCATTCATCGTCTGCGCGACGACGCTCGGCTTCAATCATCGCTTCCTGCGCGCGGAAGAGCGCGCGCAAATCGGCGGGCAGCGCTGCAAGACGGGCGGGATCAATGGGGGACGGCGGCACATCCGCAAGCTATCATCCCAAAGCCCCGCGCGAAACAGGTTGTCGGGTCTGAGTCAGTTCGCCGCAGCTGGCGTCGCGACAATCCGTTCGCCCACTCGCTTCCAGTTCAGCCCTTCAAACAGCGCTTCGAACTGCACGCGCGTCAGATGCATGACGCCGTCGCTGATCTGCGGCCACTCGAAACGACCATCGCGGCCAAGGCGCTTGTAGACCAAAACGAGGCCCGTGCCGTCCCATAGCAAAATCTTCAGCCGGTCGGCGCGCTTCGAACGAAAAACCACGATCAGGCCCGAATGCGGATCGAGCCCAAGCGTGTTTTGCACAAGACCGGCCAGCGCGTCGTGCCCGCACCGGAAGTCAACAGGACGCACAGCAAGCACAATCCGCAGTCCCTGCGCCGGAATGATCATGCGCCGCGCTCGATCGCAGTCACGATCTCCGCGATCCGCACCGCCGACACGTCCGCATCCAGGCGGACCGAAACCTTGCCAATCGTAATCTCGACGGGCCCTCGCTCTTGCCTGGCGCCACTGGATCGCTCAGCTCGATCGACACGAAATCCGCCGCGTCGTCCGTGACCAATGCGAGCCGGCCAGCACGCGCCAATCTGCGCCACGTCGTCAACTGCTGGGCCTTCACACCATAACGCCGTGCGACATCACATACCCGGGCGTCGGGCTTCATGCTCTCGAAAACAGCGCGCCCCTTGATCTCCGCAGACCATAACCGGCATCCAGAACGCGTCCGGCGCGTAAGCTTCCCCACAAAGCCATCAGCTTCGGCTTCCTCCCCCGATTGTTCCATCGCCTTCAGTCTCCTCTCGGCTCTCTGACAAGCCAAGGATCGCAGAGCGAAAGCCGAAGCGAAACCAGTCAATCAAATGGGAGAAAAGCTCCGCTTACAATTTTTGCTCGTTCAGACCGACACAAATTGCTCAAAGATTCGTGGAGAGAAAAGCAGATGAGCGATGAGCCCGACCTCGAGAGCAGAGTCGTTGCAGCGATACGACACTATCGTGCGGCGCTCGACGTGGCGGAAAACCTGGAACGAGAGGACGCGTGCGCGCATCGAGCGCTGACGAGCACCCTGCTCGATTTGGAGCGTGCCCTGCGAGGCGAAGCGGCCCCGCATCTCAACAACAACCTGTTTGAGACCGGCTCCACGGCGGTTGCACGGTCGGATAAAACATGGGCCGACCTGGTCGAGGCGACTGCGAGATTGGATTCGGCCCGTCGAACCTTAGCTGCTCTGGAACGGCAGTTGGGATATCTTCCAAAAGTCTCGAGGGGAGCGGATCACAAGTGAGGTTAGATAAGAGTCTCGCACGATCGGAAGGTTTCCCGACCATTTCAGAGCGGCGGCGGCAACGCTCTGACGGGCTCGTGTCCCAGCCAAAATCCCGCGCCCAAAACAGACCTCTCTGCGTCCTCGTGTTTGGGACCGCCGAGGTACAGCGCGCGAATCGGGACCTTGCTGGATCCCAACCTTCCAACTTTCCCGCCGCCTCGCCGCGTCCTCCTATGCAGGAATAGACCTCGACGCACTGGCTCGATCGTCCTGTCGAGCGTGCACAGTTTCTGATGACGCTGACCAGCGCGAGTCCTGGTTGAGTTTCTTCTGCTTGTGACTCGGCGTGGAAACGGCATTGCAGCCTCTTCGATCTTCGGCGCGGCTGCGATCATGTGATCAAGCTCTAAAAAGTGGTTCGACGACAGGCAGGCGCTTGAGGCCAGCGTCAACGTTGTCGGAAAAGTGGAAGCCGTGCCGGCTCACACCGTAATCAAAACAGACGTCAAGCGCCAATCCAAGGGCCAGAGCTGCGCTTACGATCAACGTCGAACCGATGCGTTCGAACCACCAATCTCATTGGTGGCGCCTGCTCCGGTGCGATCGATGACCCAGGCCACCATGTAGCCCTTGGCCTGCTCGGTCTGCACCTGCCGGAGGGCCTCAGAGTAGGTTAGTAAGGGCTCTTGCGCCGGGTAGACGGCGCGGTCGGTCGGGGTGACAAAGTGATGGCAGCACACGCGATAGTCTTTAGCCTCGAACATCGGAATCCTCCTCTCGCCTCAGGTTGCGCGGCCATACGCGCTTTCAGATACTGCCCTACCACAGAGAATGCGGCCTTTAAGAGGCCGCGCGCTTCTTCAACACCCCATAAGGTTGGTCGGGCTGCCAGACGCAGGTCGGCGATGTCCGACCACATCGCGCGCTTGATTCTCTGCAGCAGCACCGGCAAAGAAGTGCCCGGGTGTCATTCCATAATTCACCCGTGTCCGGACTTCGATTTCCCGTTCGTCCGCAATTGCTCCGTCGATCGCTCAACGGCTGCACCGATGTCACCTAGTCAGCTTTCAAACCTTGCTGAGGCTGCTGGATCGACAATGCTTGGACCTAGCTCCGGCGCGATTCAGTGAGCTTCTCGATCAGTTCAGACTGCGGTCTCGGTTTTGCCGCGAGACGGTGGGGTTCAAATCGGGCCGTGGAGCCTCCACATCATCGCCACAGTCCGAAGACACCCGCCTGGTGCAATTGATGTAGCGAGAGAATGAATCGTTTGGCCCTGATCGATTCATAGAAAGCATTGGACCTCGCTTCCACAGGAAGCGAGAATCCATGCATGCCGAACCTTAAGCTAGGGCCGCTTCACCTTCGCCGCATCGACACCACCCGCAACATGCGGCGGTTTTACTTGCTTTCGATCCAACCGACCTTGTTCGGCGGGGTCTCGCTGATCCGCGACTGGGGCCGGATCGGCACGACCGGCCAGACGATGGTGCAGACTTTCGATGCCAGCGCTGAAGCGGGCGAAGCATTCGGACGGCTGGAGCGCGCCAAGCGCAGGCGCGGATACACCTCTGCTGAGGAGAGAGTCTGAGGTTTCGTCAATTTCCCGGGGATTACGGATCCACTTACGATGCCTGGAACGTGAAGTGACAGAAACCGTTGAGCCTGACGGGACGATTTGAAACGCTTCATGATCCGCCGCGTTGCCGCGTCGGCTGATGAGAATTCTCAGCCCGATTGTTGAGAGCTCTGTGCTGGCGATGTTCGACGAAAAAGCCCATCTTCGCCCTCGCAGCGCCGTGCGAACGCTTGTCCGTGATCATCACGCGCGGCGGCGTGCCGGCGGATTTCAAGAGCTTCTTCATGAGCCGCTGGGAAACCGGAAATACAACCAAACGGCATAGCTGATCACTTCCGATGGGAAGCGATGGCGGCGATAAAGAGGGTCCCGGGCGGTCGGCATGCCGGTCGTCTACCCCTCGGCCGCTCCAATTCGTTAACTTGACGGTACCCGCTGCTCGTCGACAGCGATGGCACGATCATCGCGGGCGAAGGCCGATACCTGGCCGCGCGAAAGCTCGGTCTCCTCGAGGCGCCGGTCAGCTGACCGGTCTTTCCGAAGCGCAGCGTCGCGCGCTCGCCCTTGCCGACAACCGCATCGCGCTGTCGGTGGTCCGGCGGCTCGTCGGATACGGGCGCTTCGACGGGGGCGAGACGGCCCGCGTGATGGCACGTCTCTACGCCGCGGCGCGCCTGCTGGTGAACTTCTTCCAGCCGTCATTCAAGCTCAAAGAGAAGCGCCGCGAGGGTCCGCCCACGGCGACATCAACCCCTGAGTCGCGCTTGCAGTGCCTGCCGATTGGCAACGACGTTGCTGAGGTTCAGCTGGTCTGGCTCCCGTCCTTGCGCCAATTGCCTAACCAGCTCCCGCGTGCCGTCCACGACAAAGACGCCGCAATCATAAGTGTTCTGCTGCTGGGCCATGCCGGCGGGCTGCAGGGCGAGGTTCAGCCTTTCTGCGAGTTGTCTTGCATGCGTCTCGTTGTATCTCCCGTAGGAATCGTAGTGATAGGCGACAGGCCGTTGCCGGTTGCTGCGATCAACGAACAGCAGCGACCAATGCCTGCCGCGGTCCGTAGCACTGGCATCGTTCACTGGCAGCAACAGGAAGTCGGCTGTATCGTTATCACGCCGATCATGGACGATGCGATGGAATACGCGTAGCACGTCGCTCTCCGCGCCCAGGCGCAGCCGCAGCGCTTCGAGGGGATCTACGAACCGCGTCCGGGCGGCGAGATCCGAATCGCTCCTCTGCAAATCCAGCTCCTGAAGCTGGTAATCCCTGAGGATATGCTCGTCGCCCAGCCATTCCGTGTGCTCGAGCACCAGCCCGCGGTTGTGGGACAAGGCTATCGGATTCAACGCCCCGATCTGAGCATCGGAGGAGGTGATCGGAAACCGCCGCACGATATCGTCGCGCAATGGGGACGGTGCGGGCGCGGTCAGATCAACCAATGGAAGACCGTCGTAGGTGTCTGAACGAGCCCTGGCAGAAGGCGCTGGCGCAAAGTGAGCACTGTCATCCAACTCGGCCGCATCCGGATCAAGCAGTGCCCCAAACCCACGATAGAGATCCTGAGCCCTGGCAGTTGATGGTGATGCCGGTTCTTGCATCTGCCGCGCAAGCTCCTCGCTCAACCACGCCAAAGCGTCATCGTCCGAGTGGGCGGACACCGGAGAAAGCCCCTGCGGCGAGCCGAGCTGTCGAGCGCCCTGGTGATGCCCCGGTACCGGGCCGGCAAACGGCGGCGGAAAGCCAGGCGCCCGGCTCCAAGCATTGTCGCGCAACTCAAATGATGTGGGCGAATTCGGATTAAACGATACCTCAAGACCGCCGTAGGTGTCTGAGCGAGCCCTGGCAGAAGGCGCTGGCGCAAAGTGAGCACTGTCATCCAACTCGGCCACATCCGGATCAAGCAGTGCCTTAAATCCACGATAGAGATCCTGAGCCCTGGCAGTTGATGGTGATGCCGGTTCTTGCATCTGCCGCGCAAGCTCCTCGCTCAACCACGCCAAAGCGTCATCGTCCGAGTGGGCGGACACCGGAGAAAGCCCCTGCGGCGAGCCGAGCTGTTGAGCGCCCTGGTGATGCCCCGGTACCGGCCCGGCAAACGGCGGCGGAAAGCCAGGCGCCGGGCTGCAAGCATTGTCACGCAACTCAAATGATGCGGGCGAATTCGGATTAAACGACACCTCAATACCGCCGTAGGTATTTGAGCGAGCCCTGGCAGAGTGCGTTGGCGCTGCTTCCACGGTCGGCCGGGCAGGTTCCTGCCCAGCTTGGACTATGTCCTGCGCCTGCTCAGGAGGAACCTCGGGCCACGATGGGCCGTCTTCCACCATTAAGCGCAGATCCTGATCGTAACCTTCCGGGAGGACCAATGGCCGACTGACAGCTCGCTGCCGCGCGCTGTGCTGCGCAGCGGCGCCCCCGACGTACGTCGCGACCGCATGCGGCGCCGTGACATCTTCGTAGCCGCTCCGCAGCAGCATCGGCTGCGTCTCCCATGACGACGTACCCTGTTGATGGGTAGGCGCCGGTGTCGGCTGGCCGCCTGAATTGGCGATCTCGCTCAGCTGCCGCTCGCCGGCAACGCCTTGCGGATTGTTTAGGGTCCTCTGCCTCTTCGCTGGCCTCAACTCAGCTGTGTCATGCTCATCGTTGATGAGGACCTCCTCGCTTGGCAGGCGGTTGCTCCTGGCAAGCGCAGCCATCGGCTCGTCCGGGGACTGCTGGCGGTCGGGCTCTCCGGGATCCGGTGCCTGGTCATGGCGCGCGGCTGGCTCGAGAGATGACGACGAGCGGGGTTCGTCCATCAGCCCCAAAAGCAAATCCTGATCGCGGCCTTCCGCGGGAAGCTCCTCTGGCCGACGGCCAGTTTCCTGCGACGCGCTGTGCTGCGCAGCGGCGGCGTCGACGCGCCTCGGCTCCATCAGTACCGTGTCTTCGGGATTGATAAAGGCCACGTTCTGGGGGTGAGGATTCAGCTTAGCGCGTCGTGAGATCGGCACTTCGCCCGTCGACCGCAAGGTCCGGAGATAGTCGATTGCCTGAACGAGTCTCTTTGGATTACCCTCTCCGGTGAACTCGAGCACCTCACCGCCATCGGTCAGCGACTTATTGTCGAGCCGATCACGAATGCTCGGTTTTTCTTTTGCGAAAAGCCAACGGCTAAAGCTACGAAGAGAACCTCCGTGCTGCTCGGCAGCGGATTTGCTGAACCCGCCCTTGATGAGGGCCCTCTCAAGCCCCGAAATAAGGGGAGCATCCACGGAATAAAGAGGCTGCTTCCTCTTCCCTATCACAATCCAAGTTGACTGAGCCGACTGCGGCGCCGAGGACGACGCGCCGGGTTCATCCATCAGCCCCAAAAGCAAATCCTGATCATGGCCTTCCGCAGGAAGCAATTCCTCTGGCCAACTGCCACCCTTCTGCGACGCAATGTGCTGCGCAGCGGCGTCGCCGACCCGCCTCGACTCCCTCAGGGCCGCCTCTTCGGGATCAATATGGCGCTCGTGCTCCATCGCCTCAGCGCCGGCCTGCGATTTTCGGAGACGAGCCAGTGCGGCACCAATCCTGGAATCAGCACCGGCGACCTTCCTATAGCTCTCGACATCTCCATCAAACGACGTGCCGAGCCCAGCAGCAATGCCCGGCCTGTTGTTGTCACGCAGGTAGTCGCTGAAACTGCGAAGAGCAGTTGCATCCTTCCTGCTTGCATCCTTCTTGCCGGTATCTGTCGCTGCTTCGTTTTTGTACTCTTCGATGAGAGCCGCGTCCTGGGGATAAGGATGCAACTCAGTGCGGCCTGCGATCCGCACGACTCCGCCCGTCGACTGCGAGGTTCGGAGATGAACTATCGCCGCAAGAAGCCTTAAGGGATTACCCTTTCCGATGAACTCGCGCGCATCAGCGGTCAGTGACTTTTCGTCGTCGAGCCGAGCAGCAATGGGATCTTTGTTATTTGCGAAGAGCCAGTGGCCAAAGCTGAGAAGAGTACGTACATAGCCCCTGGCAGTGCGTTCGGCGGCGTTCCCATTACGGAGGGCCTCCTCAAGCCCCGAAATAAGGGGAGCATCCTCGGTATGAAGAGGCTGCTTGTCGTGCCCTATCAAAATTCCAGTTGACTGAGCCGGCTGCGGCGCCGAGGACGACGGGCCGGGTTCGTCCATCCGGCCCAAATCCTGATCGTGGCCTTCCGCAGGAAGCAATTCCTCTGGCCAACTGCCAGCTTTCTGCCACGCACTGTGCTGCGCAGCGGCGTCGCCGACCTGTCTCGACTCCATCAGGGCCGCGTCTTCGGGATCAATATGGCGCTCGAGCTCCATCGCTTTAGGGCCCGCCTGTGATTTTCGGAGATGAGCCAGAGCGGCACCGATCCTCGAATCAGCACCGGCGTCCTTCTTATAGCTCTTGACATCTCCATCCAGCGCCTTGCCTGAAAGCCGACCAGCAATGCCCTTCTTGTTGTTTTCACGCAGGTAGTCACTGAAACTGCGAAGAGCCGTTGCATCCTTCCTGGCTTCTTCCTTCTTGCCGGTATCTGTCGCTGCTTCGTTTTTGTACTCTTCGATGAGAGCTGCGTCCTGGGGATAAGGATGCAACTCAGTGCGGCCTGCGATCGGCACGATTCCGCCCGTCAACCGCGAGGTCCTGAGATGGTCTATTGCCCTAAGGAGTGTCGCGGGACGCTTTTCGAACAACTCGCGCGCATCAGCGGTCAGTGACTCTTCGTCGTCGAGCCGAGCAAAAATGCTCTTTTTGTTATTTGCGTAGAGCCTCTGGCCAAAGCTGCGAAGAGAAGATAGATAGTTTCGGACGGTGCGTTCGGCGGCGCTCCCATTCCGGAGGGCCTCCTCAAACCCCGCAATAAGGGGAACATCCTCGGAATGAAGAGGCCGCTTCTTGTGCCCTATCGCAACCCCAGTTGACTGAGCCGGTTGCGGCGCCGAGGACGGCGGGCCGGGTTCGTCCATCGGACCCAAAAGCAAATTCTGATCATGGCCTTCCGCAGGAAGCAATTCCTCTGGCCAACTGCCAGCTTTCTGCAACGAACTGTGCTGCGCAGCAGCGTCGCCGACCTGCCTCGACTCCTTCAGGGCCGCGTCTTCGGAATCAATATGGCGCTCGAGCTCCATCGCCTTAGCGCCCGCCTGCGATTTTCGGAGATGAGCCAGAGCGGCACCGATCCTTGAATCAGCACCGGGGGCCCTCTTATAGCTCTTGACATCTCCATCCAACGCCTCGTCTGAAAGACGAGCAGCAATGCCCTTCTTGCTGTTTTCACGCAGGTAGTCGCTGAAACTGCGAAGAGCAGTTGCATTCTTGCTTGCATCCTTCTTGCCGGTATCTGTCGCTGCGTCGTTTTTGTACCCTTCGATCAGAGCTGCGTCCTGGGGATAAGGATGCAACTCAGTGCGGCCTGCGATCGGCACGATTCCGCCCGTCGACCGCGAGGTCCTGAGATGGTCTATTGCCCTAAGGAGTGTCGCGGGACGCTTTTCGAACACGCGCGCATCAACGGTCAGCGACTCTTCGTCGTCGAGCCGAGCAGCAATGGGATCTTTGTTATTTGCGAAGAGCCACTGGCCAAAGCTGCGAAGAGAATATAGATTATTTCGTGCGGTGCCTTTGGCGGCCCCGCCCTTGATGAGGGCCTTCTCAAGCCCCAAAATAAGGGGAGCATCCTGGGAATAAAGGGGGCTTTTGCTGAGCCTTCTCAGAATCCCTTTTGACTGAGCCGGCTGCGGCGTCGAGGCGGCCGGCATTGCTCCATCACCTTCACCTGAACTGCCGATCTCGCTCAATTGCCGCTCAAAGGTCGCCGCGGCTGCGGACGGAGCCGCGGGTGAGCTCTCTTGCGGGCCCGTGCTGTCCGATTGTTCACGCACCCGCTTGGTCGAGGGGAAATCCATCCGTTCTCACTTTCAAAATATGAACCAGGGCTTCGATCTGGCATGCTGGCGATCAGCAACAAACCACCCTTTACAGCCCTCGATAGACCCGCACCGGGAGCATCTGCGGATTTCACGGATCGTGAGCATCGATTTCGCGCGATCGTGAGCACTGAATTCAGACGATCGTGAGCAGCCCGCTACGGCCGATGGGAGATAGAGTCAGTGTTCTGGTTGGCCGTCAAGGGTGATGGTTTTGGCGCTGCGTTTTCGCATGCTTTCTCCGGTGAGCTGGAGGCGGTGGGCGTTGTGGACGAGGCGATCGAGAATGGCGTCGGCGACCGTGGGGTCCCCAATGGCTCCATGCCAGGTGTCCACGGGAGCTGACTTGTGACGATGGTGGATGCGCGGCCATGTCGGTCCTCGAGGATTTCGAGCAGATCGCGGCGTTCCGCGGCGGTGAGCACCGATAGTCCCCAATCATCCAAAATCAGAAGCTGAGCGCGGCCGAGGCTTTTGAGGAGCCGGGCGTAGCGTCCGTCTCCGCGCGCGAGCGCGAGCGCCTCGAACAGCCTTGGAACGCGATGATAGAGGACTGATCGGTTGTCGCGGCAGGCCATGTGGCCGAGCGCGCAGGCTAACCAACTTTTGCCCAGGCCGGTTGCCCCGGTGACGAGCAAATTCTCGTGGCGATCGATCCAGCGACCTTCGACGAGTTTGGCGAAAACGGCGCGGTCGATGCCCCGCGGGGTGCGCAGATCGACGTCCTCGACGCAAGCAGTCTGGCGCAGTGCGGCGATCTTGAGGCGCGTGGTGAGCCGCCTGGTGTCGCGTTCGGCGGCTTCGCGGTCGACCAACAGGCCGATGCGATCTTCGAACGGCAGGGCTTCGAGATCGGGCGATCGGCGCTGCTCCTCGAAGGCCTTGGCCATTCCGGTCAGTCGGCGCCGTAGCTTTTGACGAGCGCCAGAATGCCAAGGCAGGTTCGAAAGCCTTGTTCTGGATGGGGCCGGGCGTCGATCACGGCCTGGAAAAACGCTGCTGTCGAAGGACCGATCCGCTCGCCGGCGGCGATCACCGCGGCGGGGGTCCATTTGCCGTAGCGGCGATGGGCGCTGGGCATGTGGTCGGCGATGGTGGTGTGTCCGCGTCGGTTGGGCGCGCGGGCATGGCTGGCGATCCGCTGGCCCTTGTGGAAGATCTCGACCGTCCGATCGTCGATACGGGCATCGACCAGCTCGCCAATCAGACGATACGGCGCGGAGTACCAATGGCCGTCGACCTCGACATGATAATCGGGAGCGAGGCGGCAGCGCTTCCAGCGTGCGAAGGCATAAGGCTGATCTGGCAGCGGGGTTAGCTTGGGTTTGTCGAGTTCGGCAAACAGTTCGGCGCGGCTTGAGCCGAAGCCACGCATTTGACGAGCATTGAGTTCGTCGACGAGTGTCTTGATGGCGGCGTTGAGCTCGGCCCGGGAAAAGAAGCGCTGATTGCGCAGCCGGGCCAGAATCCAGCGCTGGGCGATTTGCACCGCGACCTCGACCTTCG
This sequence comes from Bradyrhizobium daqingense, assembly GCF_021044685.1. Lineage (NCBI taxonomy): Bacteria > Pseudomonadati > Pseudomonadota > Alphaproteobacteria > Hyphomicrobiales > Nitrobacteraceae > Bradyrhizobium > Bradyrhizobium daqingense. The sequence continues at coordinate 7,907,502 of NZ_CP088014.1, forward strand.
CCTTGTCTTTTGGGCGCCGCGGCCGTGCGGCGAGAATGGCGGTGCCGTAATGGCTCGCCATCTCGGCATAAGTGCGATTGAGGCCGGGATCGTAGCGGTCGGGGTTGCTGACGGCGGCTTTGAGGTTGTCGCAGACCACGAACGTCGGCGTTCCGCTCAAAAACGTGAACAAGTTGACGTGGGCCCGGATCCAGTCGGCCAAGCTCTCGCTGGGGCAGGCCTCGGCGTAGGTGTAGTTCGAAGCGCCCATCGCCGCGACGAACAGCTTCATCGGCTGCACTTCCCCGGTCAGGGGATCGACGATGTCGATGGTGTCGCCGGCGAAATCCACGAACACCTTCTCGCCGCCCAGATGAATCTGCCGCATCGAAGGTCGGACCCGCCCCTTCCAGGCCTCGTAGGTAGTGCAGAACCACGTGTACCCGAAACCGTCGGGATTAACGGCGCGATACTCCTCCCAGAGCAGGCGACGGGTTACGTTGCGCCGGCGGAGCTCTTTATCGATGTAGCTCCAGTCGGGCACCGGCCGCTGCGGGCTCTGAGACGCTGGTCGTGGGGCCGGGAAAAGCAAAAGCTCCAGGTCTTCATCGGTCATTCCCTCCGGAAGCGGCCAGCTCAACCCAGCAGAGCGGGCGCGGCTCAGGTAGCTGTGCACAACGCCGTTGCTGACGCCCACGCTCCGCGCGATGGCCCGCTCTGGCAGGCCTTGAAAATGTTTTAACCGAAGGACTTCCTTGATCCGGCGCATCGACAATCTCTGGGTAGGCATTGGACTTCCTCGTTAACCACGAGGTCATCCCTAAGCCGGTTGAGTTGTCGGCCGAAGCGCTGCAAGGCTCCGAAAGCCTTGCTCACGATCCCGCGAAACGCGCAGTCCTCGGCCGAAACTGGCCGAGGTTCATAGTAGACCGTGCTGCGAGCCAGCTTCAGGACCTTCGCCTGGCGCACGATAGAAAGATCATGACCGCGGTCGATCATCGCTTTGCGCTCAGCAGGCCCGCCTTGGTGAGCGCGCCGGACAAAAAATCGTTTTCCAACGCCAGCTCGCCGATCTTGGCATGTAACGCCTTCAAATCGACCGGCGTCTCGGCCGATGTCTTGTCATGCCCAAACACGCCGGCGGCGCCTTCCAGGAGCTGGTTTTTCCAGATCGTGATCTGGTTCGGATGAACATCAAACAGTTGCGCCAGCTCCGCCAGTGTCTTGTCTCCTTTGACCGCAGCCAAAGCAACCTTCGCCTTGAATGCCGGAGAATGCGTCCGGCGGCTCTTATTCGTCATCTTCGCTCCTGATTCGCAGCAAGAATCCTCGCCGCTGTCAGGCAGAAAATCCACTCAAGCTACTGTCCGAATTTGCGGGGCCAGCTCTATAGTTTCCATTCATTCGCGCAGACCCCCGAGCCACAGCTGTAGCAGCGGCATTGGAGGCGGGCAATTGTGCATCATTCTCGTTGAGCTTCAGCGCCAACTCCACCAGACGGCGGAATCGCCAGTTTGCGGCCATCTCGAGGCACCCAGGCAGACTTGACTTACAATGCAGATGCATTACATTGGGATGTCGTGACGACGCAAGGAGCCGCTATGGCCAAGACCGCCGAAATCCTCGAGATCCCCGCGACCATCACAGACCGCGGCCAGACGACCGTGCCCGCCGCCATCCGCAAAATGCTGGCCCTGGGAAAGCGCGACCAGGTCGTGTTTCGGGGGCTCGCTGACGGCACCGTTGTGATCGCGAAGAAGCAGTTGAGCGCCGACCACGGCGATCCGGTGATCGGCACGTTCCTCGCGTTCCTGGCCCGCGACATGGGGAGCGAGCCAGCCCGGATCCGGCCGGTGCCGAAGTCGCTGGTCGCGCGCGGCAAGGGCTTGGTCAAGGGTGTTAAGGTCGATCTCGACGCGGCGCTGCCGGAAGACGATACGTGAGCGACGACACCTTCGGGGTTAACGGTTGGACGGTCTACGCCCATCCGCTATTTCTCGACCAGTTCGAGACTATGATCGCGGGGGTCGAGAAGGCGCGCAAGAAGGATCCGAAGGGATACAAGAAGAAGCGCGCCGCGAAGCTCCTGTCGGCTGTCTTGAAGGTGGCGTTCGACGACATTCCGAGTGACCCAACGCGTGACGTCTATCGGCAGGGCGGCACTCTCGGCGACGAGTACAAGCACTGGTTCCGCGCGAAATTGCTGCAGCAGTTCCGCCTGTTCTTCCGCTATCAGCAATCGGCGGACGCCAAGATCATCGTTCTCGCCTGGGTGAACGACGACTCGACGCTGCGCGCCTACGAGAGCGCGAACGACGCCTACGCCGTGTTCAGGAAGATGCTGGACCGCGGAAACCCGCCGGACTCGTGGAACGAACTCGTAGCCGCGGCCTCGACTGGCGAATCCAAGACGCGTCTATCGCGCTCGACGCGCGGGAGATGACCCCAGCTGGCCTCGTTCGGCCGCGACCGCCCGCTGATCCGGCCCGCGCCGCCGGCACCGGTCTGCAGCGAGAGACACGATTCGGCCAGGAAGAGTCCGTGAAATGCCCACCATCCAGCTGTCGGCTACGCCCAAAGGCAGCGGCGAATGCGCCGACTGTCCGGCGACATCATCATCAGCATTCCACCTGTTAAGCCGTGTAGACGGAGGCGACATTTCAGCCCTCCGATGCGGGTGAACCGGTTCGTGTTCCTCAACCTTCCAATACTTCAGCCTCGATCCCCTTTACCTGCGGGCATCAATGCACCTCCGACCTGCCCGCGGGTTCCCGTCACCAGTATCCGCCCGTACAATGGAAGTTTTGGATGTCGGCAAGCAGCGGCGCGGCCGCGTCCTTGGCCGAGAGCGACGGCTTTTTGATACCCCAGTTTATACCGATCACCGGGTCGTCCCAGCGGATCGAAACCTCGTTCTCCGGATTATAGAAATCATCGCATTTGTAGAAAAAGTCCGCGGTCTCTGAGAGCACACAACGAAACCGTGCGCGAATCCGCGCGGAACCCATAGTTGCCGCCGGTTATGCTCGCTTAATTCGACGGCAACGTAGCGTCCGAAATTCGGGCTCCGGACGCGGACGTCGACCGCGAGGTCGAGCACCTTGCCCCTCATTGATGGATGTCCAGACAATCGGACTCGCGGCGCACTAAGCGGAGTTGAGTGAACGCTAGTGAGGCTCGCGACAATTAACTACATCGCCTTAAGATCGTGGAGCATGCCCGTGATCCCGTCGATGAGCTCGTCGATTTGATCCTTGTTGACGATCAGAGGTGGGCATATCGACAATGCATCGTCTACATTCCGCACGATGATCCCTCGCTCGTGCAGCAACCGGCTCGCAATGCTGCCAACATCGCCCGGAGTAGTAGCGGCGACTTTCCGTTTCTTGTCCAGCACCAGCTCGATTGCCGCAATAAGGCCAACGCCACGGACCTCCCCAACGAGTGGATGGTCAACGAGCGTGCGCAGCCGTTCCTGCATGTAGGCCCCGATGCGGCCAACGTTCGCAATCAGACCCCGCTCCTCGATGAGTTTGAGGTTTTCGAGCGCTACGGCGGCTCCGACCGGGTGACCACCGCCCGTGAAGCCATGAGCCAGCAGTCCAACCTTATTGCTCTCGTCCGCGATTGGTTCGAACATGTAGTCATTCATTATGATCGCAGATAACGGAAAATAACTGGACGTGAGCTGCTTCGACACCACGATTACATCGGGCGCGATGTTGTAGGTTTCGCAACCGAACATTTTTCCTGTCCGGCCAAAGCCGCAAATCACCTCATCAGCGACCAAAAGGATGCTATGCTTTTTTAGCACACTTTGAATTTTGTCCCAGTAAGTCGGCGGCGGAACGATGACGCCGCCCGCGCCCATGACAGGCTCACCGAAGAATGCTGCAATGGTATCGGCACCTTCGCGCTGAATCAGCGACTCGAGCTCCTCGGCCCGACGCGTAGCAAAGGTCTCCTCCGATTCGCCCGCACGGCTGTCCTTGTAGAAATGGGGGGAGCCCGTGTGCATAATGTTGGGGAGCGGCAGATCGAAAGAGCGGTGGTTGTCTGGAAATCCGGTCAGGCTTGCCGCACCGATCGTGACGCCGTGATAGCCGCGCAACCGGCTGATGACCTTCTTGCGCTGAGGCTGGCCCGCTGCATTCGATCGATAGGCGATCAGCTTCAACACCGTATCGTTCGCTTCCGAGCCGGAATTTGTGAAGAACACCTTACTCATTGGCACCGGAGACATCTTCACCAGCTTCTCGGCAAGCGCGATGGAAGGCCCATTCGATCGTGATGCGAAGGTATGATAGAATGGCAGGATTTGCATCTGGCGATGCGCGGCTTCGATAAGCCGCTTTTCGCTGAAGCCAAGACCCGCACTCCAGAGACCGGCCATCGCATCGAGGTAGCGTTTTCCTGCCGTGTCGAAGACGTAGGGGCCCTCGCCGCGTTCAATTATGAGCGGCCCGGCCCGTTGGTGCGACCGCGCGTTGGTATAGGCGTGAAGCTGATAGGCCACATCTCGGGCCTGTTGAGAACTGGGCAGCATGGTCGGCGTCACATCATCGGTTCAGAATTGGATAGGGACCGGAGCATCATGTGGGGAAGCGCCGGTCCGTTTCCGGCTTCTCTGGGCCTTGCGATAGTCGTCGTTGACGATCGCTTTAAAGGGATTCGCTTTTGCCTATGCCTGACCACAGGCTTAACTGGCGGCGCGACGCACTGTCTGGAAGTGATCACAGAAAGGTGACGATGTTCAGCACGACAAAGCGTCGGATTTCCGGGACGCGTTAGTCGCCGACGGGAGCTTCCATCAAACTGCCGGCGGCGTTCAGGCCGTAGAGAGTCGGTGGTCGTAGCGCCGTGGACCGCGGTTACGTATTCGAGCCCACCACGTTCAGGCCGTCCGCTCCGCTAAAGGCCAGCGTGTCATGTGTGTTTAGCACGTTATCCCAGCTGCTGCCGCGCGTCGTCACGGACTGGTTGGGCTCCGAGCCAACACGCGTGATGAGTAACACTGTAAGCAACAACCCGCTCTGATTGACCAGTTTCTTGTGGGCCATCAGTGATCTCCTTGATCTGGTCGGTGTCCCGGCTTTGCGCGGTGATCTGCGACCGAGTTTGCCCCAGAATACCTTAACTCGTTGAGTTGGTCGCCTGCCAAAGCTTGTAGGCTCACTCCCAACCGGCACCGTCAAGTTAACGAATAGGGGTGGCCGATGGGGTAGACGACCGGCATGCCGACCGCCCGGGCCCCTCTTTATCGCCGCCATCGCTTCCCACCGGAAGTGATCAGCTATGCCGTTTGGTTGTATTTCCGGTTTCCCTTAAGCTTGCGCATGGTCGAGGAAATGCTGGCGGCGCGTGGCATTGGCGTGACCTATGAAACCGTGCGCCAGTGGGGACGGAAATTCGGCAAGCCGTTCTCCGATCGGATCCGCCAGCGCGCTCCCGCCCGCGGTGACAAATGGCATCTGGACGAGGTCGTTATCTCGATCGCGGGCGAACAACATTGGCTCTGGCGCGCTGTCGACCAGGATGGCTTCGTTCTCGACGTCTTGATCCAGCGCCGAAGAGACTCGCGCGCTGCGCAGCTTCTCATGAAGAAGCTCTTGAAATCCGCCGGCACGCCGCCGCGCGTGATGATCACGGATAAGCTGCGTTCGTACGGCGCTGCGAGGGCGAAGATGGGCTTTCACGTCGAACATCGCCAGCACAAAGCTCTCAACAATCGGGCCGAGAATTCTCATCAGCCGACGCGGCGACGCGAGCGGATCATGACGCGCTTCAAATCGTCCCGTCAGGCTCAACGGTTTCTGTCCGTTCACGATCAGGTCGCGAACCTTTTCCACATCCCCTATGCCGGAGCCGCCACCGCCGACTTCCGTCGTGCTTCGCGCGAGCGAGCCTTTGCGACTTGGCGCGAGATCTCCATGACAAGCGCTATCGCCGAATCTCGACCTCTGAGAATCGCCGCCTTCGGCTCGGCGGTCGATTAAGTTGACGATGCCGTTCCGGGATGCGTGGGGCGAACCGGCGCAGCGGTTCGACCTCGGGCAACCCAATCTTCCAGCCGAATTTGTTGCTCCCTATGCCGAGGCGTTCCGGGGGCATCATGCATCGTCGTCACCTAGCACGCGTCACCAATGCTGGAAAGCACTGAAGTTCTTTGCCCGCTTTCTCGCCGATAGCGGCAGGGTTCAGGCGCCGGCCGATTTGACGACCGAATTGTTCGGCCAATACTTCTTATGGCTGGACGCCTTGCCTTCCCGAACCGGCAAACCCTGTGCTCAGCTTTCGCGCTTACTGGCGGCAAGCTAACGGCAATCCATCGTTGCGTCCGTTTCTTGACCTGCGTCGTGAACGCTATGACCGAGGTGCGAGCTGAGTGTATTTCGCCGTGCTTTCGCGAAGGCGCGGTCGGTCGCCATGCGACGCTCGATCATCGGCGCAATCAGTTTAGCAGGCTCGGTCCGCGTCATCAGACCTACGCTATGCGTCAGGATCTCGGCGTAGCTTCTGAGATCCCTAAAGACCGCCGCCGGCAGCTCGGTCGTGAGCTTGACTGGCTTGTCGTCTTCAAGCGGCCCAAGCTTGAGCTTCGTCATGGCGCTCCTCCATTGCTGTAGGGCGCCAGCACCAAATCGCGCGTGCCGATCACGCGGACCGGAAACCTGGCCGGATGGTCAGCGTCGGCTGGATGTTGAGCTGACGCTGCACGACCAATTGGCCGGTCTGGCTGATGCTGATGGACGCACCGCTACGGATCGCTTGAACGAGGTTGTTCTCATTTGGCTCGTGCCGCCTCTGCTCCGACGCTGAGCATGGTCGAGAGAACGGCGGCCTTGAATAGCATGCCCCAGTGGTTGTCGACATCGTCCTCGAGTCCGGCATAACCACCACTGTCGGCGCCCGGCTGGCGCTCCAGCACGATCGAGTTGCCGTCCGGTATGATGATGCGAGTCCAGACCAAGAGGATTCGACTCTGGCCGTCCGCACGGCCGCTTTTTAGGCGATGATCTGACTGGCGTGGGCGCGCTCTCGGTGCAGTTTGGGCTTTGCTTGAACTAGGGTCCAGACTCAATTGAGCCAATATGCGACGAGAGCGGCGAGATGAACAGCGGCCAAAAAATTACGGGCGAGCTTGTCATATCGCGTGGCGATGCGCCGGAAGTCCTTGAGCCTGCCAAAGCAGCGTTCGATGACATTTCGTCCTTTGTAGGCGCGTTTGTTGAAGCGATGGATGACGACACGGTTAGATTTATTGGGGATTACGGGCTTGGCGCCACGACGAATGATTTCGCCGCGAAGCTTGTCGCCATCATACCCTTTGTCGGCGAGGAGCACGCTCATGGGTGGCGCGAGCGCCAGGACATCGGGAGCCGCAGCGATATCGGCATCCTGGCCTGGAGTCAGATGCAGGACGACCGGCCGGCAGAGCGGATCGCTCAGCGCATGGATTTTTGTCGTGCGGCCTCCGCGCGAGCGGCCGATTGCTTGATTGTGCTCCCCCCTTTTCCGCCGGAGGCACACCGGTGAGCTTTAATCGAGGTCGAGTCGAGCGACAGTACGACGCCGTCTTCGCCAGGCTTGGCCAGCGCTTCGAAGATTGCGCACCATCGTCCTCGCTTGGCCCAGCGATTGAAGCGATTGTAGATCGTCGTGTAAGGGCCGTATTCACGTGGACAATCACGCCATCGTGCACCCGATTGCAGCATGTGAATGATGCCGCTGACGATGCGTCGGTCGTCGTCCCGATCCGGCCCCGTCAGTCCCCTCGGCAGATGCGGTTCGATACGCGCCCATTGCCTGTCGTTCAGCCAAAACAAACCAGCGCGCATTCTCTCGCCCCCGAATCAACACGTAGGCAAGAGAATCACGTGGCGCTATTTAGGTACAGACCCTAGAACATGTCTCCGCGCAAAGCGCTCGATGGAGTCGAGCGGGTTCGCTCAAACGGCGCAATTGCCTTTCCCTAGAAGGTTTCGATCGACTAGGAATTGTTTTCAGACTCGAAGACAGCGTTCGATTATACTGGCCAGCCCGCTCAACGCGTAGCAGATCACAAAGAATATGCTCAGCACGCCCAGATAGATCTCGATGGCGTGTGAGTCTCCGGTTCCGACATACGCTAGTCTTTCTATCATTTGACGCGCCGATCCCAAGAGATCCGACACCCCAACAACGGACGTCAGTGCACTCGCCTGGACGAGAACGGTGAGCTGCCCGACGTAGGGCGGCAACGCACGCCGAAATGCTTGTGGCAAAATGACGAACACAAGCGCTTCCGTTGCGCTCAAGCCAAGCGCTCGGGCGCCCTGCTCTTGGCGATGTGGAATTGAATCCAAGGCGCCTCGAAAGACCTCACCGATGTTCGCCCCGCCCCAGAGCCCCAATCCGATTATTGCGGCCGTGAGTGGGCCCGTGCGGAGACCAATTTGCGGAAGGGCAAAGAACACGAAGAGGAGTATCATAAGCGACGGCACGCCGCGGAACAACTCAACGTAAAGCCGTCCGACAAAGCGCGCGAACGTGAGCGTGCTTTGCGACAGCGCCGCGATCAGGAGACCAAGGATTGTCGCCAAAATGACGGTGAGCAGCGAGATCCACAAAGTAACCAAAAGGCTCTTACCAAGGTAAAGGGTGACAGGCCAAACCCAGTTGGTCATTTAACTACTCCCAGCCCCGGAACCGCGAGCCTGCGCTCGAACGTACGAGACAAAGCGCTTAGGATGCTGCACCCCAGCAGGTACATGAGACAAGCGATTCCGAAGGTCTCAAACACTTTAAACGTATCTGACACGATCCGGTTGGCGACATAGGTCAATTCCTGATAGCCGACGACGATCATGAAGGAGGACGACCTGAACTGCGTGATCGCCGTGGTTGTTGTTCCGGTGATCGCGATGCGCAACGCGATCGGGAGTGTGATGTCAAGAAAGGTCTGGAACGCCGGCAAGCCGAGAGCGCGAGCTGCCGTCACTTCGCCTTTCGGCACAGCTTCGAATGCGGCCCTGAAGACCTCCGTTTGATAAGCACCGCCCCACAATGCGAGCGCTAGCCAGGAAGTCTCGAACGGCGTCAGACGGATGCCTATGTCGGGTAGCGCGTAGAACAGAAAGAGCTGGCTCCGGAAATCTGGACAGCGATGAGTGGAGTTTCTGCCTGACGGCGGGCAAGATTGTCCCGCGAATCAGGAGAGACGATGAGCAGACGAGCCCGCCGGCAGCACGCACTCGCATTCAAGGCCAAGGTGGCGTTAGCGGCGATCAAGGATCAAGGGCGAGATGACGCTGGCCGAGCTGGCTGAGCATTTCGACATGCATCCGAACCAGATCACGCAGTGGAAGTCCCAGCTTCAGGAAGCGGCGGCCGAGGTCTTTGGTCCTCGCGGTGGCAACAGAACGAGCGAGCCCGCGGGGGACGTGAAAACGCTGCACGCCAAGATCGGGGAGCTGACGCTTGAGAACGATTCCTAAGAAACGGCAGCATCTACTTTCGGCTCCAAGGGCAGGTGAACAAAGCCGAATGCCTTGGCACGCCGCTGCAAATTGTTGACCACTCGCGTCCGGTAGCGCGTCTCGTAGGACGAGGCCCCGGGATCGACATAGTCCATTCCGTATCGCACAGCATTGTAGAACAGAACTGCGATCTTCCGGGCCGTGGCGGTCACGGCCTTGGTCTTGCCAAAGCACTACTGCCGCTTCACAGCATAATGGCTGATCAGCCGTCGCAGTTCAGTTTCCGCCGCTGCGGTTGAACCAATACCTCGCTCAGGCAGTTGCTTGATCCTTCGATCTGGATGAAGGACCGCGTGGTCAAGCAGCAGACGCCGCTTCACAGACTGAGGCCGCGTTTGTTGAGCACCGTGTCCCTCAGAGCACCCTTGATCTCGCGAGCGATGTCCTTGCTGACCTGGGGTCCGAACTCCCGCTCGGCATCCGCAACGACATCGGCCTCAGCGCCGATCAGTCCCGCTTCAACGAGCTTTTGCTTCAGTCGGCCCGGGAACTCCTCCTCCAAGGCATCGGCGAGCTTTTCCTCCATCGTGGCATGGTGTTCCGGTTCAATGCGGAGCACCACATCGTCCCAAGGTTTCCAGTCCGTCGCCAAATAGTCGGCGAACCCCGTCGCCTCCTTGCTCCGCACAGACGTCTCAGCCCTGTCAATGTCTTCCTCGGTGAGGTGAGAGTCGTAGAAGTAGTTCATGTCCGGGGCGATGTGCTGCAGCCCCAGCCGCTCGCGCAGCGTGGCCTGATAGGCAAGGTAGACCTCGATTTCGTCGACGTTGTTGATGGTGCCGCCTGTGCGGAGCGATTGGACCTTCTCGCGCGCGATCCCCCCCAGTGCCTCCAAGCGGAACATGACACGGCCTAGATCAACGAGGGCCGCTACCCCCTCGTTATTGTCATAGAGCCCGTTCTCGACGTTGGCGATCAGGCGCGCGGTTTGCATGCCGTTCCAGGTCAAAGTTCTGCGATCCGCGCAGCTCTCGTTGGCGTCAAGAGCAAGCTGGAAGTACTGCGCGCGCAATTGCGGGTTGGCCGCTGCCTGCCGCAGATCATTGGCCACCCCCTGCTGGAATCCTTCGTTCCCAGAGTTCACGGTATTCCGCAGCCCGTTGAGGAAGTCTGCGTATTGCTGGGCACCGGGTTCTTCTGCAAAGCTCTGCCACTTGGCCACCACCTCGGGATCGCCCTCCTTCGGATCCCCGTTGAGCCAGTCCGCTACTGCCTCGGGAAGAGACTCCGCAGCTACTGTCTCGAGAGGAAACGGCGCAACGGCGGCGTCCTCCCACTGATCTTCGTGCGTCTCAGACAAATCAAAGACGACCCTCGGGCCGGCATACCCATCGGTACTTTGGATTGTGTCCAGGTTCATCAGCATCTCCTGGGGCAGCGGATTGCCAGACACAACCACCTCCGCAGCAGCCCCCAACTGCGTTAGCAAGCCCGTGGGTAGGCTGGTTAGCTGGTTATCGTTAAGGTAAAGTCTTCCGAGACTGGTCGGGAGAGTCTCGGGCAGGCTCGTCAATTGGTTTACACCAACGTCAAGGCTTCCGAGACTGGCCGGGAGAGTCTCGGGCAGGCTCGTCAATTGGTTTACACTAACGTCAAGGCTTTCGAGCCTGGCCGGGAGGGCCTCGGGCAGGCTCGTCAATTGGTTGTTGCCGACGTTGAGGCCCTCGAGCGCGGCCGGGAGGGTCTCAGGCAGGCTGGTGAGCCGATTGCTCCACACGTCCAGCAAGGCGAGCCCGGCCGGAAGCGCGGGCAAGCTGACCAACTGATTCCCATTAACATTGAGCGAATTGAGCGCGTCAGGGAGAGTCTCGGGCAGACTGGTCAGCCGGTTGAAGGACGCGTCGAGCGAGTGGAGCCCGGCTGGAAGTGGAGGCAGGCTGGTGAGGCGCAGCATTGCAAGATTCAGATCGCCCTGATTCCAAGCATTCACTCGCCTTACAGCCTCTTGTCGATCCTCGAGCGGGTTCTGCCCCTCTTCGGCAGCCCACTCCTCCAGCATCTGGTCGTGCCCCCCCTCCGCAGGAGCAGAATCCCCGAGATTTGCCGGATCGTCAGCGGCGAGCACCGCGTGGGTCAAGACTCCAACCCACTGCGCCTCCTCACCTTCCCGGTCCTCGCGGCCGGAAGATTCGGTGCTGCCATTACCGCGCTGAGCCTGCCCTGCATCAAAGGGATCCATTTCCTGCTCCTTGTCGGACTGAGCAAATTATGCGACCTCTCGGCCCACATCGAACGTTGCAGCCTCTAAGACATTTAGCTTACGTCGAGCTGACGAGCGTTGAACCATGTTGAGGAAGCGATCTGCGCAATTTGTGAAGGAGTTCGGCTTCGATTCGGTGCAGCCTTTCGGCTTGAGCCAGATGAGGTCAGAGGGTACCGTCAAGTTAACGAATTGGAGCGGCGGAGGGGGTAGACGAGCGGCATGCGGACTGCCAAGGACCCTCTTTATCGCCGCCATCGCTTCCCACCGGAAGTGATCAGCTATGCCGTTTGGTTGTATTTCCGGTTTCCCTTAAGCTTGCGCATGGTCGAGGAAATGCTGGCGGCGCGTGGCATTGGCGTGACCTATGAAACCGTGCGCCAGTGGGGACGGAAATTCGGCAAGCCGTTCTCCGATCGGATCCGCCAGCGCGCTCCCGCCCGCGGTGACAAATGGCATCTGGACGAGGTCGTTATCTCGATCGCGGGCGAACAACATTGGCTCTGGCGCGCTGTCGACCAGAATGGTTTCGTTCTCGACGTCTTGATCCAGCGTCGAAGAGACGCGCGCTGCGCAGCGGCTCATGAAGAAGCTCTTGAAATCCGCCGGCACGCCGCCGCGCGTGATGATCACGGATAAGCTGCGTTCGTACGGCGCTGCGAGGGCGAAGATGGGCTTACACGTCGAACATCGCCAGCACAAAGCTCTCAACAATCGGGCCGAGAATTCTCATCAGCCGACGCGGCGACGCGAGCGGATCATGACGCGCTTCAAATCGTCCCGTCAGGCTCAACGGTTTCTGTCCGTTCACGATCAGGTCGCGAACCTTTTCCACATCCCCTATCCCGGAGCCGCCACCGCCGACTTCCGTCGTGCTTCGCGCGAGCGAGCCTTTGCGACTTGGCGCGAGATCTCCATGACAAGCGCTATCGCCGACTCTCGACCTCTGAGAATCGCCTCCTTCGGCTCGGCGGTCGATTAAGTTGACGATGCCGTGCCAGGACACACCGTGATCAAACAGACGTCAAGCGCCAATTAAAGCGCCGCAGAGCTGCGCTTACGATCAGCGTCGAACCGATGAGTTTGAATCACCAATGTCATCTGGTGGCGCCTGCATCGGCGCGATCGATGACCCAGGCCACCATGTAGCCCTTGGCCTGCTCAGCCTCCACGTGCATCGGCGATCTGTTCTTCTTGCCCGGCGGAATCCTGAATATCCGAGTGCTCGAGCATGGCCTTGCCCATGTCATGGATAGGCACGAAGGCCTCAGACTCCGCGTTGCCCGAACCGACGATGGTCTACGTCTGACAATCGGACCTTCCGTGGCCGAACGCCTCGTGGAGGAGATCGATCTTGTCGGAATGACCGGCCTAGAATGCCGGCCTTACCGCAAGAACGACCAGGCGTTTGTCGAACAGAAGAACGGAGCCGTGGTCCGAGAGATGGTCGGTTACATTCACGCGCGTATGGTAGTTTTCAATGCGCCGTTTTCTTACAACCTTACGACCTTAGATTTGAAGATCGCTCTCGCGAGTTTTGGTCTGCATCTCTTTGAGCCGTGTCAACTCCGTTTCGCAAGGCTGGGCTGTCTCGGTCAGCTCAGCGCTTCCATGCTTGACAGCCCGTACGTCTTAAGGGCCCCTCCAGCTTTGCTCCGATAAAGCGACGCGAGCGCCAAAGCGGGACCCAATCGCCTCTTTCAATTGGCATTGCCGGAATGCCGGCTATCCTGTAAACGGGCCGCGCACCGTTGCCGGCCGTCTTTGAGCGGTCGCCCGCAGCGGGGCCTGTAGCTCAATGGTTAGAGCCGGCCGCTCATAACGGTCTGGTTGCAGGTTCGAGTCCTGCCGGGCCCACCAGTGAGTTCAAATTGTGCTGTGAGGCCACTTTTAGAACGACTCGATTTGGGCCTTTAGAGCGACTCGATTTCGTTTTAAGAACGACTCGATTTCACATCCTTCTGACGGTGTTGACGAATTTGGCTCCGTTCTTCTCGCCGATCCTTGAGCGCAGAAAAACCGAGGGGGGTCCTTCCGCGCCCGTGTCGGTCCGCGGACTACGGAAGAGTGACTCGATTAGCGGCGACCTACGGCTTTGATGTTGACCGGTCATTCTCTGGAGCAAACTGCGTCGTCAGTCGCTTGAGGTTCGACATCAACTGGTCACGGACCTCGTCCTGGCCCATGCTCCACAGTTCAGCGAGCATCGGTTCGGTTTTCGCCACGTCCCAAGGAAAGAGCGAGCGCCCCTCTGCCTGCGCGAAAGGCCCATCTGACTCGGTCAACATTCGTTCGCGCGGCATTAGTGCAGCCAACCCGCGACCTCGTTCGCCGTTGAGCATGGCCGGACCGACGCTGAACCAGCAACCTTGGTCAATCGCCCGCTGCAGTTCGCGGCGCGATCCCGAAAACCAATGGAGCACGGAGATGCCGGAATCGGGCCGCGAGGCCAGTGCATCGAGGACGGGGCCTGCTGCGCGGCGGCTATGTACCGTCATGATGCGACCGCCGGCCGATCCGCACATTCGCAGGATATTGTCGAACACCCGACACTGCGTGTCCCACGTTGCCTTCAGTTCAGGGCCGCCGTCGAGGCCGATCTCGCCGACGTATCTTGTTCGCGGCAACAAATCTTCAAACAGCGCGAGTTCGCTCCGGCGTTCGTGAGCAAGCTGCGGATGCAGACCGAGCGCGGTGCGAATACGGGAGGCTCCCTCGGCGAGTGCGGCTGTCCCGGTCCAAGCCGACGGCGTAGTCGTCACGGACAGAACGAACAGATTGCGCTCGACGCACTCCTTCGTCGTCGCTTGAGGATCCGGATAGAGGTCGAGATGCGCATGTAGATCGATCACTTAACACCGTATTTCGCATGCAGATGCCCGAGTTCGGCGAGCCCCCGACGTAGCATATCCCGCAGTGCCTCGCGATTCTCGATTCGCGGCCATGACAGTGCGCTCCCAAGCCACTCTTCGAACCCCCCATTTTGTGCGGCGGCCAGAGCCATGCCGACAGAACGAACGTCGTCGAAGCCCGCGTGCTGCTCGTCGTCGCGACCGATATCTTCAAAGACGTACTGGGTCAGATCCGGTTGCCCCCAGGCGAGGAAGGCGGATCTTCGAACTTGGCAAGGTACGCATCGGCCGCAGTGGCTATATTTGAATTTCTGAAATCGACCGCAACTCGTCGAACGCACGGCCAATGTGCGCAGCAACGGCTGATTGTTGCATTCCTTCAGCATCTCTCCCTTCGTCTTGTTGGCGTAGGGAGTGCAGAGCGCCGCCCGGATGCCAGCGGCGTCGAGAAGATCCTGAAACAACGCCAGGAACTGGGGATGCGCCGTTCGTGTGCTCAGGCTTCCGATCCGGCTTCCGGTCAGCGGTGGATTTATCGCGATGAACCCGTTTTCGCAGACATATAGGGGAATGGCCGCTCCCTCCTGATAGGGCGCCAGGGCCGTCGCGACGAGAACTCCGAAGGCGAGAAATATGATCGAACGGGCGCGCTGCGAGGTATCCTTCGGTTTTGGTACGACCGCATTGTCGTTGAGCTGTATGTGTCTCAGACCGCCTGCGATCGCATGCGCGAACTCTTCCTGCTTCTCAGAGTCACCGCGCACGATCTTACTGATGAGGAGGGGCAGCGTGCCGGCAGCAGCGAGGTCAATCGTTCCGATCAGACTGTCGAGGCCGCCCGATAACAGCGCGACGCAATCCTGCGGCGGCCGGACCACACGCGCCGGCTGGGGAGCTGCCGCTCCGCCCGCGATGAAGCGCAAGCTCCATCTGTCGGTCGTCAAGAACGCCAGCGCATCGGCGATCAACGGCGCAACTCCATTCCAGAAGCCCGGTTCGGTCACCGCGATCTCCAGATCGAATTCGCGAGTCCATCCATCCGGGCTTTGGGTTCGCAGCCCGGCGGCATCCGCCACCATGACCGAGTTGGAGATGGAAAGGAGATCCCATGCGCGCCTATCGGGAGCAAACCGTTCTTTCCGGACGTCGCCGCGTAAAGCGGCGCCTACGCTCGCTCGACCAGGGACGCCTGCCTGGCCGTACAGCACTACCCTGAGCGTGCCCGCCTCATCGAAGCGGCCGACGTCCGCCGGAGCGCACAACAGCCTCATTCTTCGTATCCTTCGAATACCTCGAACGTATCCCGAAGCGCCGCTTGCACAACGCTCGCAACG
The DNA here is from genome assembly GCF_021044685.1 of Bradyrhizobium daqingense. Lineage (NCBI taxonomy): Bacteria > Pseudomonadati > Pseudomonadota > Alphaproteobacteria > Hyphomicrobiales > Nitrobacteraceae > Bradyrhizobium > Bradyrhizobium daqingense. Next base: position 7,923,385 of record NZ_CP088014.1, read on the forward strand.
CGTCCCGTCGTAAGGGTTCGCCCCTGGTCCCTCAACCGCCGGAAAGCCGCCGCTACGGATTCCGCGATGTACGCCCGCATCTGCTTCAACCGGGACATTGCGACCGTTGCGGTCGGGGCCCGTTCGAGAAGGTGCTTGCCAACGTCGAGTTCGAAGCGCCGGGCGACATCGATGGCGGTGAATTTTTCGATGACGAACTCACGTTCGACGTCCGACAGATTGAGCAGGTCGGCTTCCGGAAACTCCTTCAGCAATTCCGACATTGCGTCGTGCATGGCGGCACGCTCCGCTTCGGCATCCTGAGTTCCGTCGACCGGCCTGACCGCCTCGATGATTGCGGTCGCTATCTCTTCCGTCGACCGCCCGGCCAGTACGGCCGCGTCGATCGGCGCGTCGGCGGCGCCTGAGGCGGTCGAGTAAAGCGTGTAGCCGAGCGAACCAGCGGTTTGTGCAGTGGCACCAAACCTCTGGGTCGCTGGATTCGAACCGCCGTACCCGTTGCGGATATAGTGCCCAAGCCCGCGTCTCAGATCACGCGCGTCACCAGAGCGCGCAAAGTCTCCCAGACTGGCACGGGTGCCGCCGAATCGCTTCTCGGGAGCGATGGGCGACGGCTGCAGCAGCGGCGGCACTGCGGGCGGTGCAGCAGAAACCGGGGGCACTTGGTCCGGAGGCGCGCCGTCGGGCGGTACATCCGGCTGTTCGTTGGGAAGCTCCGGAGGAGGTGGCACCGGATCCTGGGGCGCGGCCGGCGTCCAAGGCGGCACCAACGGGACGCCCGGGCCCGGGCCCCCGCTAGACTGCGACGTTCCCATTCGCCCTCGTCTTGTTGATGGCGTTCTTCACGGGTTTAGAAACGTCGCCCGACGAACCCCACACCTCAAGAAGCGACGCCGCCCAAGGGCGGTCGCTGATCTTCGGCACGATGCTAGGCTGAATCTGCTGGTGAGGGCGCGCCTCGAGGAACGCCGCCAAACGCGGTCCCTGGACCGGATCGGCATCGGCGAGCGCAATGCAGGCCGTAAGTATTTGCGGCGCGCCCCACTCCTGTTCCTTGCGGGCGCGCTCGAGAAGTCGATCCATAATCACTGTGGTTTCGATCCGGGGCACCCGGACCAGGCGGTCCCTCAACCGAGCTGACATTTCCGGATGTTCGAGCATCGCCGCGAGAAGTTCGGCGCCGTCGGAGGACAGGCGATCTTCAGGAGTGATCAGCGGCGCATGCTCGCGGCTGACGTAAAGAGCCCCGCGGAGATCGACGTCATGCAACGGCGGCGAAAGCGCCAGCCATTCGCGCACGAAGTCGCCGGTCCACGGATCCTTCGTCTCCAGGTCGCGACCGGCGGCCGCTGCCTCCTCCCAGTCCTTCAGGAACGCGGGCTTTCCTTCCGCGTCCGTCGTCACATTCTTGACGAGCTCGGCATAGGCTTTGGCGTCGCCGATGCGCTCGAACAGAAGGAGCTTAGCGAGGACCGCCTCATCCACGCCCACACCCTGCGCCTTGGAGATGGTCATGCGGATCGATAGCGCGTTCAGGAAGCGCTTGATCAGGCGGGGATTGCCGACAATTCCGGACGCCGTTGTCATGAGCGAAGACAGCCGCTCGGCAGTGTCGAGTTGCCCGACCAGCGATCCCGGTAAGCCGATGTCAAGCGAGTTGACGAACGCGCGGTCCACCTTCTTGCCCTGCCAAGTGCTCTTCAGTTGACGGATCACGGCGGCGCGAATCTTCTCCTTGTCGGGCTCGGGCAGGTCGCTGTTGTCCACGAATAGCAGCATCATGTATGCGCGGACCTCCTGCGTGCCGAGTTGCGGCACGCGGATCGGAACCTGGATCAGCTTGTCGAAGTAGTTCGTTACCATCAAGTCATTTTCGAAGCCCGCGAAGTGCTTGCGGACTGCGTGCTTGATCATGTCGTTGTCCGCAGCGATGACGAAGGCGGTGTTCTTGAGGAATAGGAAGAGGCGGATGGCTTCGAGCGTCGAGATCGTTGTCTCGGGCAGGCAGCGGTCGAGATCGTCGATCAACACGACAAGCGTGATACCGAGTTCTTCAAGGGTTTGCTCGAGCGTGTCGCGCAGAGCCTGAATTTCCTTCGGAGGAGACGTTTCCTCCTTCGGTTTTAGAAGCTCGCCGCCTTCCTTGACGGCATCGCCGACGGCCTTCTTCGCCGCATCGGCATCGCTCTTCCCGAAGCCCTCGCTCCACATCTTTCTGCCGAGTTCGAAGAACTCGCCGGCGGCCCCGACCGGCGGAACGCCGAAATAGATCGAAGCCGCCGACGTCGTTGCGAGCTTCGCCACCCGCAGCCACTTCACCCGCTTAGCAAGAGCGGCAACCTTTTCGAGCGCTGTCTCGCGGCTTTCGGCCTCGTTCGCAAGCTTGTCCGCAATGACGTCCATTAGGGCGGCGCGCGACGTGGGTCGGGGCCTCGAGCGCCTTGAACGAGTAGTAGTCGCGCCCGTGGAACTGGCGGTCCTTCAGGTGGCGGTTGAGCTCGTTCAGGGTGGACTTGATGCCGGTGAAGGCATCGTCGAGCCGATGGAGAAGGTCGTCCCGGAATGCCGAGGTCATCTCCGTCTCAGCGTTCCGACACTGCTCCGCGTACTGGACCAATTCATGCCCATCCAATCGGTCCTTTTCGGCGACCGCCCACTGCTCGACGGCCGACGGCGTCGCCTCCTCGGCGGTGAACGGCGGCACGAGATAGAAGTCCTGCCCGTGCTTGTTCACGGCGCCCGTCATTTCCCTCATCAGGGTGGAGCGCCGGTTGGTAGAACGGTTTTCACGGTCCGCCGTCAGCCCAGCGATGCGGTCCGACAAGGACTGAGCCGCCATTTCGGCCACCTTCGACCGGTAGTCGCTCATCTCCCTCGATTGCGGGAATCCGTCCAGCAGCTGGCGCGCGCGGGCGCGACGTGCCACCGCCAGGACTTCACGATTGTTCTTCATGTAGTCTTCATACGCGCCCTCGGCCCTGTCTTTCGCGCTGTGTGCCCGGGTCGACGCATCCTGTGTCTCGGTCTTGAGCCGGTTTGCCGTCTTGACCTCCGCGGCTAGGCGCTCCAGATCGGCAACGAGCTTGGGATCGCGATTCCGCTTGGCGTCTTCGATATTTTTGCCGATTTCCGCCAGCTTGCGATCGAAAGCAGCCAATTCCTCGCCGCATCCAAAGCAGGTCAGGCCAGAGTCGCGGATGGCCTGGAATTGCGCGAACATGGCTTCGAACAGCCGTGCCTCATCCTCCGCGCGCCGGACATCTCCCGCCGATCCAGCAAGTTGCTGGAGCAATTGCTGCCGTTCGGCCTGAAGCTGTTGGCGCATCTGCTCCTTCCGACCGTCGACTTGCGCGATTTCGAGCAATCTCTCGTCGAGATTCCCGACGAAGAAGCCTTCGACTTCGTGGTTGGTCTCGTTCACCCTGACCCTAGCCGTAAGCAGGCTGCGCGCAAGCTTCTCCCCGCGGAGTACCATGACCTCTCGAATTCCGCGCTGTTCGACGCCATCGTCGCAATGGCGTTCTGCCTTGCAGATCGCGACGCGCGGTTCAGGGTCAGCGTGAAGTACCTCGCAGGGCTAACACCGGACATGCTCAGCACGACAGGCAGGGCGATCATAGGCGGACAAGCCGGCTTCGATACACTGTGCGAACGGTTGAGACATGTAAACGGCACCCGAGCCGGCCATCACGGCCGCATCAAAGAGCTGGGACATTTGGCTGGGCTTTCGACGTCGGAGTCGCCCCTCGATCCTCAGATCAGGTCGATCTTGCTAGAGAAGATCGAAACGAACATCGCAAATGCCGTCGAGGCGGAGTCTCTTGAAACTCGCTGCCCGTGTGGTCGAGACCACGAGCCGCATTCGCCTTGCGTTCGCCGCGGCATGTCCCGAAGCCGACCTGATCCGCGGCTTGCCCGGCGCGCTGCTGCCGCTCAGTCCTTGACCGGCGGGGCGTCCGCCCCCCGTTCGCCCAACTTATCCCTCAAGCGCGTTGCAAAGTACGGGTCGTCAGGCGGTGAAAAGCCGAAGGCAATCCTGTGCGCCTCGTCAGAGCAGATGTGCGGCCACATCAATCGGACTAGAAAAACGCACTCTCACGAATAGGACGGGCTAAACTGTCACATGTTGTGTCACTCAGCACTCGATTCACGCCCCTTGCTTGACTCGGTTATGAGGGGCCTTCAGTCTGGTTATCGGTAGCGCCGAAAGGCGTATCAAGGGAATACGGTGCGTCCTCACGGACAAGGCCGAAGCTGCCCCCGCAACTGTAAGCGGCGAGCCGACGACAGTTGGGCCATTGGGTTCGTTCGTTCGAACCTGGGAAGGTGGTCGGAGGCGTCAACCCGCGAGCCAGGAAACCTTGCTGCCGGTCGTGGTCATGGACTGACGCAGGGGCGGGGTGCTCCAAGACGTTGCAAAGCCGATCGAGATCTGCCGCATTCGGGGCGAACGGCTGCCGCTCACGGCGAATGTGCGTGACGGCTTTTTGTTTCGCCCGTGGTCATCACCGTTTTCATTTCAAACGTAGTAGCCGTGCCGGCGCGAGTTTCGGCGTCAACTTCAATCCTGCTCAAACAGCGCTGGCTGTCCGGGTCAGCATTGACGCTAGGAATCGTGCTGGCCTCGATCGCCGCAGCGGGATCGGCGTCCGCACAGCCTCCGCAACTGCTCAATCCGTGATTGTCTCCTCGGCCAATCCGTGGGGCAACACCGTCACCGCGGCAGCAGCAGCGGCGCGAGCGCGTACGCCTCTGGTACGTGGCCGCGACCCGGGCGCGCGACCTGCTGATCCTGCCTAGGCACTCCGCCGACCTGTCGGACAAGTGCTGGGCAAAGCTCGTCGATTTGGGCCTGGCTGGTCTCCCGGCGATCAACCCGAACGACGTCGGCACCGCGAAGGAAAGGAACGTCACGCCGCTAGAGAACGGGCAGACCCGCGAGACCTTCGCCGCCGAGGCGACCGCTATCTTCGATGTGCGCAAGACCGTGATCTGGCGTCGCCCGAGCCGGAGCGAACTTGATCAGGTGGACGAGCCAGAAGCGAAGATCGAAAGCGGGGAAATTCCGGAAACCGGCGCTGCGGAGCCTGCTGCCGTTCTCAGAAGTTCGACGCGTGGCACCATCCTTCACAAGCTAATCGAGGAGGTGCTGACCGGAGAAGCCTGCGACGCCAGGGCGGACTTGAAACGCGGGCTGCGGAACTGATCCGGCAGATGGGGCACGAACCGGCGGAGGATCCGAAGATGGGCATCAGCGCCGTCGAACTGACCGCCACGGTGCTGCGGACGCTCGCTCTTCCGGACGTCGTGACGCCGCGACCGCGTCTCGCCCCCGAGCTCCCGTTGTTCGGAAGCCAGACTCACGAAGGCGGCAAGGTCCTGCTCTCCGGACAGGTTGACGCGATCGCGTTCGACGAGGCCGGCGCCATCGACGCGGTCGTCGATTGGAAGAGCGACGTGGCTCCGGATGCGCCGAGCATCGGCCACTACAGACAGCAGATCGCCGACTATCGGAAGCAGACGAACCTAAGCGGGACAGGTCGTCGATGTGACTTGAGCCCCCGCGGCTGCTGCTCAGGATCCAAGCGCCGTCTCTGCCGGCCTGGTCTACCTTGCCGAGCTGCGGTTGCTCACGCTTGGCTGAGATCGAATCTGAAAGTTCTCCGCAGTTTCACGGATTTCGAAATTGATCGGTCCAGGTCGCCCGTCCGGAGTTCGGGCCCACAGGTATGCGGAGCCTTCATCCAGCACGATCGACTCGACCGAGAAGCCTGCACGCTTAACCAATCCGGCGAGATCGTCCGGCGGGATGAGGCCGTAGAAGGAATGGCCCCTAAGCGAGTCCATGAGGAAGCCGTTGCCGTATGGTTGACAATTCGGGAGATTCTGCATCCTTGTAAAATCAGAATTGCGATAGAGCGTCACAAACAAGCAAGTGCCGTTTGGCTTTAGCTTAGCTCTCATCAGTTGAACGATGCCAAGTCTCACGCTTGCCGATGGGATCACAGAAAGAACGTTTATGCAGAAGCCGCGGTCGTATCTCCGGTCATGGGAGGCAAACTGACCCACGGTGAGGGCGTGGACGTGATTTGATTTGCCGACGTAATCGCGGATGGTGGTCGAACGACCGCGGATCATTTGACCCCTTGAAAGCTGCACTTCCGAATCCACCAACGCAAGTTCGCCGGTGGTTTTGGCTATTGCCCGTTCGTAACGCAGTTTGCCGCAGCCAAAGTCGAAGCTGGAATGAATTGGCTCGAGACGCGAGATCAGCTTCTTAAGATAGGCCCAACTCTGTGTTTCCGGCTTGGCTGCGTTTTCGCTCCGGACGATGATATCCTTCCCGATCTTGTACCACATCAGATGGCCGCCTCTGTGAATGCTTGGCGGTTGCCTGCACTTGCCTCGGCATTCCCGGCTATCTGTTGGATCTGGGGATCCGCCCTTCGTTCCAGCAATCCATACCGAAGATGCATAAATAGAAGCGCGGCCATCGAGGCGGTCCAAAAAATGATCAGAAACCAAGCTGCCCTGGCGAAGGCGGATAAGACCGCGAAGCCTGTGAGTATGAAGAGCCACTCCAAGGCAACCCAATATGTGCCAAGCCTCCAATGCGCTTTCGATGTCGTGCTTGTCGACGAGCGGATGTTCGCTTCGGCTGGACGCGTATTTGTAGAACGTCGCTCTCACGAGGGGATGGCGGTCGCGTTTGAGATTTGCCACCTGACGGGCCGACATCTGCGCACCCGACATGACAGCCAGAGGGAGAAGGATGTTAGCGCGGTCGAACCTCGCCCTGATCTTAAATATGTCCGAAATCCGATCATGGAATCGGGTGACCCTGCTGAAGATGAGCACCAGCAAAGCAAGCGCGAAGCCGCCCACGTTCACCTCAGGAGCTTTAATAGCCGTGGCGAATTCCTTGACGCCGGGCAGATGCTCAACTCGCAAGAAAAGACCGTTAATCCAAGGATCGTACCTCACCAGGAACGAGCAGGCTAAGGTCAGCCAGAAATCCGCCAAAGCGTTCTTCTAGAGCATCTCAGAATAGTTCTTCGGCCCGAAGAAGGGCATCAGAACGCGAAGGATCGAATCCATGCCGCCCCCGAGGTTGTTAAGACCGGTCCATAAACGGCTTGATTGAGTCAGAAAAGTAGCCGACGGTCAACGGATAAGGTGATGGCCGAAGGGAGGAAACACCCTCCCTCGGACGCTTCCCGAGTCGAGTAGCGATCCCATATTCAAGGCAAAAAGCGCGCATCTGATTTATGAGGCACGTCCGTTGCGAAATCATCCTATCGCGAACACGATGCAGCGCTTGCAGGTCAATGTGTTCGGGCGACCGTATTTCGACGAAGCGCATTGTTGGTCGCGTCACTGCTTCCGCGATCGCTGCGGCATCGATGATGTCACTTTTGTTGGACTTTACATAAGGCTTGACGAATTGAGCCGGAATAATGCGGACGGTATGCCCCATCGCGGCGATCTTGCGTGCCAACCATTGCGAGCTGGCCTTCCAATTGTAGATCGTCGCTTCGGAGACCCCGTGCTTGCGAGCTAGGTCGGCCGTCTTCGCCCCGGCCTCATGCGCCTTCGACACTGCGATAATCTGCTCTTCCGTGAACCTTGCTCGCTTCATCTGTCCGTCCTTCTTCGGGGCGGACTCTGAATCCTTCTGGAGGAAATGCTCAGTGGCAGGTCACGCCAACGAAAAGAAGCGTTGGTTGCGCAGCCGCGCCAAAATCCATCGCTGCGCGACTTGCACCGCAACTTCGACCTTTGCCTTATCTTTTGGGCGCCGCGGCCGGGCTGCGAGATGGCCGTGCCGTAATGGCTTGCCATCTCGGCATAGGTTCGGTTGAGGCCGGGATCGTGGCGGTCGGGATGTGAGCGGCAAGCCAAGGCCGTCAGTCAGCGTGGCTCATTGGCATAGCGCAGCTCACCTTACCGCCCGCGCGGACTTCACTTCGAAGTCACGGACCAGTTGTTGAAATTGAAGTTCTTTCCCCCCGGGGACGAGGTAATCTCGACGCCGTATTGGACGCTACCGACGTTTATGTCGCCAAAGTACCCCTTCGACTTGATCCACTGCAGGATACTCTTGATGTCCACTGTCCCGCTGTTGGTCTTCGAAGTGCGCAGCAATGAGATGACCTTGTGACCATCGGAGCCTTCGCCTTCAAACACGTTCCAAGTCGCCCCGCCTACATTGACATTGCTGTAGACCGGAATCGCCGCACCGGAAGGGGCATAATGATATGAAATGGGCTTAACGTTGCCGCTCCCGTCCGAGTTTCCGGTGTAGTTTGTCCAGAGCATTATCTCATGTCGGTCTGAGCTGTCCCAGATATCGTAGGCGACATCCCAGGCGCCGCCAGTGGGAACTTCCTGATTGAAGCTCGAGCTCAGAGTGTTGATTGAGCTGAGCGGTTTCCCGATATTGAAAGCCACGTGCGGATAGCTCTTGATGCCAGGAGTATTGGGCTGGTTCGACCACACGCTCCACCGGTTGGCTGCACTCACCGAAATCGTCTGAGGCCCAGGGTGCGGGCCCCATACGTCGTTGTTCCAAGAGTAGCCATCGCGTGAAAAGCTTCCGTATGGAGCGCTCGAACGCCAAATCGGCGTCTGTGCCGACACAGGCCCGGCAGATGATAATGACCGGGCTTCATTCGCGGCCTGCCTAAATAGATCATGATCCTCCTGTGTCCGGACGTAACCCGTTGGAGACCCTTGCGCGCCGGCACCGCTTATCCGATTGGAATCCATAAAGCTCTCCTTTCTGATAACAAAATCTCCTGCAGATCCACTAGCGGGCCCCCTAGTTCAGCATGGGCGGCATCGGCATCTAGAGACCGGGCTTGAATGCTAGGAAGGTTGGCTTTCGAGAAGCTGACGAGCTCGGGAAGAAGGGTGGACCCGCGCCCGGATTTGCCGTCTTTCGGATGACAGCAGCCTGGCTGAGACAGTGGCAACGATTGTCCGTCGTCAGACAATTTGAGACTGATCAGGCTTTTCGAGAAGGGAGGCTCTGGCTCATCAGGGGGCATCGTCAACTTAATCGACCGCCGAGCCGAAGGAGGCGATTCTCAGAGGTCGAGAGTCGGCGATAGCGCTTGTCATGGAGATCTCGCGCCAAGTCGCAAAGGCTCGCTCGCGCGAAGCACGACGGAAGTCGGCGGTGGCGGCGCCGGGATAGGGGATGTGGAAAAGGTTCGCGACCTGATCGTGAACGGACAGAAACCGTTGAGCCTGACGGGACGATTTGAAGCGCGTCATGATCCGCTCGCGTCGCCGCGTCGGCTGATGAGAATTCTCGGCCCGATTGTTGAGAGCTTTGTGCTGGCGATGTTCGACGTGTAAGCCCATCTTCGCCCTCGCAGCGCCGTACGAACGCAGCTTATCCGTGATCATAACGCGCGGCGGCGTGCCGGCGGATTTCAAGAGCTTCTTCATGAGCCGCTGCGCAACGCGCGAGTTTCTTCGGCGCTGGATCAAGACGTCAGGAACGAAGCCATTCTGGTCGACAGCGCGCCAGAGCCAATGTTGTTCGCCCGCGATCGAGATAACGACTTCGTCCAGATGCCATTTGTCACCGCGAGGGGGAGTGCGCTGGCGGATCCGATCGGAGAACGGCTTGCCGAATTTCCGTCCCCACTGGCGCACGGTTTCATAGGTCACGCCAATGCCACGCGCCGCCAGCATTTCCTCGACCATCCGCAAGCTTAAGGGAAGCCGGAAATATAACCAAACGGGATAACTGATCACTTCCGGTGCGATGGCGGCGATAAAGAGGGTCCCGGGCGGTCTGCCGGTCGTCTACCCCTCCGCCGCTCCAATTCGTTAATTTGACGGTACCATTCAATGGACTGTCCCTGTCGAAGGTTGCGGCCGATCTTGCGGCGCACGCCGTCAACGGCTGGCCGCCGGAGGTCATCAACGATTTCGGCAATCTCGGCTTTGTCCGACCTGCTGGCATCGTGTTTCTCAGCAACTTATTCGCATGGATGAGCGCTCATCAAACCAAAATCACGCTCACCAACCTCAGGGGCAAACGCCGTCAGGTTTCTGGACGACTCCCTGTTCTTCGAGCAGCATTGCGGCGCAAAGTTTCGCCCGGATGCCTCACCACGGTCGACAACGCGACCACTGATGAGGATCGCTCATCAGCGATTGCCATGGCTGGCTGGAACACAACCTTGCTCCTTGGCTGGCTGCGCGCCTGTCGATCTCTCCCGCGAGCGGCGTGTACAACCGGCCGGTAGCCGCCATGCCCATCTGATCGCGGGCATCTGGACCGGGTTCAAGGGCGACCGGGGCACCAAGTCCAAGCCGGCCCCCGGCCCTCACCTCGTTTATGGCTTCCTGACGACCGATGAGGAGCGCGACGTATGGATGCGCGCGCCGCGGGATGAAGCAAAGGCATTGCAGCGGCCGTTGCCGGATGATGCGCTGAAGATCGTGATGCGCGGCGCGGATAAGGAAGATCAGCCAACAGCAGGGTAGCGATGCTTTAGCGCCGCAATCGGTATGGTGTTATGGGGACAAGAGGTCTGATGTTGTTCAAATCGCCAACAACGGCCGTGCTCATCATCAGCGCACGCCGATGGCCGAAGCGTTGCATTTCTGCAGGGCGCGGCGTTCGGCATTGCTGCGAACTGCCCGAAACTTCATCTGTATACGAAAGCAATCGCTCAATCGAAAAACGGTATCCGAGGAGTTCGCCAAGGCAACGCAAAGGAATTTGCAGAGGGCGCGTTTCTGTTCCACGAATTGCTAACTGGCGGAAAAGGAGACGAATGTGATGGCGGCTCGTGCACCTGCGATAACGTATGCGGCCTTCGCCCCGGTACATGCTACTTCGTGATTGAACCGTCGGAGGTAAAGCCCTGAGTCCGCAATGCTTTAAGGCAGCACCTTGACGAGATTGGCCCGCTTGCGTGCAGCCAGCTCGACAGCAGCATCGCGCGCCGCTTTGAATGTCATCACTTCCGCTGGCGCGTGCTCATGATCCTTCTCGATCATGGATGAAGCCGCCAAGGAAGCTCGATCTTAGTCAGCTTTTCGCAAGCTGCTCCTGCTAGCATGAAGAGGATAGGTCATCTAGGCGACGCCGCTATCCGGGTGTTACGACATGAACGCAGACGCAGCCGATATCAATGCAACAGCGTCGCAGGTTGGCGCCCCCTCCGACACCGCCGAGAACGGCGGCGATGACACGCGTGCAGCGCTACTGCGCCGAGCATTCGAAAAGGCTCTCGTTTCCGTCGCGACGCAAGTCATAAGCGATTCGCAGTCGGATATGGATGAGGCCATGAGCGAGCTTGATGATGGATGAGCCGATGGTCGGCGCCAGATAGCGATACGGCCGCCTGGTGATTGAATCGAAGACGTGCCAAGTGAGACTTTGGCACACGCCAGCAGTTAGATGCGCATTCTATGATCTTTCAGGTCCGCTGCGAACTGCTCCGCGAATCCGAATGCACCTGGATCTTTTTGGCAGCGGGCTGCTGCGACGTCCCTTTGGCGTCCCCAACAGCAGACTTTGACGGAAATGGTGATGCTCAAAGCCATGGCGCCTCCGGCTTCGTGAGAGGATGATGGATGTTCTGGGAGCGCAAGGGTTCACGCCCGGCTTGGTAGGCTAAAGACAGGCAGGGCTCAACGCGAAACAGTGGCTTATGCTTTTGAGCCGAGGGTAGATCGCGCCGCCGAGGCCGTCCCCAATCCAATCTACGATCTTGGCCGGGATTTTCGCTGCGACGCCTGCATCTGCAGGACGTTGACGTGCAGACAGACCTGAGAGCACCGTTCCCGTGCAGCGCCTCCATCGCCGGCAACGCGCCGCAGCAATTCTAGCCGGGTAGCCGGGTCTGGAGGCCCTCCGCCCGTTTGTCGGCGCCAAGGCTGCGATTGCCAAGACAATCTGGCTGTTACCGTCGATCCTAAATCGATAGATCGCCAAGCTGCCCTTCTCGCGGCCGTTTGGCGAAAATGAAAGGCGGGCGCTAGCGCCCGCTTCCACGAGTTTCCGACATCCCCGGGATCAGGCCTCATGCCGGCTGTGCATCGCGACCGAAAATGCGCCGGAACATGGCCTCGCGCATCATCGTCTTGAAATCCGGCGGCGCATCCGGGTTCTCATTGTGGTTGATCACCGACTGCGTCACCTTGCGTCCGGAGTTGTCAACCCACCCCTGATTTGTCTCATGGATTGTCTGAGCTCCATCGGACGTCAGCTGATCAAGCGTTCGCCCAGCATTAGACTGCGTGACCTTCAGATTGTTTTTCCCATCCTTGTCGTCGCCGAGTCCCTCCACAACCATGGCATTGTCGCCGTTGGTGATGGTGAGCTTCGAGGAGATGGTTTTTCCCTTGCCATAATCGACCGTGTCCACCGTAATCTTCGTGCCGTCGTCGAGCTGGAAGGTCATACCTTTCTTGAAGTCGAAATCGTCCTTGCCGTCGCCATTAGCATCGACGTGAGGATCGCCGTGGATCCTCGAGACATGGCCGGTCTGGTTGTTCCTAACGGTCCAGGTGCCGTCCTTCTCATCGGCTGTGATCGTATACTTATCACCAAGGTTGATCGTCGCCTTGCCGTCCTTGACCTCGTGCGACCACACTGGCGCTGGCTGAGATGACGGCGCTGGCGTCTGAGCGACGGCAAACGGAACCATCGCAAGAGGCGGCGGTGGAGGAGGAACGAAGAACACGGGTGTTGCACTGGCAGGCGTTGCGCTTGCAGACTGGTAGTTGCCCGGCGCGCGACCCTGTTCGCCGGCATCGATACTCGCCTGATTCACCACGCCGCCGGCGCCATCGACCCAGCCTTGGCCGCTCTCATGGATCGTCTGGGCACCATCGGGTGTCAGCTCATCAAGAGTCATGCCAGCGTTGGACTGAGTCACCCTCAGATTGTTTTTGCCATCCTTGTCGTCGCCGAGCCCCTCCACAACCATCGCGTTGTGGCCGTTCGTAATGGTCAGCCTTGAGGAGATGGTCTCACCATTACCGTAGTCGACATTATTGACGGTAATCTTGGTCCCATCGTCGAGCTGGAAGGTCATATCTTTCTTGAAGTCGAAGTCATCCTTGCCGTCCCCGTTAGCGTCAACATGGGGATCGCCATGGATCTTCGTGACATGGCCGGTCTGGTTGTTGCGGACGGTCCAGGTGCCATCCTTCTCATTGGCTGTGATCGTATATTTGTCGCCGAGGTTGATCGTGGCCTTGCCATCCTTGACCTCATGCGTCCATACCGGATCGACGGAAGGCTCCGAACCCGAACTTTGCTGGCTCAACAGCATGAAAGGAGGAGGCGGAGCCATCATGTACACGGGAGCAGCCACGACTGGAGTGACGACCGCCGGAGCCACGACAGCGGTTGTGACGCCACCTGCAGGAACGACCACCGGAGCGACAACGACGGCAGCGCCTGCCGGCAGGTACTGGTAGGCACCCGGCGTGACATACTGTCCCAACAGTGTGCTGAAAGCTGGGCTGGCAACCACCCCCTCTGACCCCACCCCATTTACCGTCGAATCGAGTGCGCCGACCACGGGGAGACCGGCCACGGGAAGATACGCCATTTAGTTCACTCCTGATTGCATCGAAGAAAGCGGTAAAACTGCGAGCGTTATGCGCACATCAACAGGAAGCATTTCAGGCCGCACCCTTGGCCCGATGGTGAGCGAATGAATGCCTCTCGCCACCAGCCCCGGCAGCCTCGATGAGCCCCCTCTCTCATCACCTTCGCAGCGGCTCGGCGCGAGCATATCGCGCCCATCGAACTCGCAGGGACTCTACCTGCAGCACCTGTCGAAAAGCTGACGACAATGAACCACCGACTGAGCATCGCAACCCTCGTAGCATCCGAGGGGTGCGGATCGCATGGTTGCTCGCGGCGGCCGGCCGTCACGACGGACCATCTCAGGCAACTATCGACGCCCGCCGATCACATGTGATACGTCGCTTCGTTAACATCGATCGACTGTCCGATGTCGGCTGCGCCGATCGGTCCTGTTGCATGCGAGATTCACGCCGCTTGCTCTTGATGCAACAATCATCGGGACCGAGAGGCATATCATTCTGTCGATAAGTGACGCGGTCGCCGCAATTCCGCCAGTCACTCCAGCGGATCTGGGAAGCAGCATTCCAACCGCTCCGGCCACGCCGCTATTGCCGCCAGCGGCGATCCGAAGATTCCGGACGCGATCTGTGGGGATACCGGCGATCACACCAACAGCCTCTACAGCATCAGCGCGCGGCCCTAACCAGGCTACCGCCCCACGCCATGAGTCTCCAAAGACTTCAGATTGGATGACTCAGCGCTGATCGACAAACGCCACAGCCAACCTGTTGGCCGATCGATCCAAGTGCGCGCCTGACCGCGCACGTAGGTCAGAATTTCGCTGCTAGCCTCACTAGCTAGGGTCCAGACTCAATTGAGCCAATATGCGACGAGAGCGGCGAGATGAACAGCGGCCAAAAAATTACGGGCGAGCTTGTCATATCGCGTGGCGATGCGCCGGAAGTCCTTGAGCCTGCCAAAGCAGCGTTCGATGACATTTCGTCCTTTGTAGGCGCGTTTGTTGAAGCGATGGATGACGACACGGTTAGATTTATTGGGGATTACGGGCTTGGCGCCACGACGAATGATTGCGCCGCGAAGCTTGTCGCCATCATACCCTTTGTCGGCGAGGAGCACGCTCATGGGTGGCGCGAGCGCCAGGACATCGGGAGCCGCAGCGATATCGGCATCCTGGCCTGGAGTCAGATGCAGGACGACCGGCCGGCAGAGCGGATCGCTCAGCGCATGGATTTTTGTCGTGCGGCCTCCGCGCGAGCGGCCGATTGCTTGATTGTGCTCCCCCCTTTTCCGCCGGAGCCACACCGGTGAGCTTTAATCGAGGTCGAGTCGAGCGACAGTACGACGCCGTCTTCGCCAGGCTTGGCCAGCGCTTCGAAGATTGCGCACCATCGTCCTCGCTTGGCCCAGCGATTGAAGCGATTGTAGATCGTCGTGTAAGGGCCGTATTCACGTGGACAATCACGCCATCGTGCACCCGATTGCAGCATGTGAATGATGCCGCTGACGATGCGTCGGTCGTCGTCCCGATCCGGCCCCGTCAGTCCCCTCGGCAGATGCGGTTCGATACGCGCCCATTGCCTGTCGTTCAGCCAAAACAAACCAGCGCGCATTCTCTCGCCCCCGAATCAACACGTAGGCAAGAGAATCACGTGGCGCTATTTAGGTACAGACCCTAGGTGAGGTTGCAGCTGCCGGCAGGTGATGGGCTGCTGCAAAGGATCGACCTAATCACCCCGACCGAGACTCGTCAGCTTCTCGAAAGGTAGCCCGCCTAGCGTGAGGCTGCTGAACTCTAGGCGAGCACGTCTATTGAGACGTAACAAGACGAGCATAGGAGAAAGCGATGGCCGCCGAAAACAAGAACGCCGGCAAAACGGACAACGTACAGCCCAAGACCGTTGGTCTCGGCAAGAGCGCCGAACTGAGCCTGAGAAGTCTGGGGGGCGAGCACCGTCTTTCTTTCTATTCCTGCCCCTCGTATCGTCGGCCCGCCCGACGTAGCAGGCCACAACTAACGACTATCATAAAGAAAGGTGAATAGACATGGCGGTTAATAGTGTTGGCGGTAACGGCGCCGCTCCTGCTACCCAGCAGACCCAGGATGCCGGTTTCCAGAACCAGATGGCTGAGTTCGAGCGTGTTAGCCAAAAAGTTCAGGCCCAGGCCGTGGCAATGCGCAGAATTACGACCGAGCTCTCTTCTGAGAAGAAGGTCGCCGACGAGCGCGTCCAATAAGTCTGCCAAGACGGCGGCTCAGCGCGTCGCTACCGGATCCGCGCAGTGAATGACGAACTCCGGAAGAGCCGTGCGGCAACTGCCGTACGGCTTATCTCGTTATTCAGGACATTATCCTGAACGAATCGATCTCTCGAGTTTGAAGTGCATAGCAAAGCCGAGGGGAAGACGACCGCCGTCAGCATGTGAGTTGGCGCGGGGCCCGGCGCCGATCGGCACGTTAAGCCGTTGACATCATTAATCTGGGCAGGGTCATTCCATCCGCCGATTCACACAAAGCGCCTGATCGCCCGCGGCGAAGCGCTGCGCGCGATCGATGGCGACACTCGCGCCTGACTAGGCGCCATGCGTCAGGACGATCGGCTCTTTCTCCGAGAAGTGCGTGCGCGAGCGGGCGAACTTCTTGACGCCCATCGGCTTGCCGAACAGGTAACCCTGGACCTGATCGAAATCCATCTCATGTGCGGCAAGAAAGTCCGCGCGCGTCTCGCCCCCCTGCGCAATAACCTGCGCGCCGGAGTCGTGTGCGAGCTCGACGATACGCCGGCACACCGTCTGCTTGAGGCGCTGATCCGCGCAACCGGTGACGTATTGATGGTCGACCTTCAGCTGGACGAACGGAAAGTTCGGCAATCCCAGCAAGGATGGCCACTTCGCGCCGACATTGTCGATCGAGATGCCGATATTGTGCAGGCGAACGCGCCGGGCGACATCGATCGCCAGGTCGAGATTGTCGATCACCTCGGCGCTGTCGATCTCGATCAGCAGGCCGGCGAACGCCGCATGATCCGGAATCCGGTAGCAAAGCTCGCGCACCGCAGCATCGTCGGCCAGAAACGAGATCGGCAGGTTGATCGAGAGATCGACCGGTCCGATCTGCCCGAGCAGATAGCGCCAGTCCTCGATCGCGCGCGCGATCACGAACTCGGACAGCGCATGAAAATGCGGATCGCTTTCGTCGGGGATGAAGTAGGCAGGCGGCACGACGCCCCATGCGGGATGGCGCATCCGGATCAGCGCCTCGGCGCCGCTCGGAACCAATGTCCGGAGATGAAGTTTCTGCTGATACCACAGCTCGAGCGAGCTGGCTTTCAGCGCTTCGGGCACATCCACTGCCGGGCTCGGTGCGGGCTCGAGCGGCATCAATGACGCAAGAATCGTCGACAATTTGTGGAAGGGCTCGCAACCGGAGACGGTTGAGATGTATTTGGCGAGCGACTTTGAACACGGCGCCTTGCCGTCTCCTCAATCCCAGCGATGCCGCCCTTCACCTTCTCGAAGGCGGCCGTGAAACAATCACCCCACTGGTGACGAGCGCCTTCATCGCGGTCGATACTGCGGTGAGCGCGGTCCCCAGGAAGCCGCGGCTGCATCGACGGACAAGGCATCGAAGACTCAGAAGGATTTCAACTTTTCGGTGATGGGCGGAAAAAACGTGGTCGATCAGTTCATTGCATCGCAAAGCAAGTCGCCGGAGGGAATGAAGGCCGAGGTGGCAACCTATGGACTGCTTCCCGGCGCAATGGAGGCGATGAAGCTGCAATTGCAAACGGAGTCGATCGCGCGGGCGAACAACACCGCGATCACCGCCGCGCAGCAGGTGCAGCTCGACCTGCTGAAGCAGAAGACTTCGGAATACGCCATGACGCTGGCCGGGCTCCAGACGATCCAAGCGAACTTGACTCCCTCTGAGAGTTACCTACAGGAGCCTAAGATCCAAGCGCAATTCAACGCCAATACGATCAGTGCGCAGCAATTCCTGGATGCGCAACAAAGGCTAGCGGAGAACGCCCAATCGACGTGGAACACCGCCGGCGCCTCCATGGCGGGCGAATTTGCACAACTCTCGCAGGAATTCGGCAAGCACAGCATGGCTATGGCGACGGCGGCTAAAGCGTTCGGCATTGTCGAGGCAAGGATCAACACTTACACCGCCTTCACGAAGGCGTTGGCATCGGCCGTGCCGCCATTCAATGATGCGTTGGCTGCGGGCGTGCTCGCTGCCGGTATGGCCAAGGTCGCCGCGATCAGCTCTATGTCGACACCTAGCTTTAGCACCGGCGGCTTCGTCTCCGGCGCTGGGACAAGCGTCTCGGACAGCATTCCCGCAATGCTTTCCAATGGCGAATTCGTTGTGAATGCCGAAGCTACGCAACGCAACAGGCGGGAAATCGCCCAGCAAAGCGGTTCTCGTCAGTTTCATGCGCGTTTCGCGGGATCGTGAGCGCGGATTTCAGGGGATCGTGAGCAACGATTTCGCGGGATCGTGAGCAAGGCTTTCGGAGCCTTGCAGCGCTTCGGCCGACAACTCAACCGGCTTAGGGATGACCTCGTGGTTAACGAGGAAGTCCAATGCCTACCCAGAGATTGTCGATGCGCCGGATCAAGGAAGTCCTTCGGTTAAAACATTTTCAAGGCCTGCCAGAGCGGGCCATCGCGCGGAGCGTGGGCGTCAGCAACGGCGTTGTGCACAGCTACCTGAGCCGCGCCCGCTCTGCTGGGTTGAGCTGGCCGCTTCCGGAGGGAATGACCGATGAAGACCTGGAGCTTTTGCTTTTCCCGGCCCCACGACCAGCGTCTCAGAGCCCGCAGCGGCCGGTGCCCGACTGGAGCTACATCGATAAAGAGCTCCGCCGGCGCAACGTAACCCGTCGCCTGCTCTGGGAGGAGTATCGCGCCGTTAATCCCGACGGTTTCGGGTACACGTGGTTCTGCACTACCTACGAGGCCTGGAAGGGGCGGGTCCGACCTTCGATGCGGCAGATTCATCTGGGCGGCGAGAAGGTGTTCGTGGATTTCGCCGGCGACACCATCGACATCGTCGATCCCCTGACCGGGGAAGTGCAGCCGATGAAGCTGTTCGTCGCGGCGATGGGCGCTTCGAACTACACCTACGCCGAGGCCTGCCCCAGCGAGAGCTTGGCCGACTGGATCCGGGCCCACGTCAACTTGTTCACGTTTTTGAGCGGAACGCCGACGTTCGTGGTCTGCGACAACCTCAAAGCCGCCGTCAGCAACCCCGACCGCTACGATCCCGGCCTCAATCGCACTTATGCCGAGATGGCGAGCCATTACGGCACCGCCATTCTCGCCGCACGGCCGCGGCGCCCAAAAGACAAGGCGAAGGTCGAGGTCGCGGTGCAAATCGCCCAGCGCTGGATTCTGGCCCGGCTGCGCAATCAGCGCTTCTTTTCCCGGGCCGAGCTCAACGCCGGCATCAAGACACTCGTCGACGAACTCAATGCTCGTCAAATGCGTGGCTTCGGCTCAAGCCGCGCCGAACTGTTTGCCGAACTCGACAAACCCAAGCTAACCCCGCTGCCAGATCAGCCTTATGCCTTCGCACGCTGGAAGCGCTGCCGCCTCGCTCCCGATTATCATGTCGAGGTCGACGGCCATTGGTACTCCGCGCCGTATCGTCTGATTGGCGAGCTGGTCGATGCCCGTATCGACGATCGGACGGTCGAGATCTTCCACAAGGGCCAGCGGATCGCCAGCCATGCCCGCGCGCCCAACCGACGCGGACACACCACCATCGCCGACCACATGCCCAGCGCCCATCGCCGCTACGGCGAATGGACCCCCGCCGCGGTGATCGCCGCCGGCGAGCGGATCGGTCCTTCGACAGCAGCGTTTTTCCAGGCCGCGATCGACGCCCGGCCCCATCCAGAACAAGGCTTTCGAACCTGCCTTGGCATTCTGGCGCTCGTCAAAAGCTACGGCGCCGACTGACCGGAATGGCCAAGGCCTTCGAGGAGCAGCGCCGATCGCCCGATCTCGAAGCCCTGCCGTTCGAAGATCGCATCGGCCTGTTGGTCGACCGCGAAGCCGCCGAACGCGACACCAGGCGGCTCACCACGCGCCTCAAGATCGCCGCACTGCGCCAGACTGCTTGCGTCGAGGACGTCGATCTGCGCACCCCGCGGGGCATCGACCGCGCCGTTTTCGCCAAACTCGTCGAAGGTCGCTGGATCGATCGCCACGAGAATTTGCTCGTCACCGGGGCAACCGGCCTGGGCAAAAGTTGGTTAGCCTGCGCGCTCGGCCACAAGGCCTGCCGCGACAACCGATCAGTCCTCTATCATCGCGTTCCAAGGCTGTTCGAGGCGCTCGCGCTCGCGCGCGGAGACGGACGCTACGCCCGACTCCTCAAAAGCCTCGGCCGCGCTCAGCTTCTGATTTTGGATGATTGGGGACTATCGGTGCTCACCGCCGCGGAACGCCGCGATCTGCTCGAAATCCTCGAGGACCGACATGGCCGCGCATCCACCATCGTCACAAGTCAGCTCCCCGTGGACACCTGGCATGGAGCCATTGGGGACCCCACGGTCGCCGACGCCATTCTCGATCGCCTCGTCCACAACGCCCACCGCCTCCAGCTCACCGGAGAAAGCATGCGAAAACGCAGCGCCAAAACCATCACCCTTGACGGCAACCAGAACACTGACTCTATCTCCCATCGGCCGTAGCGGGCTGCTCACGATCGTCTGAATTCAGTGCTCACGATCGCGCGAAATCGATGCACACGATCCGTGAAATCCGCAGTCTGCAGCAGTGTTGCGATGGTCGCCCAGGTTCGTCCGCCGCCGTCGCTGCCCGCGAACAGGCTATTCTTTCTTGTAATTGTCTGCGGTCTGATGGCGCGCTCGACGATGTTGGAGTCGAGCTCGATGCGGCCGTCGAGCAGGAAGCGTTCGAAGATGGCACGGCGCGAGACAGCATAGCGGATCGCCTCGGCCAGTTTGATTTGCCGGAGATCCGCCGCAAGGTCTGCTGCCAGAGATCGAAGAGATCTGCGACGACAGCCGCGGAGGCTTGCTGGCGCGCGGCAACGCGGGCGTCGGGGCTTTGACCGCGCACGGTCTTCTCGACCTGCCAGAGCTTCGCCATCCGCTCGAGCGTCGCCGTTGCCACTTCCGAGCTCCCTGCAACATGCAGCTCATAGAACTTGCGCCGGCTGTGTGACCAGCAGCCGGCCAACGTGATGCCATCATCGCCGCGATCGGATCGCGCGAGCTTGTTATAGGCGGCGTAGCCATCCACTTGGAGGATGCCGCGATAGCCATTGAGATGCCGGACGGCGCATTCGCCGGCGCGGCTAGGTGAACTCGCCTTGCTGGTCCTAGGCGCTACAGCGAAATCTGGCCATCTTAGCGCTCCTGCTGCGGCGAGGGCGGCGGCACCTCGGTCAAAGTGTCGGCGTCGCGGTCGTAAGCGCGTAGTAAACGCTGGCCTGGCCTCGCCGGCGGCGCAGCCGGCGGACGTTGTCGAAGCCCTGCCCCAAGTGGGGCGGCACTGGATCGCCGGCCGCGTGCTCTGCGCAGCGGGTTTCGAGCCACCCTTTGTTGGCATGCAGCCGGCCTTCCGCGCCGCAAATCTCGCAGGTGCAGGCGGAGCGGGCGACGGCCAGGTCAACTGCATGGCCGATCGCGGACTCGGTGGACTTCGAGGCTTCGGTGTCCCAGTCGACGAGCAGGATGCCCATCTTCTGCTTGATGCGGACGAATTCGAAGGTCTCGCCGTCGCGGAGCGCGACTTCGATCCTGCGACAGAGCCGGACCAGGATATCCTGCCACCCTCGCTCGCAGTGCGGGTAGCCGAACGAGCGACTAGGCTCCTCGGCCGTCGTGAGGAACAGACGCGGGTGCCACAGCATGAGGTCGCGGCGCCAATCCATGTCATTACTTCCCCATCTCATTACTCCCGACCTCCAGGCTGGAGGGGCGATATCGACAAGAACATCGTTCGCGCGATCGTACCGCCTGCAGGTGACCTTATGACCGACGACGCGCTGCAGAATGCAGATGTTCTCCAGCCCCGGACACCTCTCGACGGCCGTGCCCTGGGCATGAGTCTCGCAGCGGATGCCATCCCCCTCCGAGCTCGATCTCGATGGTGAGGTCCGCAGCAGGTGAGCGCGCGCGGAGAATCGCGATGCACATGGCGCAGATGGGCGCGGGCCGCGCCGATACGCCGGTGGAGGGGGCGCCGCTCGATCGAGTTCGACCCGCGTGACCTCGGGATACTCGAGCCCATCACGGAGGCGGCCGCCAGCTACTAACTCGAGCTCTCGGCTCTGGAATAACATCGGCCTGCCCGCACTTCGTGCTCCCGGTGCCGCTGTCCCGATGGTCGCACCATACTCCACGATGTAGAACACCGCAGCGGGAACGTTGGCACCGAGACATCTCACCAATTTGCTCGATCGCCTCAACGAGGAGATCAGGCGGCGAACCTATGTCGTGCGAATCCTCCCCAATGCCGAGAGCTGTTTAAGGCTGGTACGGGCGCTGACCGTCGAGCGCCATGAGGCCTGGCTCGAGGACCATCGCCATCTAAACATGGATCTGCCGAAGGAGCACAAGGAGGCGCTACGCCGGCGGCCTGACGATGCTCAGGCCCACCAAGGGGATGCACGCCCCCCTCTCCGCCGCCGTCGCTCGCCAGGGCTACGCTTTTGCGCAAGCGAGCGACGGCGGCTCCGAGGGGATGGCTCGGCCGGATCCCATAATCGATTTTGCTGAACTTGACGCACAGAACTGCCGATCCGGGCCGTCGTCGTGGTGCGGCTGCCGCTGATCGTAAGCGAGCCGAACGCCTTTCGTCTGCGGCCTGAACGTCTTTATTGTCTCCACGGCAAGCGGCCCCGTGGGCCGCTTTTCGTTTTGTGAATGGGCGCGCAGTCTCGTCAGCTTTCAGTAAGCTAGTCCCAATAATTGGTTGTTGGGTTTAGCGGGGGTGGCACGGACATTGCTGTGGTTTCCAGAGCAGTGGGGTGGAGTGTCACCTTCCGCTAAACTCACCAGCAGTGCGGATGCGCCAGGTGCTTCAACTCAGCCCCCCTGGTCGGTCGGCACCGTGTCGCGCCCACTGCTTCTAAATCACGGGCCATTCCCGGTTCTGTAAGTTACGCTCGTTCTGCGAGCGATGACCTCCCGGTCAGCTTCTTCCGCTGCTTTGAGGCTGGCCGTGTGGGGGTTAGCGGCGCGTGGCAGGGACAGCGCTTCCCCTGTGTATGCGTGGGGGTTACTTGAGCGCCGAGTCACGTGACCGCTAACTATCGGCAGTGCGGGCGGGGCAGGGACAGCGTCCGCTCCGGCGCAACCGAACGGCGCCGAGTCTCACCCGCACTGCCTGCGATCTGAGGCTGATCCCCGAGCCCCGCGAGGCTGCAACCCCGGTTCTGGTAGTTGTGCCACGGCTTTTTGCGATGAATGTATCCCACCGTCAGCTTCTTCCGCTGTTTGAGGCTGGCGCGTGGTAGGGAGAGCGCTTTTTCTCCAAGCGGGCGCCGAGCCACGTGGCCGCTAACGTTCCCGCTGTTTAGGTCGCGGCTACCACCTTGAGCGGCCTGTCGACCCGGGACCGGTATGATCCTTTAGGCCATCGATCACCTTGAGCGCCACTTCGAGTTCATCTCGAAGATGCTTCGTAATCCGCAGTCCGCTCGCAAGCTCCTCGCGGCTGATTTCCGCGCCGTGGGCGACTTTTTGTTCTAGGTCGCGTATAGCGTGGTCGATCTTGTGCAGCGAGAACGTGCCAAGCATCATTTGGCTCCGTCCACGATTAAGGGTCGGTCATCCGGCCGCGCGGGTAGGACCCACAACGTAAAAATGCGTCCACTACATGGTTGAGTAAAGCGGGTGGCGTTGGGGGAAAATCTTTTCCCATCTCGCGTCTGAGCGCCTCGAATTCGGCTAAGGTCGAAAGAGGGCACTCCGCCACCGCGTCCATTTTTGAGCAGATAACTTCAACCCGGAATCGCCGAGCGGCCAGCTGCTCTTCAGTTCGCTGTGGCCCGTAGGTGTCTTCTGCCGGGGTATGGCTTGGCCTACGGGCGTAGTCCGTGAATGCTTGGATTGCCGCCCCCACATCGGTCCTAGGCACGGCGGTTACTCCTATGAGCGGAGCCAGCTCGAACAGTTGCGGGCCGAGCGCTTCAATATGACATGCACGCGGGGCGCGGCACCCCACCGGTACTGGTAGGTGCTCTCCAGTTCTTCTCCACCATACAATGGTAGCACCTTGGGGAATTTGAACCTCTCGGGCGTAAAGGTGGCCAGCCCCTGTCTTCGAGGACGGGCTGGCTACCATCGCTTGCGACACCGTTTGGGCGACCCCGCACCCGGACTCGTCGCCCTAAGCCGGTTCCAGCATCTTGATCTCGCTGACATCAACTTCGCGTCGGCGTGCCACGCATCGGGGGCTGCCTGCAAACGAAGCTAGATGGCCGGGCCGTTGCCGACCGGCTTTCCAATCCGGGCGGCCACGTTCGGACTGACCGGCTTCTTCTCCGCGAGGATGTCGTGCAGATGCTGCCTGGAATCCCAGCGCTTCTGCAATCTCGGTCTTAGACTTCCTGATGTACTGTAGAATTTCATCAAGGACGGCGCCCGGATGAGACGGGCAGCGGTTAGGATCGCGCTTAGCCTTCTGCTCTGCCATTGATGCTCTCCAGCATGTCGGAGCCCTCATGGCTTATTCGGTATTCTGCGTTCAGTGGTACTGGTCAAAGTCAACCTTGAATGCATCGCTTCCTTCAAACTCGAATGTGATGCACCACGGGCCATTGATGTGAATCGTGTAGCGCACGGACTTTCCGGCCAGCTTGTGGAAATCGTTGCCTGTCAGCTTCAGTTCGGAACTGTTGACGGCTTCGTTGAGCGTATCGAGACGAACTCCTATAGCGCGACAATCAGGATGAGAGCGCGATGCGCTTGTGCATTCTCTTGTCGACGCAGCCGGTTCGCCGCTAGTGGCGCGGCCATACTGCCTAAGATCACAACTGATCGCCAAGCGCTGGCTACGACCAATCCTGGTAGTTGTGATAGGGGCGTTCGCCGAATATGCATCCCGGTTAGCTTCTTCCGCTGCTTGGGCTGACCATGGTGAAGTTAGCGGTGAGTGGTAGGGACAGCGCTTCCTCGGTTCACGTCAAAGCGCCGAGTCACGTGCAGCTATCTACTGTGGGTCCGAATGGGCGGTGACAATCAACACTCGAAATCTTCGGCAGATCACAGCCCTGCGGTCGCAAGCGCTTGAGGTGCTTGCAGCCAATCAGGCCCGGGCCGCCGATCAGTCTTTGAGCCCGGCAGATCGCCAAGTCGCGACGTTTGATGCCGAGGAGGCTCAGGCAGTGTTGGGCATACTCGATAGCGTGAAACTCAACCTGGGCCGAAGGAGGCAGGCAAGATCGCTGCACGCATACGCGCTCTTCTAGAGGGCGTCTCGTGGGCGCTGGCGTGTTTGGTGCCTGATCATGATTCGGTTCCCCGTCAAACCAAAACTCAGATACTACAGTGGCGTGAACCGAAAGTTGCAGCGCAAAAAAAGCGGGTTTATAACGCGGTTGCGCATCGCGCCGCCAATCACCTTAATACCCAGATCGCGAACAATGAGAGCGACACCCAGCAATATATGTTCGCTAACATCGCTTACGATATCGGCGCTTCGACGGATGACGTGCGATCTGCCCTTTCAAACGGCGGGTACAACGGCGTAACATTCATGGGCATTAGCGCAGAGGAGCGGACAGCACTGGCTCGATACAGACGAGAGGGGAGCTGAAGTGTCGCAGAAGTTTGCTAACCGGTGATTGTGATTAAATGCTTTTCAATCCGCTGGAATCGCTTCTCGCTTCTCTTCGAACATATGCCATCGCGCATAGACGCATGAACGATGGTCGCGGCTGTACGCCTGAGGTCATGGGGCGTAAAGGCTACCAGCTCATTGTCTTCCAACAAGCGCCGCACAGCCTGGCTCATACAGTGGCTCGCAAGCACCCCAACGCTTTCGAAGCGACTGGCAACGACGGGTCTGTTGCCTTGGTCCTCTCCCTTCTCTGGCTTGCCGATCTCCAAGGCCGCCTCGATCAACTTGACGGCAGTCGGGAAGAGCGGGACTGTGTGCTCCGCTTTCTTGTTCTTCGTCCGTACAGCGGGAATGATCCAGTGGGGCTTTTCCCCGTGTAGGCCGTGAAGCTCGGAACGCATCATGCTCGCGACTTCGCCCCGGCGCTGGGCTGTCAGCAATACGGACTTTCAGCGCCAAGCGCGTTCCATCCGTGATGCCCGCTTCCTCATCGTTGAGGATCGCAAAGAAGGCTTCAGTTCGTCGAGTGTTAGAACGCGGTCCTTCTCGACTTCCTTGCCACCAACTTTCTTCATGCCGTGCAGGAAATTCTCAGTCAAATCTCGCGGTCGTTCGCATACCCCGCAAATGGTGCGGATATCCGCTTAAGCAATCCCGATGAGCAAGTGCTACCAAATGAGATAGGTTCGACATGTTGCCGGTTGTGGTACTTTCCGAAGCTCTTGGTCGGATCTAGACCACGCAGCGAGCTGCGATCCTGTTTAGACGGAGAGACGTTGAATGACCGCGAGAAGTCCCGAATACGAGAAACGCGAACGGAAGACCCATCCAGAGCCCGAACGGGCCGCCCAGGCTTCAGCCTCTGAAGCGGGAGGCACCACGCACGATGTTGGAGAATCAGCGAGGGCTGCATCAAGCCATTCATTTGCGTCTCCGGAATGGAAAAAATCCCTCGAAGAGACAACAGACCTGTTCGCTGCGGCGTTGAAGGACGGGTCAAAGCTGGCTGCTTCCTCTCTGCACGCTCAGGTCAATCTTCTGAAGAATCTTGCCAATTCCAAAACTCCCTCGGACGTGATGAAGTGCCATCTGGATTTCGCGGAGCAGTTCTGGTCGAAATCGTTCAGCAAAGGCTGAGAGATAAGATCATTTAGAGCGGGCCGTCATCTGCGGCTAGCTGAGCAATTCGCCAAGCGTGAAATAGGGTCGATGGCGCTCTATTACCTCCGAGGTGAACGCACCTTTGGCAAGCCTGACAATCACCCCAGTCCAGCTTCGCTACTTGCTCGACTACCCATGCGAATGCTCCTCCTCGTGAGGCTCAGTGATTCTGAGATGGAGATGGTCGAGCTCGTGATTGCGTAGTTTTCGAGCCTCAATCGCGCACGGCGTGTTGGAGAACGGGTGCGCGTCCGAAGGGAGACGATCGATTAAAAGGCCCGCTTGCCTGCTGTTCAATACGCCAGCGAAATTTCTGTGTGCTTAGCAGGTCGGATGAATGCCGCCATCGCGTACAGGCCGGGCGTGCAAGAGAATGCGCTGGGCCGTGATGGGCAGCACGTTGTCGGGGCAATTTGGCGGCGCGAGCGTGAGCCTGCAGTCCGAAGTTCGGCGGGACCAACTGGGACGGACAGTGCCCCCGTCGGCCATCAGTTTTCAGACCAAAGCGAACACCTTGACCCTGTAGCCCGCCACGAAGCGCCTGCAGAATCTCCGATTCTCGATTCGGCACGACCCTTGCTCGGTCCTGGGCAGCATCACCGAGTCTCCAGATGCGGTAATGTTAGGGGCGGGCTCGTCGCTTCTAGCGCCTGGTCCGCCCCGCCGGTTTGCTGTGAGGCGAGGTGAGTCAGGATGTTTCAAGTGGTGGCGCTCATCTTCGCTCGCGCTCGTCGCCGCCGAGTTAGGAACGGAAAGTGCACCCGCAGCTCCGGAGTAGTAGGCGGCGATATCGAGCCGCAAGACCGTGGAACAAACATGCGCACCGGAACAGTAGTGTCGTACAGCGTTGAAAAGGGCTGGGGGTTCATTCGGCCTGACTATGGCGACGGCAAGGATTTGTTCGTGCACATATCGGACCTTCGCGGCTGCGCAGGGGCTGATCTGGTGTCCGGCACGCGCGTGACTTTCGGTATTCGTTTCAATAAACAGCGCTCGAAGTACAGAGCCGTCGAAGTCAGGCTGCGCGCTCCGGGGCATGGCGACCAGTGAATCCGATTGATGGCGACCACCATTTCCGATCGATGACGACCACCTGTTCCGGTCGATGGCGACCAGGGCAACAGGGCTGTGGACGGGCGTGATGAACGCCGTCCCAGTCGTGCAACATCCCGGATCGCCCCTAGGCTAGTCGATTCTGCTATACGAGGCTGATGGCAGCATCAGCTAAGTTCACCAAAACCGCACGACAGCTACGAGCGACCCGGATTGGGAACTTGTCGGATTCCGTCCCCGCAGAACCTAGGCCACCAAACCCGCGCCGAATGGCTCGAGGCCGAGACCTCAATGCTTTGATACTAACTTCTCCAGCCTCATTCCACCGTGACCGATTTTGCAAGATTACGCGGCTGATCCACGTCCGCCCCCCTTGCGACCGCGGTATGGTAAGCCAAGAGCTGGACCGGAATGGCATAGACCAGCGGCGTAAAGCTTGCGACCATTGCCGGCAGCACGATGGTCAGGAGCGTGTCTACCATCGCTTCAGACGCACCCTTCGCATCGGTGATCAGGATGATCTTGCCGCCCCGAGCGGCCACCTCTTGCATGTTAGAGACGGTCTTCTCGAAGACCTCGTCGTAAGGCGCGATCACCACCACAGGCACAGCCTCATCGATCAGTGCGATCGGGCCGTGCTTGAGCTCGCCGGCGGCGTAGCCCTCTGAGTGGATATAGGAAATTTCCTTCAACTTGAGCGCGCCCTCCAAGGCCAAGGGGGCCGATGTGCCACGACCGAGATAGAGTACTGTCCTCGCGCCGGCGATATAACGCGCGAGCTTCTCAATCTGGGGCTCGACCAACAGGGCCGCAGCAATCAATCGCGGCACCTCAATGAGCTCGCGCACGAGCTGCGATTCATCGATTTCAGACAGCTTACCCCGCTCCTTAGCTGCTCTGACGGCAAGCACCCCCAATACCATCAGCTGGCAGATAAATGCCTTGGTGGAAGCGACGCCGATTTCTGGCCCTGCCAGGGTAGGCAAAACGGATTCGCTCTCGCGCGCAATCGTCGACGTCGGTACATTAACCACAGATATCGTATGCAAGCCCTTGCCCTTGGCGTATCGCAAGGCAGCTAATGTGTCAGCGGTTTCGCCCGATTGCGAGATGACTATTGCGAGATCGCCTCGGCGCAAAGGCGCCTCCCTGTAGCGGAATTCAGAGGCTACATCGACGTCGCAAGGCAAACGCGCGAGCCTCTCGAACCAGTATTTGGCGATGTGCCCAGCGTAGCTAGCCGTGCCGCACGCAGTAATTGAAATGCGCTGAATGCAATTAAAGTCGAAGGGCAACGCGAGCGGCAGGGCGACGCGTTTGGCCGCAACATCGAGATAATGCGCCAATGTCTTGCCGGCCACTGTCGGCTGCTCGTGAATTTCTTTGGCCATGAAGTGGCGGTAATTCGCTTTGTCCACAAGGAGCGCTGATACGCCAGATTTTGATGTTTCCCGCTGGACGATAGAGCCGTCTGCACCATAAATCACGCACGTTGCGCGCGTAAGCACGGCCCAGTCGCCGTCTTCAAGGTAGGTGACGGTGTCGGTCAAAGGTGCGAGCGCAATTGCGTCCGAGCCTAGATACACTTCGCCGCGACCATGTCCGATCGCGAGCGGCGAGCCCTTGCAAGCACCGATCAAAAGATCGTCGTTCGCTTTGAAAAGGAATGCCAACGCGAAGGCACCACGCAGTCGCGGCAGTGACGCCTGTACCGCATCCTGCGGCGAGTAGCCATTCTTGAGATAGGAATCGACGAGATGCGCCACTACCTCGGTGTCCGTCTCCGAGTTAAAGCCGGCTCCATTCCGCTCCAACTCGGCTCGCAGCTCGCGGAAATTCTCAATGATCCCGTTATGAACGACCGCGACATTCTCCGTCGCATGCGGATGAGCATTGCTTTCGGTCGGCTTTCCATGAGTCGCCCAGCGGGTGTGACCGATGCCAGCATGCCCCGACGGCGGACAATAGCGCAGCTGCTCCTCAAGGTTCCTCAGCTTACCTTCGGCGCGGCGGCGCTCGATCCGGACTCCTTCGAGAGTTGCGAGGCCCGCGGAATCGTAGCCACGATATTCCAATCGCCTGAGCGACGCGACCAACTTATCAACGACCGGACCACGGCCCAAAATGCCAACAATTCCACACATATCAATCCATGCAGCCCAGCTTCAAGAAGTCTGACGTTCCTCCAACAGGAGCACCGTCGCAAACTTCGTTTGCCCAAAGGTAACAGGTTTAGGTTCGGGATTTTCAGCGGGCGCCGTTATCACCGCCGCATTCTCTGGCCTCATTTAGATCTCCCGGCCATCATCGCTTCGCCCAGCTAGATTCCGCTTTTGGCTGGCCGATCGAAGAAACACTGCGATGCCATCGCCATTGGCGTGACTGCCTGAAGCAGAATCAGATGCGCTAGTGCGCCTGCACGGCGCATCCAAGTCCGCCCAAACAGGCTCGCTCGACGGCCTCACTAACTGTCGCCGGCGCAACAAGCCGCTGCCAAGATGTATCAAATAGTCTCGCTCCATAGATTGAGGGCATTCGAACAGAACGGAAAGCCAATTATCCTACGGTGAAGCAGGTTATCTTGCTTGGCTCACTCTCACCGAGGAGCCATTTCAGGACGCAGTTTGTGTTCTCAGAAGAAGCGAGAAGCGATGCCAGCTTGCCGGGCACGGTCAATATGGCAACAACTGAGTCCTCGCGTCTCACTAATCATTCTCCCGGGCGAGTGACGCTTCGTCTGGGCTTCGCTCCATTTCAGACAGAAAGATGAGATCTGCCCACGTTCCGCATAGTCCCTGCTCATCTCTTTGCGCAGCTGCTCCCGACTTGCTGGAAACACACTTGCGATGAGGGTTTAAGAGACTTTTCATGATTGGACAGAGGCAACTTATGCCCGGTCAAGTTAGAGGACTGGCATCAAAGCTCCATTGTACGAACGTAAGATTTCGATATCGAAACGTTACAAAGTCTATACCAACGTTTGCCTTTCTTTCTCATTCTGTTTTGCATCAGGCCGTCCATTGCCTACCCGCAATTAGCAAAGCGGCGCTGATTATGAGCCGCGAAGGCTGCGTCTTCTAGTCGGAAGTCTCACCACGTCACTCTTCCGCGCCATGAGGGACCAAACGGAAAACATACCTGCGCGCGTGGAAAGATAAGGACCCCAGAAATATCGCGAGGAGGCAAAGCGCCCCCGAGCGCGTCTAACAGGGCCTACCATCCATCCCGCCTGCTTGGGATCGTCGCCGTTGCGAGGGTTCGCTCGACTTTCATCTTTGAAGCTCATGCGCCGGCA
Source organism: Bradyrhizobium daqingense (assembly GCF_021044685.1). Classification (NCBI taxonomy): domain Bacteria; kingdom Pseudomonadati; phylum Pseudomonadota; class Alphaproteobacteria; order Hyphomicrobiales; family Nitrobacteraceae; genus Bradyrhizobium; species Bradyrhizobium daqingense. Next base: position 7,954,314 of record NZ_CP088014.1, read on the forward strand.
TCATTCAGTCCACCTAAATCAATGTATATGGTGTGTTTTCCTGAGTCCGGTGTATGACTTGGCTTGCCGAGCGTATCCTTTAATTGCGATGGAGCGCGCATCCGCATATCGATCTTTTCGAGAAGCGGCTTCGCAATGATTTCTCAGAGTGCAGCTCTTTCCGGTGCAACTAAGGAAGACCATGACGGTTCGCAACTCAAAGGGGCGTGTCGCTCTCATCACCGGCGTGACCGGTCAGGACGGCGCCTATCTCGCCGAATATTTGCTGTCGCTCGGCTATGTCGTGCACGGCATCAAGCGGCGCTCGTCCTCGTTCAACACCGCGCGCGTCGATCACCTCTATCAGGACCCGCATGTCGGCAACGTTCCGTTCCTGATGCACTATGGCGACATGACGGATTCGACCAATCTGATCCGCCTGGTGCAGCAGATCCGGCCGACCGAGATCTACAATCTCGCAGCTCAAAGCCACGTCGCCGTCAGCTTCGAGAGCCCGGAATACACCGCCAATGCCGACGCCATCGGCGTGCTGCGCCTGTTGGAAGCGATCCGCATCCTCGGCATGGAGAAGGAGACGCGGTTCTACCAGGCCTCGACCTCCGAGCTCTACGGCCTGGTGCAGGAGATCCCGCAGAAGGAGACGACGCCGTTCTATCCGCGCTCGCCCTACGGCGTTGCCAAGCTCTACGGCTACTGGATCACGGTGAACTACCGCGAAGCCTACGGCATGTTCGCGTCGAACGGCATCCTGTTCAACCATGAGAGCCCGATCCGCGGCGAGACCTTCGTGACCCGCAAGATCACCCGCGGCGTCGCGCGTATCGAGGTCGGGCTGGAACAGACGCTCTATCTCGGCAATCTCGAAGCCAAGCGCGACTGGGGCCATGCCAGGGACTATGTCGAGGGCATGCACAAGATCCTGCAGGCCGACAAACCCGACGACTTCGTGCTCGCCACCGGCGAGATGCGCTCGGTGCGCGAGATGGTCGAGCTGTCCTTTGCCCATGTCGGCCGTCGCATCGCCTGGCGCGGCAAGGGCGTCGAGGAGACCGGCGTCGACGAGACGAGCGGCAAGATTGTGGTGAAGATCGATCCGACCTATTTCCGTCCGACCGAGGTCGATCTTCTCGTCGGCGACGCCAGCAAGGCGCGCGAGGTGCTCGGCTGGACGCCGAAGCGCAGCTTTGCCCAGCTCGTCGAGGAGATGATGACGAGCGATCTGGCGGAGACAAAACGGGATGCGGCCAGTGGCAAACGCACCGTTTGAGCTGAGGGGCAAGAGCGTCTACGTCGCCGGCCATCGCGGCATGGTCGGAGCCGCGCTGGTGCGCCGGCTGGCACGGGAGGAGGTGCGGCTCGTCACGGTCGACCGGCGCGAGGTCGATCTCTGCAACCAGGCCGCCGTGTTCGACTGGTTCGCCAGGACGCGGCCGCAAGTGATCTTCCTCGCCGCGGCCAAGGTCGGCGGCATCGTCGCCAACAACACGCTGCGCGCCGAGTTCATCTACGACAACATCGCGATTGCGGCGAACGTGATCCAGGCCGCGCATCAGAACGGCGCCGAGAAGCTAATGTTTCTGGGCTCGTCCTGCATCTATCCGAAGCTGGCGCCGCAGCCGCTGCGCGAGGATTCCGTGCTCACCGGTCCGCTGGAGCCGACCAACGAGCCCTATGCGATCGCCAAGATCGCCGGCATCAAGATGGCGGAGGCCTATCGCAGCCAGTATGGCAGCGACTTCATCAGCGTGATGCCGACCAATCTGTACGGCCCCGGCGACAATTATCACCCCGAGCTGAGCCACGTCGTCGCCGCGCTGATCCGCCGCTTCCACGAGGCGAAGGTTTCGGGAGCGAAGCGCGTCATCGTGTGGGGCACCGGCACGCCCCGGCGCGAGTTCCTCTATGTCGACGACATGGCGGATGCCTGCGTGCACCTGATGAAGACCTATTCGTCGCCGGAACCGGTCAATATCGGCACCGGCGAGTACATCACCATCGCCGATTTAGCACTGATGGTCGCGGCCGCCGTCGGCTTTCGCGGTGAAATCAGCTTGGATACGTCGCGCCCGGACGGAACGCCGCGCAAGCTGCTGGATGTTAGTCGGCTGTCCAGACTCGGCTGGCGAGCCACCACCTCGCTCACGGAAGGCATTCAGCTGGCATACCGGGTGTTTTGCGCTGAGAGAGACGGACGGCTCCAGAGTGATCTGCTCGTTCTCGACAAGGCAGCCTGCATCACCGGCTAGATCATATCGAGCAATGTTCCGAAGGGGCTGAGCCTTGCGATGATCTGTCAGCCCTCCTTTTTGATCAAGAGAGCACCGATTCTCCTTTGGTCGAGCTTGGGCGTCAGGTCTCCGTGAATACCCGGCGCCGCTTTAACCTGGGGCGGCAGCAGCGGATCTCCGACTGTTAACCGCCGAAAAGATGCGCCCAGTTTGGCACCAAGCACGCGAAGTTCTCGATGTGTAAAGAACCGTGAAGTGGTCCTAAGCTCCTTCGCGCGTCACACTAGCAAACCTAGATGATTTGATGGTCATGCTTTGTTACCTCGGCATCAGCAGCGCTGGTGAAGTCGCGCTCGGCGAGGTTCGCGCGGACGACACCCCCATTACCACGGTGATCGGACGCGATCGCGACATAGACCGCCGGGAGCACGAATAGCGTGATCAGCGTGCCCGCAGACATGCCAGCGGCGAGAACGAGTCCGATCGAGAACCGGCTCGCGGCGCCAGCTCCGGTTGCCGTCAACAAGGGTATGAAGCCCGTGACCATTGCCGCCGTGGTCATTAAGATTGGGCGCAGTCGGACACGCGCCGCCATCTCTATAGCCGAGCGACGGTCAAATCTCTCCTTGAACTGCAGCTCATTGGCGAACTCAACCATTAGGATGCCGTGCTTTGAAATCAACCCGACCAGTGTCAACAGTCCAACCTGGGTGTAGATGTTCATGGTCGCCCAGCCGAGGAACGGCGGAATCAAGGCGCCGACCATTGCCATCGGCACGCTGATCATGATGATGAGCGGATCGCGCAGACTTTCGAACTGCGCCGAAAGCACTAAGAATATGATGATGAGGGCAAATGCAAAGGTAATCGCCAATTGATTACCCTCGTGCACGTACTGGCGGGCGTCGGCCAGGAAGTCGTAACTGAAGCCTGGGGGCAGTTTCTTCGCCTCGGCTTCTAGGAAATCCACGGCCTGTTCGATCGTGACGCCGGGCATCGGCACGGCCTGAAAGGTCGCGCAGTTGAGCTGGTTGTAGTGGGTGAGCGCATTCGGATCGGTCGCAGTCTCGGTGGAGACTACGGTAGACAGCGGAAGCATCGATCCCGTCGCAGTCTTCACATAATAGCTTCCGATTGATTGCGGCACTAGCCGTTCCTCTCGCGGCACCTGCGGGATCACCTCGTAGGAGCGGCCCTGCAGATTGAAGCGGTTGACGTAATTTCCCCCAAGTAAGGTGGCGAGCGCGTTACCGACGATCTGCATGGTGATGCCAAGCTCGTTAGCCTTCGATCGATCAACCTTGATTCGTACCACCGGCTGGTTGAACTCGAGGTCGGAGTCGCTCACCATGAAGAGGCCGCTCTTCTGCGCGGCATCCTTCAACTTTGACATCTGCTCGTGGATGGATTGAAAGCCAAGAGTCGAATTGATCACCATCTGGACTGGTAGGCCACCAGAACCGCCCGGCAGCGGAGGCAAGCTAAAGGCAAACGCGTTGATGCCTTCGATTTTGGATAGCTCGGCCTGAACAAGCGACTTTAGTACAATCGATGATCGCTTGCGTTCGTCCCAAGGCTTGAGCAACATGCCGGCCATGCCACTCTGCTGGCCGCCAATGCCATTGAACACGAAGCTCAAGTCAGTCTCTGGAACTTTTTTCAACGCGCTTTCAAGCTTGGTGCCATAATAGTCGAGGTAGTCGATATTGGCGTATTTCGGCGCCTTAGTTAGCGCGAATATGATACCTTGATCCTCCTCCGGCGCTAGTTCCTTGGAAATATGCATATAGAGAAAGCCGACAAGTCCCAACATGGTCAGCGCAAATAGGCCGGTAATTGGGCGATAGTCGAGCGAACGGTCGAGCTTGCGGCCGTACCATCGTGTTACGGCACTGAACCCGCGGTTCACAAGCCTTGCAAATCGTCCCCCCTTGGCGCGCCTCAGGAAGAGAGAGCACATCATGGGCGACAGCGTCAAAGCGACCACACCGGACACGATCACCGCTCCTGCCAGCGTGAACGCGAATTCGCGGAACAGGCCACCGGTGAGGCCGCCAAGGAATCCGATCGGGGCATATACCGCAGCCAAGGTAATCGTCATGGAGATAACCGGACCGACGATCTCGCGCGCGCCCCTTGTAGCAGCCTGTAGCGGAGCCGCTCCTTCTTCTAAATGGCGATGAATATTCTCCACCACCACGATTGCGTCGTCGACCACGAGGCCGATCGCGAGAACCATCGCAAGGAGCGTCAGGAGGTTGAATGAGAACCCCAGCGCCAGCATCATGCTGCAGACACCAACGAGAGACAACGGAATAGTAACCACAGGAATGATGACGGACCGCAGCGAGGCCAGGAAAAGAAAGATCACGACGACCACAACCACGACGGCCTCAATGAGCGTCTTCTTCACTTCGTCGATCGATGATTGAATAAACTTGGATGAGTCGTAGGCCACTTTCATCTTCAGCGGCGGCGGCAGGTTACGCTCCATTTCAGGAAACAGCGCCCGAACGCCTCGCACTATGTTTAGCGGATTGCCTTCCGGGCTCGCTTGCACGCCGACAAAGACCGCGTGGTCGCCGTTCATCGTGACGGTAGTGTCCGTCATCTGCGCGGCAAGTTCGACTACCGCAATGTCTTCCATGCGCACAAAGCCACCGTCATTCGCCTTGACAATCATACGCTTGAAATCGTCAACACTCCGCAAATCCGTATTTGCTGTGACATCGGAGATAGTGAAATAGCCCTTGGTCTGGCCTGCCGCAGCCTGGAAGTTGTTAGCTGCGATTGCAGCCGAAACTTCAGCCGGCGATATGCCATGCCCAGCCATTTTCGCAGGGTCTAGCCATAGCCGCATCGCAAAACTCTGGCCGCCTAGGATGTCAGCCGCTGAAACGCCGTCGACGGTTGAGATAACCGGTTGCACGACGCGCGTGAGGTAGTCGGTGATCGCACTGGCCGCTAGCTCATCGCTGGAGAAAGCGATATACATGACAGCATTCGTCTGACCGCTCGACTTCGTGACGACTGGATCGTTTGATTCCTTCGGGATCAGGTATTTGACTGAGTTGACCTTGGAGAGCACCTCCGTGAGCGCTTCGTTTGGATTGAAGTTCAGCTTGATGTAAACTTGAATAGTCGAGACACCAAGCATAGACGAGGAACTGATGTAGTCGACGCCTTCGGCGGACGCGACTGCTTGCTCCAGGGGAGTGGTGATGAACCCCTGGATCATGTCGGCCGAGGCGCCAGGATAGGCAGTCGTGATATTGATGACCGTATTGGTTAGCTTCGGATATTGCCGGATCGGCAGTAGGACCGCGGCGCGCAAGCCGATCAGCAAGATCAGGAAACTCACGACGATTGACAATACCGGACGTTTGATGAAAAGCGCGGTAAATGTCATGTCAACTCGTATTCGGGATTGGGATGTAAATCTGCCACCAACTTTAAGGCAATGGTCAGCAATGCGGCGACTGTGCTAGAGCCCCCGCTGTAGAGCTCGTGCCCTTTTTGCGTTTATCGGCGAAAGGCCCGACAAGAATAGTTGATTAGAACGCAACGACTTCTAGCCGGGCATTAGTTCAGGCTTCGCACTTCGACATCGGAATTACAAACGACCTGACCGGTACTCAACTCTACAAAGGTAAGTGAGTGATATAGCATCGGCTGCAAAGCACTATACCAAGGTTTATCGAGTTCGCCGCTGATCACCGTCGCAAGACTTGCGGAGTTGCTAAACACAAATTCTTAGCCCCGCATATTCAGTGCGCGCCCGCTATCGCTTCGCTAACTCGCCGAACAAAGCCGTCTCGGGGCTTGCCCTCTGCTGCCAGTTCGATATGCCTCTCGGAACAGTGCTTTGAGCGTTTCTGTCAGCTCAATAAGCTGCGCTCTGGCTTGTCCACGCCTTGCGCTACCGAGTTGGCAACGCCAATACCACTTTGTCGATCCGACGCGTTGAGCCAACGTAGGCGGCCGTACATAGCGCCGCGGGGAGTCGCAGTGGACTATCGGCGGTTTTGGGCGTGTCACCGTCGATAAGTCAAGATACTGCAATGTGTCAACCGCCTCCAAATGCCTTGGCAGCCGCAATCAGCTTTTGTACGTTGCACTCTCCAGACCGAAAATCATCGAGCGCCGCGGGCAGCCCCTGGTTGATTGCAAGGGCCTGCTGCGCGCTTCCTAGCTGAGATAGCGATTGCGACTACTCATGGCGGGCCCATCCTTTTCACGAACCGTCGGTACGGTGACGATCTCGATCGGGACATTGAGATCAACCACCATGCGACGCACGACTACGCATTAATGAACATCCTTCTGGCCAAAAAAGCGACGTGGGGCTGCACCATGTTGAACAACTTGCAGACGACAGTCGCCACACCGCGAAAATGTTCGGGCCTGAAAGCGCCGCATAGAGGTTTCGCGAGGTCGCCAGGTCCAACAAAGGTTTCGAAATTGCTCGGATAGACTTCCTGTGCATCGGGCGCGAAGAGGATCGCAACACCAGATCCCGGCACAGTTCTTCATCGCGCAAGAAGTCGCGCAGATAGGTGCTGAGATCTTCATTTGCTCCGAACTGAGTGGGGTTAACGAAGATGCTGACGACGGTCACATCGCATTTTGCTTGGCTCGCTGCGATCAGCGCCAGGTGGCCATCGTGGAGATAGCCCACCGTCGGCACAATCCGGCCCTTTGATTGGCACTGCGGGATTTTGCGAGAGTGCGGCGAAGTTCAGCGACGCTCGTGATAATTTGAGGTGGATGGCGCCCAGTTGGCAATTGCCTCCCCAACGCCTTCGGGAAGCCGATAGGACTCTTGCGGGCCGGGGAACGCGCCACGGCGGACATCCGCTGCCCCGCGCGAAAGCGCATCATGGAACTGCTGAAAGCCTTCCGTATAGGCGGGAACGAATTTGGGGCGATGACCTTCGGTTTGGCCCAGCACGTCATGAAACAGAGCACCTGCTCTGAACAGTCTGGGCCCGAGCCGATTCCGATCGTCGGTATTGTCAAGGAATCGCTTACTCGAGCAGTAAGCTCAGCCGGAGTGCCCTCCAATACCAAAGCGAAACAGCTGGCCTCCTGCAGACGATGAGCATCATCGAGCAAACGCAGCGCTTCATCCACTTTGCGGCCCTGCACTTTGAAGCCGCCCATGACATTAACGCTCTGCGGAATAAGACCGAGATGACCCATCACGGGAATCTCGCAATCGACAATGGCACGCACCATCTCGATTCTTTTGCCACCGCCCTCGAGTCTCGCCGCAGCTGCTCCTCGCTGCAGAAATCCGCCAGCATTTCGTATGGTCTCCTCAACGCTGACGTGGAAGCTAAGAAAGGACATATCGGCGACGAGCAAGGCACGCGGTTTGCTGCGTACGGCGGCTTCGAGGTGATGGTTCATCATCGCAACACTTACTGGAGGCGTGTTTTCGAATCCAAGGCAGACGTTACCCCCGCTGTCACCGACGAGACTGATATCGATGGAAGGATCCGGGATAGGCGCCGCAACCGCGTCGTAGGCAGTCGTCATGACTAGACGCCGGCCGTCCTGCTTCCACCGCTGCAGGAGGGGAATTGTGATGCGGTCGACCGGTTGCTCCGAAACGCGACTCATTTGAACTCAGTTCGATTTTTAGCTGCGAACTGACAAAGCTTTGAACTTCAACCAACTCGCCGCCTATTGCAAAGTTATAGCGATCCCCAGCGCTCGAGTTGATCGAGTATCCCACGCGATCAGCAGTCTGGTTGCTACAATTCTTCAGCGTCAATCCGCTCTTCGTCGCTGTCCAAGAAGGACAAAGGGCAAAAAGTGAGTTGCGTATGGGCTTGGTGGATCCGCGCACCAGCGCCGTTGAGAACACACCATCGCGAGGCACGTGCGCGAGAATGACATAGGTCGAAGTCGCCCATAGGAGTTCTTGTTCCATATCTCCACAAGCCCATCGGTGGAATGGCCACTTCGAAATAAGGATGTGGATCGAGGGTACCCGCTGACGCACGAGCTGCGTACGGCGCGCAACTTGCCGTCGCAGGGCCATAGTGCGCTGATCGGGTACCCAGACCTCCGGAAGAAATCCGGTGGCGTACAACTTCGCGAGCACGGCGGCATCAATCGCATCCGTCTTGATCTTTGCGTACGCGATCAACCGCACCTGCTTCGGGTTGGCGATGACAACACGGTCGACATACGGCGCCAGAACTTCGACAACGGCCGCGGCATTGCCAGTCGCCTCGACGACCACGTGATCATCATGGGTGAGTTCCTTCCTGGCGAAAGCCTCCAAGCTGTCACGAGTCATGGGAATGCGGCCGAGCTTCGTTAGATGTCGCTCGAGCAGCGCCACGGCCTCGGCCGCCACGCGATGGATGTCCATGCCAATGATGCGCATCTCTCCCTCCATGGTCAGTGCGAAAGGGAGCTGCGGGCAACACGACAATTACGGATCCGCGCTCGCAGCGCATCCGGGCTAGTCGCAGGGGCGGCCAGATAACGACCTCGAACTCGCAGTTCATGTCAGTGCGACGGCCTGCCCGCACTTGCGTGCTCCCGGTGCCCCGAGGCCCGGATCGGTCTACGCTAATGGGCTAGATCGAGTCTGGAAACACGGGACACCGGCTACATCATGCCGGATAACGCGTTCATCGAGGCTTTCAACGGCCGCTTCCGGGCCGAATGCCTCAACACCCACTGGTTCCTCAGCCTTGCGGACGCCCAGCAAAAAGTGGAGACTTGGCGCAGATACTACAACGAAGAGCGGCCCCATGGCGCGATCGGCAATCGACCGCCGATTTTGCTGCAAAACCACGTCGGCGCATCCAGCCCGCCAACGTGATCACGGCGAAAAACTCTAGTTCTGGATGGTCCAAAGTTCGGTCTCGCTGCATAACCCCGGGAAATTCCAGCAATGGCTGGCCTAGTTTCCGGGAGCACTTCAGCGGCAAGCAGCCATCGACGTGTGGTGTGGGTCATTCTGGGGTGAGGCGTTCAGAACTACTGACGGCTCGGGACAATCCTATAGCCGACACAATCACCGCGAGTAAGCCCCGCAGCGGTCTCCCGCCGGCGCAGACAGATCTCCCGACTTTCCGGTCCCGATTTTTTAGCGACCTAGAATCGCCGCGCAACGATTTCACGCATTTCCCACATAACGTGAAGGAAAACTTCATGAAACGCATCATATGCGCATTTTTTGCCGCGCTGATGCTCCTTGTCGCCGATTTGGCACATGCCGCAGCAAGTATCCGGGCGGCATTCCAATTATGGTTGATGATACTGATCCCGGTAGATGGCAGTCGCGATGATAATCAGCGCAGGAGGGCCTTCGTGCGCTGTCTTTCTGCGCCGCTTCTTCCGCGTTAAACGGGACCGTCATCTTTCTTGGATATTCGCGCTGGCCAATCTCGTGCAGCTCGCGGCCAACAGCCCAACTAAAGAGATTTGCACATGAGGTTTCACGGCGCTCATAGGTCTCCTGGCGTCTACCACGCTTGCCGTTGCATTTTTGTGGACTTCGCGGTGACAACATGCAGACGCGCTTCGTCATATTCGATCGTGGCTGTATGCACCTCCGAGGCGATAGGCTAAGCGATTGATTTCTGAGGTATGTGATAATCACACGATCGAGGCCGATTACGGGATCGATCATTCGCAGCGTTGTTTGGCAAGCGGGTTGGGACACTTGATGCGAACGATTCTTATAGCTCTAAGTATTTGGCTGTTGATCAACGTCCTCTTTGTACTAGTCATGTTTCCCCCGCGCAAACCGCGGAAATCTAGCCGTCAGAGCGGCACCGCCGGTAGGCTTTCACCCGCATTAATTAAGGAGAACGCCGAACTATCAAGCGAAGAGGATGATAGCTCTTCTCTTCGCCACGTTGTCATCGCGATCGGGCTGGGCGTCTTCTTTTCGCTGACGCCGCATTTGCTTCAGGCTTACGATGCTATCAACGAGTTCGTTAACCGTCGCCGATCAAGACGAAACGCTTCGGCGACCCATCACAGCCTTGATCAGCACGCTGACGAAGTCTCCGATGTTGAGACCGGCCAGGACAAGAACCGTCGGTAGTCACCATTCGGGATGAATGTTCAATCCCATTAAGTCGTAGTCGGTCAGTGTTTCGCCGCCCGTGTCGCATTGGTGCTTTCCGGCGAATTGATCCACTTTTAGCAGTGGGCTCGGCGCGCGGCCGCCAGGAACCATGTCGGGGTAACGGTGCCGGGGGGCTCGACGGAGTCCGACTCCGCCGCGATCCAGCGCTACCTGGCGCATATGCGCCGCATTCCGTTGCCTAATGCGAGATAAGAGCAGCGAACATGACCTCAAGTTGAACCACACTACATGATCTTTAAGCGACTAATTTTGGGGCTTCAATATGAAGAGACTTCTGGGGCTTTTGCTGCTCGCCCAATCCTTCTTGCTTTCCGCCGAGGCCATGGCGCAGGGGCTTCCCGCTCCCTCATACTGGAAAAATGAACGAGGTTCGGAACTGCTTATTTGGTCCGCCAATAGCGGGACGATACAAGGGACTTTCACAAACCATGCTCAAGGGTTTGCGTGCCAGGGCATCCCGTATCCTGCAGCGGGATCCGTTAGTCCAACCGGCTTGTATTTTGTTGTTACCTTTGCCCAGTGCAATTCCTTTACCCGCTGGGTTGGAACAATTAAGGGGTCTCAGATGCCAACGTCTTGGACGCTGTTCTACGTTGATAACAAAGGCAAGCCTAGCAGGTTGAAGGGTGCGGATATATTCACGCGCGTATGGTAGTTTTCAATCTTCCTGCAAACGCAGCGACCTAAGATTTGAAGATCGCTCTCGCGACGTCTGCACTCCGAAGCGGCGTGTGACGCTGAGCCCGGCGCGCGCGGGCCCAGCGTCGCGCCGACGCGGCGGATTTCGGCCTATTCTCCGCCCTCGTAGAAGAGCTCGAGCGGCAGGTTGACCAGCACCGATCCAGTCCCGAGCAGTTGCATTCGGCGGTTCGGGTGGTAGACACTTCGCTAGGGTCCAGACTCAATTGAGCCAATATGCGACGAGAGCGGCGAGATGAACAGCGGCCAAAAAATTACGGGCGAGCTTGTCATATCGCGTGGCGATGCGCCGGAAGTCCTTGAGCCTGCAAAAGCAGCGTTCGATGACATTTCGTCCTTTGTAGGCGCGTTTGTTGAAGCGATGGATGACGACACGGTTAGATTTATTGGGGATTACGGGCTTGGCGCCACGACGAATGATTGCGCCGCGAAGCTTGTCGCCATCATACCCTTTGTCGGCGAGGAGCACGCTCATGGGTGGCGCGAGCGCCAGGACATCGGGAGCCGCAGCGATATCGGCATCTTGGCCTGGAGTCAGATGCAGGACGACCGGCCGGCAGAGCGGATCGCTCAGCGCATGGATTTTTGTCGTGCGGCCTCCGCGCGAGCGGCCGATTGCTTGATTGTGCTCCCCCCTTTTCCGCCGGAGGCACACCGGTGAGCTTTAATCGAGGTCGAGTCGAGCGACAGTACGACGCCGTCTTCGCCAGGCTTGGCCAGCGCTTCGAAGATTGCGCACCATCGTCCTCGCTTGGCCCAGCGATTGAAGCGATTGTAGATCGTCGTGTAAGGGCCGTATTCACCTGGACAATCACGCCATCGTGCACCCGATTGCAGCACGTGAATGATGCCGCTGACGATGCGTCGGTCGTCGTCCCGATCCGGCCCCGTCAGTCCCCTCGGCAGATGCGGTTCGATACGCGCCCATTGCCTGTCGTTCAGCCAAAACAAACCAGCGCGCATTCTCTCGCCCCCGAATCAACACGTAGGCAAGAGAATCACGTGGCGCTATTTAGGTACAGACCCTAATACTTCGGTTCGAAGCGCGCTACTCTGCGCGTCATCCCTGAGCTCTAGTACCCACTTTTCTTGGAACGTGAGTCGTGATTCAAGGTCGGGATGATACCCGAAGCAAGAGAAGTCCACCTTTCGAGGAAAGATCGCAAGGTGCTTGAGGCGTGCTGTCGCTCACCCAAAGACGTCCGTTCAACCATGCAGCCGGAAAAAAACCAGAGCAGGGCAAGAGCCAACAGCAGTTCAAAATCCTGGCACAGTACGTTTTCGAGGCTTCGGGGCTGGCCGGCAGCGTCATAGGCACAGAACCATTTGACATGGGCACTGGCACCTTGTGTTCCCAAGAACCAGAAAGAAAGTGCCACGATGGACCTTGCAAAAAGGGAGCTTCTCCGGAATGCCGCAAAGGCATCCCGCGTCGGAGACCTGAACATAAAAAACCACCCCTTTTGGAAAAGCGCCCGCCTCTGACGATTTGTTCAACTTAGCACAAATCTTAAGGATGTGACGGCGCTCGCATCCGAAGGTTGTTTGCTGGGTTAATGGGCACACGCCGGCAAGGATTTGTGCGGCGAGACTATCGCGCACGTCCCTTCAATTTTACAGATTTTGACGACGGGCCTTCAATGCAAGTGTCGTACTGAATGTCAGACAAAAAACGGATGTCCGGAGTAGTCCATGTTTGGTGCGTTTCGTACGAAGAGTGTGCCCGTCGGCTCGGCGCTGGCCCGCACCGCGATGCGGCTCACAGCATGCAGTGAAACCCTGGAGACGTGGGCGGGCGGTTTCCTCATCCTCGTGTTGGGCTTGCTGGGAGCGGCATTGCCGCACTTCCCCTGAGAGCCTCCCCGACCGCGCGATCGGGGTACCGGTCATCGCGCCAACCTGGGAAAAGTCGTATCCGTCGAGGATGCGGTGAGCGTCTGAAGAAAAGCGATCAGATCCGCCTTTTCGCTTTCCGTAAGAGATAGAGGCTTTATTGAAGGCGAGCGGCTCGGACGGTCAATCCCACCCTTGTCATAGAGTTCGATGACCTCTTCGAGGGTTGCGACCGATCCATCATGCATGTAGGGAGCACGCCGCGCGACATCGCGCAGTGTCGGCGTTTTGAATGCGTACCGCAGCTTTTGCGACGTCGGAAAAAGCCGACCGCGTCCAACGTCGTCGTTCCTTGCGACCCCAATATCGTGAAACGATCCGTCAGTGAACGATGGTCCACTGTGGCAGTTTGAGCAATGGGCTTTGCCGTTGAAAATCTCAAAGCCGCGTTTTGCCGCGGCGCTGACGGATGTCGCGTCTCCCATGATCCACCGGTCGAATGGCGCTTCGCCAGCCACGATGGTTCGTTCAAAAGTCGCCAACGCGGCTTCGATCCAGGGTCGCGTGATCGCACCGTCCCCGAATGCGGCTGCGAATGCATCAGCATAGGCCGGGATAGCGGAGAGACGCGCGATCAATTCTGATTCCGTCAAATTCATGTTGGCCCGGCCTGTGATCGGCCCGAACGTGACGGCTTCGAGAGTCTTGAATTTGCCGTCCCACCCCAACGGTTCGGTGAACGCCACGTCGATCAGGGTCGGCGCACGCAATGGCAGGCCGCTGGGATCCTCGCCGACCGCACGCGCGAGGCCATCACCCCAGGAAAGCGACGGATTGTGGCACGTCGCGCAGGAACGGGTGTGGGACTTCGAGAGCAGCGCATCGAAGAAGAGTCTTTCCCCGAGAGCAGCTTTCGGCACCGTGTAGGGATTACGATCGGGAAAAGGGATCGCCGCCGGCCGACGATAGCTGGCGCGCGCCGTGGCATCCGCTGATGTCTCCGCCGCTGCCGAGGCAAAAGGTTGGCCCAGCGGAAAAAGGGCCGCGAGCAAAGCTAAGCTGACCCAGATCCTCATCGGCTCCTCGACGATATAGTGCTCCTATATATGGCAACCCCGGAAAAAAAGCCTTAATAGCAAGTATCGGATGCTGCCGATTAATCGAAATCTCCTTCAGAGAACCCTTGCGCCTCCATGACTGGGGCGCGCCAACAATTGATGAAGTGGGCCCGTGTGACATTATAATGGAAGCCCTCGATGAGTTTCATTTCAGAGCGCTCAACAAAACCGTAGGCAGGAGCTGCGGCGCGCCCGACGATCGGAACCTTTGTGGCTCGGTTGCTAACATGTCGACGCACCATGTGGATCCTGAACGCATTGAAACCCAACGGCGAGAGCGAACTCAGGACCGAACAACACTCAGGAAAGTCCTGGTTCGTCTTAGCCGGTCATCGCACCGCTTAAATGACGTCTCGCGAGGCCGCCTCTCAGATTCAGGATCGTTGATGCTATCTCGGTAGCAGGGACCGGGCGGCTGAATAGGAATCCCTGCGCCTCGTTGCACCCTTCCGCCCTTATTTGATCCAACTGTTCAATCGTCTCGACCCCCTCCGCCGTTATTGTTATGCCAAGGCTTTTTCCAAGGCTGGTAATGGCTCTTACGATTAATTTAGATCCATTTGTCGCTGTTGCATCACGGACGAATGACTGATCGATCTTGAGCTTGTCAAAGGGGAAGCTGCGCAGATAGCTCAGCGAGGAGTATCCAGTACCAAAATCATCTAAGGCGATGCTCAGCCCCTGCGCCTTCAGCTTGTGCAGTGTTGCAACCGTCTCGGCGCTGTTTCCAAGGAGAACAGACTCCGTGATTTCCAATTCGAGCCGGTGCGGGGCCAGCGTTGAAGCATCAAGCGCGTTGGCGATAACCTCTGCAAATCTTGGATCCCGAATCTGAGTCGCCGAGACATTGACGGCAATCTTGAGCTCGCTCGGCCAACCGGCCGCCTGCTCGCAGGCGCGGTTGAGAACCCACTCACCCAGTGGAGTGATGAGACCGATGTCTTCTGCAATGGGAATAAATTGGTCGGGTGGCACCAGGCCACGCTTCGGATGAGGCCAGCGCAATAATGCTTCGAAGCCGCTGATCCGGTCCATCCGCAGGTCATAAATGGGTTGATAGAACAGAGTGAACTCGTCCTTGTCCATGGCCTCGCGAAGATCGAGTTCGAGCGCGCGGCGGCTCTGCAAACTTGCGTCCATCGCCGGCTCGAAAAACCGCCATGTTCCCGTGCCCCCGGCCTTGGATCGGTACAAGGCCATGTCCGCATTTTTCAGGAGCATTTCCCGTGTCATGCCGTCACCGGGCGCGAGCGCAATTCCGACGCTGCACCCGACGATAACGCGATGCCCATTTAGCTCATAAGGAGCTCCGATACATTCCACCACGCGGCGGGCGAGACGTTCGGCGTCTGCAGCGTTTTGGACATCAGATTGTATGATCGCAAACTCATCGCCCCCCAACCGGGCGACGGTATCAATCTCGCGGACACACGCGCTCAGTCGGTCGGCGACCGCGCAAAGCAACCCATCACCCACCGGGTGGCCCAAGGTGTCATTGATCTGTTTGAAATTATCCAGATCCAGGCAGAACACCGCAAAGCCGGAACCCCGGCCGGCCTCCGCGACGGCGTGTTCAATGCGCTCGGCGAACAATGTGCGGTTAGGTACCGGCCAAGGCCGGGCGCGCCCGGTGAGCGCGTGATCGATGAGAACGAAGCGAAGATCGTGGTCCGCATCTTCACCGAATATGTATCGGGGCGTTCAACCCGAGATATTGCGGCCGATCTCACGCGCCAAGGCTTGCCCTCGCCTGGCGCCACCCGTCACAAGAACAAGGCTGGTCGCACGACCTGGAATCATCAGTGCATAACTGGCGGTCGCCACGGTCGCGGCATTATCGGCAACGAGCTGTATATCGGCGAAATACATTGGAACGTTCGATCAACAATTCTGAACCCGGAAACGCAGAAGAAACAGAAACGCCGCAATCCGGACGACCGGCACATCATTGTCAAGAAGCCCGAGTTGCGGATTGTTCCGCAAGTGCTTTGGGACAGGGCGCAGAAGGTTCGCAGCGGCCGCGCCATCCATATGTTCGGACCGACGGGCAAGCCGCGGCGCCGTCCTGTGATCCCGCGCAATAATGAGCACCCACTTGCTGGGGTCCTCCGGTGTGGTGTCTGCAACGGGAATATGCGAATCGCTCAATCCTCCAGGAATGGCGCTCCGCGCGCCGCATGCGCCAATGCGCATCAACGAGGCACGTGTGAGCACACTCGGAGCTTTGACATGGACGTGCTACTTGAGGATGTCTCAAGCAAAATGGAATTAAAATTGCTTTCGCCCAAAGCGATTGAAGAGGCGATGCGTGCTTGGAAGGAGGAGCGTAAGAACGATCGGAAAAAGAACAGCGAACACGCAAATTTAGAGCGTAGACTCCGTACGTTGACCACTGAGATCGAACGCTTGTCATATGCCATCGCAAACAGCCGTCGCAAGCCGGATGAGTTGCTCAAGCGGATCGATGAGTGCGATGTGGAACGGGAAACCGTTAAGGAGCGCTTGCGGCTGCTGGGTAGTGGCAGCGAAAACGTGATCCCGTTCGACCATCCAAAGTTCGGTGACCGATATCATTCGGAGGCCAAGAGACTGGTCACCGCGCTGAGGATTAATCCGAAGGCCATCGAAACCCGCGTCGCCTTTCGCAACTTGATCGACAGCATCGTAGTGCATCCGGTTCGCAAGCGGATGCCCTACGAATATACTCCGTACCTGAACAGCGCTTCCCTTTCTAGCATGAATCTTTTCCCCGAAAATCGACGCAAGACGAGAGAGATCAGTGCGTTCGTCTACTATGATAACGTCAAGTCAGAGAAATCCGTGTCCTCGTAATAGACCCGGACCTGCATGTGGTGGCGGCCGTCGCGGATCTCGCCGTCGAGATGGGCAGTCACGTCGCGAGCCTCTTCGCTTGTCGGTAACTCGCCCGTTTTGCGCAAAAACGGCTGGGCGCGCAAGCGTATTAGGACACAACTGGTGAGCTACGCCCCAGCGTCACCTCGACGATTTCCGGCGGCACGCCGAAACGGAGCGGCATGATGCTGCAACCGAGGCCGCCGGAAACAATGAGATCGCATTTCAGGCGGAAATGGCCGTAGGCGAGCCGCAAGCCGTTCTTGGGCGAAACCGCCGGCGACCAGCCGAGCAGGCGGACCTGGCCGCCATGGGTATGGCCGGACAGTTGCAGCGCGACGCGCGCGGGCACGAGCGGTGCGATGTTGGGCTCGTGCGCGAGCAGGATGACCGGTGCATCGTCCGTGACCTTCGCGAGCGTGCCCGCGAGATCATCGGCGCCGAGCCTGCGCGCGCGGCCATAACGCTTTGCGGGATAGTACGCCAGCTGATCACCGAGCCCGGCCAGCCAGAACGGGCGGCCGTCCTTGGAAAGGCGGACGGCGTCGTTCTCGTAGACAGGAATGCCGGCCGCCTCCAACGCCCGATGCGCGATGGTCGGCCCGTGCCCCGCGAGCTGCACGGTCCTGTCGTCCCAATAATCGTGGTTGCCCATGACGGCATGGACGCCGAGCGGCGCCTTCAGGCGCGCCAGCACCCTCGCCCATTCCCGCGACGGAATGAGACGCGTGACATGGTGAAGGCCGGCGACGTAGTCGCCGAGCAGCACAATGATATCGGCGTTCAGCGCATTGGTCCGCGCGACGATGCCTTCGATCCGCTCGAGCGACATCCAGGGATCGCAGGCATGGAGGTCGGCGATCGCGGCGATCTTCAAAGACAGATCGGCCGGCCATTGGCGCGGGGTCGGATGATAGCGGGTGACGCGAAGTCGCAGCATCGGCTCGACGCCCACGCCATAGGCGGCGGTCGAGACGCCGAGGGCGGACAAGCCCCCGATGGAACGGATGAGATGGCGCCGCGTGATCATGGAAGCCCGTTTCTGATGCAGCGTCTCGATGCGATCCGATTGGAGCGGAATTGGGGTGCGCCCGTGCAGGCCGTCAGCATCCTCGTGCAGAAGCCTGCACAAACATTACCAGCGGCTCTCGCCGATCAGCGCGTCCAGCCGCGCCTTCAATTCGTCGGGCGCGCGATAATACCAGACACCGCCGAGCAGCTCGCGAAAACGTTCGTTGACACGCGCCTCGCGCTCGATGCGGTCGATCGTTGCGGCGTTGATCACGTCTTCGAGCGGTCCCGCGGCCAATAGCGACAACAGCACCGGATTGGCCTCGATCTTCAGGACTTCCAGGACGAGGTCGATCAAGCCGTCGGGATCCTCCTCGCGCAGGTCGCGCTCGAAATCCATGATCGCAAACAGATTGTCGTCCTGGTCGCGATCGGACTTGGAATATTGTTCGACCCAGGCGCGGGCGAGCGCTGCGGTCGATAGGCTGGCGCAATCGAGCGGCTCGCGCGGCGTGCGCTGGGCCAGATGGTCGACCTGCCAGGCCTTGCCGTCGGCATGCTCTGCAAGGCGCGACATCAAGGGATCGTCCGGCGCGCCATGGACGCCACCGAGCAGCCAGCGCAATCGATCGTTGCGCATGGCTTCGTGCTCGATGCGGTCGATCACGGCCTCGCCATGCGCATGGAGCAGCGACAGCAGAAATTTGTCGTTGAGCTGCATCACCGTCGGCTTGTCGGCCTCGGTCCTGAGCACCTCCAGCACGAGATCGAGTGCCCGTTGCGGCCGGTGGTGCGGCAGACGATCGAAATAGAGCTTCAGGGCCCAGACACTGCCGACCTGATCACGCCGGCTGACGCGCTGAAGCGCGCACCACATCGATGCCAGCTCACTGATCGGCATCGGATCCAGGAACGCCTCGGTCTCGTCGGGCGTGCGCAGCTGCGGCGCGGCAACGATGACCTCGAGCAGCCCGGTGTCGTCCGTCAGCCCCATCTCTTCCAGCTCCAGTCCGTATGCGTCAGCGGCGAAGCGTGTGCGCCGCATGTTCGGATTAGTGATGGGATTGAAGCGGTGGGTTCACCGGTTGCGGCAGTCAGTCATCCTCGGACGAATCCGTGCCGAACAGGCCGAACTGTGCCGGATCGCGGTTCGGCTCAGCCAGGCCGAGATGGCGGAAGGCGTGCGACGTCAGCAGCCGGCCGCGCGGGGTGCGCTGGAGATAGCCGCACTGGATCAGATAGGGTTCGATGATGTCCTCGATCGCATCGCGCGGCTCTGACAAAGCAGCCGCCATGGTCTCGACGCCGACCGGGCCGCCGCCATAGTTCATCGCGATGGTGGTGAGGTAGCGGCGGTCCATGGCGTCCAGGCCCGCGGCATCGACCTCGAGCGCACTCAGCGCGTGGTCGGCAATCCTGCGGTCGATCTTGTCGGCGTCCGCAGCCGAGGCGAAATCGCGCACACGCCTGAGCAGACGGCCGGCGATGCGCGGCGTGCCGCGCGCGCGGCGCGCGATCTCGTTGGCACCATCAGCGCTCATGCCGACATTGAGCACGCGCGCGCCGCGGCTGACGATGCTCTCCAATTCCTCGATCGTGTAGAAATTCAGCCGCACCGGAATGCCGAAGCGATCGCGCAGCGGATTGGTGAGCAGGCCGGCGCGCGTGGTGGCGCCGACGAGCGTGAACTTCGACAGCTCGATCTTCACCGAGCGCGCCGCCGGGCCCTCGCCGATGATGAGGTCGAGCTGAAAATCCTCCATCGCGGGATAGAGCACCTCTTCCACCGCCGGGCTGAGGCGATGGATCTCGTCGATGAAAAGCACATCGCGCTCTTCGAGATTGGTGAGGAGGGCTGCGAGATCGCCGGCCTTGGCGATGACAGGACCGGACGTGGCGCGAAAACCGACGCCGAGCTCCTTGGCCACGATCTGCGCCAGCGTAGTCTTGCCGAGGCCCGGGGGACCGACGAACAGCACGTGATCCAGCGCCTCGCCGCGCTTGCGCGCCGCCTCGATGAAGATCGAGAGATTCTTGCGCGCCTGCGCCTGTCCGACGAAATCGGACAGCGATTGCGGCCGCAGCGCGGTGTCGCCGACATCGTCGCTGCGGCGCTCGGGCGAGACCATGCGGTTGGCCTTGGGATCGCTCACTTCGCAAGCTCCTTCAGGCCGAGGCGAATGAGCTGCGCCGTCTCGGCACCTTCACCCGCACTGCGCGAGGCTGAGGCGATCGCCGCGGCGGCCTGTGGCTGGCCGTAACCGAGATTGACCAGCGCCGAGATCGCGTCCGCCACGGGCCGCGGCGCGCGCCGGTCGTCGACGGCGCCGGCAAGATGCACCACGGCCGGATCGACATTGGCGAAGGCCGGCGCCTTGTCCTTCAATTCGGTGACGATGCGCTCGGCGACCTTGGGGCCGACGCCGGGCGTCCGCGCCACCGCGGCCTTGTCGCGCAGCGCGATGGCGTTGGCGAGATCGGAAGGCGACAGCGTACCGAGCACGGCGAGCGCGACCTTGGCGCCGACGCCCTGCACGGTCTGGAGCAGGCGAAACCACTCGCGCTCCTGGTCGGTGCGGAAGCCGAACAGTTTTATTTGATCCTCGCGGACATAGGTCTCGATCGACAGCACGGCGGCTTCGCCCGGCGAAGGCAGATGCTGCAACGTGCGCGAGGAGCAATGCACCTGATAGCCGACGCCGCCGACGTCGAGGATGACGAAATCCTCGCCGTAGGAATCGATCAGGCCCTTGAGCTTGCCGATCATCGTAAGACCTCAGTCGCGGCGAACACTTCTCTCTCGTCATGGCCGGGCTTGTCCCGGCCATCCACGTTTTCACATCCGGCAAAAAAGAACGTGGATGCCCGGCACGAGGCCGGGCATGTCGGCGGCGACATATAGCGAGCGATCATATCCCCACCACCTTCAGCCTGAGCGCGGTGCTCTGGCGGTGATGGGCGTGGGTGATGGCGATGGCGAGCGCGTCGGCGGCATCCGCCGACGGCGGCTCGGCCTTGGGCAGCAATATTTTCAGCATCATCGCGATCTGTTGCTTGTCGGCGTGACCGGCGCCGACCACGGTCTTCTTGACCTGGTTCGGCGCATATTCGGCGACGGAGATGCCGAACATTGCGGGCGCCAGCATGGCGACGCCGCGGGCCTGGCCGAGCTTCAGCGTCGCGACGCCATCCTTGTTCACAAACGTCTGCTCGACCGCGGCTTCCATCGGCTGGTGGCTGGAGAGGACGGACGCGAGCCCTTCATGGATCGCGAGCAGCCGGCTCGCCAGCGGCAGATCATCCGGCGGCTCCACCGAGCCGCAGGCGACGTAAATGAGGCGATTGCCCTCGGCCTCGATCACGCCCCAGCCGGTGCGGCGCAAGCCGGGGTCGATGCCGATGATGCGGACGGGGCCACGAATCGGGAGCGTAGTCATGGGCCAGTGATAGCGGCTGGCTGGACCCAGGGAAACAGAAACAGAACGGAAGTAACAGGGGATAAGGAGGTTTCGTGCCCCAGGCGCGACGCAGCACGAAGTGATGCGTCGCAGAACCGGGGCCCATACTAACGCGGCGCGTGAAGCACCATGGGTCCCGGCTCTGCGCAGCAGCGTTTCACGCTGCGGCGCGTCCGGGACACGAGCGACCTCAGCCGCCCATCTTCGCGACCAGCGCGTCCGACACCTCGAAATTGGCGTAGACTTGCTGGACGTCGTCGTGCTCGTTGAGCAGATCCATCAGCTTCAAAAGCTTCTCACCGGTCTCGTCGTCGACCGCGACGGTGTTCTGCGGTTTCCAGATCAAGGCGGCCTTGCGCGGCTCGCCGAACTTGGCTTCCAGCGCCTTGGCGACGTCGCGATAGCCTTCGGTCGAGGCGTAGATCTCGTGGCCGCCCTCGCCGGACACGACGTCGTCGGCGCCGGCCTCGATCGCGGCATCCAGCACCGCGTCGTCGGAGGCGACGCTGCGGTCGTATTCGATGATTCCGGTGCGGTCGAACATGAACGACACCGAACCGGTTTCGCCGAGATTGCCGCCGGACTTGGTGAAGAAGGAGCGGATGTCGGAGGCGGCGCGGTTGCGGTTGTCGGTCAGAGCCTCGACGATGACGGCGACACCGCCGGGGCCGTAGCCCTCGTACCGGATCTCGTCATAGTTCTCGCCGTCGCTGCCGAGCGCCTTCTTGATGGCGCGTTCGATATTGTCCTTCGGCATGTTCTCCTGGCGCGCGGCGATCACCGCGGCGCGCAGGCGCGGGTTCATGGCGGGGTCGGGGGTGCCGAGCTTGGCCGCGACGGTGATTTCCCGCGCCAGCTTGCCGAACAGCTTCGACTTCTGCGCATCCTGCCGCCCCTTGCGGTGCATGATGTTCTTGAATTGGGAATGTCCGGCCATGCGTGGTCTCTTGAATGGTCTTTGGTTCGCCGATGGGCTGGGAAGCGCGGCCTTATAGGCCGCCAACCCACCGGAATCAAAGGGCTTCGGTGTCTCTAGGTAGCACCGTAGAGGTAGCCGCCGGAACGGTCCGTGCCTAGAGGTCGGGCATCGTTAACCCTGATTTCATTCCAGCCTGCGAAAATAGCGTCCGCTCGTTCCCCGACAAGAGAGGCGTGATGGCGTTCGGACTATTTCGGAAGCGTCTGCCTGATATGGCCGCGCCTGCGGCAGCCCCGCAGGCCGCGCAGCCTGTGGCCAATTCCGAGCCCGCCGCGGCTACCGAGGGCGATTCCGCCAGGGAAATCCTGGAATTGCTGGAACTCGAACTGGGCGCGATGATTCGCCAGCTCGAGCGCGCCGCCAATTCCGTGGCCGGCGGCGCCGAGGCGACCGCCGCCACGCTGGCCGCCATTCGCGACCGCACCGACGCCCTGACCGGCCGCACCAATGCCGCGCAATCGACCGCGTCCACCTTCGCCCATGCCGCCGACAAATTCACCCAGTCGGCGCTGGGGATCGGCGCGCAGGTCCGCGAGGCCGGCAAGCTCGCCGACGAGGCCAGCGCTGCCGCGCAGGAAGCCCGCGCCAATGTCGACCGGTTGCGCGAATCCTCCGCCGCGATCGGCAATGTCGTCAATCTGATCGCACAGATCGCGCGGCAGACGACGCTGCTCGCGCTCAACTCGACCATCGAGGCCGCACGTGCGGGGGCTGCCGGAAAGGGCTTTGCGGTCGTCGCCACCGAGGTCAAGGCCCTCGCGGTACAGACGCAGGGCGCGACGGAAGAGATCACCAGGAAGATCGACGCGCTGCAGCGCGACGCCGCCGGCTCCGCGGACGCCGTGCACCTCATCTCGCAGGCGATCGAGGCGATCCGGCCGGTGTTCGAGACCGTCAACGGCGCGGTTGCCGAGCAGAATGCCACCACCAGCGAAGTGTCCGGCAACGCCGCCAGCGCCTCCGAGTTCATCGTCTCAGTCGGCGAGAGCGCCGCCGAGATCGATGCCGCGACCAAGGCAGCCGAGAGCCACGGCGAGAACGTCGCCAGCGCCGGCAAGGCCGTCACCACCTTCGCGCAGAAGCTGAAATCGCGCTGCGCCGTGCTGCTGCGGCAGAGCGAGCATGACGACCGCCGCAAGACCGAGCGCCTGCCCTGCCATCTCAAGCTCGAAACCGCGCGCGGCGTGCTGCCGGTCTATGAAGTCGCGATGGACGGCGTGCTGATCGGCGGCGCCGATGCCGGCCGGCTCGCATCCCAAGCCGTGATCGAAGGCACGCTCGAACATGTCGGCGCCTGCCGCCTGCGCGTGGTCGAGCAAACCAAGGCCGGCGCCCGCGCGCAATTCGTCAGCCCCGACGCCGCGCTCCGCGAGAAGATCGAGGACAGGCTCTGGGCCATCCACGAAGAGAATACCGAGTTCGTCACCCGCGCCATGGAAGCGGGCAACGCGCTGACCAAGATATTCGAACAGGCCGTCGCGCGCGGCGAAGTCAGGATCGACGACCTCTTCGATACCGATTACGCGGAAATCGCCGGGACCAACCCGCAGCAATATCGCACGAAATATCTGGACTGGGCCGATCGCGCGCTGCCGCCCTTCCAGGAGGCCTTCCTGGCGAAGGACCCGCGCATGGCGTTCTGCGCCATGGTCGACCGCAACGGCTTCCTGCCGGTGCACAACAAGATCTATTCGCATCCGCAGCGGCCGGGCGACGTCGCCTGGAACACTGCCAACAGCCGCAACCGGCGCATATTCAACGATCCGGCGGGGTTGGCGGCCGGGCGCAACCTGCGCTCGTACCTGGTCCAGAGCTATGCGCGCGACATGGGCAACGGAAACACCGTAATGATGCGGGAGATCGACGTCCCGATCCGCGTGCAGGGCCGGCACTGGGGCGGATTCCGCACCGCCTACAAACTGTAGTGCACGCTCAGGCAAGACGGCGGCGACGAATCATCCTCTAAACTCGAATCGGAATGGAAATGCCGCCGTGAGCCGGCGAACGGCTCTGACTGGAGGATTCATCTAAACATGTCCGTCGCACAACTTGCAGTCATGGACACCGGCTCGAACCGGACGCTGGCCGAGCGGCTGATCGATCAGCTCGCCGATCGCATCGGCGGGCTCGGCGTGGAACTCGCCGATATCGCCGGCAACGTCCAGGAAGTGGCAAACCGCGTCGCGAACCAGTCGGAGCGGTTCCACCACCTCCAGAAGACGGCCGAGACCATGGTCACGGCCAACCATGACATCGCCAATGCATCGCAGGCGGTGCAGACGACGACGTCCGCCGCGGTCGGCGAGATCGCGCAGTCGCGCAGCGCCGTCGACGCCGCGGTCAGCCACATCTCCGAGCTCGTCGCCGCGGTGGAGCGCATCGAGGCGCGCCTGAGCGCCGTCGGCTCGGCGCTGGCGCAGGTCGCGAAGGTATCGGGTTCGATCGAGGCGATCGCGAAGCAGACCAATCTGCTGGCGCTGAACGCGACGATCGAAGCGGCCCGTGCCGGCAATGCCGGCCGCGGCTTCGCCGTGGTCGCAAGCGAGGTGAAGAACCTCGCGGAAGCCACCCGCCAGGCCACGCATCAGATATCCGACACCGTGCGCGATCTCGACGGCCAGATCGAGGGCCTGATCGGCGAGAGCAGCGACGCCTCGCAACGCGCCAAGACCGCCGGCGAAGGCGCCCAGCAGATCTCGGGCATCATCTCGCGGGTCCAGCAGGGCTTTGCCTCCGTGGAGGCGGAGATCGACAGCGTCGCGCGGGCGGCGACCTCCAATCTCGGACATTGCGACACCGTCATCAGCGAGCTCAACGAGCTCGCCAAGGGCGTCGATCTGTCCTCGCGCGATCTCAAGAGCGCCGATCAGCGCGTGACGAAGCTGCTCGACACGTCCGAAGGCCTGATCGCGCTGATCGCCGACAGCGGCGTGGAGACGTCGGACGCACCACTGATCCGCGTCGTCGTCGAGACCGCCAAGCGGATCTCGGCCGAGTTCGAAGCCGCGATCGATCGCGGCGAGGTCACGCTCGACCAGCTCATGGACGAGAGGTATCGCGAAATTCCCGGCACCGATCCGAAACAATACCTCACCAATTACGTCGAGTTCACCGACCGCGTGCTGCCTGCGATCCAGGACCCGATTCAGAAATCCGATCCGCGCATCGTGTTCTGCGTCGCCTGGGCCAAGGGCGGCTATCTGCCGACCCACAATCCGAACTACCGCCTGCCGCAGGGCAAGGACTCGGTCTGGAATAACGCCAATTGCCGCAACCGCCGCCTGTTCACCGATCGCGCGGTGAAGAAGGTCGCCGCGAACACCAAGCCGTTCCTGCTGCAGACCTATCGCCGCGACATGGGCGGCGGGCAGTTCGTGCTGATGAAGGATCTGTCCTCGCCGATCATGGTCCGCGGCCGGCACTGGGGCGCATTCCGGATGGGTTTTCGGCACAGTTGACGGCCGCTACGGCGCCGCGCCGGCATCGCCAACAAGAGCTGTGAAAACAACCCCATGCACAGTAGCCGGCGTGAATGGAATCAATGGCTTGGGCGGGCGCATTAATACGCGCCCATGAGCGATGCGACAACTGTTGACCCGTCGGGCAAAACGCGGGCATAATGCTAATATTCCGAAACAACATATTCTCGTTGCTGCGCTCTCCAGCAATATGGAGCTATCGCGGGCGACTGCTTGGCGGCCGCCTGAGCAAGCACCTCGCCCTTCGAGATGACCGCCTCGCGGTCTCCTCAGAGCCTGACTCAAAAAGCGTAGACGGCTTCAAGGCTGGGCCAAGCGGCGAGTTAGAAGCCTCAGATGGGCGACGAGCAGCCAGGCAAGCTCGGTGGCGGCAGACCCTTCAAAGTCTTTGGAGAGACGCCGGCATCTGCCGAACCATGCAAAGGTACGTTCGACGACCCAGCGCCTGGGCAGGAGCTGGAAGCCTTTGACCCCGTGCGGTCGCTCGACGATCTCGATCGTCCACGGTCCGCAGTCTGAGAGTGCGTTGACGAGCTGTTTGCCGCGATAGATCCGGTCGGCAAAGACATGCTTGAGCCTTGGGAAGCGGCCTCGCAAGTCCTCCAACAGGGGAACGGCGCCATGGACGTCCTGGATGTTGGCGGGATGAACATATGCCGCCAGCAAGAGGCCGTTGGTGTCGGTCACGATATGGCGCTTGCGCCCCTGGAGGCGCTTGCCGGCGTCGAACCCGCGAGGCCCGCCGGCCTCCGTCGTCGAGGCGGTCTGGCTATCGATGACGGCAGCTGTCGGTGTGGACTTTCGCCCTGATCTCCGGCGCTCCTTCCGAACCAAACCTTCGACGATCTCCTGCCATCTACCCGTGTCGCGCCAGGCGTAAAAATAGCCCTGCACCGTCGAGTAAGGCGGGAACCCCTTCGGCAAGGCGCGCCATTGGCAGCCGCTCGACAGAACATAGAAGATCGCCTGCACAATATCGCGCAGATGGACCTTCCGCGGCCGGCCCAATCGCTGTCGCGGCGGCATCTTCCGGGCGATCAGCGCCCACTCGGCATCGGTCAGATCGCTTGCGTAACGCAGCCCACTGCGCTGATACTTGATACGAGCGGCTTTGGTCCACGGCATGGTGTCCTCCCTCGAATCTTTGCAAATCCGAAGGAATCACAAGCCCGCTAAAGCCGCTCACCTTTTTCGGTCAGGCTCTCAGGATGAGGCTGCGTATCCGTTGAGATTGTTGCTGCGCGCTCCGACCTCATCCTGAGGGCCCGCCAGCGGCGGGCGTCTCGAAGGATGGCCGCAGGCGAGGCTCGCGGTCGCGCAGCTCTCCGATCACAAGACTTTCACAATCGCACGCCTTTCGTCTTCGCACGCCTTTGCGCGTTCGCACGATCATCTGCGGACGTCGATGACGCCCGGCATGCAAAAACGTCAAAAAATGACGATTATCATATCAAATAGCCCAGAATTGCCGCAGCGACCGCCGCACAAATTCGTGAAAATCATGACATGACGCATCGTCCACGCAAATTTGCATCGCCGGAATCATCGACGCTTCATCGTTTCGCATCGGTATGATTATTGATGCGCGCGAATTCGCTAACTAGATCGCTGAAGCGATCGAGCGAGCAGAGGGGATGCATATGGCGACAATACTCACCATCAACGGCGAAACGAAATCATTCGAGGCGCCGCCCGACATGCCGCTGCTGTGGGTGCTGCGCGACATCCTCGGCATGACCGGCACCAAGTTCGGCTGCGGCATCGCGCAATGCGGCGCCTGCACGGTGCATGTCGACGGCAAGGCGGTGCGCTCCTGCGTGCTGCCGGTGAGCGCGGTCGCGAACCGCACCGTCACCACCATCGAGCATGTCGGCAGCACGCCGGCCGGCGCGAAGGTACAGAAGGCCTGGCTGGAAGCCGAAGTGATCCAGTGCGGCTATTGCCAGTCCGGCCAGATCATGTCCGCCGCAGCGCTGCTGGCGGCAACGCCGCACCCTGACGATGCCGACATCGATGCTGCGATGGCCGGCAACATCTGCCGCTGCGGCACCTATGTGCGCATCCGAGAGGCCATCAAGCAGGCCGCCAACGGCCGTCAGTCGTGAGCCCCGCCATGAATGCACATTACAGCGTCTCCCGTCGCACGCTTCTGACCGGCGGCCTCGCCACCGGCTTCGTGCTCGCCTTTCATCTGCCGCTGCGCGCGAACGAGCCCGTGCAGCCGCGCGACGCTACCGAAGGCAAGTTCGCGCCGAACGCCTTCATCCGCATTGACCAGACCGGCCGCACCGTGCTGATCATGCCGCAGGTCGAGATGGGCCAGGGTACCTATACCTCGATCTCCGCCGTGCTCGCCGAAGAGTTGGACGCCGACTGGAGCAAGGTCGAGGTCGAGCATGCGCCGCCAAACGACAAACTCTACGGCAATCCGACCTTTGGCCTGCAGGTGACCGGCAATTCCAACTCGATCCGCGCCTGGTGGCTGCCGCTGCGCCAGGCCGGCGCGACCGCACGCGCCATGCTGGTGCAGGCGGCAGCAAGCGAATGGGGCGTCGAGCCCGCAAGCTGCACGGCGTCGAAGGGCGAGGTCGCGCATGCCGCCAGCGGCCGCAAGCTCGCTTACGGCGCAGTCGCGCTCGCAGCGCAGAGCCAGACGCCGCCAAAGGACGTCGCGCTGAAAGATCCCAAGGACTTCGTCATCATCGGCCAGCCCCTGAAGCGGCTCGACACGCCGGACAAGGTCAACGGCAAGGCCGTCTACGGCATCGATGCGATCCTGCCCGGCATGAAGTTCGCCACCGTCGCGGCCTGTCCCGTGTTCGGCGGCAAGGTCGGCAAGGTCGACGACAGGGCCGCGGTGAAGCTGCCGGGCGTACGCAAGGTCGTGGTGCTCGAGGACATGGTCGCCGTGATCGGCGACCACATGTGGGCGGCGAAGAAGGGCCTGGAAGCTCTCAAGATCGAGTGGGACGAGGGGTCCAACGGGAAGATCACCAGCAAGGATATCTGGGACGACCTGCGCAAGGCCAGCCAGAAGGATGGCGCGGTCGCGAAGTCCGATGGCGACATTGCGAAGGCGCTGGCGACTGGCGACAGGTTCGAGGCGGTTTATGAACTGCCGTTCCTGGCGCACGCATCGATGGAGCCGATCAACGCCACCGTGCACGTGAGGCCCGATGCTTGCGAGATCTGGACCGGCACGCAGATCATGACGCGCGTGCAGTCGGAGGCGGCGAAAGCCGCGGGACTGCCGATCGACAAGGTCATCGTCAACAACCATCTGCTTGGCGGCGGCTTCGGCCGCAAGCTCGAGCCGGACATGGTGGTCGCGGCGGTAAAAATCGCCAAGACGGTCGACTATCCTGTCAAGGTGGTGTGGACGCGCGAGGAGGATATCCAGCACGACGTCTACCGCCCGGTCTATCGCGACCAGATCACGGCGTCGCTGGCCGACGGCAAGGTCGCGGGGTGGAAGTACAAGGTCGCCGGCTCCGCCGTGCTGGCGCGCTGGCTGCCGCCGGCGTTCCAGAAGGGCATCGACATCGACGCGATCGACGCTGCCGTCGATGCGCCCTACGACTTCGCCAATTTCCACGTCGAATATGTCCGCGCCGAGCCGCTGTCGATACCGACGGGCTTCTGGCGCGGCGTCGGCCCGAACAACAACGTGTTCGCGGTCGAGTGCGCGATGGACGAGCTGGCGCGCAAGGCCGGCAAGGATCCGATCGACTTCCGCCGCTCCATGCTGACGAAAAATCCGCGCATGCTCGCGGTGCTCGACCAGGTCGCGGAGAAATCCGGGTGGGGCCAGAAGCTGCCGCCGCGCGTCGGCCGCGGCGTCTGCGTGCAGCCGTCCTTCGCAAGCTTCATCGCGACCGTGGTTGAGGCCGAGATCGACGACATCGGCGAGATCGCGCTGCGCCGCATCACCTCGGTGGTCGACACCGGGATCGCGGTCAACCCCGATACTGTGAAGGCGCAGATCGAGGGCGGGCTGATCTTCGGCCTTACGGCTGCGCTCTACGGCGAGATCACCATCGACAAGGGCCGCGTGCAGCAGTCGAACTTCCACGACTACCGGATGATGCGCATCAACGAGACGCCGAAGATCGAGGTGATCGTCGTGAAAAGCGGCGAGGCGCCCGGCGGCATCGGCGAAGCCGGCGTCAATGCCGGACCTCCTGCCTTGCGCAACGCAATTTATGCCGCAACGGGCGTGGCGCTGCGACGCCTGCCGATCGATCGAAAGGCTCTGGCTGTGGGGAAGAAGGCATGAGGGGCAAGATGCGTGTTCTCGCGAGTATCATCGTGATCGCGATCGTTGCGGTCGGGCTCGGCGTCTTCATCATCCGCGGGCCCGGACCACTCGACTTCGCTGGCGGCACCAAGGTGGCGCTGGCGGATTACCGCGCCGGCAAGCCCACCGGCGTGCCGGCAAATCTGGAGAAGGCCGGCATCGTCGAACGCGGCGAATATCTCGCTAAGGCCGCCGACTGCATGGTCTGCCACAGCAAGCCGGGCGAGAAGGAGTATGCCGGCGGCCTCGCCTTCAAGCTGCCGTTCGGCACGCTCTATTCCACCAACATCACGCCGGACAAGGACACCGGCATCGGCAATTACAGCGACCAGGATTTCCTGGCCGCAGTCCAGCATGGCAAGCGCCGCGACGGCGCGCGGCTCTATCCGGCGATGCCGTACACCTCCTACACCTTCATGACCGACGAGGACGTGCTGGCGGTGAAGGCCTATCTGTTCAGCCTGCCGGCCGTGCGCGCGAAAGCGCCCGACAATACGCTGTCGTTCCCGTTCAACCAGCGCTGGGCGATGATGTTCTGGTCGGCCGTGTTCAATCCGGACACGCGGTTTGCGCCTGACACCTCGAAGAGCCCGGAGTGAACAGAGGCGCGTATCTTGCGGAGGCGCTGGCGCATTGCGGCGAGTGCCACACGCCGCGCAATCTCGGCTTCGCGCTGGACAATCGCAGGAAGTTCGCCGGCGCGATCACAGCGGGCTGGCGGGCCTTCAACATCTCCTCGGACAAGGCGACCGGCCTCGGCAATTGGAGCGACCAGGATCTGATCTCGTATCTGTCGCTCGGCCACGCGCCCGGCCACGGCTCGGCCTCGGGGCCGATGGGTGAAGCGGTCGACCATAGCTTCAGCCAGCTCGCGCCCGAGGACATCCGCGCCATCGTCACCTATTTGCGCAGCGTGCCGCCGCAGCCTTCGCCCGACTTGCCGGCCACCACGGCACCCATCGCACCGGCCTCGCACCGCGACGGCATCACCGCAGATGCGCGCGGCAAGCAGGTGTTCGCCAGCGCCTGCGCCAGCTGTCACGGCTGGAGCGGCGAGAGCCCGGTCTCGCCGATGGCGACCCTGACCGGCACCTGGGCCGTCAACGACCCCGCCGCCACCAACGTCGCGCAGATCGTGATCTCGGGCACCAAGCGGCATACCCCGGATGGCGCTCTGTCGATGCCGGCGTTCGGCAAGGCCTACACGGACGACGAGATCGCGGCGGTGGCGAACTACGTCACGGCGCGGTTCGGGGCGAAGGGCTCGAAGCTGACGGCGAAGGACGTAGCGGAGCTAAGGGCACAGACGGCGGAGTAGGTCTCTCGCCGACTGACGCTGCACCCTCGCCCCTTGTGGGAGAGGGTGGCTTCGCGAAGCGAAGCCGGGTGAGGGTTCTCTCCGCGCGTCTCACTCTCGATTGAATGCGCGGTGACCACCCCTCATCCGGCGCTTCGCGTCACCTTCTCCCACAAGGGGAGAAGGGGGAGCGGAATTTGCCGCGCTAGCTAGCTCAACCAGAACTTCGGCGTCGCCGGCTCCAGCCGGCCGCCCATGCGCACCGGGGCAATCTTCAGCGCGAGCCCCGTCGCGTCATCCGTCTCAACGGCAACGCCGCTGAGCGTCGCAGTACCGGCAGCCGGCTCGAACCGCGCCGACGGAATCCCCGAGGTGAACCTCCGCAGCGGCTCTTCCTTCTGCATGCCGATGATGGAATCGTAATCGCCGGTCATGCCGGCATCGGTCATATAGGCGGTGCCGCCTGTGAGGATCTGGTGATCTGCGGTCGGCACATGCGTATGCGTGCCGACGACGAGGCTGGCGCGGCCGTCGCAGAAGAAGCCGATGCCCTGCTTCTCGCTGCTCGCCTCGCAATGGAAGTCGACGACGATGGCGTCCGCAGCGACGCCGAGCGGACAGGCGCCGAGCTCGCGCTCGAGCGCGGCGAAGGGATCGTCGAACGGTGTCATGAAGACGCGACCGAGCGCGTTGACGACGAGGGCATGCTTGCCGTTCTTGGTCTCGACCAGAGCGGCGCCGCGGCCGGGCGTGCCGCGCGGATAGTTCGCCGGACGCACCAGGCGGTCGGCGCGCTCGATGAACACCAGGGCTTCGCGCTGGTCCCAGGAGTGATTGCCGAGCGTCACCGCGTCGGCGCCGGCCTCGAGAAACTCCTGGTAGATCGCTTCCGTGATGCCGAAGCCGCCCGCCGAATTCTCGCCGTTGACGACGACCAGATCGAGCGACCAGTCCTTGACCAAGCCGGGCAGATATTCAGTGATTGCCTCGCGCCCGCTACGGCCGACGACGTCACCCACGAAGAGAATGCGCAACTTCAGAACTCCGGAAATCGAACACGTCCGATTCCGTTAGCACATAATCCAACGCCACGTCGTGGGATAGTGCCGGAACCGCCTCGATCTCCTGCGCTGCAAATGCAAGGCCGATGCCGACGATGTGCTTGGCTTTGCGCAAATGCGCGAAGGTGAAATCGTAATGTCCGGCGCCATAGCCGATGCGATGGCCGAGCCGGTCGAAGGCCGCGAGCGGCGTCAGCATGATGTCGGGGATGACTTCGGCGGCCGCCGGCGACGGCTCGGGAATGCCGAGCGGGCCGAGCATCAACCGATCGTTCGGATGAAACAGGCGGAAGATCAGCGACTGGCCGCGCGCGGTGACGCAAGGCAATGCGAGCTTGGCGCCCTCCTCCGCGAGCCTCTTCAAGAGCGGCATCGGGTCGATCTCGCTGCGGATCGGCGAATAGCCGGAAACGATGCTGCCGGGCAGCAGCGTGAACGGCAGCCCGCGCTTGGCGAGCTTTGCAGCGGCGGTGATGCGCTTCTTCTCGCTCAGCGCGTCGCGCTTGGCGAGGGCTTTGGCACGGAGTTCGGCTTTGGAGTTGGGCATGCGCTGTGGTCCCCCACGTCGTCATCCGCCTTGTGCGCCCTTGCGCACTGGTGCGGGTGATCCAGTATTCCAAAGGCGGTGGTGATCACACAAAGGCCGCGGCGTACTGGATTCCCCGCTTTCGCGGGGAATGACACCTACTCAATTTGCCGCAGTTCGACAGGCACGAACCAGAAGAAAGAAACAGTGCGAAGCCGCGTACGCCGTTGAAGCACTCGATCCCGGAGTTCCCTACGAAAGTAGGTGGGCACCATATGTCCGGGCCCACGGGCCCGGCCAGGGACAGTTCCCTAAAGGATCGATAAGGCCCCGGGGATATATGGCTCCTGACGCACGTCGCAGCTTCGCCGGGTCAATGTAACAACGATGCTGACGAATCGCCAGCCCGGCGAGCGGCCTCGCTTTCGCGGCGCGCTTTCTTACCCTCCCCTGGAGGGGGAGGGTCGTGACGCATGGAGCGAAGCGAAATGCGGCGCGGGGTGGGGTGATCTCTCCAAGCTGAACACCGCCCGAGTGGAGAGATCACCCCAACCCGCTCGCGCTTCGCGCGATCGACCCTCCCCCTCCAGGGGAGGGTAAGGCGCGGCCACATCGAGTGCTACCCGATCGCAATCCCGTTGCCGACGGTGCGGTTCAGGACCTGGGTCGACTTCTCGATGCGTTCGGCGGCGGCGTTCAGGGCGTTGACCACGGCGGTCTGCGTCATTCGGGCGCGCTCGACGGCGGCGTTGCGGAAATCCCTGAGCTCGGTCAGCTCCTGCTCCAGCGTGCGGACGCGGTTGCTGGTGTCGACCAGTTCGTCGCACACGGTCAGCGCGGCCATAACGGTGAGGCGCGCATCGCCGATCTCGCCGAACTTTCCGCGCAGCGACTGGATGCGCGTCTCCAGGGTTTCGGCGAGCTTGAGCAGCCGCACCTCCTGGCCCTCCTCGCAGGCCATGCGGTATTGCCGGCCATTGATGGTGACGTTGATGTGGCTCATCCGTCCTCTCCGGTATCGAGCACCGAGCGTATCGTGACGATTGCGGAATCCAGCCGGTCGGAGATCTCGCGATTGGTGCGCTCGAGCTTGCGTGCCTTCACCAACGCGCCGTCGAGCTCGTCGGCGAGCCGCGAGCGATCGGCGCCGAGCGCCTGGATGCGTGCCGCAAGCTCGTTCTCGTCGCGATCGGCATCGCGCCGCCGCTCCACCGCGCTTTCCAGCGCGTCGAGCGCCGCCGTGAGCCTGCGGGTCGCAATCTCGATCTCGACGGCGGACGACTCCGTCATAGCGGAACTGTTGGACACGCGATCGTTCATGCAGTCAGCGGCGAACCTGTGGCCTGTCTGGCGGCCTTTACCCTGGAGCTTGCCGTCCGGCAAAAGACTCGGTTCGGCAAGCGGTTAGAAGCAGAAATTTACGTGGCAAGCTAGCCCAGCGCAACGCCGCCGCGAAACTATGCACCGATCAATCGGATGAAGCCGTGCTGATCCGCCATTCCGCCCGGCTGCGATCGCTGCGGAAAACCGCTCTCCACAGAGGCAACTTTTACGGTCAAACCGGCGTTTGATTGCCTTGGACTCCCGGAACCGAGGTGCTATCCCAGCCCCGACCTTCAGTGGCCGCCAGGCTCCTCCCGCGCGGGCGTACATCGCCTCCAAGCGCCTCATTTCAGACGGATTTCAGACATGACGCAGGTCGATCACACCCGTATGGCCAACGCGATCCGCGGCCTTGCGATGGACGCCGTCGAGAAGGCCAAATCGGGCCATCCCGGCCTGCCGATGGGCGCTGCCGACATCGCCACGGTGCTGTTCACGCAATTCCTGAAATTCGATGCCGCCGCGCCTAGCTGGCCGGATCGCGACCGCTTCGTGCTCTCGGCCGGCCACGGCTCGATGCTGCTCTATTCGCTGCTGTATCTGACCGGCAATTCCGAGATGACGCTGGACCAGATCAAGCAATTCCGCCAGGTCGATTCACTCACCCCTGGCCACCCCGAGAATTTCCGCACCAAGGGCATCGAGACCACCACCGGCCCGCTCGGCCAGGGCATCTCGACCGCGGTCGGCATGGCGCTCGCCGAGAAGATGCTGGCGGCCGAGTTCGGCAAGAAGATCGTCGATCACCACACCTATGTGCTGGCGTCCGACGGCGACCTGATGGAAGGCGTGTCGCAGGAAGCGATCGCGATGGCCGGGCACTGGAAGCTCAACAAGCTGATCGTGCTCTATGACGACAACGGCATCTCGATCGACGGCCCGACCTCGATCTCCGATTCCGTCGACCAAGTGAAGCGCTTCAAATCAGCGGGCTGGGCTGCCGAGAAGATCGATGGCCACGACCAGGCCGCTATCGCCGACGCCATCACGCGCGCGAAGAAGTCGAACAAGCCGACCCTGATCGCCTGCCGCACCACGATCGGCTTCGGCGCGCCGCACAAGGCCGGCACCTCGAAGGTGCATGGCGAAGCACTCGGCGCCGACGAGCTCAAAGCCGCCAAGGAAAATCTCGGCATTTCGCTCGAGCCGTTTTCGGTGCCGGATGACGTGCTGAAGGCCTGGCGCGCGGCCGGCAGCCGTGGCGCAGCCGCACGCCAGGAATGGGAAACGCGCCTTGGCGAGCTCGGCAGCCGCAAGCGCGCCGAGTTCGAGCGCCGCCTGCGTCACGAGCGGCCGGCTTCGCTGGCCAAGGCGGTGCGCGCGTACAAGAAGGAGCTGCTGGAAAAGCCGATGACTGCGGCGACCCGCAAATCCTCGGAAGCCGTCATCGAGGTGATTGCCGGCGCGATGCCGATGGAATTCCTCGCCGGCTCGGCCGATCTCACCGGCTCCAACAACAACAAGGCGAAGTCGGCGACCGCGTTCTCGGCCAAGACGCCGAAGGGGCGCTTCATCCATTACGGCATCCGCGAGCATGGCATGGCCGCGGCGATGAACGGCATCTTCCTGCATGGCGGCTTCGCACCGAACGGCGCGACCTTCCTGGTGTTCACCGACTACGCGCGTCCGGCGATGCGCCTCGCCGCGCTGATGGGCGCCGGCGTCGTCTATGTGATGACGCACGATTCCATCGGCCTCGGGGAAGACGGTCCGACCCATCAGCCGGTCGAGCATCTCGCTGCGCTCCGCGCCATTCCCAACATGCGCGTCTTCCGTCCCTGCGATGCCATCGAGGTCGCCGAGTGCTGGGAGCTCGCGCTCAACCGCATCGATGGTCCGACCGTGCTGGCGCTGACGCGCCAGAACCTGCCGCAGCTGCGCACCAACGCACCGACCGACAATCCTTGCGCGGTGGGTGCCTATGAACTGGTCGCTGCCCAAGGCGAAGCCAAGGCGACGCTGTTTGCCTCCGGCTCCGAAGTCGAGATCGCGGTCGCCGCCCAGAAGCAACTCGCGGAACGCGGCGTCCCCTCGCGCGTTGTCTCCGTTCCCTCTCTGGAGCTGTTGCTAGCGCAACCAGAGGCAAAACGTGCCGCGATCATCGGCAACGCGCCGGTGAAGATTGCGATCGAGGCCGCCGTGCGCTGGGGCTGGGATGCCGTGATCGGTCAGGATGGCGAATTCGTCGGCATGCATTCCTTCGGCGAAAGCGGTCCTGCCAAGGAGCTCTACAAGCATTTCGGCATTACCGCCGAGGCCGCGGTTAACGCTGTGCTGAAGCGCGTTTCCTGAGAGTTGAGCTTGCCGCAAAAAAGGACTACCTAATCTCCCATATGATCAAGCACCGCCCGGCCGAACCGGGCGCCCGCCCCTAAAAAACCCTCGCAGGCGCGCAAAGCGCGTTGTGCGGGATGACAACGGTCATTGAAGGAGACGAAACATGGCAGTCCGCGTCGGAATCAACGGTTTTGGCCGCATCGGCCGCAACATCCTGCGGGCGATCGCCGAGTCAGGTCGCAAGGACATCGAGGTCGTCGGTATCAACGATCTCGGCCCGGTCGAGACCAACGCGCATCTGCTTCGTTTCGACAGCGTCCATGGCCGCTTCCCCGGCACCGTCACCGTCGACGGCGACTCCATCAGCCTCGGCAACGGCAAGATCAAGGTGACCGCCGAGCGCGATCCCTCGAAGCTGCCCTGGAAGGATCTCGGCGTCGACATCGCACTGGAATGCACCGGCATCTTCACCTCGAAGGACAAGGCTTCCGCACATCTGACCGCCGGCGCCAAGCGCGTGCTGGTCTCCGCGCCCGCCGATGGCGCCGACGCCACCATCGTCTACGGCGTCAACCATGAGACGCTGACCAAGGACCATCTGGTCGTCTCCAACGGCAGCTGCACCACCAACTGCCTCGCGCCGGTCGCCAAGGTGCTGAACGATCTCGTCGGCATCGAGACCGGCTTCATGACCACGATCCACGCCTATACCGGCGACCAGCCGACGCTCGACACGATGCACAAGGATCTCTATCGCGGCCGCGCGGCGGCGATGTCGATGATCCCGACTTCGACCGGTGCCGCCAAGGCCATCGGCCTCGTGCTGCCCGAACTGAAGGGCAAGCTCGACGGCGTCGCGATCCGCGTGCCGACCCCGAACGTCTCGGTGGTCGACCTCAAGATCGTCGCCAAGCGCGCCACCGATGCCAAGGAGATCAACGCGGCGATGAAGCGCGCTTCTGAGCAGCAGCTCAAGGGCATCCTCGGCTACACCAGCGCGCCGAACGTCTCGATCGACTTCAATCACGACCCGCACTCCTCGACCTTCCACGAGGACCAGACCAAGGTGCAGAACGGCACGCTGGTGCGCGTGATGTCCTGGTACGACAACGAGTGGGGCTTCTCGAACCGCATGGCGGACACCGCCGTCGCGATCGCGAAGAAGATCTGAGCCGAGGTCGCGTGTCCCGGACGCGGTGCAGCGCTTAAGCGCTGCTCCGCAGAGCCGGGACCCATCTAGCCGCGGGACTCGCTGTGATGTGGGTCCCGGTTCTGCAGCGCACCGCTTCGCGCTGCGCAGCGCCCGGGACAAGAGAGCCGAGCATGACCAACAAATTCCGCACCCTCGACGACGTCGACGTGAAGGGCAAGCGCGTGCTGCTGCGCGTCGATCTCAACGTGCCCATGGAGAACGGGCGCGTCACCGACGCCACCCGGCTCGAGCGCGTCGCGCCGACCATCACCGAGCTCGCCGGCAAAGGCGGCAAGGTCATCCTGCTCGCGCATTTCGGCCGGCCGAAGGGACGCGATGCCAAGGACTCGCTCAAGCCCGTCGCCGAGGCGCTGTCGAAAGTGGTGAAGAAGCCCGTCGGCTTCGCAGAGGATTGCATCGGCGAGCCCGCGGCAAAGGCCGTTGCCGACTTGAAGGACGGCGACATCCTGTGTCTGGAAAACACCCGCTTCCACAAGGAAGAGGAAAAGAACGATCCCGCCTTCGTCGCGGAGCTCGCCAAGCTCGGCGACATCTGGGTCAATGACGCATTCTCAGCCGCGCACCGCGCGCATGCCTCGACCGAAGGCCTCGGCCACAAGCTGCCGGCCTATGCCGGCCGCACCATGCAGGCCGAGCTCGATGCGCTGGAGAAGGCGCTGGGCTCGCCGACCAAGCCGGTCATCGCCATCATCGGCGGCGCCAAGGTCTCGACCAAGATCGACCTGCTCGAAAACCTGGTCACCAAGGTCGACGCGCTCGTGATCGGCGGCGGCATGGCCAACACCTTCCTGCACGCCCAGGGCGTCGGCGTCGGCAAGTCGCTGGCCGAGAAGGATCTGGCCGCCACCGCTCTGCGCATCATGGAAAAGGCGGAAGCCGCCAATTGCGCGATCATCCTGCCGGTGGACGCCACCGTCGCCTATCATTTCGCGGCCAATGCGCCCTCGCACGCCTACGGACTCGACGCGATCCCCGCCGACGGCATGATCCTCGACGTCGGTCCGCAATCGATCGCGCGCGTTCACGCCGCGATCGACGATGCCGCCACGCTGGTCTGGAACGGACCGCTCGGCGCGTTCGAGATGCAGCCGTTCGACCGCGGCACGGTCGCGGCCGCTAGGCACGCTGCCGAGCGCACCAAGGCGAAGAAGCTGATCTCGATCGCCGGCGGCGGCGACACCGTCGCGGCGCTCAATCAGGCCGGCGTCGCCGGCAGTTTCACCTACGTCTCGACCGCCGGTGGCGCGTTCCTTGAATGGATGGAAGGCAAGCCCCTGCCCGGGGTCGAGGTACTGCGCATCAAGTAAGCTTCAGTCGGCAAACATTGAGCGGCCTTGCAAGGCCCAAACGGGAGAACAAGACAGATGGCTCGGATCACGTTACGTCAATTGCTCGACCACGCGGCGGAGAACGATTACGGCGTACCGGCCTTCAACATCAACAACATGGAGCAGGCGCTGGCGATCATGGACGCGGCCAACCAGGTCGATGCGCCCGTCATCATCCAGGCCTCGCGCGGCGCCCGCTCCTACGCCAACGACGTCATGCTCAAGCACATGATGGACGCGGTGACCGAGATCTATCCGCACATTCCGGTCTGCGTGCATCTCGACCACGGCAACGAGCCGGCGACCTGCATGACCGCGATCCAGGCCGGCTTCACCTCGGTGATGATGGACGGCTCGCTCAAGGCCGACGGCAAGACCCCGGGTGACTGGGGCTACAATGTCGGCGTCACCAAGACCGTGACCGACATGGCCCATCTCGGCGGCATCTCGGTGGAAGGTGAGCTCGGGGTGCTCGGCTCGCTCGAGACCGGCATGGGCGACAAGGAAGACGGCCACGGCGCCGAAGGCAAGCTCAGCCACGACCAGCTTCTGACCAATCCGGACGAAGCCGTGAAGTTCGTGCAGGAGACCAAGGTCGACGCACTCGCGATCGCGATGGGCACCTCGCACGGCGCCTACAAGTTCACGCGCAAGCCGGACGGCGACATCCTGGCCATGAACGTGATCGAGGAGATCCACCGCAAGCTGCCGAACACGCATCTGGTCATGCACGGTTCCTCCTCGGTGCCGCAGGACCTCCAGGACATCATCAACGCCTATGGCGGCAAGATGAAGCCGACTTGGGGCGTGCCCGTCGCCGAGATCCAGCGCGGCATCAAGAACGGCGTGCGCAAGATCAACATCGACACGGACAACCGCATGGCCATGACCGGCCAGATCCGCAAGGTGCTCAAGGACAGTCCGGAAGAGTTCGATCCGCGCAAATATCTGAAGCCGGCGATGGAAGCGATGACTAAGCTGTGCAAGCAGCGCCTCCAGGAGTTCAACACCGCAGGCCAGGCCTCCAAGATCAAGAAGGTGCTGACCACCGCCGAGATGGCCAAGCGCTACGCCAAGGGCGAGCTCGACCCCCGCGTCGCGTAAGCGATCGCGAAAGGTGGCATAAAAGCCGACACCGCCCGAGCTCCACTTGCAGCAGGGCTGTCATAGGTAGCGATCCACGAGAGGTCGTCATGCCCGGGCTTGTCCCGGGCATCCACGTTCTTGGGTACCCGGAGCAAGGCGTGGATGGCCGGGACAAGCCCGGCCATGACACTGTGGATACGGCGGGCCCCATGGCTCCGACGGACGTGATTGCTGCCGCTGGCGGGGAGTATGCCTCCCGCCCCTTTCACCCTGCGACGAACGTTAACTCGGCAATTGCCCGAGAACGGTCTATTTTCACGGGCAAGGGCAGAATCGCTTTGGGAGGACCTCTCGATGAATCTGACTGAGCTCAACAGGATCGCGGCCGCCATGGTCGTGCCGGGCAAGGGCATCCTTGCCGCCGACGAATCCTCCGGTACCATCAAGAAGCGCTTCGACGCGATCGGCGTGGAATCGACCGAAACGAACCGCCGCGACTATCGCGAGATGCTGTTCCGCTCGAAGGAGGCCATGAGCCAGTACATCTCCGGCGTGATCCTCTATGACGAAACGATCTGGCAGAATGTCGCGGACGGTACGCCGCTCGTCAAGCTGATCGAACAGAGCGGCGCCATTCCCGGCATCAAGGTCGACGAGGGCACGCAGGCCCTGCCGATGTGTCCGGGCGAGCTGGTCACGGTCGGGCTCGACAAGCTCGCCGAGCGGCTGAAGAAATATTACGAGCGCGGCGCGCGCTTCGCCAAATGGCGCGCCGTGATCGACATCGGCAGCGGCATCCCCTCGATGACGGCGATCAGCGTCAACGCCCACGCGCTGGCGCGCTACGCCGCGTTGTGCCAGGCCGCGCAGATCGTGCCGATCGTCGAGCCGGAAGTGCTGATGGACGGCGACCACGACATCGATCGCTGCTATGAGGTCACCCAGCGCGTGCTCAGCAAGACCTTCCAGGAGCTGCGCGTGCAGCGCGTCGCGCTCGAGGGAATGGTGCTGAAGCCGAACATGGCGATCTCAGGCAAGAAATGCGCAAGGCAGGCGTCCGTCGAGGAGGTCGCGGAGAAGACCGTGCGCCTCTTGAAGACTTGTGTGCCCGCCGCGGTGCCCGGCATCGCCTTCCTCTCCGGCGGGCAGTCGGACGAAGAGGCGACCGCACACCTCAACGCCATGCACAAGCTCGGCCCATTGCCCTGGGGCCTGACCTTCTCCTATGGCCGCGCGCTGCAGGCCGCGCCGCAGAAGGCCTGGTCCGGCAAGGCCGAGAACGTCGCAGCTGGCCAAACCGCCTTCAGCCATCGCGCGCGCATGAACGGACTGGCGTCCAAGGGCGAATGGCAAAGCAGCCTGGAAAAGAAGGCAGCCTAGATCTTGTCGAACAAACCGCCTCCGCCGCGCCCGGCGCCGCGTCTTTATCTCGCGACGCCTGTTGTCGACGATCCCGCTGCGCTCGTCGCCGAGCTGCCGGCCCTGCTCGCCTCTGTCGATGTCGCGGCCGTGCTGCTGCGGCTGAAGGAGACGGACCAGCGCACCATGATCTCGCGCATCAAGGCGCTGGCGCCGCCGGTGCAGAAGGCCGGCGCCGCGCTCCTGGTCGACGGCCATGCCGAGCTGGTGGCGCGCGGCGGCGCCGACGGCGCCCACCTCACCGGGCTCGCCGCGCTGGAGGAGGCGGCCCCCTCGCTCAAGCCCGACCGTATCGCCGGCGTCGGCGGACTTAGCACGCGCCACGATTCCATGAGCGCGGGCGAGATGGGCGCCGATTATTTGCTGTTCGGCGAGCCCGACGAAATGGGCCAGCGCCCGTCCTCGCAGGCGATCGCCGAGCGGCTGGACTGGTGGGCCGAGCTGTTCGAGCCGCCCTGCGTCGGCTTTGCCGCCTCGCTCGAAGAAGCCTACGACTTCGCCGCCAGCGGCGCCGATTTCGTGCTGGTCGGCGAGCTGATCTGGGCCGATCCGCGCGGGCCCAAGGCTGCGCTGATCGAGGTCGATGCTGCGATCAAGAAGGCCTATGCGACCGCAAGCCAAAATCCTGCGGGCCAGGAGCACGGCTAGCGCCCGACATGAAGCTCCCGCGCATCACCATCTTGGCCACGCTGCTGCTCACGATGCCTGCGGCGGCGCAGCTCCAGATTACGCCGCCGGCGACGACGCCGAGCCCTCCGGCCGAAAAGCAGAAGCCCAAGCCGCCCGCGCCTGCCAAGAAGGAGGCGGCGCCGGCGCCGAGGGCTTCCCCATCCCCCAAGCCGTCGCCCTCGCCCAAGCCCGCGACCGTGATCCCTGCGCCGCCGGCCGACAATCCCAATGTCGATCTGGTGTACGGCGCCTATCAGCGCGGCCAGTACAAGACAGCGTTCGAGTTGGCCACGCCGCGCGCGCAAGCGGGTGATCCCAAGGCGATGACCATGCTCGGCGAGCTCTATTCCAATGCCATGGGCATCCGCCGCGATTACGCCAAGGCGGCCGAATGGTACAAACGCGCTGCGGATGCCGGCGACCGCGAGGCGATGTTCGCGCTCGCGATGCTGCGCATGTCCGGCCGCGGCGGCCCGGTCGACAAGGGCGAGGCGGTGAAGCTGATGGCCTCCGCCGCCAAGCTCGGCGAGCCCAAGGCGGCCTATAACCTCGCGCTGCTCTATCTCGACGGCCAAACCCTGCCGCAGGACGTCAAGCGCTCCGCCGAGCTGTTGCGCCAGGCCGCCGATGCCGGCCTGCCCGAGGCGCAATATGCGCTCGCGACCTTCTACAAGGAAGGCACCGGCGTGCCAAAGGATGCCGAACGGTCTGTGCGGCTGCTCCAGGCGGCCTCCTTGGCCGACAATGTCGATGCCGAGGTCGAATATGCCATCGCCATGTTCAACGGCACCGGCACGCCGAAGAACCAGCCGGCGGCGGTCGCGTTGCTGCGCAAGGCCTCCCGCCAGGGCAGCGCGATCGCGCAGAACCGGCTGGCCTGGGTGCTGATCAACGGCGTCGGCACGACCGTGGACAAGGTCGAGGGTTTCAAATGGCACCTGGTGGCCAAGACCGCGGGCAAGGGCGACCCGGAACTCGACAAGCAATTGTCCGATCTGCCGGCCGAGGACCGCGCCAAAGCGGAGGCCGCAGCGAGGAAATGGCTTGGCACAAAATGAAGTGACCCAATGACTTGACGGAAGCGGCCTCGCAGGGCACCCCATCCCCCAGCCAGCCGCGATGTCGCGCCATTCCCCCGATCAGACCGAAAGCCCATGCTGTACTCCGCCACTATCAACGTCATGGTCAAGGCCGCGCGCCGCGCCGGCCGCAGCCTCAAGCGCGATCTCGGCGAGATCGAGCATCTCCAGGTCTCGCTGAAGGGACCGGCGAATTTCGTCTCGCTCGCCGACAAACGCGCCGAGGAGATCCTCTACCAGGACCTCGCCAAGGCCCGGCCCGGCTACGGCTTCATCGGTGAGGAAGGCGGTACCCGCGAAGGCACCGACAAGAGCCACACCTGGATCGTCGATCCCCTGGATGGTACGACCAACTTC